>DATILY010000027.1:0-67716 GCA_035475895.1 Casimicrobiaceae bacterium | reverse complement strand
GGCAGGCTCGTGTCGGGCATCTGCTCGACGCGCAGGCGCGCGTACGAGAACAGGCCGAGCACGGTGATGCCGATCATCACCATCGTCGCGAAGACGGGGTTGTTGATGCTGGTGCGCGTGATCCACATGGCGGTTGTCGTCCCGTAGGCGGTCGATGCCGTCGGCGGACGGCGCGAACCGCAGTCCGCGCTACACGGCGCCGGCCGGCTTGGCGGCCGTGGCGTTCTGCGAGGACGTCGGCGCCTTGACCAATGCGGGCGCGCCGTCCTTCAGGTTGTCGAATTTGGAGGCAAGCACCGGCACCGTCGCTGCCAGCGCCGTCTTGATCTCGACGCGCCCGGAAGTCTCGTCGCGGCGCCCGAGCAGCACGATGCGCCGCACGAGCTTGCCGTTGTCGATGGCCCAGACGTAGCTCTGCCCGGCCTCGGTGCGGATCGCAGTGGCGGGCAGCGTGGGCGCCGGCGCGCTCGCGGCAAGCGCGATGCGGCCCGTCGCGAACATGCCGGCGCGCAACGCCGCGTCGTTGTTCGGCAAGCTGACGTAAACCAGGATCGCGCGGGTGCCGGCCTCGGTGGAGGGATTGATCCGCTCCACGCGCCCGGTGAAGCGGCGCTCGCCGAAGCCGTCGACCGCGAAGTCGACCGGCATGCCGATGCGCAGCTCGGGCACGTCCACCGCCGGGACCAGCGCCTGCACCTCGAGGTCCTTCAGGTCGACCACCGTGACCAGCGGCGCCTCCATGGGCACTTTCTCGCCCGGCTGCACGTGCCGCTTGGCGACGATGCCCGACAACGGCGCGACGGCAAGCGCGTCCTTGAGCGCGTTCTGCGCCAGCTGCACCTGCGCCTCCATCGACTTCACATTGCCCTTGGCGACGCTGAAGCTCGACTCGGCGCTGTCGAAGGCGTTCTGCGAGATGAACTTGTCGTTGAGCAGGCGCACGTTCATGCCGCGCGTCTTCTCGGCGAGGGCGAGTTGCGCCCGGGCGCTTTCGAGCGCGCCGACGCGATCCACCAGGCGCGATTGCAGGTCCGTGGTGTCGATGCGCGCCAGGACCTGGCCTGCCTGCACCGTGTCGCCTTCACGCACCGTGATCTGGAGCACGTCGCCCGCCACCTTGGCCTTGACGACCGCCTGGCGCATCGGCTGCAGCGTGCCGGACACGGGGAGCCAGCGCGCCAGCGGGCGCGACTCGACATACGTGAGGTCGCTGGGCATGAACTGCAGCGTGACGGCCGGCTTGTCGGCAGGCGCTGCCTGCTTCTTGAGCGCGCGCACGGTCGCCGCGGCCCCACCGCCGAGAACGGCGAGGACGACCAGGGCGGCCACGACCCGGCGCCGGGTGAACAGCTGTGCCATCCAATCTCCCTCGCGCCCGGTAGGACGCCCCTTCGACGCGCCGCCCTGCAGTCCGGCACGGCCGGACGTTGCGCGCACCCGGGTTGGATGCGGAGCGCGCGGCGATCGGATTCAGGATTCTTGTGAAGCGCGCAAGCTTAGGGATGCGACGCAGCGTGCGCAACCCTCGCGCGACGAAACGCGGCCCCGCGCGACCGGCCGCCGCCGCCGCACTCGAGCCGCGTCCGGAGGGTACCTTCGCATTGACACCACCTTGCCCCGATCCAATAATTGCCTGTTTCCCTCTGTCCGCCCACCCCAGGAGGCTTCACCCATGCGAATTCCCCGCACGCTCGGCCTGTCGCTCGTCGCGGCCGCGCTGGTCGCGACCTACGGCTGCAGTCAGAAGACCGATACCAGCTCCACGACGTCCACCACCGCCGCACCGGCCGCCGCTCCGGCCGAGGAAACGGTCACCGTGAAGATCGGCCATGCCGGGCCGCTCACCGGAAGCATCGCCCACCTCGGCAAGGACGACGAGAACGGCGTGCATCTCGCCGTCGACGAAGCCAACGACAAGAAGATCAAGATCGGCGGCAAGACCGTCAAGTTCGAGATGATGAGCGAGGACGACCAGGCCGATCCCAAGATGGGGCCGACCATCGCCCAGAAGTTCGTCGACGCGAAGGTCGCGGGCGTGGTCGGTCACCTCAATTCGGGCGTGTCGATTCCGGCCTCCGCGGTCTACAACCAGGCGGGCCTGCCCATGATCTCCGGCTCGGCCACCAATCCGAAGCTCACCGAGCAGGGCTTCAAGACCATCTTCCGCACGGTCGGCCGTGACGACCAGCAGGGCCCGGCCATCGCCACCTACATCGCCAACGAGCTCAAGCTCAAGAAGGTCGCCATCGCCGACGACGCCACCGCCTACGGCGAGGGACTTGCCAACGAGGTGGAGAAGACCCTCAAGGCCGCCGGCGTCCAGATCGTCACGCGCGAGAAGACCAACGACAAGGCCACGGACTTCAAGGCGATCCTGACCAAGATGAAGGGCCGCAACCCCGACGCCATCTTCTATGGCGGCATGGACGCCACGGGCGGTCCCATGCTGAAGCAGGCCCGCGAGCTCGGCATCAAGGCGCAGTTCGCATTCGGCGACGGCGCCTGCACGGCCGAGATGAACAAGCTCGCCGGCGACAAGGCCGCCGAGGGCATGATCTGCTCGCAGGCGGGCATTCCCACCCAGATGGCATCCAAGTCGTTCCAGGATGCCTTCAACAAGAAGTACGGCGAGGTCAAGCAATACGCGCCGTTCTTCTACGACGGGGCCAACATCCTGATCGCGGCCATGCAGAAGGCCGACTCGGCCGATCCCGCCAAGTACCTGCCGGAGCTGCAGAAGATCAGCTACGACGGCGCCACTGGTCACATCGAGTTCGACGCCAAGGGCGACCGCAAGGACGCCGAGATGACGATCTTCCAGATGAAGGCCGGCAAGGTCGATCCGGTGGCCATCATCAAGGCCGGCAAGACGACGAAGATCGACGCCACGACCGCGGGCGCAGCACCGCCCGCGCAAGCGCCGACGACGGCTTCGACGATGGCGCCCAGCGCGTCACCGACGTCCAGCGCGGGCGCCATGGCCCCCGCTGCGCCGGCGGGTGCGATGGCACCGGCTGCACCGAAGGCCGGCGAAGCACCCAAGAAGTAACGCTGCACGTTGCGGCACGCCTGGCGGCGCCTGCGGGCGCCGCTTGGCTTTTGGGCGTCTTGCGCACATGCGGCACCCGCGCGGTGCACACTTGTCGCGCCGGGGCGGGCCTTGCACAATGCCGGCGGCGCCTGCTTGCGAGGCGCCCGCGGTATCCCCTGGGCTTCCCTCCTCCGCCTCCCGCCCCTTGGACATCTTCGTCCAGCAGCTCGTCAACGGCCTGACGCTCGGCAGCGTCTACGCCATCGTCGCGCTGGGCTACACCATGGTGTACGGGATCATCCAGCTCATCAATTTCGCGCACGGCGAAGTGGTCATGATCGGGGCGATGGTCGCGTTCACGGTCATCACCCAGCTGACCGGTGCCCACACGGGGCTGCCGCCGCTGCTGATCCTGCTGATCGGCGTGCTGGTCGCGATCCCCGCCTGCATGGCGGTCGGCTACGCGCTCGAGCGGGTGGCGTACCGGCCGCTGCGCCGCGCCCCGCGGCTGGCGCCGCTCATCACGGCGATCGGGCTGTCGATCGTGCTGCAGCACCTGGCGATGATCGTCTGGAGCCGCAACCCCCTCGCGTTCCCGCAGGTCGTGCAGGTCGTCCCGCACAGCGTGCCGTTCGCCGAAGGCGCCACCATCACGAACGTGCAGATGGCCATCATCGGCATCTCGATCCTCATGATGGCCGGGCTGCTCACGCTCGTGTATCGCACCAAGCTCGGCATCGCGATGCGGGCCACGTCGCAGAATCAGCAGGTCGCAGGGCTCATGGGCATCGACATCGACCGCGTGATCGCGCTCACGTTCGTGATCGGCGCGGGTCTGGCCGCGGTCGCCGGCGTCATGGTCGGCACGTACTACGGCATCGCGCAATACCAGATGGGTTTCCTGCTCGGGCTGAAGGCGTTCTCGGCGGCGGTGCTGGGCGGCATCGGCAACATCGGCGGCGCCATGCTGGGCGGCCTGCTGCTCGGCATCATCGAAGCGCTCGGCGCAGGTTACGTCGGCGACCTGACCAACCTGTGCCAGCTGTCGGGCATCTCCACGGCGATCGCCGAGCGCTGCGTCAATGATCCGAACCTCACGCTCTTCGGCAGCAACTACCAGGACGTGTTCGCCTTCTTCGTGCTGATCGCCGTGCTGATCTTCCGGCCGTCGGGATTGCTCGGCGAACGCGTGAGCGACCGGGCTTAAGAGCATGTCGTCCATTGCAACGCTGCGCCAGCACCCGGCCGCGTCCCGCGTGGGCGTAGTGCTGATCGCCGTGGCGCTCGCCCTGTTGCCGTTCGTGCTCGCGAACATCGGCACCGCCTGGGTGCGCATCACCAACCTCGCGATCCTCTACGTCTTCCTGGCGCTCGGGCTCAACATCGTCGTGGGGTTCGCCGGCCTGCTCGACCTCGGCTACATCGCGTTCTATGCCGTCGGAGCGTACGTCTACGCGCTGCTCGCGAGCCCGCACTTCGACCTGCACCTGCCGTTCTGGGTGATCCTGCCGCTCGGCGCCCTGCTCGCGTGCTTCTTCGGCGTGCTGCTCGGCACGCCGACGCTCAAGCTGCGTGGGGACTACCTCGCGATCGTGACGCTCGGCTTCGGCGAGATCATCCGCATCTTCCTCAACAACCTGTCGCAGCCGGTGAACATCACCAACGGCCCGCAGGGCATCACGCTGATCGACCCGTTCCACATCGGCAGCTTCAGCTTCGCGCAGCCGCAGACGCTCGGCGGCCTCAGCTTCAGCGGTCCCATCAAGTACTACTATTTCCTCATCGTCGTGCTCGTGCTCGTGATCGTCCTGAACCTGCGGCTGCAGGACTCGCGCATCGGGCGTGCCTGGGAGGCGATCCGCGAGGACGAGATCGCAGCCCGGGCGATGGGCATCAACACGCGCAACATGAAGCTGCTCGCATTCGCCATGGGGGCATCGTTCGGCGGCATCGCAGGCGGCATGTTCTCGGCGATGCAGGGGTTCATCAGCCCCGAGAGCTTCGTGCTGGTCGAATCGGTGAACGTGCTCGCCATGGTGGTGCTCGGGGGCATGGGCAACATCCCGGGCGTGATCCTCGGCGCGATCCTGCTGTCGTTCGCGCCGGAGGTGCTGCGCTATACGGTCGGCCCGGTTCAGCAGCAGCTGTTCGGCCGCACGCTCATCGATCCGGAAGTCATCCGCATGCTGCTGTTCGGCTTCACGCTGGTGATCATGATGCTGTTCCGTCCGGCGGGCATCCTGCCGTCGGCGACGCGCAAGCGCGAGCTGGAAGGCAAGCGCGCGCCATGAAGGCCGCGGCGCCGCTTGCCACGCGTGCCGCGCACGGCGAGGTGCTGCTCGCGGGGGAAGGCATCACCAAGCGCTTCGGCGGCGTGCAGGCGCTCTCCGAGGTGAGCTTCACCATTCGTCGCGGCGAGATCTACGGCCTGATCGGGCCCAACGGCGCGGGCAAGACGTCGCTGTTCAACGTGCTGACGGGCATCTATGAAGCGGACGGCGGGCGCTTCGTGTTCGACGGCGCGCCGCTTGGCGGACGCAAGCCGAACGAGGTGGCTGCACTCGGCATCGCGCGCACGTTCCAGAACATCCGGCTGTTCGCGAACCTTTCGGCGCTGGAGAACGTCATGATCGGCCGTCACGTGCGCACGCATGCGAGCGTATTCGGCGCGGTGTTCCGCGACGCGCGCACGCGCGCCGAGGAAGCGGCCATCGAGGAGCGGGCGTACGAGCTCCTGACCTATGTCGGCGTGCACCGGCGCGCCAACGACCTCGCGAAGCACCTGGCGTATGGCGACCAGCGGCGTCTCGAGATCGCACGCGCGCTCGCCACCGATCCGAAGCTCCTCGCCCTGGACGAGCCGGCGGCCGGCATGAACGCCACCGAGACGGCGACGCTGCGCGCGCTGCTCGACCACATTCGCGCGGATGGCACGACCATCCTGCTGATCGAGCACGACATGAAGCTCGTCATGAGCGTGTGCGACCGCGTGCTGGTGCTCGACTACGGACGCAAGATCGCCGAAGGCCCGGCCGCCGAGGTGCAGAAGAACGACAAGGTGATCGCGGCGTATCTCGGCGGCGACGTCGCGCTCAACCTGAAGGGGAACTGAAGTGGTGTCATCGAGCCCGCCGCTGCTCGAGGTACGCAAGCTGGCGGTCGCGTATGGCGGCATCCAGGCGGTGAAGGGCATCGACCTGACCGTCGGCGATGGCGAGCTCGTGTGCCTCATCGGCGCCAACGGCGCTGGCAAGACGACCACGTTGAAGGGCATCTGCGGCCTGCTGCCCGTGCGCTCGGGCAGCGTGCATTACGTCGGCGCCGACGTGACGGGCCGTCCGGCGTTCGAGCTCGTGCGCCGCGGCCTCGCCATGGTGCCCGAGGGCCGGGGCGTATTCGGCGCGCTGACGATCGAGGAGAACCTGGCCATGGGCGCGTATGCGCGGCGCGACCGCGACGGCGTGCGCGCCGATGTCGAGCGGGTGTTCGGCCTGTTCCCGCGCCTGAAGGAGCGGCGCCGCCAGACCGCGGGCACGCTGTCCGGCGGCGAGCAGCAGATGCTCGCGATGGGCCGCGCGCTGATGTCGCGCCCGCGCCTGCTGCTGCTCGACGAGCCGTCGATGGGCCTCGCCCCGCTCATGGTGCAGAAGGTGTTCGAGACGATCGTCGCCGTGAGCCGCGAAGGCGTCACGATCCTGCTGATCGAGCAGAACGCGAAGCTCGCGCTCGAGGTGAGCGGCCGCGGCTACGTGATGGAATCGGGCGAGATCACGCTGAGCGGCCCGGCCGCGACGATGCTGCACGATCCGAAGGTGCGCGCCGCGTACCTCGGCGAGGCCGCCTGATCAACCGCGGGCGGGCGTGAGCGATCCCGGGTCTTCTCCGGCGCACGAGCGCGTCGCCCGCGCAGTTCCGACGGGCCATGTGCTGGCCTGGTACGGCGAGGCGATGAGGCTGTGGCGCGTCGCGCCCGGCACCTTTGCCGCACTCGCCGCCGTGGCCATCGGCGGACAGGTGCTGCTCGAGCTCATCCCCATCGCTGGCGTGCTGATCGAGCAGGTGGTCGTGCCGCTCCTCGAATGCAGCCTGCTCTACGCGAGCCTGGCTGCGGACCGGGGCGACAAGCCGCGCATGCGGCACCTCCTCGCGGTCCTCGGCGCACCGGTGCGCGCGCAAATCACCGTGGTCGCTGCGGGTCTCCTCACCTTCGGCATCGAGGTCTACGCCATCGACGCCGTCACCGGAATCGATCTCTTGTCACCGATGCGCGAGCGCGAATCCGAGCCCGTGTCCACCCTGCTGCTGATCGTGGCGATCAACGTCCTCGCATCGCTGCCGTTCATGTTCGTCGCGCCTGCGGCGCTGCTGGACGACGCGGGCTTCGCCGCGGCGTTTCGCGCAAGCATGAACGCGTACGCGCGCAACGTGCTGCCGCTGCTGCTCTATGGCGTACTGGTGTTCGGCTTCACGCTGTTCGGCCTCATCACGAGCGGCATCGGCTTGCTGCTTGCCGGTCCGTGGGTGGCGGCATCGTCTTACGCCGCGTGGAAAGACGTGTTCGACGTCGAGGCCGGCCGGCGCACCGCCTGACCCGCGCGGTTTGTCCAGCCCTCGGGGCTTGCTCCGCTTGCCCCGCTGCGCTACCGTATATCCGTACGGTACTGCAACCCAATGGACCGCCTCACCAAGCTCTCGATCCTCGCCGACGCGGCCAAGTACGACGCGTCGTGCGCGTCGAGCGGCGCGGCGGGACGCGCGTCGACCGCGCGCGGCGGCCTGGGCTCGACCACGGGCATGGGCATCTGTCACAGCTTCGCCCCGGATGGGCGGTGCATCTCGCTCCTCAAGGTGCTCCTCACCAACTTCTGCCTCTACGATTGCCGGTACTGCGTCAACCGCCGGTCGAGCGACGTGCCGCGCGCGCGCTTCGCCATCGACGAGGTCGTCGATCTCACCCTCGACTTCTACCGGCGCAACTACATCGAGGGCCTGTTCCTGAGCTCCGGTGTGATCGGCTCCCCCGATTACACGATGGAGCAGCTGGTGGAGGTGGTGCGGCGGCTGCGTGGCGATCATGATTTTCGCGGCTACGTCCACCTCAAGACCATACCGGGCGCAGATCCGAAGCTCATCGAACGCGCGGGCCGTCTCGCCGACCGCCTTTCGGTCAACGTCGAGCTGCCCAGCGAAGCCGCGCTTGCCGCACTGGCACCCGAGAAGCACATCGCGCCGATCCGGGTCGCGATGGCCGACATCCGGCGCCATCGCGACGAGGCGCAAGAGGCGCCGCGGGCCGCACGCTTCGCGCCCGCAGGCCAGAGCACGCAGATGATCGTTGGCGCAGAGCCGTCGAGCGACCGGGTGATCCTCGATTCCGCCGACACGCTGTATCGGGCGTATCGGCTGCGGCGCGTGTACTACTCGGCGTACAGCCCGATCCAGGCTGCGTCCGCGCTGCTGCCCGGCGCAGCGCCTCCGCTCATGCGGGAGCATCGGCTCTACCAGGCGGACTGGCTCTTGCGCCATTACGGCTACACCGTCGACGAGATCCTGCCCGCCGGCGGCAACCTGGACCTCGCCGTGGACCCCAAGCTCGGCTATGCGCTCATGCACCAGGCGGAGTTTCCGGTGGACGTCGAACGTGCGCCGCGCGAGCGGCTGCTGCGCATTCCCGGCGTGGGAACGCGCAACGTCACGCGCCTGCTCGCGCTGCGGCGTCGCCAGCGCGTGCGTTACCGCGACCTTCGCGCGCTCGGCTGCGACATGAAGCGCGCGGCGGCCTTCGTGATCACGGCCGACCACCGGCCCGCCGCGCGCGCCGCAGCCCTGACCGCGGCACGCGTGCGCACGCGCGTCCCGCAGCAGGCGCAGTTGTGGTGACCGGTTCCCGCGACGCAGGCGGGCTTGTCCCAGCCGATCCCTTCGATGCATTCCGCGCCGTCGCGCGCCGACTGCTCGCGGCGAGCATCACCCCGGAAGAGGCCGATTTCGCGGGCGACCAGCAAGCGCTCTTCCCCACGCCGACCGCCGACCGTGGCACTGCGCAGCATGCTGCGGTGCCGCGCGCGGTGCACCAGGCGCTCGCGGCGGCGGCCTGCCATGCCGACCCCGCGCGCTATCCGGTCCTGTATCGCGTGCTCTGGCGCGCGGCGCACGGGGAACACGACGTACTGGACGCGGTCACGGATGATGACGTCGCGCGCCTGCGACGCTATGTCAGCGATGTCCGGCGGGAGTGCCACAGGATGCACGCCTTCGTGCGGTTCCAGGAGACGGCCACCGAGCCGCCTCGGTACGTCGCCTACTTCGAGCCGACGCACGACGTGCTGCGGCGCGCGGCGCCCTTTTTCGTCAGCCGCTTCGCGGCGCTGCGGTGGACCATCGCCACGCCGCAGTTGACGGCGCATCACGACGACGGCGCGCTGCTGTTCGCCCCACCACCCCCGGTCCCGCCGTCCGCGCACGACGATGCCGTCGAAACGCTCTGGCGGACCTACTACGCCAGCATCTTCAATCCCGCGCGGCTGAACGACAAGCTCATGCGCCGGGAAATGCCGGTGCGCTACTGGGCACGAATGCCGGAAGCGCCGCTCATCCCCGCGCTCGTCGCGAATGCGCGGGAGCGCACCGCACGCATGATCGATCGCGTGGTCCAGCCGGATGCCGGCTTGCGCGTGCCGCTTCGCGCCCTGCCGATGCACGAAGCGGGCGGGTTCGGCAAGGAAGACATGCCGCTCAAGGCGCGCCTCGATGCCTGCCGTCGCTGCGACCTCTGGCGCAATGCGACCCAGGGCGTGGCCGGCCGCGGGCCCGCGCGGGCCAAAATCATGCTCGTGGGCGAGCAGCCCGGTGACGAGGAAGACCTCGCGGGCGAGCCGTTCGTGGGACCGGCGGGCCGGCTCCTCGCCAAGGCGCTCGACGAGGCGCGTATCGATCCTGCGCGCGTCTACGTGACCAACGCGGTCAAGCACTTCAAGTGGGAGCCCCGCGGCAAGCGGCGCATCCACAAGACACCCGCGCAGCGCGAGGTGGAAGCCTGTCACGCGTGGCTCGACGAGGAGATCGCCCGGGTGCGTCCCCGCGTCCTCGTGGCCCTCGGCGCCACCGCGCTCGTGGCGGTGCTGGAGCGCAAGATGTCCATTCGCGACGCGCGCTCCGCAGCGCTCGGGCACCCGAGCGGCGCGCGCGTATTCGCCACGTACCACCCGTCCGCGGCGCTGCGCGCGCCGACGCACGAGCTGCGCGAGCAAACCTATCGCATGCTGGTCGAGGACTTGCGGGCGGCGCGCGAGGCGGCAGGCCGTGGACCGACGTCCGAGGGCGACGCCCGCTGAATGCGCCGCCGCTGGCGCTTGTGCGGGATGACGAAGCGCACCAGCGCGAACAGCACCACGCAGCCGATGATGACGAGCACGGACAACGTCCATACGAGGACCGCGTAGAGGGCCATCGCTCAGCGCCTCCCGCCGCGTGGGTCGAGCCGCGTGCGCGTCATGCGATCCCCATCGGCGCGAGCTCGGTCGAATCCGCCTGGTCGCGCGAGCGGCGGTCGGTGATCCGCGCCACCACCGCCCCGGCGAAGAACAGCGCGCTCGACCAGTAGATCCACAGCATCACGACGACTACCGCGCCCGCCGCGCCATACGCGGAAGCGAGCGCGAAGTGCGCGAGATACCAGCCGATCGCGAACTTGCCGACCACGAACGCGATGGCCGCGGTGAACGCGCCCAGGCACACCCCGCGGCGCCCCGGCGGGCATTCCGGCAGCACGCGCAGGATCCCGCCGAACGCAACGGCGAGCACGATGAACGACACCACCTCGTTGGCGGCCGCCGACAGCACCGCGCGCCAGTGGTCCGCGTCGGCAACGCTTGCGAGCATCGCGTGCACGCCCGCCGAAAGCACGAGCGAGACGATCGACAGCACGGCCACGCCGATCACCAGCCCGAACGCGAGCATGCGCGTGCGCACGACCCCGAACGCCCCGTGCACGCGCTCGCCGAAGATGCGGTCGAGGCCGTGCTGCAATTCGGCGAACGTGGCGGTCGCGCCGACGAGCGTCACGCCAATCCCGATCAGCGCCTTGATGCCCTCGCGCGCGGGTGCCGGATGCGTGTTGCCGATCAGGCCGGCGATGAACTGCGCAGTCTGCGCACCGGCGACGTCCGAGATCTCGTTGAGGAGGTACTGCGTCGCCAGCGTGGACCCGAGCATGTAGCCGGCAATGGCCACCACGACGAGCAGGAACGGCGTCAGTGACAGCACGGCATAGAAGGCGAGCGCCGCGGCCAGGTGCGTGGCGTCGACGCGGGACCATTCCGCGACGAATGCGCGCACGGCGGTGACCGGGCGCGCGTGCCGCCATTGACGCGCGGCGAGTGGCAAGTGCGACAGCGCGTGCGGGTGAGACATGCGCGACCTCCGGGACGCGCCTCGATTGTCGTGCCGCGGGCGCCTTCTTGGGAGTCGGCGCGGTGTCGCCAGGCCTGTCGGTCGGCGTCCGTTTATCGGGCGGGAATCGGCCTACACGACGCGTAGCGCGTGCGACCATGCGCAATCGGCGGGCAATCGTCAGAGGGCACCTACACCAAGCAGCGCGCTTTGCCGGTTTTCGTCGCGTCGTTCAACGGGGATGATCGCAACCGTCACGAACGAGCAAGACGGCGCATCGAGTGGCACGTCATCACGCGATGCGCCGCGATGGCAACCCGCCGTGCCGCAGGAGGATCGACCCGCCATGAGCCTCAACACGCAAACCGTCCCGACGCCGACGCCGACGCCCCGCCGTGGCGACGACACACGTGAGCGCCTGCTCGATGCGATCGAGGCGCTCATCGCCGACCTGGGCTTCCAGACCTTGACCCACCGGCTCATCGCGCAGCGTGCGGACGTGCACGTTGCGCTGCTCAACTATCATTTCGGCAGCAAGGAGCAGCTCATCGAGGAAGCGCTCGCACGCCGCGCGCCGCGCCTCATCCAGCTGCAGAAGGAAGCGCTCGCGGCGCTGCGCGAGCACGGCATGTGGACCGTCGAGGACGTGCTGTGGGCCATGTGGCAGCCGTTTGCCGTGCTCGATGCCAGCACCGACAAGGCGTGGCGCGACTACCTGTGCCTGGTCGCGCGACTGGCGAGCTACGAGCGCGGCGACGAGCTGTTCTCGCGCCACTTCGGCGCCATCGAGCGCGAGTGCCTCTACGCGCTGCGCCGCGCGCTGCCCGAAGCGACGGACGAGGAGCTCGAACGCGGGTTGCGGCACTGCCGCCTGCTGTTCGAGCGCGAGCTCATGACGCGCTGCTCGCATTGCGCGCCCAACCCGGAAGACCAGCGGCGAGGCTCCGAACGGCTGGTGGCGTTCCTTGCCGGCGGGTTGCGCGCGCTCCAGGCCGAAGTGGCGCGCACGACCGGCTGAGCGGTCTCAGCCGGTCGCGCGCGTAGCGAAATCGGCAAGCGTCGGGTCCACCGGCGCATCACCGACTTCCACGTCGCTCACCTGCGCGCCCGGCGGCCCGCTTTCGCACCACGCGATCAGCGCCAGAACGGCGGCACCGTCGCCTTGCACGTGCGCCTCCACGCTGCCGTCGCGGCGATTGCGCACCCAGCCGTTCACGCCGGCGTGCTCCGCGGCGCCCACCATCGCGAACCGGTAGCCCACGCCCTGCACCCGTCCACGCACCACCACGCGGCGTGCGACCACGCTCATCGCGGTCCTTGCTGCCAGCGCGCGTAGAGGAGCAACGACGCGACCGTCTTGGCATCGGTGATCTCGCCACGGTCGAGCGCCGCGAGAAGCTCGTCGAGCGTCGGCGTTTCGAGCTCGAGGAATTCGCCATGGTCGAGCCGCGCGCCCACGTGGCGCAGGCGCCGCGCGACGAAGCACTGGATCGCCTCGGTGGAATACGAGATGACGGGATGGAGCACCGCGAGCGGCGCAAGCTCACCGGCCTCGTAACCGGTTTCCTCGATCATCTCGCGCCGCGCGGTCGCCTCGGGCGCTTCGCCGGGATCGATCTTGCCGGCCGGAAATTCCAGGAACACGCGGCCAAGCGGATAGCGGAACTGCCGCTCGACGACCAGCCGTCCGTCGTCGAGCACGGGCACCACGAGCACCGCGCCCGGATGGACGACGAATTCCCGCATCGCTTCGCCACCGTCGGGCAGGCGCACGCGATCGCGCCGCACATGTAATAGCGTGCCGTCGAACACGGCATCGCCATCGATGCGTGTTTCGTGCAGATGCGCATGACCGGCCGGTTGCGTCATCGCGCTGTCCTACAATGCCGTCCAACGCTGCCGGGCGCCATGCGCCAACGAGTCTTCATGTCCACCATTGTCTTCCAATCGTATCGCACGCACGACGTTGCGCCCTGGATCACCACGTGTCTCGACACGGTGCGCCGATGGGCCGAGCGGCGCGGCCATGCGTATGCGTTCATCGACGATCAGCTGTTCGACCGCTTGCCTGCCTGGTATTCGGACGCGGTGGGCCACCGCCTGTTACCGCGCACCAACCTGGCGCGCCTGCTGGCAGCGCGCGAGTTCCTCGCAAGCGGGTACGAGCGGGCGATCTGGGTGGACGCCGACGTCCTGGTGTTCGATGCTGCGCGCTGGGCGCCCGAGCCGGGACCGGACGGCTTCGCGTTCACCAAGGAGGTGTGGTTCGAGACGCGCTGGGGCGCGCCGCTGACACGTCCGGGGATCAACAACGCGGTGTTCATCGTCTCGCGCGACGATCCATTCCTGGACTTCTGCATCTGGGCGCACGAGCGGATCGCGCGCACCAACACGCAGATCCATGACTACGCCACGACCACGCGCCTGCTCACCGATCTCGACCGGGGCGCACCGCTGCCGGTCATCACGAGCGTCGCGCTCATCAGCGCAGTCGTGAATCGAGCGGTGCGCGAGCGTCGCACCGGCGACCTGCGCGCCTACATCCGGTCGCATGGATACCCGGTTCAAGCCGCGAACCTCAGCGGATCCATCGTCGGCCGTGAAGTGAACAGTGTCGTGGTGACGCCGGCGGACCAGCTCGCCGTCATCGACGTGCTGCTCTCCACGCACGGGAGCGTGCTCAACGATCACCTCGAGGGACAGGCGGCGCTCAGTCCAGCCAGTCACGCGCAACCAGGAAACGCTCGGTAAGGTCGGCTTCGCGTGTTCCGGGGGCGGGCCGCCAGTTGTAGCGCCACGTCACGACGGGCGGCATGGACATCAGGATGGCCTCGGTGCGGCCGCCGGACTGCAGGCCGAACAGCGTGCCGCGGTCGTAGACGAGGTTGAACTCCACGTAGCGGCCGCGCCGATAGGTCTGGAAATCGCGCTCCTCATCGCCGTACGGCACGTCCTTGCGCCGCGCGAGGATCGGCGCGTACGCCGGGAGGAACGCATCGCCGACGGCCTGCGTCAGCGCGAAGCACCGTGCAAAGCCGCCTTCCCGCAGGTCATCGAAGAAGATGCCGCCGATGCCGCGCGGCTCGGCGCGATGACGCAGGAAGAAATACTCGTCGCATTGCCGCTTGAAACGCCTGTGGACTTCCACGCCGAACGGCGCGAGCGCGTCGCGGCAGGTGCGATGGAAATGCCGCGCGTCGTCCTCGTAGCCGTAATACGGCGTCAGGTCCATCCCGCCGCCGAACCACCACGTGGCCGCCTGGTCGCCTGCCGCCGCCCGCGCGATGAAGAACCGCACGTTCAGATGGACGGTCGGCGCGTGCGGGTTGCGCGGGTGCAGGACGAGCGACACGCCCAGCGCTTCCCAGGCGCGGCCGGCAAGCTCCGGCCGCTGCGCCGTTGCCGAAGGCGGGAGCTCCTTGCCTTGCACGTGCGAGAACAGCACGCCGCCGCGCTCCAGCACGTCGCCTTCCTCCACCAGGCGCGAGACCCCCCCGCCGCCTTCGTCGCGCGTCCATTCGTCGCGGCGAAACGAAATCGGCTCGATGGCTCCGAGACCTTCGACGATGCGCGCCTGCAGGTCGATGAAATGCCTGCGGACGAGCCCGACCTCGATGACCTCGTCCATCGCTATGCGCGGCGCGCCAGGGCGCGGTGGCCGATGTCGGTGCGGTACTGCATGCCGTCGAAATGGAGGGCCGCGATCGCGGCATAGGCGGCGCGCTGTGCCTGCCGGATCGAATCGCCCAGCGCGGTGACGCACAGCACGCGGCCTCCGCTCACGACGACGCGCTCACCGAGCAGCGCGGTGCCCGCATGGAACACGTGCACGTCGGGATGAGTGTCTGCGGTGATGCGCGCGAGGCCTTCGATGGGGGCACCGGCACGCGGCGCATCGGGATAGCCGGCCGCGGCGAGGACGACACCGAGCGCTGCACGCCGGTCCCATTCGGCCTCGACGCGATCGAGCGTGCCCGCCACGCCATGGTCCAGCAGGTCGACCAGGTCGGAGCGCAAGCGCACGAGGATCGGTTGTGTCTCCGGATCGCCCAGGCGGCAATTGAACTCCAGCACGCGCGGCGCGCCGTTGGCATCGAGCATGACGCCCGCGTAGAGAAAGCCGGTGTACGGGATGCCGTCGGCCGCCATGCCCTGCACGGTCGGCAGGATCACCTCGCGCATGATCCGGGCATGCACCTGCGGCGTGACGACCGGTGCGGGCGAATACGCGCCCATGCCGCCGGTATTGGGGCCTTGATCGCCGTCGCGCAGCCGCTTGTGGTCCTGGCTCGACGCGAGCGGCAGCACGTGCGTGCCGTCCACCATGACGATGAAGCTCGCTTCCTCGCCCGCGAGAAAGTCCTCCACGACCACGCGCGCGCCCGCCGCGCCCATCGTGCGATCGACGAGCATGTGATCGATCGCTGCGTGCGCCTCGGGGAGCGAGGTGGCGACGACCACGCCCTTGCCCGCTGCCAGTCCGTCGGCCTTGATCACGATCGGCGCGCCGCGCGCCGCGACGTAGGCGTGCGCGTGCACCGGATCGCTGAACGTCTCCGATGCAGCCGTGGGGATGCGATGCCGCCGCATGAACGATTTCGCGTAATCCTTCGAGCTTTCGAGCTGCGCGGCCGCGCGCGTGGGACCGAACACGCGCAGGCCGGCCGAGCGGAACGCGTCGACGATGCCCCCAGCCAGTGGCGCTTCGGGCCCGACCACGGTCAGGCCTACGCCTTCGCGGCGCGCGAAATCGACCAGTTCCGCCGTGTCGGTGACCGGCACGTTGGTGAGCTCGCCCGCACGCGCGGTGCCGCCATTGCCGGGGGCGACGTACACGTGCGCCACGCGCGGGGACTGCGCCAGCTTCCAGGCCAGTGCGTGCTCGCGCCCCCCTCCACCGATGACGAGCACGTTCATGGCAGGAGCGTGGCCAAGGCGCCGTTCGGGCAAGCGAATGACGAGCGTGCGGTCAAGTGCGGCAGCCGGCGGCGGTCAGTGACGAAAATGGCGCACGCCGGTGAACACCATGGCGATGCCGCGCTCGTCGGCGGCGGCGATCACTTCGTCGTCGCGCACGCTGCCACCCGGCTGGATGACGGCAGTTGCCCCGTTGTCCGCGACGACGTCGAGCCCGTCGCGGAACGGAAAGAACGCGTCCGACGCGACGGCCGAGCCGGCGAGCACAAGACCTGCCTGTGCCGCCTTGGTGGCCGCGATGCGGGTGGAATCGACGCGGCTCATCTGGCCGGCGCCGATGCCGAGCGTGCGGCCGCCTCTTGCATACACGATTGCATTGGACTTGACGAACTTGGCGACGCGCCAGGCGAAGAGCAGGTCGTCGAGCTCTTCCGCAGTGGGCGCCTTGCGCGTGACGACCCGCAGGTCCGCCCGCGTGACATCGCGCGCGTCGGGCGACTGCAGCAGGAAGCCGCCGCCGACACGCTTGAGGTCGAACGCGTTGTGCGCAGGCGCTCCTCCAGGCAGCTCGATGGCGAGCACCCGCACGTTCTTTTTCTGCGCGATGACGCCCAGGGCATCGGCCGCGTACGCAGGCGCGAGGAGCACTTCGACGAATTGCGCGGACACCGCTTCGAGCGTCGCGGCGTCGACGGCGCGGTTGAACGCGATGATGCCCCCGAACGCGGAGGTGGGATCGGTGGCGAACGCGGCACGATAAGCATCATGCGGATTCGCCGCCACGGCGACGCCGCACGGATTGGCGTGCTTGACGATGACGCACGCGGGTGCGTCGAACGTCTTGACGCACTCCCATGCCGCGTCGGCGTCGGCGATGTTGTTGTACGACAGCTCCTTGCCCTGCAGCTGGCGATACGTCGCGATGCTGCCGGGCAGCGGCGTCTCGTCGCGATAGAACGCCGCGGCCTGATGCGGGTTCTCGCCATAGCGCAGCATCTGCACGCGCTCGCCCGCCATGCGAAACGCGCGCGGGAACGCGTCGGTGGTGCCGTCGAGCGAGCGCGCGGTCAGCCAGTTGGCGATCGCCCCGTCATAGGCTGCGGTGTGCGCGAACGCCTTTTGCATGAGGCCGAAGCGCGTCGGCCGCGACAGTCCGCCGTCGCGCAGCTCCTGCACCACGCCGTCGTAGTCCGCCGGATCGACCACGACGCCGACGTGCTCCCAGTTCTTCGCCGCCGCGCGGACCATCGACGGGCCGCCGATGTCGATGTTCTCGACCGCGTCCTCCAGCGTGCAGCCGGGTCGGGCCACCGTCGCGCGGAACGGATAGAGATTGACCACGACGAGATCGATTGGCGGGATGCCATGCGCCTCGAGCGCGGCGCGATGCTCCGCGACGTCGCGGCGCGCGAGGATGCCCGCGTGCACCTTGGGGTGCAGGGTCTTGACCCGGCCGTCGAGCATCTCGGGGAAGCCCGTATAGGCCGACACGTCGGTGACGGCGATGTCCGCGTCGCCGAGCGCGCGCGCGGTGCCGCCGGTGGACAGCAAGGTGTAGCCAAGCTGCACGAGCTCGCGCGCAAGCGCCGCAAGGCCGGTCTTGTCGGACACCGACAACAGCGCCTGCTTGCGCGATGCCATCGTCAGATCAGGCGATACTTCGCGAGCTTGGCGCGCAGCGTGTTGCGGTTCATGCCGAGCATGTCGGCGGCCTGCGTCTGGTTGCCTTGCGCACGCTCGAGCATGGAAGCCAGCAGCGCGCGCTCGACGTGGCCGATCACCATGTCGTACACACCGTGCGGCGGCTCGCCGTCGAGCTTGCGGAAATATTCGTCGAGCGACCGCTCGACGCTGCGGCCGATCTCGTTGCTGCCGTTCAATCGTACGTTGCGCTTCACGCCGCGAGGGCCTCCCCTGCCCACGGCCTTGCGGCCGGTCGATCCTGTTGCACTGCCCGGTCCGTCGGCCGTGCGCGCGGCGACGCGTGCGCGTCGCGCGCGGCACCGGCCGCGTCCGTGGTCGGTTCGAGATAACACAGGCGCTCGCCGCGTCGTGCGAGCGCGTCGAAGAACGCCGCCATCGCCGCCCGCTGCCCGGCTGCCGTATCGGTGTGGTTGACCACCGCTCGCAGCGCCGCCCCGCCCGGCAATGCCGCCGTATACCAGCCGAGGTGCTTGCGCGCAATGCGCACGCCGAGCGCCTCGCCGTAGAAGCCGTAGTGGTCGCACAGGTGCGCGTCGATCAGCGAACGCGCTTCCTCCACCGTCGGCGAGGGAAGGGTGCCGCCCGTGGCCAGGTGATGCGCGATCTCGCGGAAGATCCATGGACGCCCCTGCGCGGCCCGGCCGATCATGAGGCCGTCGGCGCCCGTGCGGGCGAGCACGTCGCGCGCCTGCGCCGGCGTGCGGATGTCGCCGTTCGCGAACACCGGGATGCGCACCGCCTGCTTGACCGCTGCGATGGTTTCATACTCGACCGCGCCGACGAACGCACAGGCGCGCGTGCGTCCGTGCAGTGCGAGCGCAGCGATGCCTTCATCCTGGGCCATGCGCGCGATCGCCACGGCATTGCGCGCGCCCGGATGCGGTCCCGTGCGGAGCTTGAGCGTGACGGGCACGGCGACGGCGGCCACCACGGCCCTGACGATGCGGGCCACCAGCGGCTCGTCGCTCAGGAGCGCCGATCCCGCGAGCGTGTTGCACACCTTCTTGGCCGGACAGCCGAGGTTGATGTCGATGATCTGCGCGCCGCGGTCGACGTTGTAGCGCGCGGCATCGGCGACGAGCGAAGGATCGGCCCCGGCGATCTGCACCGCGACCGGCTCGACCTCCCCTTCGTGATCGGTGCGCCGGCGCGACTTGTCGGTGGCCCACAGGCGCGGATTGGCCGCGACCATCTCGGATACCGCATAGCCTGCGCCGAGCCGCTTGCACAGCTGGCGGAACGGCCGGTCCGTGACGCCCGCCATCGGCGCAACTGCAAGCGCATTCGCGAGGACGTGCGGGCCGATGTGCATCGCGGGAGTGGGACCGTGCAGCGGGGAGGGGCGCGATTATACCGGCCTTTGCCGCGTTTTTCAGCGTCGGCCGCAAGACGCGCGTGCCAACGCCGCGCGACGCCGTAGCGCGCGCGGCGCATTTCACCGCCGCCGGTCGCCCTCCAGCGGCCGTCGGTTGCGGCGCGCCGCGGCGCGCCGCATGCGTGGTCGCTTACTTGCCCTTCGAGTTGCCCGGGCCCATGTTGCCGGCCTGCACGCCGCTGCCGCTCAACGGAGCCTGTGCATTCGAATCCACATGACCCGTGAGATTGCTCACTTCGGCCGGCGTCAAGCCCTGGTGCGTGCGGTCCATCGCATCCCAGCGGCGGCCGACCTCGTCCAGATACGCCCGACGGGTGATGCGGCCATTGTTGCGCGAGGAATAGTCGCGCGTCCACGCATCGAGATCGTCCTGCGTCACCGGCACGCCGGCCACCGGATTACCACTCACGTTGCCGCTCACGGTGCCCGTGCCGTAGCCGTGATCGGCCGCGGGACGCGCAGGCGGCGTGTTGTACGTGCCGCTCGGCGTCACGGTGTTCTGCGCAAGCGCCGCCGCCGGCGCGACGGCCAGCGCCGCCGCAACAGTGATCGTCTTCATCCATCGGGTCGCATTCATGGCGTTCTCCATCTCATGATCATGGCGACGCGAAGCACGCGCCGCCGAACGACCATTGTGATGAAGGCCCTCCCTGCGCTATGCCGGGCGGGTCCGCATTTGCCTGTAGGCCGATGCCGGCAGGCCGCTCCCACAAGCGCGCAAGCGGAAGACTGGTGTCAACGCACGCCGTACAGCATCGCGTGGGTGAACGCGCGCTTGAGCGGTGGCAGCGCATCGAGCATCGCGAGCCCGACGCCGCGCGGCCAGCGCAGGGCCGAGCCGCCGAAGAGATGGACGAGGCCGTCGGTGAACGCGATGCCGGCACGCCGGTCGGCCGCCCGCGCCCGCGCGTATTGCGCGAGCATGGCATGCGTGCCCAGCGCGGGTCGCGGCGTCGCAACGACGAGCTCTGCGAGCTCGTGGGCGTCGCGCAGCCCGAGGTTGAATCCCTGTCCTGCGATCGGATGCAGCGCCTGCGCGGCATTGCCGATCGCGACGGCGCGCCCGGCAACCGGTGGATCGGCGTATTCGAGCACCAATGGAAACGCGCGCCTGTCAGCCACCCGCGCGAACCCGCGCACGCGGCCGCCGAAATGGCGCGCAAGCGCAGTCAGGAACGCGGTGTCGGACAGCGCCAACACCTCCTCCGCTTGCGCCGGCGTGCGCGTCCACACGACACCGTAGTGGTCGTGCTCGGGCAACAACGCGACCGGACCCTCGGCGGTGAATCGCTCGTAGGCGACGCCGGCCTGCGGCCGCTCGAGCCACAGCTTGCCCACGACCGCCGTCTGACCGTAGTCCCGGCGCCGGCGCACGATGCCCTCCACCGTTGCGCCCGCCCCGTCGGCCGCGACGGCCATGCGGGCGGCCAGCGGCTGCGCGCCGTCGGTCAACGCGACGCTCGCATGGTCGGGCGTGCTCGTGATGCCCGCGACCCGCGCCCCGTAGCGCACCTGTACACGCGTGCACGCGAGCGCTGCATCGAGCGCGGCTTGCAGCGCGCGATACGACACGACGTAGCCGAGCGCGGGCACGCCTTGCTCGCGCGCAGTCAGGCGCAGCGCGCCGAACGCGCGCGCCTGCGAGATGTCGACGGCATCGATCGGCGTGACGGCGCCGGTGCGCGCTGCCATCGGCGCCCACACGCCCAGCCGCTCGAAGATCAGGCGGGCGCCGTGCGACAACGCCAGCGAACGGTCGCCGCGCGGGATCTCGCCCGGCGCGCGGGCGTCGAGCGCGACGACGTCGAGGTCGGCGCGCGACAGCGCCAGGGCCAGCGTTGCGCCGACCGGCCCGGCGCCGGCGATGACGACGTCGTGCAACGCCGACGCGTCCACGGTCAACGTGGCGCGCGCGCCGAACGCATGAGCCGCCGCGCGCGTCCGGTCAACGCCGACACGCAGCCTCGACGTCGGCCACGCTCTTGGGCGCTGCCGCCGTGAGGTTCTCGATGCCGTCGGCGTTGACGAGCACGTCGTCTTCGATGCGCACGCCGATGTTCCAGAAGCGCTCCGGCACGTTGTCCGCCGGCCGGATGTAGGCGCCGGGCTCCACGGTGAGCACCATGCCGGGCACCAGGCGCTGCGAAGCGCCCTTGCTCTGATACAGCCCTGCATCGTGCACGTCCATGCCGAGCCAATGGCCTGCGCGATGCATGTAGAACTGCTTGAACGTGCCCTTGTCGAGCGCCTCGTCGAGCGAGCCGTCGATGAGGCCGATGTCGATGAACCCTTGAGCGAGCACGCGCTCGGCCACCTTGTGATAGTCGTGGAACTCGACGCCCGGGCGCACGGCATCGAGGCAGGCCAGTTGCGCGGCCAGCACGACCTCGTACACCGCCCGCTGCTCGGCGCTGAAGCGGCCGTTCACCGGAAAGGTGCGCGTGATGTCCGACGCATAGCCCTGGTATTCGCACCCGGCGTCGATGAGCAGCAGGTCGCCGTCCTGCATTTGCCGGTTGTTGTCCCGGTAATGCAGCACGCACGCGTTCGGCCCCGACGCGACGATCGACGAATAGGCGACGGCCTGCGCGCCATGCTGCAGGAACTCGTGCGCAAGCTCGGCCTCGACCTGGTATTCGTACTGGCCGGGCCGCGCGCGCTCCATGGCGCGGCGATGGGCGCCCGACGAGATGCGCGCGGCAGTGCGCATGAGGCGCAGCTCGTCGGCGTCCTTGACGAGGCGCATGGCGTCGAGCGCGCCGCGCACGTCGACCACTTCGTCGGGTGGTGCCACGCCCATGCGCGCGCGATTGCGTACTTCGTTCAGCAGATCGGTGACCTGCCGATCCCAGTCGGGAAACAGCCCCAGAGGCGTGAAGAGCGCAGGACGATCCGCCGTGATGTCGGGCAGGCGCGCGCGCAGCTCGCCGATCGGATGCGCCTCGTCGAAGCCGAAGACCTCGCGCGCGGCTTCGGGCCCGTAGCGAAAGCCGTCCCAGATCTCGCGCTCCTGGCTCTTGTCGCGGCAGAACAGCAGGTGCCTGTCACCGTCCGGGCCGGCAACGAGCGCGATCACGGCCTCGGGCTCGGGGAACCCGGACAGGTAGTAGAAATAGCTGTCGTGCCGATACGGATACAGCGAATCGCGGTTGCGCGCGACCTCCGGTGCCGTGGGGATCAGCGCGATGCCGCCGCCGGTATGGTCGCGCATCGAGCGCAGCAGCGCTTCGCGGCGGGCACGATAGAACTGATGGGCGTGATTCATGGGCGAGGGATTGGGATGACGCGCCATTATAGGCGGCGCGATGCGCTACCATGATCACATGGCGTCCTCGGCCGCGCCCACCGGTCCTGCGCTGCGCGAGGCCAAGCGCACGCTGCGCGCCACCGTGATGCAGGTGCGCGACGCCCTCCCCGACGCCGTCCGGCAGGACGCCTCGCAACGCATCGCCGCGCGCATCCTGGCACTGGCGGAATACGCGCGGGCGCGCTCGGTGCTGCTCACGCTCCCGTTTCGCAGCGAATGGGACGCGGCCCTGGTCGCGCGCGCGGCGCTCGCTGACCGCAAGCAGGTGATCGTGCCGCGCGTCGACGCACCCGCACGCACGCTCGCGCTGCATCGCCTCGAGGCGCTCGGCCGCGACATCGTGGCCGGCTATCGCGGCATCCCCGAGCCGCGCGCGTCGCTTGCGCTGGCGCGGCCCGACGAAGTGGAGTTGGCCCTCGTCCCCGGCGTTGCATTCGACGCGGGCGGCGCGCGGCTCGGCTACGGCGGCGGCTACTACGATCGCCTGCTGCCCTTGCTCGGGCCGCGTGTGCCGCGCATCGCCGGCGCGTTCGACGAGCAGATCGTCGCCGCGGTCCCGACGGCAGCGCACGACCTCGCGGTGGACCTGATCGCGACACCAAGCCGCCTGATCGTGCCGGCGGCGCGCCTGCGATGACGCCGGCGCGGCTCGCCTGGGTGGCGCTCGGCGCCACGCTGGCGCTGCAGCTCTATACCGCGCTGGCCAGCACTGCCGCCGCCGTGCTGGCACCCGCCATCGCCGCCGACTTCGGCGTCGAGGCTCGCTGGATCGGCGTGTTCATCGGCCTCGTCTACGCGGGCGCCATGACGGCGAGCCTGGCATCGGGCAGCTTCATCGAGCGTTACGGCAGCATCCGCGTATCGCAGGCGTGCGTGCTGATCTGCGGCGTGGGCGTGGCGCTCATGGCGCTCACCGCGAGCCCGGTCGTGCTCGTGTTCGCGGCGCTGGTCATCGGCGTGGGCTATGGGCCCATCACGCCCGCGTCCTCGCAGCTGCTCGCCCGCACGACGCACCCCGATCGCATGGCGATGACGTTCTCGATCAAGCAAACCGGCGTGCCGGCGGGCGCGGCGCTCGCCGGTGCGTTGCTGCCCTCGCTCGCGCACGCAGTCGGCTGGCGCGCGACCCTGTTCATCGTCGCCGGCGCCGCCATCGCCATCGCGTTCGCCGCGCAGCCGATCCAGGCCGCCCTGGACACCGACCGCCAGCGCCGCCGCACGCTGTCGCTGCGCACGATGCTGAGCCCGCTCGTCCACTTGCGCGATCGCACCTTGCGCCAGGTGGCGCTCATTTCGCTCGCCTATTCGGCCGCGCAGGTGTGCCTCACGAGCTACCTGGTCGTGTATCTCACCGCGGTGCTGGATTTCTCGCTGGTCGGTGCGGGGTTCGCGCTGAGCGTCGCGACCATTGGCGGCGTCGCCGGACGCATCCTGTGGGGCATCGTGGCCGACCGCTGGCTGGCGCCGCGGCGCACGCTGGCGCTGATCGGCGGCATGGCCGCGGTGTGCGGTCTCGCGCTCGCGGTGGCGGAGCCGGCATGGCCGGTGGTCGTGTCCCTGGTCGTTGCAGGGCTCTTCGGCGCGACGGCGATCGGCTGGAACGGCGTGCAGCTGGCGGAAGTGGCGCGTCTTGCACCGCGCGGCGCCGTCGCGGCCGTCCAGGGCGCGACGGGCTTCGTGACGTTCTCCGGGGTCGTCGCGGGACCCCCGTTGTTCGCGCTCATCGCCTCGCTGACGGGGAGCTACCGGGTGAGCTTCGCGGTGGTCGCCATCGTCAGTGCGATCGGCGCCGGCTGGATGGCAAGCACGGCAGGCGAGGCACGGTCATGAGTTAGCAAGTACACACTATCTGGTTCCGGTCGCTCTGGTCGTCGCTGGTAAAAGCGTCCTGTGGCGGCGCTCGTTTATGGAAATGTTTTCCGCCATACGGTAATATCGTTCGAGCGCCGCATTGCGTTGTCGCAGCGCAGCAATACAGGCTTCGAGCGCGCGCCTACAATCGTTCGCTCCCCCGCAAGTCCCTTCCCCGGAGCACGTGATGGACAGGATCCCCGATCTGGACCCGCAGGAAACGCGCGAGTGGCTGGACGCGCTGGAGGGCGTGCTGGCGGCCGAAGGCCCCGACCGGGCGCATTTCCTGATCGAGCAGCTGATCGACAAGGCGCGCCGCTCGGGCGCCCACATGCCGTTCTCGGCCAGCACGGCCTATATCAATACGATTCCGGTCGACAAGCAGGTGCGCATCCCCGGCGACCAGAACATCGAGCACAGGATCCGCTCGTACACGCGCTGGAACGCCATGGCGATGGTCGTGCGCGCGAACAAGCACACCAACGTGGGCGGGCACATCGCGAGCTTCGCGTCGTCGGCGACGCTCTACGACGTCGGCTACAACCACTTCTGGCATGCGCCGTCCGACAGTCACGGCGGCGACCTCGTGTTCGTGCAGGGCCATTCGGCTCCGGGCATCTACTCGCGCATGTACATGCTCGGCCGGCTCACGGACGAGCAGCTCGACAACTTCCGCCAGGAAGTGGACGGCAAGGGCATCGCGTCCTATCCGCATCCCTGGCTCATGCCGACGGTATGGCAGTTCCCCACGGTCTCGATGGGCCTGGGACCGTTGATGGCGATCTACCAGGCGCGGTTCATGAAGTACCTGCAGGACCGCGGCTTCGCGCAAACCGAAGGCCGCAAGGTGTGGTGCTTCTGCGGTGACGGCGAGATGGACGAGCCCGAGTCGATGGGTGCCATCGGGATGGCGTCGCGCGAGGCGCTCGACAACCTGATCTTCGTGATCAACTGCAACCTGCAGCGGCTCGACGGGCCGGTGCGTGGCAACGGCAAGATCATCCAGGAACTCGAGAGCGACTTCCGCGGTGCCGGCTGGAACGTGATCAAGGTGGTCTGGGGCTCGCGCTGGGACGCGCTGTTCGCGCGCGACAAGAAAGGCATCCTCATGCGCCGGATGATGGAGGTCGTCGACGGCGAGTACCAGACGTTCAAGTCCAAGGACGGCGCCTACGTGCGCGAGTACTTCTTCAACACGCCGGAGCTGAAGGAGCTGGTGGCCGACTGGACGGACGAGGAGATCTGGAACCTGAACCGCGGCGGCCACGATCCGCACAAGGTGTTCGCGGCGTATCACGCGGCGGCCAACCACAAGGGTCAGCCCACCGTGATCCTCGCCAAGACGATCAAGGGCTACGGCATGGGCGAGGCGGGCGAGGCGCAGAACATCACGCACCAGCAGAAGAAGATGGACACCTCCGCCATCAAGCGCTTCCGCGACCGCTTCGAGCTGCCCGTCCCCGACGAAAAGATCGAGGACGTGCCGTACCTCCGCTTTCCCGACGGATCACGCGAGCTCGAGTACATGCGCGCGCGGCGCATGGAGCTCGGCGGCTACCTGCCGCAGCGCAGGACCAAGGCGGCCGAAGCGCTCGTGATTCCGCCGCTGTCCACCTTCGAGCGCTTCCTCAAGAGCACGGAGGATCGCGAGATCTCCACCACGATGGCGTTCGTGCAGGTGCTGCAGACGCTCGTGCGCGACAAGAACATCGGCAAGCGCATCGTGCCGATCGTGCCCGACGAATCGCGCACGTTCGGCATGGAAGGCATGTTCCGCCAGCTCGGCATCTGGAACCAGCTTGGTCAGCTCTACACGCCCGAGGACAAGGACCAGCTGATGTTCTACAAGGAGAGCAAGCAGGGGCAGATCCTGCAGGAAGGCATCAACGAGGCCGGCGGCATGTGCGACTGGATCGCGGCGGCGACGAGCTATTCGACGCACGGCGTGCCGATGATCCCGTTCTACATCTTCTACTCGATGTTCGGGTTCCAGCGCGTCGGCGACCTCGCCTGGGCCGCGGGCGACATGCGCTCGCGCGGCTTCCTGCTGGGCGGCACCGCAGGGCGCACCACGCTCAACGGCGAAGGCCTGCAGCACGAGGACGGCCACTCGCTCGTGCTGGCATCGACGATCCCCAACTGCATTTCGTACGACGCCACCTGGAGCTACGAGATCGCCGTCATCGTGCAGGAAGGCCTGCGCCGCATGTATGCGGAGCAGGAGGACGTGTATTACTACCTTGCCGTGATGAACGAGAACTACGCGCATCCGGCGATGCCCGAGGGTGCCGCGCCGGACATCCTGAAGGGCATGTATCGCTTTCGCGCCGGAGCGCAGCCGGCGAAGGGCAAGAAGGCGCCCCGCGTGCAGCTGCTGGGCTCCGGCACGATCTTCCGCGAGGTCATGGCCGCTGCCGAGCTGCTCAAGAACGACTTCGGCGTCGACGCCGACCTATGGAGCTGCCCGTCGTTCAACGAGCTCGCGCGCGAGGGCAACGCAGTCGAGCGCTTCAACCTGCTGCACCCGACGGACAAGCCGCGCGTCGCGCACGTCACGCGGCTGCTCGCGGACACGCAGGGTCCCGTGATCGCCGCAACCGATTACATCCGCGCCTACGCCGAGCAGATTCGCAAGCTCGTGCCGAGGCGCTACGTCGTGCTCGGCACCGACGGCTTCGGCCGCTCGGACACGCGCGAGAAGCTGCGCTATTTCTTCGAGGTCGACCGGCACTGGGTCGCCGTGGCTGCGCTCAAGGCGCTGGCCGACGAAGGCGCGGTGCCCGCGAGCGCGCCTGCGGATGCACTGCGCAAGTACGGGCTCGACGCGGGCAAGCCTGCGCCATGGACCGTTTGATCGCCCGCCTCCATCCACCCTCGCGCCCGCGCCCATGAGCACTGTCGAAGTCAAGGTCCCCGATATCGGCGACTTCAACGATGTCCCGGTGATCGAAGTGCTGGTCAAGCCGGGCGACGCCGTCGCGGTCGACGATTCGCTCGTCACCCTCGAGTCCGACAAGGCGACGATGGACGTCCCTTCGCCGGTCGCGGGCACGGTGAAGGACCTGCGCGTCAAGGTCGGCGACAAGGTCGGCGAAGGCACGTTGCTCGTCGTCGTCGATCAGGCGAACGGTGCGGGTGCTGCGGCTGCGGCACCGGCGCGCGCCACGACGCCGCCCGCCCACGGCAGCACGGCGCCCGCGAGCGCATCGCCGCCTGCGCAAACGCCCGTCGAGACGCCGGCGCCACGCGGCGAGAAGGGACGCGCCGACACGCCGGGTGAAGGCGGCAATCCCACGCCGCCTGCCGGTGCGACCACCGAAGTGCGCGTGCCCGACATCGGCGACTTCAGCGACGTGCCGATCATCGAGGTCTTCGTCAAGCCCGGCGATATCGTCAAGGCCGAGGATCCCCTCGTGACGCTCGAGTCGGACAAGGCGACGATGGACGTGCCGGCGCCGTTCGGTGGCGTCGTGGAAGGCGTGCGCGTTGCGGTCGGCGATCGCGTCGGTCAGGGCACCGTGCTGCTGTCGATGAAGACCACGCAAACGGGCGCCGAGCCCGCGAGCCGCGCAGCGCCACCCACGCAGCCGGACGACGCGAATCGCGCCGAGCCGCCGATCGCGGCGCCGCCGCGCGCCGCGCCCGAGGCGCCTGCACGAACGCAGGCGCCAGCCGCGCCAGCCGCGCCGGTCGACAGCGCGGGATTCCGCGCCGCACACGCATCACCTTCGGTGCGCAAGTTTGCACGCGAGCTCGGCGTGGATCTTTCACGCGTCACGGGCAGCGGGCCGAAAGGCCGCATCCTGCAGGAAGACGTGCAGCAGTTCGTCAAAGGGGCGCTGTCCGCGCCGCAGGCGCGCCCCGCTGCTCCAGGCGGCGGCGTGAGCGGTGGCGGCGAGCTCAACCTCCTGCCGTGGCCGAAGGTCGATTTCGCGAAGTTCGGCAAGGTCGAAGCGAAGCCCCTGTCGCGCATCAAGAAGATCTCCGGGGCGAATCTGGCGCGCAATTGGGTGATGATCCCGCACGTCACGCAGTTCGACGAAGCCGACGTGACGGAGCTCGAGGCGCTGCGCGTCACGCTCAACAAGGAGAACGAGAAGGCCGGCATCAAGGTCACGATGCTGGCGTTCCTGATCAAGGCGGCGGTGGCCGCGCTGAAGAAATTCCCCGACTTCAACGCATCGCTCGACGGCGAGAACCTGATCTACAAGCAGTACTACAACATCGGCTTCGCGGCCGACACGCCGAACGGGCTCGTCGTGCCCGTGCTCAAAGGTGCCGACCAGAAGGGCGTGCTGCAGATCGCCAGGGAGATGGGCGAGCTGTCGGCCAAGGCGCGCGAAGGGAAGCTCGGGCCGGCCGACATGCAGGGCGGGTGCTTCTCCATCAGCTCGCTCGGCGGCATCGGCGGTACCGCGTTCACGCCGATCATCAACGCCCCCGAGGTCGCGATCCTCGGCGTGTCGCGCAGCGCGCACAAGCCGGTGTTCGACGGCAAGACGTTCAACCCGCGCCTCGTGCTGCCGCTGTCCCTGTCCTACGATCATCGCGTGATCGACGGCGCGTCCGCGGCGCGCTTCACGTCGTACTACGCGTCGCTGCTCGCCGACTTCCGTCGCGCGGTGCTGTGATGGCGACCATCGAGGTGAAGGTCCCCGACATCGGGGATTTCAAGGACGTGCCGGTGATCGAGGTGTTCGTCAAGCCGGGCGACACGGTCGAGCCCGAGGATCCGCTCGTCACGCTCGAATCGGACAAGGCGACGATGGACGTGCCCTCGCCTGCCGCGGGCACCGTGCGCGCCATCCGGATCAAGGTGGGTGACAAGGTGTCGGAGGGCGCGTCGATCGTCACGCTGGAGACTGCGGACGCTTCAGGGCAAAGCCCAGCGGCCGGGTCGACCAAGCCGGCGGCCGACAAACCGACAGCGGCTGCGCAATCCGCGGCGTCCACGCCGACGAAGGCGCCGGCGCCTGCAGCGCCTGCTCCGTCCGCGGCACCTGCGCCCGCTGCCACGCCCCCACGCGGATCTGCGCCGAACGCGCAAGCCGCGTACACGGGCAAAGCGGACATCGAGTGCGACATGCTCGTGCTCGGCGCAGGTCCCGGTGGCTACAGCGCCGCGTTTCGCGCCGCCGACCTCGGCATGAAGACCGTGCTGGTCGAGCGCTACGCCACGCTGGGCGGCGTGTGCCTCAACGTCGGCTGCATCCCGTCGAAGGCGCTGCTGCACATTGCGGCCGTCACCGACGAAGCGCGCGCGCTCGCCGCGCACGGCGTGACGTTCGGGGCGCCGTCGTTCGACGCGGCCAAGCTCAAGGCCTGGAAGGACAAGGTCGTCGGCAAGCTCACGGGAGGCCTGGCCGGCATGGCCAAGGCGCGCAAGGTGGAAGTCGTGCGCGGCATCGGGACGTTCCTCGACGCGCACCACGTCGAAGTGGCCGCCACCACGGGCACCGGACAGGCGCTGAGCGGCGGCAAGCGCGTCGTCAAGTTCGCGCAGGCGATCATCGCCGCAGGCTCGCAGGCGATCGCGCTGCCGTTCATGCCGTCGGACCCGCGCATCGTCGATTCGACGGGTGCGCTCGAGCTGCCCGCCATCCCGAAGAAGATGCTCATCGTCGGTGGCGGCATCATCGGGCTCGAGATGGGTACGGTGTATTCGTCGCTCGGCGCGCGCCTCGACGTCGTGGAAATGCTCGACGGCCTCATGCAGGGCGCCGATCGCGATCTGGTGAAGGTGTGGGAGCGCATCAACAAGCCGCGCTTCGACCGCGTGATGCTCAAGACCAAGACGGTGGGCGCCGAGGCGACGCAGCAGGGCATCCGCGTGCGCTTCGAAGGCGAGCAGGCGCCGCCGGAGCCGCAGCTCTACGACCTCGTGCTGATGTGCGTGGGCCGGCGTCCCAACGGCGCGCGGATCGGCGCCGACAAGGCCGGTATCGCGGTGACCGACCGGGGGTTCATCGAAGTCGATGGCCAGATGCGCACGAACGTCGCGCACGTGTTCGCGATCGGCGACATCGTCGGCCAGCCCATGCTGGCGCACAAGGCCGTGCACGAGGGCCACGTCGCGGCCGAAGCGGCCGCGGGCCAGAAGTCGTTCTTCGACGCGCGCGTCATTCCGTCCGTCGCGTACACCGATCCTGAGGTCGCGTGGGTCGGCATCACGGAAGACGAGGCGAGATCGCAGGGCCGCAAGGTCGAGAAAGGCCTCTTCCCGTGGGCCGCTTCCGGCCGGGCCATCGCCAACGGCCGCGACGAAGGCTTCACCAAGCTGCTGTTCGATGCCGAGACCCATCGCATCATCGGCGGCGGCATCGTGGGCACCCATGCGGGCGACCTGATCAGCGAGATCGCGCTCGCGATCGAGATGGGCGCCGACGCCGTCGACATCGGGCGGACCATCCATCCGCATCCGACGCTCTCCGAATCGGTCGGGCTCGCCGCGGAGGCCTTCGAAGGCGTGTGCACCGACCTGCCGCCGGCGCGCAAGAAAGCATGACGCAGGACGAGCAGAAGCGGGCCGTCGCCACGGCGGCCTTGCAGTACGTCGTCGACGATGCATGGATCGGCGTCGGCTCCGGGTCCACCGCCAACCTGTTCATCGATGCGCTGGCGGCACGCAAGCATCGCATCAAGGGCACGGTGGCGAGCTCGGTGAAGACCGCCGAGCGTCTCAAGTCGCACGGCATCCTGGTCGAGGAGCTCAACAACATCGACGACATGCCCGTGTACATCGACGGGGCCGACGAGGTGGACGCAAGCGGTGCGATGATCAAGGGCGGAGGGGGTGCGCTCACGCGCGAGAAGATCGTCGCAGCGGTGGCGCGCAAGTTCGTCTGCATCGTCGACGAGACGAAGACGGTCGACGTGCTCGGCCGTTTTCCCCTGCCCGTCGAAGTGATTCCCATGGCGCGCAGCTACGTCGCGCGCGAGATCGTGCTGCGCGGCGGCCAGCCGGCCTGGCGCATGGGGTTCACGACCGACAACGGCAACCTCATCCTCGACGTGAGCGGCCTGCGGATCACCGATCCGCGCGCCCTCGAGGCCGACCTCAACCAGATTGCCGGTGTGGTCACGGTAGGGTTGTTCGCGCGCCGCGGCGCCGATGTCGTGCTCGTCGGCAGCGGCAGCGGCGTTCGCAGCCTCACCGCGCGGCGCGCGGGCTGACGCTGCACGGCGCGTCAGATCTCGATCCGCGTTCCCAGCTCCACCACCCGGTTCATCGGCAGGTCGAAGAAGTCGCTGGTGCTGCTGGCGTTGCGCGCCATCGCCGCGAAGATGCGGTCGCGCCACAGCGTCACGCCGCTGTCCTCGGCGCCCGGCACGATCTTCTCGCGGGACAGGAAATAGGACGCTTCCATCGCGTCGATGGCAAGGCCCTTGCCCGCGCAGCGGGCAAGCGCGCCCTCCACGTCGGGCAGGTCCATGAAGCCGCAGTGCACGAGCACGCGCCAGCAGCCGTTGCCGAGCGGCTCGCATTCGACCTGCTCGCCGGGGTCGATCCACGGGCGGTCCTGGAACTCGACCGTGAGGAACACGTTGCGCTCGTGGAGCACGCGGTAGTGCTTCAGGCTGTGCAGCAGCGCATGCGGCGTCACGTCCGGCGTGGAGGTGCAGAACACCGCGGTGCCGGGCACGATCTGCGGGGGCTCGCCATAGAGCGACTGGAGGAACGGCTGCAGCGGCACGGCCGATGTGCGCAGCTGCTGTTGCAGCCGCTCACGACCGTGGCGCCACGTCACCATGACCAGAAACAGCACGGTGCCGAGCGCCAGGGGCATCCAGCCGCCGTCGAGCACCTTGTGCAAGGCTGCGGCGAGGAACGTCAGGTCGACCGTCCCGAAGAACACCGTGACGGCCACGCAGAGCACCAGCGGATAGCGCCAATCGTAGCGGACGACGAAGAACGTGAGCACCGTGGTGATGAGCATGGTGCCCATCACCGCCACGCCGTAGGCGTTGGCAAGGCGCGCCGATGATCCGAAGCCGACTACGGCCACGATGACGGCCGCGAGCAGGATCCAGTTCACCACCGGCACGTAGATCTGGCCGATGGTCCGCTCCGAGGTGTGCTGCACGGCCATGCGCGGCAGATAGCCGAGCTGGATCGCCTGCTGCGTCATCGAGTAGGCGCCGGAAATGGTCGCCTGCGAGGCGATGACCGTAGCTGCCGTGGCGAGCACGATCATGGGATACAGCGCCCACGGCGGAAAGGCGAGGAAGAACGGGTTCTGCAGCGCCGCCGGATCCTGGATGAGCAGCGCGCCCTGGCCGAAGTACGTGAGCACCAGCGCGGGCGCCACGAGCCCGAACCATGCGACGCGAATGGCGCGCTTGCCGAAATGACCCATATCGGCATACAGCGCTTCGGCGCCCGTGATCGCGAGCAGGACCGAGCCGAGCACCGTGAACGACGCGACGCCATGGCTCGTGAGGAAGCGCAGCGCGTGCACCGGGTCGAGTGCCGCCAGAATGACGGGCGCTTTGGCGATGTTCCAGACGCCGTCGATCGCCAGCGCGGCGAACCACAGCGCGCACACCGGCCCGAAGAGCTTGCCGACCAGGGCGGTGCCGTGGCGCTGGATGGCGAACAGCGCGACCAGGATCCCGGCGGCGATCGGCACGATGTAGGGCTTGAACGCGCTCGTGCCCACCTCGAGACCTTCCACCGCGGACAGCACCGAGATCGCCGGCGTGAGCACGGCGTCGCCGTAGAACAGCGCGGCGCCGAACACGCCGACGACGCGCAGCGTGGTCACGAGCTGCGGGCGTTCACGCACGGACGCCACGGCAAGCGCCAGCAACGCCATGATGCCGCCTTCGCCGCGATTGTCCGCCCGCAGCACGAGCGTGACGTACTTCAGCGACACGACGATCATCAGGCTCCAGAAGATGGCCGACACGCCGCCGACGATGTTGTCCGGCGTGAAGGCGATGCCATGCTCTGGATTGAACGTCTCGCGCGCGGCGTAGAGGGGGCTCGTGCCGATGTCGCCGTAGACCACGCCGAGCGCGAGCAGCGCAAGCCCGGCGGTGGCCTGGCGGTAAGGACGAGATGTCGATGGCCCTGCACCGGCAACGACGCCCGGGGCCGCGATGGTGGAAGACTGTGCAGTCGACATGGCCGCAGCGTACGAGCCGGGTCTTTACACCGTCTTTACACCCTATACAGCTCCCGCGACGGCCGGCGCACGCAATGACCGAAGCGCACGAATCAGGTTTCGTCGACGAGCCGATAACCTACACCGGTCTCGGTAAGCAGATGTGCAGGCTGCCCCGGGTCGTCCTCCAGCTTCTGGCGCAGGTGGCCCATGTGCACGCGGACGTAATGTCCATGCTCCATGTAAGCCGGCCCCCAGAGCTCCCGGAGGATCTGCCCGTGCGTGATGACCTTGCCGTGGTTGGCAATGAACAGCATCAGCAGCCGATATTCGATCGGCGTGAGATGCACGACATCGTCGCGCTTGCGCACCACGCGACGGGACGCGTCCACCTCGATGTCGCCGAAGCGGAAGCGCGCCTCTGCCGAGACGCCGGCGCGCCGCCGCTCCGTGGCTCGCACGCGCGCGAGCAGCTCCCCTACGCCGAACGGCTTGGTCAGGTAGTCGTCGGCGCCTGCATCGAGCGCCTCGATCTTGTCGATCTCGTCGCTGCGCGCGGACAGCACGATGACTGGCGCAGGCGACCAGGCGCGAAAGCCGCGGATGAAATCGATGCCCGTGCCGTCCGGCAGCCCGAGATCGAGCACGACCAGGTCGGGCTTGCGGGCGCCGGCCTCGTGAAGCCCTTCGCGCAGCGTGCGCGCTTCGTGCACCGACCATCCTTCCGATTCGAGCGCCGTGCGAACGAAGCGCCGGATCGGCTGCTCGTCCTCGACCACCACGGCGACGCGCCGCGGGGTGCTCATCGTTCCACCCGCGCCGGCGTTGCAGCGCCGGGCGGAAGATCCTGCTCGTTCGGCACCGGTGGCGGGTTACCGAGCGGAAGCGTGAAGCAGAACTGCGCGCCTGCCGCCGCGCCACGCGCGACGCCAATGCGGCCGCCATGGGCCTCCACGATGGCGCGGCTGATCGCAAGACCGAGTCCAACGCCCGGCGTGGATGACGCGCTGTCGACTCGCACGAACTTCTCGAACACCGCATCTTCCTGTCCCGGCGGCACGCCCGGCCCGTCATCCGCGACGCAGACTTCGAGCGCGGCGTCGCGCAGTCGCGCCGACACGCGCACCGACGACCCCGGCTCCGTGTGCTTGCCCGCATTCTCGAGCAGGTTGCAGACGACCCGCTCGATCAGGACGGCGTCGAATTCGACCAGCGGCAAGTCCGGCTGCAGCGCGACCTCGACGCGCCGCCCGCTCAATGCGGGCCGCGCAAAGCGCAGCGCGCTCCCGACGACCTCCTCGATCGATTGCCAATCGCGGCGCAGATGCACCTCGCCGCTTTGCAGGCGAGCCATCTCGAGCAGGTTGTCGATCAGCTGGCTCATCCGGCGCGCCTGGTCGACGATCGCCTGCGCGGTCTCCGCCTGCACGTCACGTACGGGCGTTGGCATGAGCGCCAAAGACTCGGCCAAGCCGATGAGCGCGGTGACCGGCGTGCGCAGGTCATGCGACAGCGCTGCAAGCAGCGAATTGCGCAACCGCTCCGATTCCATGCGGACGAGGACGGCCTGTGCAACCTTGACGTAGTGCACGCGCTCGAGCGCAATCGCGGTCAGCGCCGCGAAGGTCTCCAGATGACGCTGCTGCTCAGGCGCGAGGGCGGAATGCGACGCTTGCGGCCGCACCGCGAGCACGCCGCGGGTGCGCATCGGCGCGCGCAAGGGCACGTAACGCCATGGGTCCGGGGGCGCCGTGTCCGCTCCCTTCCCCGCGCCGTCCCCTCGCTCGTACGCCGCCTGCGCGGCTGCGACATCGAGCGCGGGCGGCTTCGTGTCCGCGCCTGCCGGCCCCACGCGGTTCGACGCATCGGGCAGCAGGACCAGCACCTGCGCCTGAAACGTGCGGCCGATCTGCCCGGCGGCCGTCTCGACCACGCGTTCCGTTTCCAGCAGGCTCGACAGCTCGCGCGCGAACTCATACAGCGCTTGCGCGCGCGCCTCGCGGTGCGCCGCGACGCGTGCCTGGTAGCGCAACCCCGCGGTGAGCTGTCCGGTGATGAGACCAACGGCCAGCATGATCGCGAAGGTCAAGAGGTACTGCGCGTCGGAGACCGCGAAGGTCATGCGCGGGGGCACGCAGAAAAAATCGAAGGCTGCGACGCTGACGAACGCCGCCAGCACCGACGGTCCGCGACCCAGCCGCAGCGCAACGAGCACCACGTTGAGCAGGAACAGCATCACGAGGTTGGCGAGGTCGAGCCAGGGCAGCAGCGCCACGGCGATGAGCGTCGTCAGTGCGCAGGCAACGAGCCCGCCGGCGTACTTGGCGATGCGTCCCGCAGGCGTCTCGCATGGCTGCTGGAGCGTTGTCGACTCTCGCATGGCCGCCAGCGTACCCTTGCCCGCGGCGTTGGGCCATGGCGAGGGCCGGGCAGCCTGCGTCGAATGCCTGCGCCCGGAATGGCTTCGCCTCGGCGGTACAATCCCCGCATGAACGACAGGCACGCCCCCGCCGTGGCGGTCGAAGACGTCGGCGCGTACATGAAGGGCGTCGGCGAGCGCGCCCGTGCCGCTGCGCGGCTGCTCGCACGTGCCGATGCCGGCGTAAAGAACCACGCGCTGGTTGCGATCGCCGCCGCCCTGCGCAATTCCGCGGCCGCCGTGCTCGCCGCCAATGCCGCCGACGTGGACGCCGCGCGCGCCGCCGGCCACGACGCCGCCTTCGTCGATCGGTTGACGTTGGGTGACAAGGGAATCGAGGCCATGGCGAGCGGCGTCGAAGCCATCGTCGCGCTGCCCGATCCGGTCGGCGAGATCAGCGGACTCCACTTCCGCCCCTCCGGCATCCAGGTCGGGCAGATGCGCGTGCCGCTCGGCGTCGTCGGCATCATCTACGAATCGCGGCCAAACGTGACCGTGGACGCCGCGGCGCTGTGCCTCAAGTCCGGCAATGCGGCGATCCTGCGCGGCGGCTCCGAATGCCTGCACAGCAACCAGGCGATCGCCGCGTGCGTGCATGAAGGCCTGCGTCATGCAGACCTGCCGGTCGATGCGGTGCAGGTGATCGCCACCACCGATCGCGCGGCGGTCGGCTATCTCATCACCGACGAGGCGCACGTCGACGTCGTGGTGCCGCGCGGTGGCAAGAGCCTCACCGGCCGCATCGCGCGCGAGGCGAAGGTGCCGGTCATCAAGCATCTCGACGGCGTCTGCCATGTGTTCATCGACGCCGCGGCCGACCTCCACAAGGCCGTCACCATCGCCGACAACGCCAAGACGCAGCGCTATTCGCCATGCAACACCATGGAGACGCTGCTCGTGCACGCGGGCATCGCGGCACGCGTGCTGCCGCCGCTGGCGGACATCTACCTCGCCAAAGGGGTGGAGCTGCGCGGGTGCGTGCGCTCGCGTGCGCTGGTGCCGGACATGAAGGCGGCGACGGAGGAAGACTGGTCCACGGAATACCTGGCGCCGATCCTGTCGGTGCGCGTCGTCGATTCGCTCGACCAGGCGATGGAGCACATCGCCCGCTACGGCTCGCAGCACACCGACGCGATCGTCACCGAGGACTACACCGCCGCCATGCGCTTCCTGCGCGAAGTCGACTCCAGCTCCGTGATCGTGAACGCATCCACGCGCTTTGCCGACGGATTCGAATACGGCCTCGGCGCGGAGATCGGCATCTCGACCAACAAGCTGCACGCGCGCGGCCCGGTCGGCCTGGAGGGCCTGACGAGCCGCAAGTGGATCGTCCTCGGGTCGGGCCAGGTCAGGACCTGACTTGTCGTCCTCGGTCAAGCTGTCGATCGCCACCAACACGGCGATCGCCCTGTCGAAGGGCTTCGGCTGGTTCGTCACCGCGTCGCCGACGCTGTTCGCCGAAACGGTGCACTCGCTGGCCGACGTCGGCAACCAGATCCTCCTGCTCGTCGGCGAGGTGCGCAGCCACCGCGGGCCGGATCGCGTGCACCCGTTCGGGCGCGGCCAGGAGAGCTACTTCTGGGCGCTGGTGTCGGCGGTGAGCGTGTTCTTCGTCGGTTGCGGCATCAACCTCTATCACGGCGTGCATGCGCTGTTGTCACCCGAGGCGGTCGAGCCGTTCGGCGTGCTGGTGCTCGGCCTGCTCCTCTTCGCGCTCGTGCTCGAGAGCTTCACGTTCATGACTGCATGGCGCGAGCTCGGCGGCATGCGTGCGCTGCGCGGCAACCTGACGAACACCGCGGTGCTCGCGGTGCTCCTGGAAGACGCCGTGGCGCTGATCGGCATCGTGCTCACGCTCATCGTGGCTGGCGTGTCCTACTGGCTCGGGCCGCGCCCGGTGTTCGACGCCGTCGTCGCGATCGCCGTGGGGGTGCTGCTCGGCGTGATGGCGCTGTTCCTGGCCGCGCTCAATCGGCGCCTGCTCATCGACACGTCCGACCAGGCGCTCGATCGCGCGGCCGAGGCATGGCTGCAGGAGCGCGGCATCCAGGCGGAGGTGCGCTCGCTGATCATCGACAACGCCAGGGCCATCGTGTTCGTACGCGCCGACGGCGAGGTCGCGCACTCGGTGGCCGTGGGCGATGCGCTCAAGCAACACCTCGCGAAGGCGTCGCCGCGCAATCCGGAAGCGGTCTACTGGAAGTTCAAGCGCGCGCTCGGCTGACGCTTCACGCCGCGCTCGCTGCATGGGTGGACCGGCGCAAACCCAGCAGGCCGACTGCAACCGCCACCACCAGCAACACCGGAACAGCGGCCCAGTTCGCGGTTTCCCACCCGGCCGTCGAGACGAGCGCACCGGAGGACACCGACGACACGGCCATCGTGACGAACAGCGCCAGGTCGTTGGCGCCCTGCACGCGCGCCTTCTCCGCCGGCCGGTACGCTTCGGTGAGCAGCGTGGTCCCGCCGGTGTACATGAAATTCCACCCCACCCCCACGAGCGCGAGCGCGATCACGAAGTGCATCACCGTGTTGCCTGCAAGGGCCACCGTGATGGCCGCGCCCATGAGCATGACGCCGGCGCCGATCACCTTCAGCACGCCGTGGCGTGCGATCAGGCTGCCGGTGACGAAGCCGGGCGCGAACATCCCCACCACGTGCCATTCGATCACCGAAGCGGACGCGCTGAACGGGTAGCCGCAGAACTGCATGGCGATCGGCGTTGCGGTCATGAGCAGGTTCATGAGCCCGTAGCCCAGCGCGGCGGTGAGGATGGCGACGATGAACACCGGCTGCGCCGCGATCTGCGCGAGCGGGCGGCCCCCACCGCCGCGCTCCTCGCGCGTGGGCATCGGCACGTCGACGCGCGACTGCACGGCCAGCGCGACGATGGCGAACGCGGCGAGCGCGATGAAGGTACCGAGGAACGGCGTGGCGAACAGATCGCGCGACCACTTGGCCGCCTCGGGCCCCATGACGCCGCCTGCGACACCGCCTGCAAGCACGAGCGAGATGGCGCGCGCCTTGTCCCTGGGCGCGGCGATCTCCGCGGCCGCGAAGCGATATTGCAGCCCGACGGCGTTGTAGATGCCGATGACGGCGGTGGCGAAGCAGAACAGCGCGAAGCTGTGCCAGCGCAGTGCGAGCACGCCGAGCGCGCAGCCGATGACGTTGACGGCGGCGCCCGTCATGAATCCGCGCCGGCGGCCGACCCGGCCCATCCACAAGGCCATCGGCAGCGCGGCGACCGCGGAACCGAGCACGTACGTCGTCACGCCGAGCGTCGCGAGGCTCTTGTCGGGGGAGAGCTGATAGCCGACCAATCCGTTCAGCGACACGAGCCCCGACGCGTTGGCGAGCAGCAGGGCCTGGCAGCACGCCAGCAGGAACACGTCCCGGTACGAAGTGCGGACCAATGCGGTCGACGGCGCGGCCTGCGGGCTCATGGCACGTATGATAAGCCGCATGCCGGTCCACGACCCCGAAGCGGTCCTTGCCTTCTGGTTCCAGCCCGATGCCGAGCCGGACGAACCGGATGCGGCGGCGGCCGGCTTCCCGCTGCGGCGCCATTGGTTTCACAAGGACGCTGCGTTCGATGCCGGCCTGCGCGAGCGCTTCGAGCCGCTCATTGCGGAAGCGCTCGCGGGCGGCCTCGGCGATTGGTCGGCCACGCCCCGGGGAGCGCTCGCGCGCGTCATCGTGCTCGACCAGTTCACTCGCAACGCGTACCGCGACACGCCGGCCGCGTTTGCCGGCGATGCGCGCGCACGCGCGACGGCCACCCAGGCGATCGATCGCGGCTTCGACCGCGCGCTCGCGCCCGTCGAGCGGTGGTTCCTTTACATGCCCTTCGAGCACAGCGAATCGCTGCAGGACCAGCAGCGCTCGCTGGCCCTTTTTCGCAGCCTCGCCGCCGAGACGGGACTCGTCGCACCCGTGGACTGGGCGGAGCGCCATGCCGAGGTCATCCGCGCGTTCGGCCGCTTCCCGCATCGCAACGCGATCCTCGGCCGGTCCTCCACGCCGGAGGAGACCGCGTTCCTGCGCTCGCCCGGATCGCGGTTCTGACTCACGCGTGATCGAGCATCTTCCTCCGCTGATCCTGCTCGGCGGCACGTTCGACCCGGTGCACTACGGACACCTGCGGGTGGCCGACGAGGTCCGCCGCGCGCTGGCGCCGGTGGAGCTGCGGCTCGTGCCGGCGAAGGATCCACCGCATCGCGATGCGCCGGCTGCATCGGCCGCCGATCGCGTGCGCATGCTCGAGCTCGCGGTGGCGGAGTTTCCTCAGCTGCGCATCGACTGCCAGGAGATTGAACGCACGGGCAAGAGCTACACCGTGCTCACGCTCGAAGCGCTGCGGGCACGGTTCGCGCAGCGGCCGCTCGCCCTCCTCGTCGGTGCGGATGCCTTCCTCGGCCTGCCGCAATGGCACCGCTGGCGCGCGATCTTCCCGCTCGCCCACATCGTCGTCGCGAATCGTCCCGGCGCAGGTCTTGGAACGGCCGCCATGCAGCCCCAACTACGAGAGGAGTGGGAGCAGCGCCTCGCCGCCGATCCGCACGCATTGCGCGAGCGGCCGGCCGGCACGATCGTGGTGGTGCCCGTCGCGCCCCAGCCGATCTCCGCCACGGCGATCCGCGGCGCCCTGCGACGCGGCGCACGCGACGAGCTCGCCGGTTTGCTCCCGCCTGCCGTTTTGGCCTATATTGAAACCCACCGACTCTACGGTATTCACCCGGATGCGCCGTAACCGACTCGCCGACATCGCCGTCACCGCTCTCGAAGACATCAAGGCACGCGACATCACCGTGCTCGACGTCCGCAAGATCACCTCCCTGTACGACACCATGGTCATCGCCTCGGCGGACTCCAACCGCCAGGTGAAGGCGCTCGCCCAGCACGTGCGCGACAAGCTGAAGGAGAGCGGCGCGCCCATCATCGGCGTGGAAGGCGAGCAGACGGCCGACTGGATCCTGGTCGATGCAGGGGACATCGTCGTGCACATCATGCAGCCGGCGGTGCGCACGTACTACAACCTCGAAGAGTTGTGGGCGCCGCCTGCGCAGTCACGGGCGGCACGCGCGGCATAGCGTTAGCCGGCGGATTTGATCGCCGTGGCCGCGGGGGCGGGGCAGCCCGTGACGGTCGCGCAACATGAAAATCCGCATGGTCGCGCTCGGTGGTCGAATGCCCGCATGGGTCGATGCCGGCTATGCCGACTACGCACGGCGGATGCCGCGCGGCTACGCACTCGAGCTCGTCGAGCTCAAGCCGGCCGCGCGCACGGAAGGCCGCAGCCCCGCGCAAACGCTCGAAGTCGAAGCGCCGCGCATCGAATCCGCCTGCACTGGGTATCGCACGGTCGCCTGCGACGAGCGGGGCCGCGCGTGGACCACCCGCGCGCTGGCCGACGCGCTGCAACGCTGGCACGATGCCAGCGAGAACGCCGCGTTCGTCATCGGCAGCGCCGACGGCCTTGCGCCGCGCATCCGTGAGCGCGCGGACGTGCAGCTGTCGCTGTCCGCCTTCACCTTGCCACACGGCCTCGTGCGCGTCATGCTGGCCGAGCAGCTCTACCGTGCCGTGAGCCTCCTCGGCGGCCACCCGTATCATCGCGAATAGCACGCTTCCCCGAGACCCCATGGCACAGGATCCCCAGCTCTACCTCGCCTCCCGCAGCCCGCGCCGGGCGGAGCTCTTGCGCCAGCTCGGTCTCGCGTTCGAGACGCTCCTGCTGCGCGAAGGCCACGGACGCGATCGCGACGTGCTCGAGGAAGCGCTCGACGCCGAGCCTGCCGGCCATTACGTCGAGCGCATGGCGCGGACCAAGGCGCAGGTCGCCTGGCAACGCATGCACAACCGCAAGCTGACGGTGCAGCCGGTGATCGGCGCGGACACCGAAGTCGTGCTGGCGCAATCCATCTTCGGCAAGCCGCGCGATGCGCAGGACGCTGCCGCGATGCTCGGGCGGCTGTCCGGCCGCACGCACGAGGTGCTCACGGCGGTCGCGGTACGCGTGGACGAGCGCACCGACGTCGAGGTCTCCGTCACGCGCGTGAGCATGCGCAAGCTGAGCGCCGCCGAGATCGAGCGCTACGTCGCCACCGGCGAGCCCATGGACAAAGCGGGCGCCTACGCGATCCAGGGCCGCGCCGCGGCGTTCGTCACCCGCATCGAAGGCAGCTACTCAGGCGTGATGGGCCTCCCCCTGGCCGAGACGGCTACGCTGCTCGCCCGCGCGGGCGTGAGCGTGCTATAACGGCGCGGCCCGCGCCGCGGGTTGCGGTCCGCTCCGCGTCCTTCCGGACGACGCTGGATCCCCGCCCGCGCGGGGATGACGGGCCATCATGACCCACGAGATCCTCATCAATGTGACGCCGCAGGAAGCGCGCGTCGCGATGCTCGAGCAGGCGGTCGTGCAGGAGCTGCACATCGAGCGGTCGAGCGCGCGTGGCCTCGTCGGCAACATCTACCTCGGGCGTGTCGCCCGCGTGCTGCCCGGCATGCAGAGCGCGTTCGTCGAGATCGGGCTGGAACGCGCCGCCTTCCTGCACATCGCCGACATCTGGGAGCATCGCCAGAACGGCCACGGCGGCGAGCACAAGCCGATCGAGAAGATCCTCCACGAAGGCCAGTCGCTGCTCGTGCAGGTGATCAAGGACCCGATCGGCAGCAAGGGCGCGCGCCTGTCCACGCAGGTGAGCCTCGCCGGCCGCCTGCTCGTCTATCTGCCGCAGGATTCGCATATCGGCATCTCCCAGCGCATCGAGGACGAGGCCGAGCGCGAGAGCCTGCGCGAGCGGCTGCAGACGCTGCTGCCGGAAGGGACCCCGGGTGGCTTCATCATCCGCACGATGGCCGAGACGGCCTCGGAGCGGGAGATGCAGGCCGACATCGAGTACCTCACCAAGCTGTGGCGCGACCTGACCGTGCGCTCGCACGAAGTGTCGGCCGCCTCGCTGCTCTACCAGGACCTCAACCTGGCGCAGCGCGTGCTGCGCGACATGGCCACGGAGGAGACGTCGCGCATCCTGGTCGACTCGCGCGAGACGTTCGTGCGCATGAGCGATTTCGCGCGCGAATACACGCCTGCGCTGCTCGCGCGCATCGAGCACTACGCAGGCGATCGCCCCCTGTTCGACCTCCACGGCGTCGAGGACGAGATCGAGAAGGCGCTGGCGCGCCGCGTGGACCTCAAGTCCGGCGGCTACCTGATCATGGACCAGACCGAGGCGATGACGACGATCGACGTCAACACGGGTGGCTTCGTCGGCGGCCGCAGCTTCGACGACACGATCTTCAAGACGAACCTCGAAGCCGCGCAGGTGATCGCCCGCCAGCTGCGCATGCGCAACCTGGGCGGCATCATCATCATCGACTTCATCGACATGGAGAACGCCGACCATCGCGCCGCCGTGCTCGCCGAGCTCGACAAGGCGCTCGAGAAGGACCGCACGCGCCTGACGGTGAACGGCTTCACGCAGCTCGGGCTGGTGGAGATGACGCGCAAGCGCACGCGCGAGTCGCTCGCGCACGTGCTGTGCGAGGCGTGCCCGATGTGCCACGGCCGCGGCGAGCTCAAGACCGCGCAAACGGTGTGCTACCAGATCCTGCGCGAGATCCTGCGCGAGGCCAAGCAGTTCAACGCGCGCGAGTTCCGCATCCTCGCATCGCAGTCGGTCATCGACATGTTCCTCGACGAGGAATCGCAGAGCCTCGCCCAGCTCGGCGACTTCATCGCCAAGCCGATTTCGCTGCAGGTCGAGACGCTCTACACGCAGGAGCAGTACGACATCGTGCTGATCTGACGGCCCGGCGTCACAGCGGCTCGCGGTAGCGGCGCTGGCGGATCGCCGCTGCCAGGAAAGCCGCCGCGACCAGCAGGCCGAGCCACACGCCCGGGGTGGTCAGGAAATGCACCGGGTCGATCTGCGGAAGGCCCACCGACGCGGCATCGTGCGCAGTCCACACGAAGGCCGTTTGCATGCCGCCGAGCAGACGGTTGCCGAGCAACCTGATGAGGTGCGACGTGCCGAAGCCGATGTTCTCGATGACGCACAGTGCCAGCGGCAGCAGCGTGGCCCAGAGGAACACGGCACGGCGAGCCCAGCCGGACACCAGGAGCAGCCACGCGTAGACCGGCGCGTGCCAGAGCGTGGACACGACGAGCGCGTAGAGCAGCGTCGCGAGCAGGCGCACGAGCGGAAGCTCGCGCCACAGCAGCGCGGGGCTCTCGCCCTGGCCCGCGACCACCGCGGTGCCGACGAGCAGCATGACCACCTGCGTCGCCACGAGCGTCGCGAAGACGACGATCGGCAGCACGACCAGCGGGATCGCCGCCTTGGCCAGCACGGCGACGGCATCGGAAACGGGCAGCGACTTCCAGAACAGGATGCTGCGGTCGCGTCGCTCGCCATGCAGCGCATCGAGGCAATAGAACCAGCCGACCACGAACCCGGTGAACAGCAGCGGCATGGCCGCGAGGGCCGCACGCCGCGCCAGCGACGCCTGCTGGCGCGCTTCGTCGAGTCCGGACAACGCGCCGAGCGCGCCGGCGAGGTCCTTCGTGCTGATGACGAAGCCCACGAGGACGACCACCGCCGCGACGAGCGGCGCAAGCGTGATCGAGCGGTTCTCCCACAGCTCGCGGCGCACCGACCAGTAGAAGGGCCGCGTCGCTTGCGCCGCCAATTGCGTCGCGCTGCGCGGCTCGCCGGCCGGCGCTGCGATGTCGGAAGGAGCGTCCATCGTTTCCTCGCCTTCAGAAGAGGCAGCCGTGCAGCGGCCACAAGCCCGCAGCGGCGCAGGCGATCGCAGCGACGACCAGCGCCAGGGCGGCCGCGGCGTTGAGCGCGAGCAGCGCAAGCGCCGACAGACGCTGCAGCGGCACGTCGTGCTGCATGTTCATGCCTGCGCTGATCACGCCGCCGCCTTGCGGGCGGCTGCAGGCTGACCGACGAGTGCCACGAACAGATCGGCGATGCCCGGCGTCCGGATCTCGCCGAGCGGGGCGAGCTGCGCACGATCGGCGCGATCGAAGAGCAGCACGCTGCGGCCGAACACCTGCCGCTCGTGGATCGGCAAAAGCGCGCGCGCTGCGTGGAGGTGCGCGGGGTGCACCATCACCTCGGTGTAATGGTTCTCGAGCGCATCCATGCTGGTGGCGAGGACGATGCGGCCGCGGTCGATGAACGCAACGTCCGTGAGCACGTGCTCGATCTCCTCCACCTGGTGCGTGGTCACGAGGATCGTGCGCGTGCCATCGAAGTAATCGTTGAGCAGCGAGTCGTAGAACTGCTTTCGGTAGAGGATGTCGAGGCCGAGCGTGGGCTCATCGAGCACGAGCAGGCGTGCGTCGATCGCCATGACGAGCGCCAGGTGCAGCTGCGTGACCATGCCCTTCGACAGCTCGCGCACGCGACTTCCCCGCTGGATCTCGGTGCGGGCCAGGAACGCCTCGGCCTTCGCGCGCTCGAAGCGCGGATGCACGCCGGCGACGTAGTCGAGCGCCTGCCATACGCGCAGCCAGCGCGGGAGCACCGCGACGTCGGCGATGAAGCACACCTCGCGCATCAGCGCGTCGTGCTCGGACCAGGGGTCACGGCCGAGCACCCGCAGCGTGCCCTGGTACGGCACGAGGCCGAGGATGGCGTTGAGCGCCGTGCTCTTGCCCGCGCCGTTGGGCCCGATGAGCCCCAGGATGCGGCCGGGCGCAACGGTGAGGTCGACACCGTCGAGCGCGACCGTCGAGCCATAGGTCTTGCGCAGCCCGCGTGCTTCGATCGCATGCATGTCAGCCCTCCTTGCGCGGGCGCTTGGCCGTCGGTGCGTCCGGCCCGGCCAGCAGATCACCGGCGTCGAGACCCAGCCGCCGGATGGTGGCCACGATGTGCGGCCATTGCTCGTTCAGGAACTTGCTTCGCTCGAGCTCCAGCAGCTTGGCGCGCGCGCCGCTCCGCACGAACATGCCGAGGCCACGGCGCTTCTCCACCAGCATCTCGTCGACGAGGCCGTCATAGGCCTTGAGCACCGTCAATGGGTTGATGCGGTACTCGGCCGCCACGGTGCGCACCGACGGCAAGGCGTCGCCTTCGTGCAGGACGTCATCGAGCATCATGGCCACGATGCGGTCGCGCAGCTGGCGATAGATCGGCTGGCTGTCGTTCCACTCGGGATCCATCACGCAGGACCGAAGCGATCGAGAGGCAATGGAAACTGCATGTATAGTGTTATACATAACTATAACAGCGATGTCAAGACCGCGCACCAATCCAGCGACCGACCCGCGAAACGCTTGCAATCCTCGCCGGCCCGCGAGCAAATCGAGGCGCCACACCGGCTGCCTAGAGTCGAGGCCTTCCATCCCCTGGAGCCTCCATGCGCCTGCCTCGCCTCTTGCCCTGCGCCGCCCTCGCCGCCGTCACCCTGTCCGCCGGAGCGCTCGCCGCCGAAACACCCGCCCACTCCGCTCACGGCGGCGTCGAATCGCCGCGCGGCGCGCTCGTCTCGCCCCTGATCGACAAGGTGCGCCTCGTCACATCGCGCTTCGTGGACGTCAACGTGGCGCTGCACGAAGGCTGGGTGCGCGGCACGCCGTGCGTGAGCGGCCCCACCGGCGGCGCGATGGGCGTGCATTTCATCCTGCCGAGCCGCGTGAGGGATGGCGCGCTCAACGCAAACGAGCCGGAAGCGCTGATCTACGAGCCGATGCCCAATGGCGCGCTGCGGCTCGTCGGCATCGAGTTCATCGTCGTCGCGGACGATTACGCCGCGGCCCACCCGGAGGGCGGCACGCCTGCGGTGGACGGACATCTCACAAATTACGTCGGCGCGCCGAACCGCTACGGCCTGCCGGCGTTCTACGAGCTGCACGTCTGGGCGTGGGAGCACAACCCGAACGGCAGCTTCGCCGACTGGAACTCGCAGGTCACATGCGACCGCACCCCGGCGCCGGATCCCGTGCCCGCGATGTGACGTCGCCGTCGATGCATGCGTGCGCTCGGTCGCATCGGCGCATGCGATTCGACGCTGTCGTGCGCTTCACCCATAATCCTCGGGCCCGCAGCAGGGGCTCGAGGCCGTCTTGCCGATCCGACTCTTCGCGCGCATCCGCGGCTTCCTGGCGCGGCTGTTCCGGCGCGCGCCCGCACCGGGCCGCTTCGAGAGCGGCACCACAGGCTCGTGGAAGGGGTGGCTCGCCAGCGCACCGCTGGTGCTGCCGCGGCGCGACTACCTGGTCTACCTTCCCGGCGGTCATTCGCGCTGGCGCCGCGCACCGGTGCTGGTGCTGTGTCACGGCTGCCGCCAGACGCCCGAGGACATTGCCGCAGCCACGCGCATCACGGCCCTTGCCGACGCGCAGGGCTGGATCGTGCTCCTGCCGCGGCAGAAGGAATCGGCAAATCCCTGGCGCTGCTGGAACTGGTTCGACGCGCGCACGGCGGACGGCACCGGTGAATCGGCGATCCTCCTCGCACAGCTCGACGCCGTCCGCCATGCGTATCGCGCGGACAGCGCACGCGTGATCGTCGCCGGCATGTCCGCAGGCGGCGCGCTTGCCGCCGCGCTGTCGTTGCGACACGCAGCCGCGGTGCGCGGCGTGTTCGTCCACTCGGGCCTGGCCTGCGGCGCGGCGGCCGCTCCAGTGAGCGCAGTCACGGTGATGAAGCGCGGACCGGACACCGACGTCGAGGCCATCGCCAGCGAGGCGCGCCGCCAGATGGCCGTGCCGCCGCGCCTGCCGATCTGCGTGGTGCACGGTGCAAGCGACGATGTCGTCGCGCCCGTCAATGCCGTTGCGCTCGTGCGGCAGTACCTGCGCCTCAACGATCACGCGGCGCTCGCGCGGCCGCTGGCGGCAGGCGATGACGGCCTGCCGCCCGCCGATCGCGAGTCGCGAGAGACGCTGGGTGGCCGGGCCGTGCGGACGCGCGACTGGGTCGACGGCGCACGGCTCGTGGCGCGCTACGTGAGCGTCGACGGGCTCGCGCATGCCTGGAGCGGCGGCGACCCCCAGTTCGCGTTCAACGATCCGGCACCGCCCGTCGCGACCGAAATCCTCGCCCGCTTCGCCGCCGAAGTGATCGCCTGAAGCGCGCGTCACCCGCGTGCATAATCCCGCTTGTCCCAAGCGCACGGAGCGTTTGCCATGCCGGCCACCGCCATGAACCATTTCACCATCCTCACGGACGACGTGCCGCGCACGGTGACCTTCTATCGGGAGCTGCTGGGGCTCACGGAAGGCTGGCGTCCGCCGCTCGCGTTTCCGGGCGCGTGGCTCTACGCCGGCGGACAGGCGATCCTGCACGTCGTGGGCGGACGGCCGAGCGACGAATTGCGCGCCGGCGTGATCGACCACATGGCGTTCAGCGCGGCCGGCCTGTCCGACACGCTCGCGCTGCTCACCGCGCACAACATCGAGCACACCTGTCGCAAGCTGGCCGGGACGGGCCTGTGGCAGGTGTTCTTCCACGACCCGAACGGCGCGCGCGTCGAGCTCGATTTCGCGGCCGACGAGGCCGGCACGACGCGCTGATGCCAGGCGCCGCGATCGATCACCTCGTCGTCGCGGCGGCCACGCTCGCGCAAGGCTGCGATTACATCGAAAGCGGACTGGGCGTGCGGCCCCTGCCGGGCGGGCGCCACGTGGTGATGGGCACGCACAACGCGGTGCTGCGCCTGGGTGCCGCACGCTATCTGGAGGTGATGGCGATCGATCCGCAGGCCCCCGCGCCGCAGCGCCCGCGCTGGTTCGACCTGGACGAGCCGCGGATGCGCGCCACGCTCGCAGAAGGCCCGCGGCTCGTGCATTTCGTCGCGCGCACGGGCGACATCGACGCCACGCGTCTGCGCAGCCCCATCGACCTCGGTGAAGTGCTGCCCATGTCGCGGGGCACGCTGCATTGGCGCATGACCGTTCCGCCGGACGGTCATCTGCCCGGTCGCGGCCTCGTGCCCACGCTGATCCAGTGGCCCGATGGCGCGCCTCATCCCGCCGAGGCGATGCCCGATCACGGCCTGTCGCTCGTCGCGCTCGCCGGTGAGCATCCCGAGCCGGCGCCCATCCGCGCCGCGCTTGCGCGGCTGGCGCTCGATGAAGAGGTGAAGGTGACCTACGAGCGCTCGCCGCGCCTGGCCGCGATGATCCGCACGTCGCGCGGCATCGTCACGCTGTAGACCAGTCAGGCGACGCCCAACCAGGCGTCACGGACCCCAGCGGCGATACAGCGGTGGTGCAGGATGGGGCGCGAACAGCTCGGCGTCCCATTGTCCGGTGGCGACGCCACGCGATACGCGCGCGCGCACCTGCAGCATCGCGTCGTATTCGGCAGGCGTGAGCTGGTAGCGCTGCAGCGAAGACTCGAGATCACGGGCGTCGCACTCGGTGAGGAAGGCGCACGGCGCCTGCACCCACTCCTCGCCGCACGATCGGCCGGCATCGCAGGCGGCCATCATCCAGCCGGCCGCCACGATGTCCGGCTTGACGACCTGGCCGTCGAGCACGAACACGTAACGGCCGCGCATCGCACCCATCACGCTGCTCGCCTGCTCGATCGCGTAGGGATCTCCGCCACCGGCGACGCTGCGGACCTTGTCCATGACCTCGGCGGGATCACTGCCGCGCCGCAGCGCACCTGCTGCCTGCGCCAGCGCTGCACGCGGATCGCCGGACTGTGCCAGCGTTGCGCGCAGTCCCCGCAATGCGTTCCACGGATCGCCCCCGACGTCGAAGCCGCTGCAACGCGCCGCCACGGCGGTGTACGCGGCGCGCCGGCGCGCCGTCATCGGATCGTCGGGCAGCGCGGGGCGATAGCGATCGAGCGCGGGCGGCTGTCCCGCATCGCCCGCGAGCACATAGGGCAAGCAGTCGCGCAATGCGCGCTCGGCGAAGAACAGCGCGTCGGGATCAGACTGCAGATGCAGCGCATTGAACACCGTCCCCAGATTGCGTGCGCCCTCGAACGCCGCGCGCGCGGCCGTTTGCGGCCCGCGCACCACCCGGGTGGCCGCAACGCTCGCGGCCGCAGGCGCCGAGACGGGCGCAGCATCGGGGCCCGGGATGGCGACGACTGCGCCGTCGCGCCCGCCCGATGGCGTGCCTCGCGCGGGTGCTTGCGAAGCTGCGGGATCCACAGGCGATGCCGGCGCGGTGGAGGCCTCACCACCACCGCGCAGCGCAACGACGGCGAGGCCAGCGACCACGACTGCCGCTGCCAGCGCGATGGTGGTGCGGCGAAAGGAGGACGTTGGGAAGCTCATCGCATCGGGATCATGACGCCGCCGACATCCGGCCGCATGGCGTTCCGACCAGCGCGCGGGGAATCGGTTCGATCGCGCGGGTGCCGCAGCACTGCACCGCCTGAGCTAGTAAACGAAGATGAAGTACGCGAGCAGCGCGAACAGCGCGTACTTGGCGGCGCGAAACGCTGTGCGGTTCCTGCGCTTCAGGCGCGTCAGGAAATCGCTCGAGTGGCCGAACAGGGCGTAGATGCGGTTGAGCACGCCGACCGGCTCCGTCTCGAGATTCTGCGTCGAGGCGGCGCGCATGACATGGCGCGCGAACAGCCGGTTGAGCGCGCGCATGACCGGCGTGCGCAGCGGCCGCTCGACGTCGCAGAACAGGATGATGCGCGTGACGTCGGTCTCGTTGTACGCCGAGTGGATGAACGTCTCGTCGAAGACGACGTCCTCGCCGTCGCGCCACCAGTACGGCTCGCCGTCGACGTAGATGCGGCACTTGTCCGAGTTGGGCGTGACGAGGCCGAGGTGATAGCGCAGCGAGCCGGCGAACGGATCGCGATGGCGGTTGAGCTTGGCGCCGGGCGGCAGCAGCGCGAACATCGCCGCGTTGACGTTGGGCAGCGATTCGACCAGCGCAACGGTCCTGGGGCACGCCGACTGCGCCGAGGGCATGGGCGCGCCGTACCACTTCACGTAGAAGCGCTTCCAGCCGTTCTTGAAGAACGAGTTGAAGCCGAGGTCGTTGTGGCCGGTTGCGGCGCGGATGCTGCCCTGGTCCATCAGCGCCACGGCCTCGTCGCGAATGATCTGCCAGTTGTTGCGGAGCACGTCGAGCTGGGGAATCGCGCGCGGGTCGAGGTAGGGCCTGGGCGGCACCGCCGAGAACAGATACATGAGAGCGTTGTACGGCGCCATGATCGTCGAGTGGTCCGTCAGCTGCTTGGCCAGCGAATGGCGCACGCGGCCGCGGAAGTGCACGAACAGCGCGGCCGCGACGAAGACGTACACCGCGATGAATTTCGGCGCGAGCAGCGTGGCGGCGACGGCGTGGGGCTCGAGGGTCATGGCGCGACGCGCGACCGGTGGGCGGCGCCTGCCGATTGTACTCCGGCACCTGCCTCCGGCGCGGTCGCCAGGACCGTCGCGCGCCCGGTGATGCAGCGCCAGAGGCCACGCGGCCGCAGCCCCGCGAGGAAGAGGCGCCGCGCGATCATCCGGCTGATGCGCAACGTGTCGCGGACGTTGCGGAAGTGGCTCGCGCGGCCGTCGAAGTAGAGCGCCGCGACCGGGACGGCAACCGTCTCGTAGCCTGCGCCGGCCGCTTCGATGAGGATCTCGCTTTCGAGCGTGAACGAGGCGGGCGCGTCGTGGCGCACCCGCTCGCCCGACTGGATCGCGCGCAACAGCGCCGCCGGATACGCCCGCAGGCCGGATTGCGAGTCGACGATGCGATGGCCGGCGGCCCACGACACCCAGAAGTCGGCGAACGCGTTGGCCGCGCGGCGCACGCGCGGCGCGCGTGCGCGATTGCGCAGCCGCGCGCCGATCACGATGCGATGCGGATGAAGCCGTGCGGCTGCAATGAGCCGCGGCACGTCCTCGGGCCGGTGCTGGCCATCCGCATCGAGCGTGACCACGCATTCGGCGCCGCCGCGCAACGCGGCCGCGAAGCCATCCCACAGGCTCGCCGCCTTGCCGCCGTTGCGCGCGTGCCGGATGAGCTCGACTGGCAGGCTCGCGACGCAGCCGCCCGTGCCGTCGACGGAGCCGTCGTCGATGACGATGACGTGCGCGGCCTGTGCGAGCGCGCGTACGGCGACCTCGCCCACCGTCGTCGCCTCGTTGTACGCCGGAATGACGATGGCCGTGCGCATCAGAGCATCGCCCCGTCGACGGCCAGCACCTGGCCCGAAACATACGACGCAGCGTCCGAGGCGAGGAATGCCACGACGTGCGCCACTTCGTCGGGCGTACCGCTGCGCTGCATGGGCACCAGTGCCTTGATGCGTTCAGGCGAAAATGCGGCGGCGCTCATCGGCCCGGCAACGATGCCCGGTGCGACGCTGTTCACCGTGATGCCGCGGCTCGCGACTTCCCGCGCCAGCGATTTGCCGGCGGCGATGAGACCCGCCTTGGCCGCGGCGTAGTTCGCCTGCCCGCGATTGCCCGCCAGCGCGGCGACGGACGCGACGTTGACGATGCGTCCCCAGCGCGTGGCCATCATCGGGAGCAGCAGCGGACGCGTCACGTTGAAGAAGCCGTGCAGCACCACGTCGACCACGCCATCCCACTGGGCGTCGGTCATGCCGGCGAGCGGCGCGTCGTCGTGATAGCCCGCATTGTTGACGAGGATCTGCACGGGTGCGGCGGCCAGGACGCGCCCGAGCGCGTCCGCGCAGCCCGCGCGGTCGGTGACGTCGAAGGCGAGGGCCTCGGCCTGTCCGCCGCTCGCCATGATGGCCGAGGCGACTTCGCGCGCGGCATCGACGTGCCGGTGCGCATGCACGATCACGTGATGTCCCGCTTCGGCGAGCACACGGCAGATCGCCGCGCCGATCGACCCGCTTCCACCCGTGACGAGCGCGCGCCTCATGGCGCATCGCCCGGCATGCGCGCAATGAGCGCCGAGCCCTCCAGCACCGGCGCCCCGCGCGAGCTGATGGTGAAGCGATAGCTCAAGGCACGCGCGTCGCCGGCCAGGCGTTCGGCTTCGATGCGCAGCGGACCGGGCAGCGTGTCCATCCGCTCGCAGGAAACCACGCAATCGCGCACGCGCGCAAGCCATCCGTGCACCGGCTGTCGGTCGCCGAGCAACGCGCCGTGCGCGGCCATCGCCTGGGCGGCGAACTCGATGCCCGCCAGGGACGACAGGCGCCCGTCCTCGCGCAAGGGATTTACCGGATCGGCGTGCCGCGTGGTGGAGCAGACGATCCGCGTGGCATCGAACGCGTCGACGCTGTCGATAAGCCCCATCGTGCCCTGTTGCGGCAGCAAGGCGGCCAGGGCGGGACCGTCTATGCGCACGGAACCCAGCGCAGCGTCACGCTCGTGCCGTCCAGGTAGGGCAGGCGAATGGTGGCTTCGCGACCGCCGGCCACGGCGGCCAGCAAAGGCAAGGCCGCTGCTGCCGCGTTGCCGTCGAACGCTTCCGCGAGCGGGCCGGGCAGCGGCGTGGCCTCGTCCTGCGATACCGTGACCACCTCGATGCGACCGATCGGCACGCGGCCGGTCGATGCCGCAGCGAAGCGCAGGGCGCACGCGAACGCGGCGCGCGCCGGCGTCACGATTGGCGAGGCCGCCGGGAACGCGTGATCGCACGCGACGACCAGCACCGGACCGCCCGTGGCATCGGCCTGCGCAGCGGCTTCGAGCATTCCGGCCGCAAACGACGCCTCGTCCGCGCACAACGTCGTGGACGCGGCGGGTGCGCGCGCGGCGATGGACCAATAGCCGCTCGGCGCGTTGAAGACGGAGTTGTGAAAGGTCGTGGGCGAGAGCGCCACTGGCGCACCCGCAAGGTCGTGCAGCATGCGCGCGAGGACTTCACCGTCGCCGTCGGCCGATGCGAACACGGTGGGCAGCAGCGCGAGCTCCTCCGCGTCGAGGCCCGCGGCCGCCTGGCCGGCTGCGTCGAGCGCCCATCGCGCCGTGTCATTGGCGCGGCGCCGCTCGGTGGCCGGCAACGCGGCTGCCGAAGGGCGCGCCGTGGAAGACGGCACGAACGGGATCTCGCCCCGCAACACGGCGCGGGCGGAGATCCAGTCGACGAGACCGTCCGCGCGCACCCCGATGCCCTCGAGATGAAGCGGCGTCATGGCGTGCGCGACAGGAGGAGGCTGCAATTGCTGCCGCCGAAGCCGAACGAATTGCTGAGCGCGTGCACGAGGCGGGCATTGCGCGATCCGATGGCGACGCGCATGCCAAGTCGTGGATCGACGGTGCGGCATCCCAGCGTTGCCGGCACCCATTGCTGCTCGAGCGCGTACGCCGTGATGAGCGCTTCCGTGACGCCTGCCGCGCCGAGCGCGTGACCCGTCCAGCCCTTGGTCGAGCTGACGTCGGGCCGGTGCGGCAGCGCGGCGCACACGGCGCGGTCTTCGGACAGATCGTTCGCGATGGTGGCGGTGCCATGCAGGTTCACGTAATCCACTGCACGCGCGTCGATCCCCGCCGACGCGATGGCCGCGCGCATCGCGCGCAGCGCGCCCGCGCCCTCGGGATGCGGCGTCGACATGTGCCAGGCATCGGCGCTCTCGCCGCTGCCCGTGAAACGCACGGCCGACTCGACACCGGGCACGAGCAGCGCAAAGCCGGCCGCCTCGCCGATCGAGATCCCGTTGCGCGCCGCATCGCAGGGACGGCACGGCTCGGTGGAGAGCAGCTCCAGCGAGCGAAAGCCATGCAGCGTGGACAGGGCGAGCGAATCCGCGCCGCCGACGAGCGCGGCATCGCACAGGCCGGAATCGATCGCGCGGGCCGCGCTCGCGAACACCTTGGCGCTCGACGAGCACGCCGTCGAGATCGTCATCGCGATGCCCCGCAGGTCCAGGGCTTCACGGATGAAGCGCACGGGCGCCATCATGCTGTGCCGGCATGTCCGGAACGCCGCGTCCAGATGCGGCGCTGCACCTGCGCGCAATGCCGAGCGCGTCGCAAGCTCGGTATCGAGGATGCCGGAGGTGCTCGTGCCGACGAACACACCGATGCGCCGTGCGCCGAGACGCGCGCGCGCCGCGGCGACGGCCGCGGTGAATCCGTCCTGCTCGAGCGCCAACTGGACCAGGCGATTGACACGGCAGTCGAAGCGCGCGAAACGCGGCGACAACGGGGCGTCCTCCAGCCCGCGCACGCGGCCGATGAAGGTCGCCACCTCGCGTGCCGGCGGGAAATCGTTCGCGACGAGGCCGCTGCGTCCATGCCGCAATGCCGCGGCGAATTCGCCCCACCCGGTGCCGCACGCGTTGACCAGCGTGGAGGCGACGATCGCAAGGGGCCTCATGCCGGCCTCCGCGGCATCCAGACGAGCGCCACGAGCGCGAGCGACGCGATGACGCCGAGGCAGACGGTCGCACCGAGCGCGCGCAACACCGGGATCGTGGAGGCGGCCAGGGTCGCAAACGCGCACAGCGTCGTCGCGCTCACGACGGCGAGCGTGCGGATGGTGCGTCGTCCTTCGCCAGGCAGACGGCGGGCGCGCTCGGCAAAGAGCGCGTAGTTGACACCGATGCCCACGACCAGGAGCAGCGCAACGAGGTGGAAGATCGTGAGCGGAACGCGCAATGCCACGAGCAGCGCCGCCGCGAGCAGCGTCGCAGCGATCACTGGCGCGAGCACCGCGATGGCCCGCGCGACGTCGCGCAGGCCCAGCGCGAGCACGACACCGATCAGCGCGACGCCGATGCCCGTCGACATCAGCGCCTGCTGGCGGTAGGCACCGAGCATGGCAGCCGATTCGGCGCGCAAATCGAGCGGCGTCACGGCGCGATCCCCCAGGGCCGCGACCCGGCGCGCCACCGCGGGAGCGTCGCGCACGCCGCGCAGCGGCACGACCGCGTACGCTCCATCGGCGTCGCGTCCAAGCAGTGAAGCGACGCGCAGTCCGAGCGCGGTGCCCGCAAGATCCCCCGCCTCGACGAAGCGCATGGTGCGTGCGGCCTCCACGTCCCGCAGGAACGGCGCGAACGTGGCCGCACTGAAAGGCGTTCCTTCCACCGCGGCGTCGACGTTCGCCCGCAGGATCGCCGCCGGCGGCAGCGCTGCGCGCCGGCGCGCCTGCGTTGCGTCGCTTGGCAGCGTATCGCTGACGAGATCGAAGCCGTCGAGCTCGCCGGCCGCGACCGCGCTTGCCAGCAGCGGCCGCAGTCGCTCGGCGCGCTCGAGCAGGGCCTCCGTGTCGCTGCCACGCACCACGATGAGCGCCCGCACATCGGGCGCGCCAAGCGCGTCGCGCAGGCTGCGATCGCGCGCCGCGTACTCGTTGGACAGCGGGTTGAGATGCGCAAGATCGTCGTCGAACCACGTCCGTTGCAGGTCGAACGCGAGCACGGCGAGGAGCACCGCGGCAACGAGCGCGCCGCGCGCCCAACCACCCAGCGGCAGCGATGCGGTGCGTGACGTGCGCAACCGTGGCAGCGTGCCGCCGAACCCCGGGGGAATCCAGTCCGACACGACCCACCAGGTCGTCGCGCCGGCGGCGAGGATGCCAGCGAGCGTGAGCAAGCCGAGCTCGACCAAGCCTGGGAAGCCCGAGAGCAGCAGCGCAAGCGAGCCGCACGCGGTAGTGAGGACGGCGAGGCGCAGCAGCGCGCGCATGCGGACGCGGGTCGCTGCCAACGGCTCATCGGTGCTCGCCTGCGTGAAGAGGAAGCTCGGATAGTCCACCGCTTCGCCGAGCAACGTTGCGCCAAACGCCAGCGTGATGCCGTTGAGGTGGCCCAGCACGGCGTATACGACGCACACGCCGGCGAGCAGCCCCGCTGCCGCCGGAACGGCGCAGAGCAGCACCGGACGCGGCGCGCGATAGGTGTACGCGAGCACGCCCACGATCAACAGCGCCGAGGCGATGGACAGCAGCCGCGCCTGCATGGCGATCGCCTGCCGACTCGCCACCGCGAGCGCACCGGGGCTCGTCCACTCGATCGCGACGTCCGGCGCCACCGCAGCGTGCGCCTCGTGCAACGCGCGCAGGGCGTGTTCCTGCCCTGTGAGATCGGCGGCGGACGTCGCGGTATCGGCCACCAGCAGCGCGCGCTTGCCGCTCGCATCGAACCACACGCCGTCCTGCACCCGCGGAGCCTTGCCGGGCGCGAGTGTGCGCACCACCGCCAGCGTCTCGCCGGTCGGGTCGTTGGCGAGCGTGCGCTTCTCCAGCGCCGCGGCACTGCCGTAGAGACCTTCGAGGCGCTCGGCCAATGCGGCCCGCAAGGCGTCGACGGCGAAGTGACCTGGCGTCACTTGCGGGCTCAACAGGTAGCGGTGCGCAAAGATGAAGGCGAGGTCCCCTTCGCTGCGCTGCGCGTCGCCGTTGGCGACATAGCGAAAGTCGGGACGGGCGGAGAGTGCGCGTGCAAGGGCCTTGCTGGCGTCCGCCAGTCGCGCTGCGTCCGCGCCCGCGAGACCGATCAGCAGCAGGCGGCCCGCCGCGCCCTCGCGCAACTGGGTCACCAACGCCCGCTGTTGCGGCGTCGCGCCTGCAGGCAGGAACGCGGAGAAATCCGCGCTCACGCGCACCTGCACGATCGCGTACGACGCCAGCGCCGCCATGAGCAGGAGGAACGCTGCGACGCGCCAGGCACGCGCGCTCATGATCTGCGCGCCGGGCACGCCGGGCGTCGAGCACCGTACCGCGCGATCATCGAGGCGTAATCACCATGACGCTCGAGTCGCCTTTCGCCTCTTCGACTTCGAAGCGCAGCACCTCGGGGCCGCGACCGCTGATGACCACGCGGGCGATCACCCCGGCGAGCGTCGTGTCGCGCGGCACGAGCGTGAGCCGCCATTGCGCTCCGCTGCCGTCGAGCGCGACGTTGAAATGCGCGCCAAGGGCCGCTTGGTCGCCGGCGAGCGTGGCGCGCAGGCTTTCCACCCACGCCGCGAGCTGCGGCTGGCTTGCGAGCGTCACGCGCGTGGCGCCGCTGCGCCGCTCGATGGTCAAGGCGTCGCCGACGATGTCGACCTTCTCGAAGTACGGCGCGTCGACACGCATCGACAGGCGATCGGGGCGGACGTAATCGAGCGTGCCGCGGCGCACGAGCGGGCCGTTGACCAGCGCGATGCGCTTGGTTTCCTCGAAGGTGGCATGCCGCTCCGGCACGCCGCGCAGCTGCCCCATCACGTCGTCGAGCTGCAGCGCGCCGGCGGCCAGCGGCCATGCAAGCAGCAGGCAGAGCGCTGCGGCGATGCCCATCACGTCCGGCGCTCCACGACCGGCGGTTCGGCGGCGGCCCAGAAATCGTAGAAGTTGAACCAGTTATAGGGCGCCGCGCGGCACCTCGCCTCGAGCCATGCCGCAAAGCGCGCGCAGCGAGCCTCGACGGAGGCCGGCGCCGTGCCTCCGGGTTCATCCAGCGGCTCGAAGCGAATGTCGTAACGCATGCGGCCAAGCCACGTGGCGGAGAAGAGCATCACGGGCGCGTCGAGCAGTGCGGCCAGGTCGAACGGCCCGCGTGGCAGATGCGCGGGTGCCCCGAGCAGCGTGCACGGCACGGTGCGATCGCCGTAGAGCGAGCGGTCGGCCAGCAGCGCCACGATGTCGCCGCGAGCCAGCGCATCGCGCACGTCGAGCATCGTCTGCGGTCGGCCGAGTGGGATCACCTGCGCGGGCAAAGCCGTGTTGAGCCGTCCCAGCACACGCGTCATCTTCTGCGCGTGCCGCTCGTGCATCAGCACGCGGATCGGCACCGGGCATTCGTCGAGACCCACCGCGCGCAATGCGTCGAAGCTGCCGAAGTGGGCACCGAAGAGCAGGCACCCGCGCTTGGCGGCGATGATCGTTCGCAGCGTGTCGGCGCCGGTCAGCTCGCAGCGAAACGCGCGCACGCGCCCGGTGTACAGGAACACACGGTCGAGGATCGTCGCGGCGAAGACGTGATAGTGATGAAAACGCTCCCGCCAGCGCGGCGAGCGTCCGAGCACGCGGGCCAGATAGTCGCGCGACGCCCGTCGCGCCGCGCCCGAAAAGAGGAGGAAATACGCGCAGATGGGATAGAGCAACGCAGCCGCCGCCGGCCGGCCGAGCATCAGCGCGATGCGCACGATGGTGGCCATCAGCAACGCGCTGCCGCGCTCCTTCTGCCCGACCCACAATGCGCTCACACGGCTATTCATGCCGCCCCACGCGCGTGCAGCCGCCAGCGCAGCACGCCCGTCGCCGCCGTTGCGCCTCGTGCCTCGATCGCGAAACGCACGCGCGCTGCATCCGCGACCTCGACCTTGATGCGCAGCGGGTCTTCGGGTTCCACCGCACGCATGAATTTGACTTCGCTGACTTCGTCGATTTCCATGGCGTGCGCGCGCAGCACGCGCTCGACCCGCTCGAGCAGCACGACGCCGGGCACGAGCGGCCGGCCGGGAAAATGGCCAGGCAGGCATGGATGGTCGCCGCCGACCGCGGCGTCCTGGATCATGATGCGATCGGGCCGTGCGGTTGCGTCCGGCCCACGCGCATGTTCGAGCAGCGCCGATGCCGCGGATGACGCGAGCTTGCCCTGCGCATCGCGCGCCAACGCGGCGACGAAGACCAGGGGGCGGGGCAGGAACGCGCGGTCGATCCGCTCCGCGAGCGCCGCGCGCAGCGAGGTGGCATCGTGCGCCGGCGCGACCACCAGCGCGGCGACGCGCTCCGCATCGGCGTCGAGCAGCATGAAGGCACCGTCGAGCACGCCGGGCACCGCGTGCAGTGCCGCGGTCAACGCGGCAAGCGTCGTGCGCTTGCCGGCGATCTTGACCAATTCGCTGCTGCGGCCGATCAGCAGCAGGCGTTCACCGTCGCGGCGAAAGTGGTCGGACACGGCAAGCGTGCCGTCGAGCTGGCCGCCGTGCACGCTTGCGCGCCCGGCGTCGTCCAGGTCGAACGCGAGACCGGCCGCGGCGGTGAAGCGCTCGTCGGCGGCGGGACGACGGGTGGCCAGCATGCCGCCTTCCGTGCAGCCGTAGATCTCGCGCACTGGAATGTGCCAATCGCGCTCCACCTCCCGTGCAAGCTCAGCCGGAAGTGGCATGGTCGACACCACGATGCCTTCGAGGCCGCGTGGCGCGGCCAGCGCCGCATGGAACGCGCGCAGATGCAACGGCGTGGTCATCAGCCACGTGCGGCGGCCGCGCTTCGCCAGGACACCCACCAGCGCATCGAGATCGGCGGGAAAGAGCGGACGAACGGCCGCGAGCGGCGTGCCGGTCTGCCAGGGCGCCATCAACGTCGTCTCGAAGCCGAACATGTGCTGCGGTGCGACGGTGCCGACGATCGCGCAATGCGCTGGCAGCGGCGCGAACGACGCCGCGAACGTTGCTGCGCCGCGCACGAGCATCGACCAGGTCTTACGATGCGGCGCCGGCGTACCGGTCGACCCGGACGTGAACAGGATCGCCGCGACGTGATCCGACCGTACGGCAGCCGGCGGCCAGGCCGGCGCGCCATCCGAGGCAACGGGCGGGACCACGAACGCGTCCGGCTCGTCGGCCAGCGGCGCATCGACCAGCATGGCCGCTGGCGCGAACGGCGTCCGCAACGCCCGTTGCGCTTCGCTGCCGCGCGCGTGCGGCAGCACGAGCGTGCAGCCCGCTGTCAGCGCGGCGGCGCTCGCGACGGAGAAGCGCGCCGGATCCTCGCACCGGTTGATCGCATAGCGCGCAGGCGGCAGGCTGCGCGCGAGCGCCTGCACCTGCGCGCACCATTGTCCGGCAGTCACGATGCCGCCGCTTGCATCGAACAGCAGCGCGTCGTCGCGCGCGAAGCCACGCAACAGCGGCAGCGTGTCGCTCACGACGCGGGTGGCCGCAGCGCGGCGCGGACGCTGCGAACCTGCTGCCCGATGCCGCGCAGCGAGCCACGCCGCCAGAGGCGCTCGCCCACGAACAGCGCAGCCACCAGCAGGTAGTCGACGATGCCCGACCACCAGGCACCCCACCGCTCGTCGCCATGCACCGCGATGGCGATGCCGACCGCGCCGAGCACTGCGAGATACAGCGCCCAGACGAGCGTGAGCCGCCGGCAATGGCGCTCCACCGCTGCGCTCAACGCGCCCTCCTCCGCGCGCGCGAAGCGCGTGACGAGCGGCTCGGCGGTCCGCAACGACAGCGCGAACAGCGTCGCAACGGCAAGATTGATCACGATGGGCGGACCGTAGACCGGCGGCACGCCCGTCATGCGGGCAGCGGTCACGAGCACGACCACGAGCGCCACGAATATGACCGTTGGCATCACGCCGAGCGCGCGGCCGGCCGCGAGCACGACCGCTGCGATGGCTACGAGTGCGAGCACGTCGCCGGCACCCGGCGCGCCGGCGACGCGCGCCGTCCACGCGGCGAGCGGCAGCAGCACCAGGCAGGCGCCGCCAAGCATGCGCGCAACGACGCGTGACGAGCGAGCGGATCCGCGCTGGGCAGTCGCGTCCCGCTCAGCGGGTGCGATGCGTCGCCACATACGCGGCGAGCTCCCGCAGGGAAGAGAAGATGCGCTGGTTCTCGACGTTCTCGGCGCGGATCTCGCAGCCGTACTGCTTGGAGACCGCCAGCGCGATCTCGAGCATGTCGATCGAATCGAGGCCCAGCTCGTCGCCGTACAGCGGCGTCGCGGGCGTGAAATCGTCGACGCCCACCTCGAGGCGCAGCGCGCTGACGATCAATGCGGCGACCTCGCGCTCCTGGTCGCTCAACGTTGCGGAGCCTTCCACTGTCACGGCGGTTGAACCTGTCGATCGATGCGCGCTGCCGCCGGTTGCGAATGACCCGCTGCACGGCCCAGGGGGCCGCGCCTGTCAGACCCGCAGCAGCTCGCGGCGAATGGCGTTGTTGAGGTTCTCGATCCAGCCGTTGTAGTTCTTGTGGATCTGTCCGTTGCCGGCATCGAGATTGGTGCTGCTGCGATAAACGATGTTGTAGCTCTTGGGCGTGTACTCGACGTCGATCACCGCTCCATGCGTGCGCAGGTTGAGCGCGCCGTTGATGACGCCCGGGCTCACCGGACGCATGACCCAGCCGAGCCCCGCTCCGGCGCGCAGGATTGCGTCACGCACGTTCTCTTCGGTCGCCGCCTTGCCCGGCGTGACGACCACCGGCTCCGCTGCGACGTTGAGCACGGGTCGAGACGTACAGCCCGCCACGACGGCGAGTGCCACGGCGACGGCCAGCATCCGGATCCACATGGCGGCTCCCTCGTTGGTTGCGAATGGCGGTGGCGGGCCGGAACTTGGGCCACGCGGGCCGGCGCCATTATACGCAAGGGAGGTGCAAAACCGTGGCGGCCGCAGGGCGGCCGGTGCTCTTGAACGCGCCGCTAACGCGGGGTGCTTTCGGCCGCCGCGAGCTGCCCGTAAACGAGGCGACTGATCGCGAGCAGCTGGCCCCGATCGAGCTGTCCGGACAGCGCATACCCGCAGCGCTCGTCGATCCAGTAGAACACGCTGACGCCGTCCTCGACCACGTAGCGAAAGCCCGTATCGTTGGGCCCGTCCGCCTGCTTGCGCACCTGCAAGGTGAGGCGCTGCTTGTCGGCGTTCTCGTACATGAAGAGCGCCGTGGGCTTCTCGTTGCCGGCCACGAGCCGTCCACCGACGAGGGCGTAGCCGAAGCCGTTGAGATCCGGCGCATGAACCTGGAACCCGAGGCGGCGCGACAGCCAGGTGACGAGGCGCTTTTCCTCGGTGGCCCAGACCTCGACCGGCCGATTGGCGTCCGAGGCATAGAGCGCGTGCGTGAGCGCCGCCTGGCGCGCGAACGTGGTCGGCGTGCCGGCGCGCTCCAGCATGGCGTCGCGCGCGAACCAGCCGATCGCGCAGCCGATCACGAGCGTGGCGGCCACCGCGAACGCGGGCAGCGTGCGCCGCCAGCGCGACTTGGGCGGCGCGGCGGCGGCGTCGAGCAGGCGCTGCGGAATCGGCTCGTTGAGCGGACCATCGAGCGCGTCCCGCAGTGCGGCGTTCTGCCGCCGCACGCCGGCTACGAACTGCGCGAGCGACGGGTCGCTGCGCAACGCGGCCTCGATGGCGGGCACGCGCTCGGGCGCCGCATTGCCGTCGGCGTAGGCGTGCAGGTCGGCGTCGGTGAGCGGGACGGGCATGACGGTCAGCGCACGATCTTGAGCGGCACGTTCTCGGACGGCTCGTGGTCCAGCGCGCGGCGCAGCTTCTCGCGTGCGCGCGACAGGCGCGACATCACCGTTCCGATCGGAATGGAGAGCACCGAGGCAATCTCCTCGTAGCGCAGCTCCTCCACTGCCGCGAGCACCAGCACCTCGCGCTGCTCGGAGGGCAAGCGCGCGACCTCGCGGGCGATTTCAGCGATCTCCACGCGCAGATGCTGGTTCGGCCGGACCGACAGCTCCCGCGCAACGCCGTTCTCGTCGTCGTCGAGCGAGACGCTTTGCGAGTCGCGGCGCGCGGTGGCCCGCTGGTTGACGAAGACGTTGTGCATGATCGTGAAGAGCCACGCCCGCAAATCGGTGCCGGCCGCCCACAGGCGGCGCTTTTCCCACGCCCGCGCCAGCGTCTCCTGGACCAGGTCGTCGGCGCGCGTCGACTCGCCGGTCAGGACGCGCGCGTAACGACGCAGCCGCGGGATGGCGGCCACGAGGTCGGGGTGCGGCAGCGGCGCGTCGATGGACATGGTCGTGCGCTAAAAGTACGCCGGCGGGCGGGAGACACCCGCCGGCGTCGCGGGCCAATGGTACGACCATGCCCGCTCGCACGCGAGCGGCCGTCCCGGCACGGTTGCGGTACGGGCCACGGTGCGAAAACAGCCTTGCAGGCCTCGCTATTCCGCAGCCACCGGCCATTCGCCACGCGTTTGAAGACCACAACCGCGAGGCGCCGGTGCGCAGGGCTAGACGAGGAACAGCGTCGCGAGGCCGAGGAAAATGAAGAAGCCGCCCGAGTCGGTGACCGCGGTGATCATGACCGACGAGCCGACCGCGGGGTCGCGCCCGAACTTCATCATGGTGATCGGAATGATCACGCCCATGATGGCGGCGAGCATCAGGTTGAGGGTCATCGCGAGCACCATCACGAGGCCGAGCGACACCTGCCGATACAGCAGCATCGCGATGAAGCCCATCACGCCGCCCCACACGATGCCGTTGATGAGCGCAACGGTCAGCTCCTTGCGCATCAGCTTGCGCGCGTGCTCGGGCGTGACCTGGCCGAGCGCCACCGCGCGCACGAGCATCGTGATCGTCTGGTTGCCCGAATTGCCGCCGATCCCCGCGACGATCGGCATGAGCGCCGCGAGCGCAACCAGCTTCTGAATGGACCCTTCGAACGCGCCGATCACGCGCGAGGCGATGAAGGCGGTCACGAGATTCACCGCCAGCCAGGTCCAGCGGTTCTGGAACGACTTCCATACCGACGCGAAGATGTCCTCTTCCTCGCGCAGGCCCGCTTGCGCAAGCGCTTCCTCGTCGGCGCGCTGGCGCACGAAATCGAGCACTTCGTCGACCGTCACGCGGCCGACCAGCCGATCGTTGGTGTCCACGACCGGCGCCGACACCAGGTCGTAGCGCTCGAACGCACTGGCCGCGACCTCCGCTTTCTCGTGCTGGAGCAGCTTCACGACGGGCGGCTCCATCACTTCACCGACCATCCGGTCAGGGTCCGTGACGATGAGCCTGGGCAGCGGCAGCACCCCGAGGAGCTTCTCGTGCCGGTCGACCACGAAGACCTGGTCGGTCTGCGAGGGCAGCTCGTCGAAGCGGCGCAAATAGCGCAGCACCACTTCGAGCGTGACGTCCGGCCGCACCTGCACGTCGTCGAAGTCCATGAGCGCGCCGACCATGTCATCCTCGAAGGACATCGCTGCGCGCAGCTGCTCGCGCTCGTCCACCGGCAGGCTCTGGAAGACATCGTCCATGACCTCCTGCGGAAGGTCCTCGGCGATGTCGGCGATCTCTTCGGCGTCGAGGGTCTCGGCCGCGGCGACCAGCTCCCGCGTGTCCATCGAGGAGATGAGCGATTCGCGCACCGCCTCCGAGACCTCGACCAGGATCTCGCCATCGCGGTCGGCGCGGACGAGGTCCCAGATGTACAGCCGCTCGTCACGCGGCAGGGCCTCGAGGATGTAGGCAATGTCGGCCGGGTGCAGCCGCGCGAGCGTGCGCTCGAGCTCGGCCTTGGTCTTCTGGACCACCGCGCTGCCGCGCAGCGCGATGTTGCTCGCAGGGTCCTGGCCCGCCTGCTCGTGGATCAGCCCTTCGACGAGGCGGTGACGCCGCAGCAGCGCGGTGACGCGCGCGAGCGCATCCTCGACCCGCTCACGCGGCGCGGGCCGATCGACCAGCTCGGTTTCGGCGCTGTCGGGCATGGGCAATCGCAGGACAAGGTGGCGGAGCGCGCGTTCAAGACGGCTTACATTCTACGCGGCCGTCGCGCGCATCGTGTCACGGAATCTCGGCGCCGCCCATGCGCGCTTCGATCACGCCCACCTTGCGGGCGAGGCCCGGCGCGCCCTGGTTGCGCTCGTAGAAGCGCGGATTGGGCGCCATGGCGGCAAGCCGGGCGGCCTGCGCTGCCGACAGCTGCGCAGCCGAGATGCCGAAGTAGCGGCGGGCCGCCGCCTCGGCCCCGAACACGCCATTGCCCCACTCGATCACGTTGAGGTAGAGCTCGAAGATGCGGCGCTTGTCGAGCATGCCTTCGAGCATCACGGTGATGACGGCCTCCTCCGCCTTGCGCCAGTAGCTGCGCGACGGCGAGAGGAACAGGTTCTTGGCGAGCTGCTGCGTGATCGTCGAGCCGCCTGCGACGACGCGGCCCCGCTTCTCGTTCTTCTCGAGCGCCAGCGCGATGCCGTCCCAGTCGAACCCCTCGTGCTCGATGAAGCGCGCGTCCTCGGCGGCGACCATGGCGCGCTTCAGTTGCGCGCTGATGCGCGCATAGGGCACGAACTGGTAGCGCAGCACCGCGGTCGGCTGCTTGGCACGCAGCTCGTGCATGCGCTGCGCCATGAACGCGGTCTCGCGCGGCGCATGGTCGCGCCACCAGAAGATCATCGCGGCGTAATAGACATGCAGCAGCGCGAGCGCGGCGACGGCCAGCAGGACGACCAGTCCAACGGCGCGCACGACCCCTCCTGCGCGGCGTGGCATCAGGCCGGGCGCAAGAGGCCGAAGACCGCCCGCGTGTCAGGACGCACGCCCCGCCACATGAAGAAGCTCTCGGCCGCCTGCTCGATCAGCATGCCGAGGCCGTCGGCGCTGCGCACGACACCATGCCCGTGCGCCCAGCGCAGGAACTCGGTCGGCACGTCGGCATAGCTCAGGTCGTAGGCAAACGCATCGCGCGCGAAGAGCGTCGACGGCCACGCGTGGCGATCCTCGTTGCGCACGCCCCCGCTCGTCGCGTGGATCACCACGTCGAAGCGGCGTCCTTCCAACGCGGCGGTGGATGCCGCGCGTACCTCGCCATGCGCGGCGAAGTCGGCGGCCAGCATGACGGCCTTGTCGACCGTTCGATTGGCGATCGTGAGGGTGCGCGGGCGCGCTTCGAGCAGTGGAACCACGATGCCCCGTGTGGCGCCTCCGGCGCCGAGGATGAGGATGTGGCGATCGGCGAGCGCGACGCCGAGGTTGTCGCGCAGGTCGCGCACGAGCCCCACGCCGTCGGTGTTGTCGCCAAGCCAGCCGTCCGCGTCACGGCGCAGCGTGTTGACCGCACCGGCGACACGCGCGCGTTCGGTGAGGGTTCGCGCAAGCGCGTGCGCCTGCACCTTGAACGGAACCGTCACGTTGAGTCCCATCCCGCCTTCGGCAGCGAACGCCGCAACCGTCCGCGCGAAGCCGTCGAGCGGCGCCAGGATGCGCTCGTACACCAGGTCCTGCGCGGTGACGCGCGCGAACGCAGCCTGGATGAGCGGCGACTTGGAATGCGCGACCGGATTGCCGATCACGGCGTAGCGGTCGGTCATGAAATGTCCGTCGTTCCCGCGAAAGCGGGAACCCCGTGACGTTGACGTCGCTGGATCCCTGCCTGCGCGGGGATGACGAACGGCGCGAGTACGACGATGCCCCGAACCCGCGTCACTCGCTGCGCAGCTCGTCGCCCTTCGCGAAGGTCCAGGTGCGCGTGATGTGCAGGATGTCGGTGTCGCGCTTGATGTCCGCGGGGAACGGCGCGTACGGTCCGGCCATCTGCACGATCTTGACGGCGGCGGCATCGAGGATGCGCTGGCCGGACGACTTGTTCACTTCGACGTTCTCGACGCTGCCGTCGCTGCGGATCGACACCGTGAGCACCAGCTTGCCGTAGAGCTTCTTGACCCGCGCCGCCTCCGGATAATTGAGGTTGCCGATGCGCTCGACCTTGGACCGCCAATCCTCGACGTAGCGCGCGAAGCGGTATTCCTGCGCGCGCGCGCCGACGAAGCGGCGCTTGGGACGCTTCTGGTACGCGTCCATGTCCTTGGCGATCTGCGCTTCGAGGCGCATCGCCTCGAGCGTCCTCTGCATCAGCTCGTTCGCCGTCGGGAGATCCGTGCGCTCCTTGGCTTCCGTCTGCGCCTGCATGGCCGGCGCGACCGGCGCGTTGCGAAGCTGCGTCATGAGCTCGCGCGTCTGCTGCTCGAGCTCCTCCACCTTCTGCGTCGCGACCGCCACCTGCTGGTCGGGCGCGTTGCGCGGCAGGACCGGCAAAGGCGTCTTGGCGCGGCGATCCGCGTCGGTGTTGC
>DATILY010000026.1:0-14340 GCA_035475895.1 Casimicrobiaceae bacterium | reverse complement strand
TCAGAAGGTCGTCGAGCGTTCTCTGGTTCTTGTGCGCCTCCCCGTCGGGCAGCAGCACGACGTCGACATGCATGCCTGCGTCGCCGAGCGAGTTCCTCAACGGCGCAAGGTGGTGTGCGGCGACGACGGCATTCGTCACGATCACGACGCGCTGTCCACCCTGCACGTCGAGCAGCGACGCGGCGCGCGACAGCAATGCATTGCCGACGAAAATCGGATAGGTGCGCGCGCCGAGGCCGACCGTCAATGTTTTCATGTCAGTTGGAGGACGGCGATAGCGAGCGCGTGGGCGCGAGGGGCCGCCCCGAGGGCGAAGCACGAGGCTTGTCCAATCAGGCGCGCGCGCGAGCCCGACGGGCCGCCCCGGGGGCGAAGCACGAGGCTTGTCCAATCAGGCGCGCGCGAGGTCATGCCACGGGCCCGCTGCAGGGCTCGGCATCGAGCCAGCGCACGAAGCGCATGACCGCTTCGCGGTCCGATTCGATTACGTGATCCGCAACCTCGCGGTAGAGCGGATCGCGAAGCTGGTACAGCTCGACCAGCCGATTGCGCGGGTCGTTGCCATGCAGCATCGGTCGCTGGCGGCTGTTGCGCAAGCGTTGCCAGAGCGTCTCGGGCTCGGCGTGCAGATACAGGACGGTGCCGTTCTCGCGCAATCGCACGCGGCTTTGCTCGCGCATGACCGCCCCGCCTCCCGTCGCCAGTACGATGCCGCTACGGCGCGAGAGCTCGTCGATCACGGCCTCCTCGCGATCGCGAAAGCCGGATTCGCCTTCCACTTCGAAGATCGTCGGGATGCGCACACCGAGGCGCGCCTCGAGTTCGTGATCGGCGTCGACGAACGGCTTGTCGAGGCGGCGCGCGAGCTGACGTCCGAGCGTCGTCTTGCCGGCGCCCATCAGGCCCACGAGAAAAAGATTGCCCCGGTGCAGTGACACCGGGGAATTGTAAGGCAGGCTTCAGCGCACCGACGTGACGGTGTCCTTCACGATGCGCGGCGTGAGGAAGATCAGGAGCTCGGTCTTCTGGCTCGAGCGCGTGGTCGTCTTGAACAGATTGCCGAGCACCGGCACGTCGCCGAGGAACGGCACCTGCGTCTTGTCGTTACGGATCACTTCCTCGTAGATGCCGCCGATCACCGCGGTGTCGCCGTTGTTCACGGCGATCTGCGTCAGCACGTTCTTCGTGTCGATGGCCGGCACCTGTCCGCCGCCCTGCACGTTGACGAGCTGGCCGACCGAGTCCTTGCGGATCTCGACCTGCATGATCACGCGTCCATCGGGGGTAATCTGCGGCGTGACGTCGAGCGCGAGCACCGCCTTCTTGAACGACACCGTTGCCGGCGAATTCGCGCTGCCCGGCGTCACGTACGGAATTTCGGTGCCCTGCTCGATGTGCGCCTTCTGGTTGTCGCCGGTGATCACGCGCGGGCTCGACACGACCTTGCCGCGGTTGTCGGCTTCGAGCGCCGACAGCTCGAGGTTGATCAGGTTGCCGCTGCCGAGGTTGATCAGCGTGAGGGCCAACTGTCCCGCGGGATTGGCCACGGGCAGGTTGATGTTCAACTGCGGATCGTTCGAGTAGCCGGGCGTGGCCAGGCCGGACGCAAGCTCGAACGGCGTCTGCGTTTCGGTGGTGCGCGTCACCGTTCCGCCGGTGCCGCCCGACAAGGAAACGACCGGCTGCGTTGCGAGCGAACCGCCGCTGCCGAGCGCATAGCGCCGGCCGAAGAGCGTTGCGCCCGTCTGCTGGCCGAAGCGGATGCCGAGCTGCCGGCTGAACGTGTCGTCGGCGATGACGATGCGTGCCTCGATCAGCACCTGGCGCACCGACGTGTCGATCTGGCGGATCACGCGGCGCACTTCCTCGAGCCGGCTCGCGATGTCGGTGACGAACAGGATGTTGGTGCGCGGATCGACGAACGCGGTGCCGCGGCGCGAGAGGAACCGCGCATCACCGCCGCCGCCGCCACCACCGCCCGCCGCGCCCGTGCCGCCGGAGCGCGACACCGACACGATGCTGAGGATGTCGGACGCCTTGGCGTAGTTGAGCTGGAACAGCTCGGTCTGCAGCGGCTCGAGATCGCTGATCTGCACCTGCGATTCGAGCTGCTGGCGCTCCTTCAGCGCAAGCTCCTCGCGCGGCGCGATCAGAACGATGTTGCCGTTCTTGCGCATGTCGAGGCCCTTGGTCTGCAGGATGATGTCGAGCGCCTGGTCCCACGGCACGTCCTTCAGCCGCAGCGTGAGGCTGCCCTGCACGGTATCGCTCGTGATGATGTTGAGGCCGGTGAAATCGGCGATCACCTGCAGGACCGCCCGCACCTCGATGTTCTGGAAATTGAGCGACAGCTTCTCACCCTTGTACCCGCCGCGCGTGCCCTGCACGAGCTTGTTCGGGTCTTCCTGGATCGGCTTGATCTCCAGGATGAACTTGTTGTCGGCCTGGTAAGCGGAGTGCTCCCACAGCCCCTTGGGCTCTACCACCATCCGCGTGTTGCCGCCCTGCGCAAACGTGTCCACGCTGACGACCGGCGTGTTGAAGTCGGCGACGTCGAGGTGCCGCTCGAGGTTGCGCGGCAGCGAGGTGCGCAGGAAGTCGACCACGAGCGTGCGCCCCTGCTGGCGGATGTCGATGCCGGTGCTGTTGTCGGAAAGGTCGACGACGATGCGGCCTTCGCCGCTGCGGCCGCGCCGGAAGTCGACGTCGCGCAGCGCGTGCTGGACGTCGTCGGGCCGGGCTTCGGCGAAGCGCTGCAGCTGTCCCGTGGGTGCCTGCGCCAGCGCCCCGGCGCCGGTATCGTTGAGCGTGACGAGGATGTCGTTGCCCTGGACCTCGGTTTCGAACGTCTGGGGCTTGTTGAGATTGAACACCACGCGCGTGCGATTGCCCGCCTGCACGAAGTTGAGGCTGCGCAGCGACGGATCGTCGACGTTGCGCTGGTTGCTCGACAGCGCGCTGCCGGTGTCGAGGAAGTCGAGGGCGATGCGCGGCGGACTCGTGACCGAGAAACCGGCAGGCGGATTGGCCGGCGGCGCCTTCAGCGTGAAGCGCACGACGGTGCGTCCCGACGCTCCGCGGGTCACGTTCACCTGCTCGATCGAATTGGTCTGCGCCGCCGCGGGCAAGCCCGCGAAGGCGAGACACATTCCGACGAGCGCGGCCGCCCAGCGGATGCGCCAGGCAAGGATGGTGACGGGTGTTCGTGATGCGTCGCTTGCCGCATTCATCGCTTGCTCCCTGTGACTTCTGACGGCAGCAGGTTCAGCGCACTGGACCGTTCGGTCCAGTCCCCAGCGCCGTCCTGCACCAGTTCTTTGAGCTTGATGTCCGAATCGCTGATGCCGATCACGACACCGTAGTTCTGCCCCAGATAGTTGCCCTGGCGGACCTGGTAGATGTCCTTCGCGGGCGTCTTGACGAGCGCGTAGAGCGCGCGGCCTTTTTCGATCGTGCCGACCATCGAGAGCGATTCGAGCGGAAACGACTCGAGCGGCTCACGCCGGCGCGTCAGATCGGGGGCGAGCTTGCTCGCGCTGCTGTTCGGCTCGATCTTGCGCGGCTTGAACGGATCGGGCAGGTCGAACGCGTTGTACGCGAACGGCTCGTAGGGCCGGATGGTGGGCAGGGGGTCGAGCCGCCCCTTCACGTCCTTGCCCTGCGCGGCCATCCAGTCGCGCAGGTCCTGGTGGCTCTCGCCGCCACAACCGGCCACGAGCAGCACGGCCGCCGCACACACCATGGAGGTCAGGCGCTTCATTTCTTCGCACTCTTGTCCTTGGCCGCCTTGGCGAGCGCGCGCTGCTGCGCGATCTCCTCGTCGTCCAGGTAACGGAACGTCTTGGCCACGGCGTCGAGCGTGAGCGTGCCCTTGTCGTTGGCGATGGCGACGTCGTTCAGCGTGACGATGCGCGGCAGCTGCGCCACGTCGCTCGCGAACGCGCCCATGTCATGGTAAGTGCCGGTGATCCGCAGGTTGATCGGCAGCTCGGCGTAGAAGTCCTGCATGCGCTCCTGCGTCGCAGGCTTGAACAGCTCGAACGTCAGCCCGCGGCCCAGGCCCGCCTGGTTGATGTCGGTCAGCAGCGCATCGATCTCGGCGCGGTTGGGCAGCTGCTTCACCAGCGCGCCGAACGACTGCTCGACTTCCTTGAGCTGCTGCACGTACAGGTCGAAGTTGATGGCCTTGGCCTTCTTCTGGCCGTACTGCGTCTTGAGCTGGTCCTCTTCGTTCTGCGCCGCGCCCAGCGTTTCCCACTGGTCCTTCCAGTCGAACAGCGCGCCGAGGGCGACGATGACGATCAGGATGCCGGCCAGCAGCGCGATCTTCGGCAGCAGCGGCCAGTTGCCGACGTCGCGGATGGAGAGGTGCCGCAGGTCGTCGAGCGTCATGCCTTGGCTCCCTTGGCCGGCGCGGCGCGCGCACCCGCTGCCCCCTTGCCTGCCGCCCCGTTGGCGTCAGGCGGCGGAGCTGCGCGCTTGACCTGGAAATTGAGCGTGAACTCGTTGATCTTGGGTGCTTCGGATCCCTTGGCCACCTGGGCGCCGGGCGTTGGCACCAGCTTGATCTCGACGAGCTCCGGCTTGTCGATCCACGGCGACGACTCGATGTTGCGCATCAGCGTGGACACGCGCGCGTTGCTCTGCGCGTAGCCGATCATCTGGACCTTCGAGCCCGACTGCTTGACCGACTTCAGGTAGACGCCGTCGGGCAGCTGGCGGACCAGCTGGTCGAACATGTGCACGGCCTCGCTGCGGTTGGCCTGGAGCGTCTCGACCACCTGCTTGCGCGCAAGCACCTGCTGGATCTGGTCGCGCAGCTTGTCGATCTCCTTGATCTGGTCGTCGAGCTTGGCGATCTCGCCCTTCAGCAGCGTGTTGCGGCTCTTCTGGTTGTCGATCTCGACGCTGAGGAAGCCGTGCACCAGGCCGACGGCGGCCAGGCCGAGGATCATCAGCGACACCACCAGCGAGATGAACTGCCGCTGGCGCGCGACGCGCTTCTGCTCGCGGTGCGGCAGCAGGTTGATGCGTACGGCGGCGCTCATCTTGTGCGGGCTCCCTGATCCCGATCTCGTCCTGCGAGCGTTACTCGAAGCTGCGGAGCGCGAGCCCCGTCGCGATGGTCAGCAGCGGCGCGTCCTGCGCAAGCTGCCGCGGCCGGATGCGGTCGGACGTCTGCATCGCGGCGAACGGATTGCCGACGACGGTGGCGACACCGGCGCGCTTGGCGACCAGCTCGTCCAGCCCGGGCAGCAGCGCACAGCCGCCGGCCAGCACGATCTGGTCGACCTGGTTGTACGACGTGGACGTGAAGAAGAACTGCAGCGCGCGGGTGATCTCGAGGGCCAGCGTTTCCATGAACGGCTGGAGCACGTCGCTGTCGTAGTTCTCCGGCAGGCCCTGGTTCTTCTTGGCGGACTCGGCTTCCTCCGGCGACAGGTTGAAGGCGCGCTGGATGTCCTGCGTGAGCTGGTTGCCGCCGAAACCCTGGTCGCGGGAGAAGAGGAATTGGTTGTTGCGCAGGACGTAGAAGTGCGTCACGTGCGCGCCGATGTCCACCAGGGCGATGTTCTGGTCGCGGCCGTTGGCCGGCAACGTCGGGGTGATCAGGCGAAACGCCTCCTGGGTGGCGTACGATTCGACGTCCATCACCCGGGGCTTGAGGCCCGCGGCTTCGGCGATGGCGACGCGGTCCTCCACCTTCTCCTTGCGCGAAGCGGCGATCAGGAGCTCCACTTCCTCGGGATTGTTGGGCGCCGGGCCGAGCACCTGGAAGTCGAGGTTGACCTCGTCGAGCGCGAATGGGATGTATTGGTTGGCCTCGGCCTCGACCGTGAGCTCGAGATCCTCTTCCTTCTGGCCGGCGGGTACGATGATCTTCTTGGTGATCACCATGGCGGCAGGCAGCGCGAGGGCCACGTGACGGTTGCGGCTGCCCAGGCGCTTCCAGGCGCGCTTGAGCGCATCGCTCACCTGGTCGAGGTTCGCGATGTTGCCGTCGGTGACGACGTCTTTGGGCAGCGGCTCGATGGCGTAGCGCTCGAGCCGATACGCGCCTTTGCCGGCGTCCGAAAGCTCCACCAGCTTGAGGGACGTCGACGCGATGTCGATGCCGATCAAGGCCGGAGCCTTGGTTTTGAACAAGTCGAGCGCGGAAGTGAGATTTTCAGCTAGCATCGGAGGTTATCCGCAATGCTGATAAATTACATTAAACTCTGGCAGCAAGTGTGCACCTTGTCAATTTGTTTCCCCCCTCGGAACACCCCTCTGTTGCACCGATGCCGCTAGCCGGGATCAGGGTTCCGCGACGATAACTTTTATTCCCCTGTGCTAAAACGCTGGCTCCTCTACCTCGTCTCGCTGGCCCTCGGCCTGGCGGTGGTCGGCGGCTTGCTAGGCGCCTTTGTACTGGCCCTTTTGTGGCCAACATTGCCGTCCCTCGACAAGCTCACCGACTACCAGCCCAAAATCCCTCTTCGCGTGGTCTCCGCGGACGGCGACCTCCTCGGCGAATTCGGCGAGGAGCGGCGCGCCATCGTCTCCATCCACGACGTGCCCGACGTCATGAAGCAGGCCATCCTCGCCGCGGAGGACGAGCGTTTCTACCAGCACGGCGGGGTCGACTACCTCTCCGTGCTGCGCGCCGCGCTGGCCAACGTCTCCTCGGGGACGCAGCAGGGCGCTGGCACGATCACCATGCAGGTCGCGCGCAACTTCTTCCTCACGCGCGAGAAGACGGTCACCCGCAAGCTCCGCGAAGCGCTGCTGGCGTGGAAGATCGAGGCCAGCCTGTCCAAGGACGAGATCCTCGAGCTCTACGTCAACCAGATCTTCCTCGGCCAGCGCGCCTATGGCTTCGCTGCCGCGGCCCAGATGTATTACGGCAAGGCGCTCAAGGACCTGACGGTGTCCGAGGCCGCCATGCTCGCCGGGCTGCCCAAGGCGCCTTCCGCCTACAACCCGATCACCAATCCGAAGCGCGCCAAGTCGCGGCAGCTTTACGTGTTGCGGCGGATGCATGAGCTGCGCTTCATCAACGACGACCAACTGCGCGAAGCACAAAATGCGCCAATCGTCGTCCGACAAGCGGTACGCGAAGTTCTGCCCGTCCACGCCGAATCCGTGGCCGAGATGGCGCGCCAGGTCGTGTTCGATGCCTACGGCGACGAGGCCTACACGCGCGGCCTCACGGTGTGGACGACGATCCGCCGGGTCGACCAGGACGCCGCGTACGCGGCCGTGCGCAAGGGTGTGTTCGACTACGACCGGCGCCACGGCTATCGCGGCCCCGACGCATTCGTGAACCTCGGGGACGACCAGGCGGAGCAGGAGCAGGCGCTCGACAAGGCGTTCGGCGACACTCCGGACAGCGATGGCCTGTACACGGCCGTCGTCCTCGCGGCCACGCCTGCCGAGGTCAAGGCCGTGCTCGCCAGCGGCGACCAGGTGACCGTGACGGGCGACGGGCTCAAATTTGTCGCCCGCGCACTTGCCGACAAGACACCCGCGAACCAGAAATTGCGCCGCGGTGCGGTCATCCGGGTGACGCGGGACGACAAGGGACGTTACGCAATAGGGCAGATGCCGCAGGCCGAGGCCGCCTTCCTCTCGGTCGATCCGGAGGACGGCGCGATCCTGTCGCTGGTCGGGGGCTTCGACTTCGACCGCAGCAAGTACAACCACGTGACCCAGGCATTCCGCCAGCCAGGATCGTCCTTCAAGCCGTTCATCTATTCGGCCGCGCTCGAGAAGGGCTTCACGCCGGCCACGGTGGTCAACGACGCGCCGTTCTTCGTGCCGGCCGCACAGGCCGGCGGCCAGGACTGGGAGCCGCACAATTACGACGGGAAGTTCGAAGGTCCCATGCGCCTGCGGCTGGCGCTGGCCAAATCGAAGAACCTGGTGACCATCCGCGTGCTGCAGGCGATCGGCCCGCAATACGCGCAGGACTACATCACGCGCTTCGGCTTCGACCCGAAGCTGCATCCGGCGTACCTGACCATGGGCCTGGGCGCCGGCGCCGCCACCCCGCTGCAGATGGCCGTCGGCTATTCGGTCTTCGCCAACGGCGGCTACCGCATCGCGCCCTACCTCATCGAGAAGATCACCGACAGCAAGGGCAACACGCTGTCGCAGGCGAAGCCCGTCGTGGCCGGCGCCAATGCGGAACTCGCGATCGACCCGCGCAACGCGTTCATCATGAACACGCTGCTGCACGACGTCACGGTCTACGGCACAGCGGCGCGGGTTCACACCGAGCTGAAGCGCAACGACCTGGCCGGCAAGACCGGCACGACCAACGACATGGTGGACGCCTGGTTCTGCGGCTACAACGCGTCGCTGGTCGGTGTCGCATGGATCGGGTTCGACCAGCCGCGCACGCTGGGGAACAACGAAACGGGCAGCGCCGCGGCGCTCCCGATCTGGATCAGCTACATGTCCAAGGTGCTGAAGAACGTGCCCGAGAAAGCGCGGGAGGCGCCCGAGGGCGTGGTGCAGGTGCGGATCAACCCGGACACCGGGCTGCGGGACGACTCGAGCAACGTGTCGGACTGGTTCCTCAACGAGTACACGCCGCGTCGTAGTGAGGACTCACTTGCGCCGATCTCGCTACCGGGCGCGCCGGCAACACCCGACGTTCGCAACCAGCTGTTCTAGGACCCAAGCCCAATGCCCCGCGCCAGCCTGTCCCGCGGACGCGCCTACGCCGGCGCGCAGAGCGACAACCGCGAGCGCATCGCCCAGGTGGCCGCGCGGTTGATCCTGGAGCACGGCATCACCGACTGGTCGCTCGCCAAGCGCAAGGCGGCCCGCCAGCTCATGCTCTCCGAGCGCGACGGCCTGCCGGGCGACGACGAAGTCGAAGCGGCGCTGACCGAGCATCAGGCGCTGTACGGAGGCGACGAGCATGCGGCCACGCTGCGAGCCCAGCGCGAGGAGGCGTTGCGCTGGATGCGCCGGCTGGCCGACTTCAATCCCAGGCTGGTCGGGGGCGTCGCGGCCGGATGGGCCGGCGAGTACAACGACATCCGCCTCGAGCTGATCGCCGACGACCAGAAGGCGGTCGAGCTCGTGCTGATCAACGCCGAGGTGAGCTATCGCGTAGGCCCGATGCGCAGCGCCGCGGCACCGGCGCAGCTGTACATCGACACGCGCGCCGGTGGAGTGCGCCTGACCATCATGGACGAGCGCGAAGCCCGCTCGCGCAAGCGCGACGACGTGCGGCTCGACGCGGCGGCGCTGGCGCGCCTGCTCGATTCGCCTTAGGGCTCCTCGGCGAGCCACTCGGCCGCCTGCAGCGCGTAGTACGTGAGGATCGCGTCGGCGCCGGCGCGCTTCATGCTCGTGAGCACCTCGAGCGCGCACGCGCGCTCCGGCAGCCAGCCCGCCTGCGCCGCGGCCTTGAGCATGGCGTATTCGCCCGACACCTGGTACACCGCGGTCGGCATGCCGAACGCATCCTTCACGCGGCGCACGATGTCGAGGTAAGGCAGGCCCGGTTTCACCATCACCATGTCGGCGCCTTCGGCGATGTCGAGCGCCGTTTCGCGCAGCGCCTCGTCGCTGTTCGCGGGATCCATCTGGTAGGTGTATTTGTTGCCGCCGCCGAGGTTGACGCCGGAGCCGACGGCGTCGCGAAAGGGCCCGTAGAACGACGACGCGTACTTGGCCGAATACGCGAGGATGCGCGTGTGGATGTGCCGCTGCGCGTCGAGCGCCTGGCGAAGCGCGCCCACGCGGCCGTCCATCATGTCCGAGGGCGCCAGGACGTCGACGCCCGCTTCGGCGTGACACAGCGCCTGGCGCACGAGCGCTTCGACGGTCTCGTCGTTCATGACGTAGCCGGTGGCGTCGATGAGGCCGTCCTGGCCGTGCCGCGTGTAGGGATCGAGCGCGACGTCGGTGACGACGCCGAGCGCCGGGAAGCGCTGCTTGAGCGCGCGCACCGCACGGGGCACGAGCCCCTCGGGATTCCACGCTTCGGCTGCGTCGTCGCTTTTTCGCGACGCCGGTACGACCGGGAACAGCGCGATGGCCGGGACTTGCAGCGCCACGCAGCGCTCGGCTTCGGCGAGCAGGCCGTCGATGCTGCGGCGGGCGACGCCTGGGAGCGACGCGACGGGCTCGACCTTGCGCTCGCCTTCGAGGACGAACACCGGATAGATGAAGTCATCGGGCGTCAGGCGGACCTCGCGCATGAGGCGCCGCGAGAAGTCGTCGTGGCGCATGCGCCGCGGGCGCGACGTGGGGAACCGGCCGTAGTAGGAGCGTGTCATGGCGTCACGATACATTCGTTACAAATATCCTGGAACTCGGCGCGCGGGGGTCTGGTCACATTGCACAGACGGTGAACGTCTCCCGCTTTCCTCCCTGAGCGGGTGCCCGCGTCGGCATGTCCGACTGCGGGCGTTTTGAGGCCCCGCGTCACTCCCCTTGATCGCGGGGCCTTTTTCTATCCAGCCGCAGCAGGCGGCAGCCATTGGGCGAGCACGCGATCCGCCTCGCGCACGCCTTCGCGCGTCACAGCGGAGAATGGTACGACGTCCACCGGCGCGCCGATCTCGAGCTTCGCCACCTGCTCGCGCAAGGCCGCGATCGCCGCGCGGCGCTCCGTCGTGCCGAGCTTGTCCGACTTCGTCGCGAGCAGCAGGATCGGCCGCGCCGAAACGCCGAAGGCACCGAGCAGTTCGGCGTCGAGCGACTTGAGGCCGTGGCGTGCGTCCACCACCAGCACGAGGCCGACCAGCGTCGTGCGCGTGAGCACGTAATCCCACAGGAAATTCTGCCATTCGCGCTTGAGGCTCTTCGACACGGCGGCGTAGCCGTAGCCCGGCAGGTCGACGGCACGCGCGCCGCCGCGCAGGGCGAAGAAGTTGATCTGCTGCGTGCGCCCCGGCGTGCGGCTGGCGAACGCGAGCCCGCGATGGCGTGCGAGCGCATTGAGCGCGCTCGACTTCCCCGCATTCGAGCGGCCCGCGAACGCGACCTCGGCCGCTTCTGCAGGAGGCAGCTGCACCGCGCTCGCGGCCGCGCCCTCGAATGCCGCCCCGAGCAAAGGACGCGGGCCGGTGTCGTCCGCAGGGTCGAATTCCGGCGCGCGTCGCCGGTCCGTTACAATGGCGTGCTTTTTCAAGGCCAATGCCCGGGCGTCACCGCCGTTGCGCGGACCGTCCGGTTCGATCCACCAGGAGACCGCTCCCATGACTCGCCACTGGCTGCTTGCCGCGGCCCTTGCAACGTTTGCCTTGCGCGCATTCGCCGAGGAAGCGAAGCCCGCCGCCCCGGCGCCGGATCCCGCACGTGCGCAGCAGATCGTGTCGCAGGTGTGTGCGGCGTGTCACGGCGCCGATGGCAACAGTCCCGCATCGGCCAATCCGAGTCTCGCCGGACAGCCGGCCGACTATATCACCCTGCAGCTCGAGCATTTCAAGGCGGGCATCCGCCCCAGCCCCATCATGCAACCGATGGCGCAACCGTTGAGCGAGGCCGACATGCAGGCGCTCGGCGCGTATTTCGCGCAGCAGCAGCCGAAGGGACAGAAGGCCAAGGATGCCCAGAACGTGAAGCTCGCGCAGCAGCTCTACCGCGGCGGCGACACGGCCAATGCAGTGCCCGCGTGCGCGTCGTGCCATCTTGCCAACGGGGCGGGCCTGCCGAAGAACTATCCGCGCGTCGGCGGCCAGCATGCCGAGTACACGTACGCGCAGCTGCAGGCCTTCAAGTCCGGCCAGCGGGGCAACGACAAGGAAGGCAAGGACGTGAACGGCCGGGTGATGGCCGCCATCGCCGCTCGTCTGTCCGATGCGCAGATGAAAGCCGTCGCCGACTACATGGCCGGCCTCCGCTAGGCCGCGCGTGTCCGACGCCCGTATCGCTGGGCTTTACGTCTATCCGGTCAAAGGCGCGCGCGGGCTCGCGATCGACGCGGCGACCGCTGCAGCAACCGGCCTTGGTGTGGCCGGCGTCGCGGACCGAGAGTGGATGGTGATCCGGCCGGACGGTCGCTTCCTCACGCAGCGCGAGCTGCCCCGTCTCGCGCTCGTCGTTCCAGAGGTCGACGACGATGTGCTCATGCTCGGCACGGGTGAGCGCGCGGCCGTGGCGATCCCGCTGCGGCATCCGCACGGCGCCGCCCGCGAGGTGACCGTCTGGCGCAGCCACGTACGCGGCTTCGACGAGGGCGACGATGCGGCGCGCTGGCTGTCGGCGCATCTCGATTGCGCCGTGCGCCTCGTGCGGTTCGATCGCAGCAAGCAGCGCGACTGCAATCCCGAGTTCGTCGGCGATTCCGGCGCGCACACGCTCTTCGCCGACGGCTATCCCGTGCTCGTGATCGGCACGGCGTCCCTCGAAGACCTCAACGAGCGGCTCGGTGCCGCGGGCGAGGACGCGCTGCCGATGAACCGCTTCCGCCCGAACATCGTGCTCGACGACCTGCCCGCCTACGACGAGGATCACCTGGACACGCTCGCCATCGGCGACGTCGTGCTGCGCATGGTCAAGCCCTGCATCCGCTGCCAGGTCACCACCACCGACCAGGACACGGCGGTGGTGGGACGCGAGCCGCTGACCACGCTGGCCGGCTATCGCCATGACGAGCGGCTGGAAGGCGTCGCGTTCGGCATGAATGCCATCGTCGCGCAAGGCGTCGGCGGCACCGTGGCGGTGGGCGACGCGGCCGGCGTGCGCTACCGCTTCTAGAGTACGCGCGCTGCAAAAGCGAACCCCCGCCGCAGCGGGGGCTCGTGCCGCACGACCGCGATCAGCTGCCGATCGGCGAGCACATGATCACCGCATCGGGCCCGTAGCCTTCGGGCGTCCACGTCGCCGCGTCGAACCGCATGTCGTCGCGATCCTTCACTTCGGCCGTGTAGCGGTGGTTGGTGGTCACGTTGTTGAAGAAGCGCCACACCGGCCGCGCGTTCGCGGCACACGCGCCCGTCGTCGGATCGGGCAGCGCGATGTAGAACACGTTCGGGCTCTCGAACACCCAGTCGACCGGGTGCGCCGCGGCGGTGGCCGCGCATTCGGCCGGGCTCGCCGAATAGAAGTGCGAATCCCCGAACGCGGGCGAGCGGTAGAAGCGGCACACCGGGCTCGTGCCCGGAACCTGCGTCGCGTAGGCGTTGAAGCGCAGGCCCGTGCGCACCCAGCCGACGTGCACGCCGCTGTCGAGATCGTTGATCTCCGCCGGATTGGTGGAGAGGAAATAATGGTCCAGCGCGGCATTGTAGAACTCGACCGCGGAGACGGTGCCGGACGGATTGTTGCCCGCCGTCAGGTATTCGCGCACGTTGGGCAGCATGTTGTCCATGCGCGAGTAGACGTCGAAGTAGCCGGCAGGCGCCGGGCACGCCGCATTCGCGCCGCTGTAGAGTCCGCCGCGCACTTCGTAGTAGCCCGCGCCTGGAACGCCGTTGAACGTCAGCACGCCCGATCCGCTCGAGCCGCCCTCGGTCTCGCCCTGCGAATACGTCATGTTCAGGAACGTCGCCGGGGTCGTGCCGTTGTACAGGCCGTCGACCACGTAGCTGGTGGCCGTGCCCTGCGAGAACTTCTTCAGGTCACCGTTGGGATGGTGCAGCACCGTGAGCACGCTGCCCGGCGGCACGGGCTCCGCGCGCCAGGCCGAGAACGTGGCACCCGCCGGCGGTGCGGCATTCAGGCGCATGAGCGCCCAATCCCAGTCGTCGCTGCGCGCCAGCAACCTTGAGCCCGATGCCTGCACGATGTAGTCCGGACGCACGGTGTTCGAGTTGCAAGCAGCGGCGTCGAAGAACCAGTACGTCGTGATGGTGGCCGCCGCGGTGGCACTGTCGATGCAGTGGTTCGCCGTGAAGAAATACGGCACGTTGTCGGACGCCGCATCGTTGAGCAGCTGGCCGCTGCACAGGTAAAGGCCGCCTTCGGGCTTGGTGAACGTGATCGAAGCAACCGCGTTGGCAGCCGCAGCGAGCGCAGGTGATGGCGTGACGCACACGAGGTCAGTTTCGCACGGCAGCGCGGTGCCGATGTCGGCCACGCGCTTCAAGCTGAGCTTGTGCATTTCGGCAGCCGGCACGACCGAATGCGACACGAGCGGCAGCGTGGCCACCACGTCCTTCACCGAGACGCCGGCCGGCACGTCGAGCTCGATCGTTTCGACGTCGCCTTCGACCAGCGGCGCCCAGTACGTGCCGAGCTGCTGCATCGCGTTGCGGATCTCGCTGCCGGACACGGGCCCGAATACCTGCGAACCGGTGCCGGCGAAGCGCACGCCGAGGCCGGGCACGGTCGACGAAAGATTCAGCGCGACGCGCACGCCGGCAGCGCCGGTGGACTGCACTTCGATGCGCG
>DATILY010000025.1:0-6748 GCA_035475895.1 Casimicrobiaceae bacterium | reverse complement strand
TGTCGAGCGATTGCTGCAGGACGCCGCCATCGTGCGCCACCGCGGCAAGATCGAGTCGACGATCAACAACGCGCGCCGCGCACGCGAGCTGGTCGCTGAAACCGGCTCGCTGGCGGCGTTCCTGTGGCGCTACGAGCCTGCCGCCGCCACGCGGCCGCGCCGCATCACCCGCGAGGTGCTTGCATCGATGGCGACGTCGCCCGAATCGACGGCGCTGTCGAAGGACCTCAAGGGCCGAGGATTCACCTTTGTGGGACCGACCACGATGTACGCCATGATGCAGGCGATGGGACTGGTCAACGACCACGTGGACACCTGCCCGGCGCGGGCCGCCGCCCTGAAGGCGCGTGCCGCGTTCAGCGTTCCCCGCTGAGCGCCCGGGAATCCCGGGCTGCGCCGGGCGCAACCGCCGCGACCAGCCGCCGCCATGCGAGGGAGGTCACGCCCGTGCCTTCCGCGGCGTGCACGGCGAGCACAGCTACACGCGCCGCTTGTACTCGCCGGTGCGCGTGTCGATCTCGATGCGGTCGCCCGTGCTGACGAACAGCGGAACCTGCACCTCGAAGCCGCTTGCGATCTTTGCGGGTTTCATGACCTTGCCCGACGTGTCGCCCTTCACCGCGGGCTCGGTGTAGGTCACCTCGCGCACCACGGTATTGGGCAGCTCGACGGAGATGGCGCGACCCTCGTAGAAGGTGAGCTCGCACTCGATGCCGTCCTCGAGGTAAGGCAGCGCGTCCTCGATGTTCTCCTTCTCGACCTCGAACTGGTTGAATTCGTGGTCCATGAAGACATACATCGGATCGGCGAAATAGGAGTACGTGGCTTCCTTCTTCTCGAGCTGGATGACGTCGAACTTCTCGTCCGCGCGGTAGACCGTTTCGGTGCCGCCGCTCGACAAGAGGTTGCGCAGCTTCATCTTCACGACCGACGCATTGCGGCCGGATTTGTTGAATTCGGCCTTCTGGACCACCATCGGGTTGGATCCGATCATGATCACGTTGCCGGCGCGGATTTCCTGGGCGGTTTTCATGGCGGCTCTTGCAGGTTGGCCGCGCGGCGTAAGGCTTGCGCGGCGTCGATGAGTTTGCCGGTCCGCGACGGACCGGGTTTGCATGCGCTGAACCCGACATTATAGCCGAAGAGCGCTGAATTCGAGCAGGCTGGTCGCCAGGTCCGGCAGCGCAGCGAGCCGGTCGCACCAGCGGCGGTTATGCGCAGCAAGCGCGTCCGCTGCGGCAACGACGCTGCACCACGCAGGCACCACGGCACGCGGGTCGCTGTCGTTCCAGGCGCGATGGAAGCTGCGCGCCGCTGCCGCCACCGTATCGTCCGCGCCGGCGAGATAGCGATCGAGGAAGGCCTCGACCTTGACGCGGTGGGCATCGCCGGCCTGCGGGTACGCGTGCCAGGCGAACGGCCGCGCTCCCCACTGCGCACGCAGGAACGAATCCTCGCCGCGCACGAAGTTGAAGTCGCAGGCCCACAGCAGGCGGTCGTATTCGTCCTGGCTCACGAATGGCACGGTGGCGAGCGTCAGCGCGCCGCGCGTGAACGTCTGTCCGGCATGCGGCACCGCGCCTTCGAGCCAGGCATCGAACGAGGCCGTTGCGACACCTTCCGGCACGATGCACAACAGCGGCGAGTCGCCCTCGACCCAGGCATCGAGCAAGGCGGGCAGCGCTGCATTGGCATAACAGAAGAGCGAGACGACGCGCACGCTGGCGGTGTCCACGCCGCCGCGCGCGGCCGTCGCGACGAGTGAATCGGCCACGCGCGACGCGCGCCGCCCGGCCGGGCGCGCGCGCTCGCGCTCGGCGAGCAGGTCGCGCTCGCGCAGCAGGCCGCCGGTCGCGGGCGTGAAGCCGGGAAAGTAGAAGTGGCGCACGAGCGGCAGGCGCGGCTGCGGCGACGGCAGGCCGTGCACCGTGTCGATCCAGGGCTCCGCCGACAGGTATTCGAGGTTGATCCACAATGGCGGCTTGGCGCTCGCCGCCATGGCGTCGAGGTAGCGCGCCGGCAAGCCGCATCCGAAGCCCTCGACGATGAGATCCGGCAGCGGCTCGGGCGTACGTTCCTCCAGGCGCTCGATCGCGACGCCTTCGCGCGCCGATGGCGGGGCGATGCGGTCGAGCGCCTGCGGCATGTCGATGCGCAGCGTGACGCGCGCGCCGTGCTCCTGCGCGAGCTGGCGGGCGAGGCGCCAGGTGACCCCGGCATCACCGAAGTTGTCGACGACGCGGCAGAATACGTCGATGCGCACGAGAAGGGCCCCAGCTGCGATTGAACAACGCCGCGCGCGCGGTGTCGAGGCATGAGATGCGCCGCGCAGGAGAACGCATGAACAGCGAATCGCTCACCATCGACGTCGTGTCGGACGTCGTATGCCCGTGGTGCTACATCGGCAAGCGGCGCCTGGAGACGGCGCTGGCCGCGCTCGTGGCGCAGGCGCCGGCCGTCGTCCCGCAGGTTCGCTGGCATCCGTTCCAGCTCAATCCCGATTTGCCGCCCGCGGGCATCGAGCGCGCGCGCTATCTCGAGGCCAAGTTCGGGGGCGCCGCACGCGCGGATGGGATCTACGCGCGCGTGCGCGAAGCAGCCTCGCAAAGCGGCGTCACGCTTGCGCTGGACGCGATTACGCGCCAACCGAACACGCTCGCGGCCCACCGCCTGATCATGTGGACGCAGGGCCAGCGGGGCGACGCGTCTTCCCTGGTCGAGCGGCTGTTTCGCGCCTACTTCGTCGAAGGCCGGCTCATCGGCGATCCTGCGACGCTGGCCGAGCTTGCAGCCGACGCAGGCGGCGACGCCGATGCGGCGCGCGCATTTCTCGCGTCGGATCAGCTGCGCGACGACGTCGCGGATGCCGACGAGCGAGCGCGCGCACTCGGCATCTCGGGCGTGCCGTTCTTCATCTTCAATGGCCGCGTGGCCCTGTCCGGAGCACACGAGCCAAAGACGCTGCTCGATGCCATCGCGCAGGCGCGCAAGGCCGGTGCCACGGAGCCGGTGGCGTGATCAGCCGTCCGCGAGCTCGCTCTCGTGCCAGCGCGCGAGCGCGATGCGCGAAGCGAGCAGCACGGCGCCAAACAGCGCCACGCCGCACGCCGTGATGAGGAACAGCGCCGCGAACAGCCGCGGCACGTTGAGCTGGATGCCGGCAAGCAGGATCTGGTAGGCGAGCCCGGCGCCTTGTCCGCCGGTGCCCGCAACGAACTCCGCCACCACCGCGCCGATCAACGCGAGGCCGCTGGCGATGCGCAGGCCGCCGAAGAAATACGGCAGCGCGCTCGGCACGCGAAGGCGCCAGAGCACCTGCCACCGGCTGGCATCGTGCAGCCGGAACAGCGCGAGCAGCCCGGGATCGACGCTGCGCAGGCCGAGCGTCGTGTTGGAGATGATCGGGAAGATGGCCACCACGACGGCGCACAACACGAGCGCCACCCGCGTGTCGTGCACCCAGATGATGATGAGCGGGGCGATGGCGACGATCGGCGTGACCTGCAGCAGCACTGCATAAGGGAACAGGCTGAGCTCGATCCAGCGGCTCTGCACGAACAGCAGTGCAGCCGCCGCGCCCAGCACGGTTGCGAGCAGCAGGGCGGTCAGCGCGATGCCGAGGGTCACGCGCAACGACGCGAACAGCAGCGTCCAGTCGCGCACCAGCGTGGCGGCCACCACGCCGGGCGACGGCACGAGGTACACGGGGATCGCATAAAGGCGCACGACCGCTTCCCAGGCTGCGAGGAACAACAGCGCGACCACGACCGGCGCGCCGATCTCCGCGATACGTCGCCTGTCCGTCACGCGGTTGCCGCTGCCCCGGCGGATGCGACGCAGGACGACAGGATGCGCGCGTGCTCGGCGAACGCCGTCGATACGCGAAATGCGTCGTCGCGCGCACCTTGCCAGTCGATGCGATGGTCGGCCAGGATGCGCCCCGGCCGCGCACCCATGACGACGACGCGGGTCGAGAGGAACACCGCTTCCTGGATGCTGTGGGTGACGAACAGCACGGTGAGCTTGCGGCGCGCCCACAGCGCGAGCAGGTCGGCGTCCAGCCGCTGGCGCGTGAACTCGTCCAGCGCTCCGAACGGCTCGTCCATCAGCAGCAGGTCCGGCTCCACGCAAAGCGCGCGGGCAATCGACACGCGCATCTGCATGCCGCCGGACAGCTCGCGCGGCAGGTGCGCGGCGAATCCTTCGAGGCCGACCTGTGCGAGCGCCTGCGCCGCCGCGGCGTCGCGTGCATCGCGCGGCGCGCGGGCCAGGGCGAGCGGCAGCGCGACGTTGTCACGCACGCGAGCCCACGGCATGAGGGTAGGCGCCTGGAACACGAATGCGATGCGGTGACCTGCGGCGCCGCGCGGGCGCTCCGCTTCGCCCCACCAGCGCAACGTCCCGCTGCTCGGCGCAAGCAAGCCTGCGACGAGATTCAGCAGCGTGCTCTTGCCGCAGCCAGACGGTCCGAGCAGCGTGACGAACTCGCCGGGCCAGACGGACAGGTCGACCGGCGCGAGCGCGAGCGCGCCGTTGGGATAACGCTTCCCGAGCGCGCGCGCCTCGAGCGCAGGTTCGGCGCGCGCGGCTTGCACGTCAGGGCAGGACCTTGACGTCCCGCACCAGGTCGAGCGTCCATGCCGGGCGATAGTCGAAGCCCGGCTTGCCGAGGCCCGCGCTGCGGACGAACTCGAGCGTCTTCTGCCACCGCGCGTCGGTCATCGTGAGGATGCCCTGCGCAGGTGCGTCACCGCCCGTCACGATGGCGTACTCCTTGAGCTTGCGATGACCGTAGGCGAGGAGCTCATCGCTCATTTCGGGATTGTCGCGGCGGATCAGCGCATGCGCCGGCGCCGGGTTCGCGAGGTAGCTTTTCCAGCCTTCCGCGGATGCGCGCAGGAAGCGCTTCAGCACGTCGGCACGTCCGCGCACCGATTCGTTGCGCACGACGAGCGATTCGGAATACGGCGGATAGCCGAAGTCGGCGAGGAGGAACACGACCGGCGCGATGCCGGCCTTTTCGATCGAGAACGGCTCGGAGGTCGCAAACCCCTGCTGCGCGAGGTTGCGGTCGGCGAGAAACGGCTGGACCGAAAAACCGTAGGGGCGCTTCTGATCGTCGGTAAAGCCGTAGCGCTGCTTCAGCCACGGCCAGAACGTCGTATTGCTCGCCGCGCCGATGGCGATCGGCTTGCCTTTCAGCGCCTCGAGGCTGGCCACGCCCGGATGCGCGATGATCACCGTCGGATTCTTCTGGAACGTCGCACCGATCGTGGTGATCGGCAAGCCCTGCTCCAGCGCGCCGAGCGTCTGCAGATCGTCACCCATCGCGACGTCCAGCTGTCCTGCCACGAGCAGTTGCAGCGGGTTCACCTGCGGCCCGCCCATGCGGATCGTGACGTCCAGGCCGTATTTGCGATACGTGCCTTCTGCCAGCGCTTGATAAAAGCCGCCGTGCTCCGCTTCGGCAAGCCAGTTGGTGCCGAACACGACGCGATCGGGCGCTTGCGCGAGCGCGTCGAGCGCAACCAAGGCAAGCGCGCAGGCAAGCAGACGAACGACATGACGCAGCATGGCAGCACCTGTTGGGATCCAGGCCGCGATTATGCGGCAAGCGTGCACGCCGGGTGGAGCGAGGGCCCCGGATACGAGGTCCGAAAACGGCGAGTATGCCTTGGTCGGCGGGCTCATAATGCCGCCATGGTGATCGACGCTACGAGTTGTTACCGGGCCCTCTCCACGCATGACGCGCGCTTCGACGGGCGTTTCTTCGTCGGCGTGTCGTCGACGGGTATCTACTGCCGCCCCGTGTGCCGCGTACGCACGCCACGCGCGGAGCACTGCCGTTATTTCCAGAGCGCAGCGGCCGCCGAGGTGGCCGGCTATCGTCCATGCCTGCGTTGCCGCCCGGAGCTGGCACCGGGCTATGCGAGCGTCGATGCGACCGAGCGCTTGGCGCAAGCGGCCGTCGAGTTGATCGACGGCGGCGTGCTGGACGACGGCGGACTCGAGCGCCTCGCCGCGCGGCTCGGCGTGACGAGCCGGCACGTGCGACGCATCTTCGAGCGCGCATTCGGCGTGACGCCGGTCGAGTATGCGCAGACGCAGCGCCTGCTCCTGGCCAAGCGCCTGCTGACCGATACGACGCTCCCCGTCACGGAGGTTGCGCTGGCGAGCGGTTTTGGCAGCGTCCGGCGCTTCAACGCCTTGTGGAAGGCGCGCTATCGCATGCCGCCCGCCCGCCTGCGCCGCGAGCGCGCACCCGGCGACACACCGGCCACGATGCGCTTCGAAGTCGCGTATCGCCCGCCGTACGACTGGAGTGCGCTGCGGGATTTCCTCGCTGCGCGCGCGATCGCCGGTGTCGAGGCGATCGATGGCAACGCCTACTTGCGCACGGTGCGCATCGATCATCGCGGCGAGCGTCATGCAGGGTGGATCCGCGTGCAGCCGGCCGCGCGCCGTGCAGCACTCGTGCTCGAGGTCGCGCCGACGCTATCGCGTGTGGTGCCGCAGGTGCTCGCACGCGCGCGTCACGCCTTCGACCTGGCGTGCCATCCCGATGAAGTCGGGACGGCGCTCGGGCCGCTCGCTGCGGGTGCGACGGGCCTGCGGGTGCCCGGCACGGTGGACGGCTTCGAGATCGCGGTGCGCGCCATCGTAGGTCAGCAGGTCAGCGTGCGGGCGGCGCGCACGCTGCTCGGGCGCCTCGTCGAGCAATTCGGCGACGCGGTCGTCACGGGCGTCG
>DATILY010000024.1:0-23737 GCA_035475895.1 Casimicrobiaceae bacterium | reverse complement strand
ATCCGTGCGAGCGGGATCAAGCCGCAGTGAGCCCGAAGCGCCGCGCCACGTCCGCACCGCAGAGGAAAGTCCAATGACCGATCACGCGCGTTCCGATGTGGCACCCAAGACCAAGGCGCGCCGCATGCGCGAGCTCCTGCGCGACGCGCGCCCGCTCGTGTCGCCAGGCGTGTATGACGGCTACAGCGTGCGGCTGGTCGAGTCGATGGGCTTCAAGACCGCGGCCACGACCGGATCGGGGCTTGCGAACGCGCGCCTGGTGCAGCCGGACATCGGCATCCTGTCGCTGCTCGAGAACGTCGACGCGTGTCGCGCGCTCGCGCGCAGCGTCGGCATTCCGCTGACCGCCGACGCCGATACCGGATACGGCAACGCGGTAACGGTCTATCACACGGTGCAATACTTCGAGGAGGCCGGGGTGGTCGGCATCAACCTCGAGGACCAGGTGATGCCGAAGCGCTGCGGGCACATGCGCGGCAAGGACGTGGTGTCCATCGCCGAGATGTGCCGCAAGATCGAGGCGGCCACCCGGGCGCGCAAGGACCCCGATTTCATCATCAACGCGCGCACCGATGCGATCGCCATCGGCGGCATCGACGACGCCGTTATGCGCGCGAAGGCCTACGCGAGCGCCGGCGCCGACATGATCTATCCCGACGCGATCCGCAGCGAGGACGACATCGCGCGCATCGTCGAAGCCGTCCCCGACACGCCCGTGCAGATCAACATGGGCTTCGGCGTGCGCGCGCGGCCCACGAGCCCGCTGATCGGGTTGAAGCGTCTCGCCGCGCTCGGCGTGGCACGCGTCAGCTGTCCGCGGATGCTCACGGCGGCGGCGATCATGGGCATGCGCAAGGCGCTCGGCGTGATGCAGGAGACGATGATCAGCGGCGAGGCCGTCGACCGGCCCGATCTGCTGGTCGGCATCGAGGACATCACCGAACTCATGGGCTACGCGCACATCGCAGAGCTGGAGCAGGCGTTCATGCTCGAAGAAGACCTCGACCGCCGCTACGGTGATGCACCGCGCGAGCTCGTCGTGCGCGCCGCCGGGAGCACCCGCGGGTCGTGACGCGATGAGCGCCAACCAGGAAGTGCGCGTGCTCTCGGGCACGGGCGTCTGCGGGTCGGGCTTCAAGGAGAGCTCGCTCGAGGAAGGGCTCGCCAGGCGCCCGCATTTCATCGGGTGCGATGCGGGGTCGACCGATCCGGGACCCTTCTCGCTCGGCACCGGCGGCACCGCGTTTCCCGTGCGTGCGATCAAGCGCGACCTGCGCCTCATGCTGCGCGCGGCGCGCAAGGCGCGCATTCCGCTGCTCATCGGCTCGGCCGGCACGGCGGGGGGTGCGCCGCACGTCGCGTTGTTCAAGCGCATCGTCGAGGACATCGCGCGCGAGGACAAGCTCGCGTTTCCGATGGCGCTCATCCACGCGGAGCAGGACAAGGCGTATCTCAAGCGCCGCCTGCGCGAAGGGCGCATCAAGCCGCTGTCGCCGGCGCCGGAATTCGACGAGGGCACGATCGAGCGCGCCGTGAGGGTCGTCGGCATGATGGGCGACGCGCCGTGGCTGCGCGCGCTCGAGCAGGGCGCCGAAGTGATCATCGCCGGGCGTTCGAGCGACTGCGCGATCTTCGCGGGCATCCCGATCAGCTGGGGCATCGACGCGGGCATCGCCTGGCACGCCGCGAAGATCCTCGAATGCGGCGCCGCGGCCACCGTTGCGCGGCCCTCGCCGGACTGCATGTTCGCCACGCTGCGCGCCGATCACTTCGACCTCGAGCCGCTCGATCCGGCGCTGCGCTGCAGCCCGCTCAGCGTGGCCGCGCACAGCCTGTACGAGAACGGCGATCCGTTTCGCCTGGTCGAATCGAGCGGCGTGCTCGACCTCACGCACGCGACCTACGAGCCGCTCGACGAGCGGCGCGTCCGCGTGCGCGGGAGCCGCTTCGAGCCGGCGGCGCGCTACACCGTCAAGCTCGAAGGCGCGGAGCTGGCCGGCTACCAGAGCATCGTCCTGGGCTCGGTGCGCGATCCCTACATCATCCGCCAGATCGACTCGTGGGTGGAGCGGCTGACCGAGCGCGTGCACGGCCGCGTGGCCGACGTGTTCGGTGGCGATCCCGCCGCTGCGAACTACGTGTTCAACGTGCGCATCTACGGCAAGAACGGCACGATGGGGCCGCTCGAGCCGGTGACCGAGATCCGCTCGCACGAGCTGTGCCTCGTCATGGAAACGACCGCCGCGACCCAGGAGATCGCCACGACCATCGCCTCGATGGCGCGCCACCAGGCGCTGCATCTGCCGATCCCCGAGTGGCGCGGCTTCATCACCGGCGTGGCGTGTCCGTACAGCCCGGCGTATCTCGAGCGCGGACCCGTGTACCGCTTCTGCGTGAACCACGTCGTAGAGCCCGACGATCCGTACGAGATGTTTCCCATCGAGCACGTGAAGGTCGGCTGAGGATCGCGATGGCCAGGCTGGGAGAGCTCGCCCGACTGATCCGCAGCAAGAACGCGGGGCCGTTCGAGCTCACGTTCGACGTCATGTTCGACGACCCTGCGGCGTTCGAGCGCGTGCGCGCGAGCGGCGTGCTCACGCGCGAGCTGATCGCCTCGATCTACCGGCTGCCAGCCGAGCAGGTGAAGTTCTTCGTCGTGCCCGATGCGCTTGCGTTCAAGGCGTCGATCCCGCGCCCGCGCTTCCAGAGCGACGTGCTCGACAGCGACAACCACGGCGGCCAGCAATACGCGCCGCTGATCGACATCGAGATTCCCTGACCGCCGCCATGCCGCCGATTGGTTGACTGCGTCAACCATCGATCGCCGGGCAGGCCATCGCATGATCGCCGCGTGACGTTGCGGCCCGATGCAGCGCGCGGTGCGCCGTGTCGCAGGCGTTGCGTCAAAACCCCTGCTCGTGGAGGAAGGCATCGAGCGGCGGCATCCACAGGCGGCTGCCACGTCCGAGCAGCTGATGACCGTCCGCGTTCGGCACGGCATCGGTGAGCACGAAGTGGGTCTCGCTCCCACCGTGCGCGAATGCGCGATGCCACGCGCGCGGCCGCTCGGCGCCCCAGAAGGAATCGTTCTTCGCGTAGAGCCACAGGCTCGGCACATGCGTGCGTGCGCCATACACCGTCATGAGCGCTTCCATGTCTTCCGACCCGCAGCTGTGCTCCGGCGCGGCTTGCCCGTTGCCGCCGGTGCCGCCGGCGAAATTGATGGTCGCGGCGATGCCCTCGACGTCCGTGGCCGCGGTCGCGATCGACGCCAGGCCGCCCATCGAGGTGCCGAGCAGGACGACGCGGGTGGCATCGGCCCATGGCTGCGCGTGCAGCCAGGTCACGGTCGCGGCGATGGCGTCGCGCGCAGCCGCAGCGGCGCGCGCGAATTGCGGATGGCCCCAGCAGTTGCCGAAGATGTCGTAGCGGACGCCCGAATCTTCATGGTCCTCGCCGCCGGTTGCGCCGTAGCCCGGGCGAATCGGGGCGACGACCGCGAAGCCCTTGCGCACGAAATAGCGTACGAATCCGCGCGGATCGGGTACCTGCGTGCCGTCGCGATCGGCCGAGCGGCCGTGCGAATAGACGATGACGGGAAACGGGCCCGGGCCGGGCGGCGTGAACAGTCCGGCGACCATGGCCTCGGTGACGCCGGGCGCGGTGAGCGGGATGTGCACGAGCTGCGGCGGCTGGCCGGGCAGCGCGGCGAGGCAGGCCGCGGCGGGCGTGGCCGCAAGGCATGCGACGGCGAGAAGACGAGCGAAGCGAAGCAGGAACCGCATGCGCGACCAGGATCGAAGCCGCGCGGATGTTACCGCAGCTTCGCGCGCCTGCGGCAAGCCGAGCCACCGCCTCCGACGGCCGGTTGGCGGCCGCTAGCGGACGGCGTGACCCGACACCGCGACGCCCGCGTCGCGGGGCAGGCGCCGGTGCAGCATGGGCGGGACGAGCGAGATCAGCGCGATGCCGATGAACGTCGGCACGAAATCGGATACTTCGATCGTGGCGTGCCCATGCAGCGTGCTCGACGCCTGGAGCATGTACGCCGCCACGGCGATGCCCGTGCTCTGCGCGAGCCGCTGCATCATGCTCGAGATGCTCGCCGCCTGGCTCATGTCCTTCTGCTCGATGTCGGCGAACGAGATGGCCTGCAGCGCGGTGAACTGCAGCGATCGCAGCAGGCCCGAGCCGAGCAGCATGACGGCGATCACGAGGTGCGGCGTGGTGGCCGAGAACAGGCCGAACGTCGCCACGATGAGCGCGCCGGCGATGCCGTTGACCACGAGCACGGCGCGGAAGCCCCAGCGACGCAGCACGTTGATCGCCAGCGTCTTCATGAACATCGCACCCACCGCGGTCGTGCACGTCAGCAGGCCCGATTGCAGCGGATCGAGGCCGAAGCCGATCTGCAGCAGCAGCGGCAGCAGGAACGGCGTCGCCTGCACGCCGATCCGGTACAGGCTGCCGTACAGCGCGCCGTGCCGGAACGTCGCCAGGCCGAACAGCCGCAGGTTGATCACGGGATGCGGCACCCGCAGCGCGTAGTGTCCGTAGACCAGCAGCGCGACCGTGCCGGCGGCGATGCACGACCACGTCACCGCCGTTGGCAGCAGGTGCCCGCCAAGCGCCGACAAGCCCAGCATCAGCACGGAAAGGCCGATGCCCGTAAGAAGGAACCCGCGCAGGTCGAACGGCGGATGATCGGCCGCGCGCAGGTCGGGGATGTGCTTCAGCACGAGGACGAGGCCCAGGATGCTGATCGGCACGTTGATGATGAAGATCCAGCGCCAATGGAAGTACAGCGTGATGGCGCCGCCGAGCGCAGGTCCGATCACGGGGCCGAGCAGCGCCGGAATGGTGAGGTAATTGAGCGCGGCGACGTATTCGTGCTTGGGGATGCTGCGCATGATCGCGAGCCGGCCCACCGGCACCATCATGGCGCCGCCCATGCCCTGCACGAAGCGCGCGGCGACGAAGCCGCCCAGGGTGCCCGCGAACGCGCAGAGGATCGAGCCGCCCATGAACACGACGATGGCCGCGGCGAACACGCTGCGCGCGCCGTAGCGGTCGGCCACCCAGCCGCTGATGGGAATGAAGACCGCCAGGCTCACCAGGTAGGACGTGAGCGCGAGCTTGAGCGCCAGCGGCGGCTCGCCGATGTCCGCCGCGATGGCGGGCAGCGACGTCGCGATGACCGTCGAATCCATGTTCTCCATGAACAGCGCGCACGCGACGATGAGCGGGATGAGGACCGCGCGGCGCACGTGGATTGGCCCCTCAGCGGCGCCGGGCGCGCATCGACGGCGTCCGCAAGCGTGCGACAATCGAACCATGCGCAAGCCGCATGCCTCCAACCTGCTGCTCGGCGACGTAGCCTATGGCGCGATCCGTGACGCCATCGTCGCGAACGAGCTCAAGCCGGGCGATCGGGTGTCCGAGTACAAGGTGGCGGAGTGGCTGAACATCAGCCGCACGCCGGCGCGCGAAGGCCTGCGGCGGCTCGAGGCGGAAGGCTTCCTCACCGCGATGCCGCGGCGCGGTCTCGTCGTCGCGTCCGTGGACGACGAAGCGCTCTACGAGCTCTATGCCGCCCGCGAGGTGCTGGAAGGCGGGGTTGCCGCGATGGCGGCGCGCAACGCCACCGATACCGAGATCGCGGCCCTCGAGCAGATGGTCGCGGCGGAAGTCGCCATGGCCGACAGTGCCGAGATGATGTTCGAGCACAACCGCCTGTTCCACCAGTTCATCTATCGCGCCGCGCGCAATCGTTACCTGACGAAGTACCTGCAGTCGATCTACGACACGCTTGCGGCGCATCGGAGCATCTCGACGATGCGCATCGAAGCGCGCCGCGCCGCCGTGCTGGTCGAGCATCGCGCGCTGTCCGCGGCCATCGCGCGGCGCGACGAGGCGGCCGCCCGCAGCGCCGCCGTCGAGCACGTGCGGGCAGCGTTGCGCGCGCGCATGCAGATCCATCACGCGAGCGCGCTCGGCAAGGGCCCGCGCGCTGCACCGCCCGTGCGGCGACGCAAGCCGGCATTCGGCAGCTGAGCCGGCAGGGCGGGAAACAACCAACGACACTGGCTCCCCGCTTTCGCGGGGATGACGAGCCTTCACGCAGTATCGAGCGGGTGTGGCGGCGCAGCGGTTCTTCAGGCGGCCCTGGCGAGCAGGAGCGGCGGCGGAGCGGCTCGTCACGCGGCTGCGGCGAGCAGGCGCGGGAGCGCGGATGCGTCGGCCTGCGCGTCGAGCTGCAGCATCCAGTCGACGATGCGCTCGGCCTGCGCACGCGGCACCGCGTGCGTGGCGAGCGTGGTGAACTTGTCGACGAGGTCGCGCTCGCTCGCGAAGTCCTTCTCGTTGCCGCGGCCCGCCTGCACGGTGCGCTCGAGCACCGTGCCGTCGCGCAGGAAGATCTCCACGCGGACCATGTGGCGGAACTTCGATCCCATGGCCGTGATGGCGGCGTCGTGGCGGACCTGCACCTTCGCAGCTTCGTGCATGCGCGCAGGGTCGGCGACCTTGTCCTCGGTGAACTGGTCGACGAAGCAGTCGCCCTCCAGCAGCAGCGTCGCGACGCAATAGGGCAGGTTCAGTTGCGCCGACGTGAGGCCCTCCGGCACGTAGTTCCAGCCGACGTGGTCCATCGTCACCTGCGAGCCGTGCACGACGATGCGCTCCACGTCCTGCGGCGCGAAGGGCCGCTCGGCGCGCAGCGCGCGGATCGCATCGAGCGTCGTATGGTTGCTGCCCACGCAGGAGTAGAACTTGAGTGCGACGCCCATCGTCTGCCACACGGTGCCGAGGTCTTCGGTCAGCGCATCGAGCCGGAAGCGGTCGTGCGAGCGCGAAAACGTGGTGCAGAAGCCGCCGTACTCGCTTTCGAGCACGTTGCGGATGCCGGTGAAGCCCTGCTCGGCGAACAGCGCGCCGTAGAGCCCGCTTTGCGACGAGCGTCCGGCGTGCATGCGCTTGACCATGGCGCCGTATTGCGCCGCCATGAGGCCAGCCGCCTGCGTGCCCGCGATGCCGAGCGCGTGCACGGTGTGCTCCTGGTCGAGGCGTAACCCGCGGGCAGCCCCCGCCGCGGCCGAGAACACGCCGAGCGTGGCACCGGAGTGCCAGCCTTGCGCGATGTGCTCGGGACCCATGCAGATGCCCACGCGCGGCCCGATCTCGTAGCCGGCCACCGCGGCAGTCAGGAATTCGCGTCCGCTCATGCCTGGACGCATCTCGGCGATGGCGATCAATGCGGGCAGCACCACCGCTCCGACGTGCAGCACGCCCTGGCGATGCACGTCGTCGAGCTCGAAGCCCTGAACCTGCGTGCCGTTGACGAGCGCCGCGTGCGGCGCCGACAGCCGCAACGCCGTGCCCCATACGCTGCACGCGGGCGTGTGGTCGAGGCCTTGCAGCGTGCGTTGGAGGATGCGCGTCCACTCGAGATTGGCGCCGTAAAGCGCGCAGCCGAGCGCATCGAGCATCAGCAGCCGGATGCGGGTGCGCACCTCCGCCGGAATGTCCTCGTAGCGCAGCGCTGCAACGAAGCGCGCGATGCCCGCGGTGTAGCGGTTGTCGTGCTCGGATGCTGCAGGGGCGTGCGCCATGGGATGGTTGCGCGAGCGGGCGTTTCGCCGGGGGCTTTCGCTGCTCGATGGTGGTAGTATACCGTGGTATTCCCAAGCGTCGTCGGAGGACAGCGCATGAACGAACAGCGGCGCCGTTTCAATCGCATCGCCATGGCGGCGGCAGGGCTCGCGGCTGCGCCGCGGCTGTTGGCGCAGGCGGAAAATGCGGCCGACTATCCGTCGCGGCCGGTCCGCCTGATCGTGCCGTTCGCGCCGGGCGGCGGCACCGACATCGTCGCGCGCACCATCGCCCAGAAGCTCGGCGAAACGTTCAAGCAGCCGGTCGTGGTGGAGAACCGCGCCGGCGGCAACGGCACGATCGGCGCGAATGCCGTGGCGCACGCGCCGCCCGACGGCTACACGCTGACGATGATCACGGCAAGCCATTCGGTCAACGTCACGCTGCAAGGCACCAAGCATCCGTACGACCTGATCAAGGACTTCGCGCCGATCAGCCAGGTGACGACGCAGCCGTACGTGCTGGTCGTCAACCCGAAGCTGCCGGCGCGCTCGGTGCGCGAGCTGGTCGTGCTCGCGAAGGCGTCGCCCGGCAAGCTCACCTACGGCTCGTCGGGCGTCGGGGGCACCAGCCATTTGTCGGGCGCGCTGTTCTGCGTGCTCGCCGGCATCGAGATGACGCACGTGCCCTACCGCGGCGGCGAGCCTGCGATGGCCGATGTGATCAGCGGGCAGATCGACATGCTGTTCAGCACGCGGCTGCAGTCGCGTGGCTTCGTCGAAGCCGGACAGCTGCGCCCGCTCGCAGTGACCACGGCACGGCGCTCGCCCGCCACGCCCGAGCTGCCGACGATGCAGGAGGCCGGGGTGCCCGGTTACGAGGTCGCGGGTTGGTACGGCATGCTCGCGCCGGCCGGCACGCCGGCGCCGATCGTCGACAAGCTCAACCGCGAGATCGTCCGCATCGTGCACCTGCCCGACGTGACGGCGAAGATGGCCGCCGACGGCTCGGAGCCGGTCGGCAGCAATCCCGCCGAGTTCGCGGCGCACATCCAACGGGAAGTCGACAAGTGGCGCGACCTGATCCACAGGACCGGCATCAAGACGGAGTCCTGACGCCGGCGGCGTCGCCCGCGCAGCCGCGGGACGACGGCCTTGCGCGTGCCTTGGGTACGCGGGTGGCCGCCCTGCGTTGGCACGACCTGCCGGAGGCCGCACGACACTGGGCGCGGGTCGGCATCCTCGACACCGTCGGCGTCACGCTCGCGGGCAGCCGCGAGGACGCGCCGCGTCTCCTCGCCGGCGCGCTCGACCTCGCGGCGGGTCCGAGCCTGCTGTTCGGGACGCCGCGCCGCGTCGGTGCGCTCGACGCTGCATTCGTCAACGGCACCGCCGCCCACGCGCTCGACTTCGACGACTGCAACAACACGATGGGCGGGCATCCTTCCGCGCCGGTCCTGTCCGCACTGTTTCCGCTCGCCGACGCGCAGGGTGCGAGCGGACGCGACTTTCTCCTGGCGTACGTCGCGGGATTCGAGGTGGAGACGAAGCTCGCGCTCGCCGTCAATTTTCACCACTACACCAAGGGCTGGCACCCGACCTCGACGCTCGGCACGTTCGGCGCCGCCGCCGCCTGCGCGCACCTGATGGGCCTGGATGCATGCGGCGTCGCCGTCGCGTTGGCGCTGGCCGCATCGTTCGCGTCCGGCATCAAGGCCAATTTCGGCACGATGACCAAGCCCATGCACGTCGGGCATAGCGCCCGCAACGGCCTGCTGGCGGCGCGGCTTGCGCAAGCCGGCTTCACGGCGAACGATCGCGCGGTGTTCGAGCACGAGCACGGCTTCCTCGACGTCTTCAACGGGCCGGGCACCTACGACGCGCAGCGCGCGCTCGATGCCTGGGCCGCGCCGCTCGACATCGTGCGGCCCGGCATCGCGATCAAGCAGTATCCGTGTTGCGGCAGCACGCATCCGGCGATCGACGCCATGCTCGATCTCGTCGAGCGCCGTGCGATCGATCCCGACGATGTCGTGCGCATCGATGCCTGGATCCACGCGCGCCGGTTGCAGCACACCAACCGCCCTGAACCGAACAGCCCGCTCGACGCCAAGTTCAGCCTGCAATACGTCATGGCGCGCGCGCTGCTCGACCGTGCGGTCGGCGTGGACGATTTCGGAGGCGAGCGCTTCGCCGAGGCGCGCGTGCAGGCGGTGTTGCCACGCATCCACGTGGCACCGTACAGTCACACGCAATTCGCCGCGGACAACCATTTCGGCGGCGCCGTGAAGATCACGTTGCGCGATGGCACCACGGCATCGGCGCAGGTGGAGCAGGCGCTCGGGCGCACCTCCGACAATCCCGTGCCGCCCGAGCGGCTGCGCCGCAAGTTCACACTCTGCGCCGGCCGGGTGCTGCGCGACGACGCCGTTTCGCCCGTCGCCGACGCCATCGCCACGATCGACACGCTCCCCGACGTGCGCGTGCTCACCGCGCAATTGATGAGCGCGGCCACCGAAACGGGCAAGCTCAATTGAACGCCGAGGCACAACCGTTCGATGTGGTGGTGGTGGGCAAGGGCAACGCGGCGTTGTGCGCCGCGCTGGCAGCGCGCGACGAGGGTGCGCGCGTCGCCATGCTCGAGGCCGCCTCGGAGGACGAGAGCGGCGGCAACAGCCGCTTCGCCGGTGGCGTGATGCGCTTCGCGTATTCGACGCTCGACGATCTGAAGCGCGTGACGGATCTCACCGATGCCGAAGTCGCCGAGAGCGTGTTCGACACCAACACCACAGAGGAATTCTTCGATACGCTGTTCCGCCTGACGAGCTTTCGCACCGACCCCGTGCTCTCCGAGATGCTCGTCACGCAGAGCCTCGAGACCATGGTGTGGCTGCGCGGCAAGGGAGTCAGGTTCGTCCCCAATTTCGGCCGTCAGTCCGCATTGGTGAACGGCAAGCGGCGCTTCTTCGGCCGGATGCCGATCGAAGCGTCGGGCGGTGGCGCAGGCCTGGTTCAGTCGCTCGACAAGGCCGTTCGCGCTGCCGGCATCGAGATTTTCTATTCCACGCGGGCCAAGCGCCTGCTGATGGAGGGCGAGCGCGTCGCGGGCGTGCATGCGAGCCGCGCGGGCCAAGCGGCCGATTTCTTCGCCAGGTCGGTGGTGCTGGCATGCGGCGGCTTCGAGGCCAATCCCGAGATGCGCGCGCGCTACCTCGGTCCGGGTTGGGAGCTCGCCAAGGTGCGCGGCTCGCGGTTCAACCAGGGCGATGGCCTCAAGATGGCGCTCGACATCGGCGCAGCACCGTACGGCAACTGGTCCGGCTGTCACGCCACGGGCTGGGACATGAACGCGCCCGAGTTCGGGGACGTTCACGTCGGCGACCAGTTCCAGAAGCACAGCTACATCTTCGGATTGCTGATCAATGCGCAAGGCAAGCGCTTCGTCGACGAAGGCGCCGATTTCCATTCCTTCACCTACGCGAAATACGGCGGCGAAGTGCTGAAGCAGCCGGGCCAGTTCGCCTGGCAGGTGTTCGACGCCAAGGTGACGAAGCTTTTGCGCTCCGAATATCGCATCCGCATGATGACCAAGGTGTCGGCCAATACGCTCGAGGAGCTCGCAGGCAAGCTCGAAGGCGTGGACCCGAAGGCGTTCCTCGCAACGGTGCATGCGTACAACGCGGCGGTGATGCGCGACGTGCCGTTCGACCACACGGTCAAGGACGGCAAGGGCACCATCGGCATCGATCCGCCCAAGTCCAATTGGGCGCAGCCGCTCGACACACCGCCGTTCGACGCATACGGCACGACGTGCGGCATCACGTTCACCTTCGGCGGACTGCGCATCGAGCCTGCGACCGGCCAGGTGCTCGACGTCACGCTCACGCCGATCCCGGGTTTGTACTGCGCAGGCGAGATGGTCGGCGGGTTGTTCTACTTCAACTATCCGAGCGGCACCGGCCTCGTCTCCGGCGCGTTGTTCGGGCGTATCGCGGGTGCGGGTGCCGGCGCTGCGGCCGTTGCAGGCGCCGCTCACGCAGCAACGTAGCAGCGGGTCGTGCTTCGCCGGCCTTGTGCGCCGGGCGCAGGTCGACCGCCCCGCTATAATTCGCCCCTCCGGGGGCCGTTAGCTCAGCCTGGTAGAGCAGCGGACTTTTAATCCGTTGGTCACTGGTTCGAATCCAGTACGGCCTACCACTCAAAAGCCTGGCTTCAAGGTGTGTCCGCAGCGGGCGATGGGGGTCTGTGCGGTACGCGCAATAGCTGTCGACTACCTGTGCGTCGCCGGTTCGAAGGAAGGGCGCGTCGTCGAGCTTCATCGACCACTGCACGAGCACGTCGGCGCTAAGTGGGACGCCGCGGAACCGAACTTCGACCTGGCGCTGCCGCGCTGAGACCGGCACGGGGTCAGGGCGCGGTCGCGCGGGCGGCAGCGCATCGTTTGTTGGCAACCGTCAATCGTTTTCCACGAGGAGGCAGAAGCGTGAGGAACATCGAAGGACAGGCGGGAAGGCACTGGTGGCAGCGCGCAGCTCTCAGCATGCGGCTGGGGCTCGTTGCATTGTCGCTCGCACTCGGCCTGTCAGGGGTCGCGACGGCGAGGACCGTGGACGACATCACGCTCGTGATCAATCAATCACCGTGGCTGGACGGGTTTGCCAAGCTGGTGGGCGTGTACGAAAAGGAGACCGGCAACAAGGTTGCGCTGGACGTCAACCCCTATGCGGGAAGCTTGGAAAAACAGCGCAATGCCGTGCGTGCGAACACAAGCGAATACGCGCTGTTGATCATCAACGGCATCTTCTATGCGGAGATGTACCACGGCGGCTTTCTGGAGCCGCTGCAGAACATCGATCCCAACTTCAAGCTCGATCCGCAGATCTATTCGTTCGACGAAACGCCCTATTACGATGCCGCGAAGAAGACCGTCAACGCCAAGACCGGCAAACTCATGACGGTGCCGGTGAATCCCAACATCACCTTGATGTTCTACCGCAAGGATCTGTACGAGCAAAAGGGACTGAAGATTCCGGAGACTTGGGACCAGCTGCTCGCCAACGCCAAGGCGCTGAACGATCCGCCAAAGATCTATGGCATCGTGCAGCGGGGTGCCCGCGGAGCGATCTCCGTGACCTGGGACTTCTTCCCCTACCTGATGAGCTACGGCGGCTCGCTGTTCGCCAACGAAAAGGGCGGCGACTTCACGGTGACGCTCAACAGCCCGCAGGCGCTGGCCGCGCTGAAAATGTATTTGCAGCTGGCCCGTGAGGCCGGCCCCAAGAACGTGGCGTCCGTCGACCAGGCCGAGCAAATCCAGTTGCTGGTGACCGGGCGTGCGGCACAGGCGGTGTTGCCGATCGCCGCGTATGCGCAGATGGATGACCCGAACAAATCCGCGGTGGTGGGCAAGATCGGGTACATGAACCTGCCGCACGCGCCGGGCTTTCCGTCGGCGCCTTCGCTCGGCCACTGGCTGGCGGGCATTCCCAAGAATATTACCAACGCAAAGAAGCAGGCGGCATTGGCGTTCCTCGCATGGTTCCAGCAGCCTAGGAACCAGCTCAAGTATGCCGAGCTCGGCGGTTCGCCGGTCTCGGCGGCCGCATTCGAAAGCGAGTTCGCGAATCGGCCCGAGAACCGGTACATGAAGACCGTCGTGAGGGCGTTGCCGATGGCTCGTCAGCTCTGGACCGTGCCCGAGGGCGCGCAGATCGTCGCCGTCATGGAGGTCGGGCTCAACCGGATCGTCGCGGGCGAGCTCGATCCGGCCAAGGGCCTGAACGAGATGGCTGCCGATATCGAGAAGATCGTCGCCGCGGCGGGGTACAAGACGGGCAAGTTGCCCCAGCTGAAATGAGCGTGTCCGCACGTTGGGCTTAGGGACGACGAAGACATGTGGGCGATCGCGCCGGTCTGCGGGTGACGTCGATGGCGATCCAGCAGTACAACAAGAAGATCAAGTACGTCATCCTCGCGCCCGCCGTCTTGTTCCTAGTCGCGTTGACGCTGCTGCCGTTGCTCAACCTGGTGCTTGTGAGCTTCAACCAGGTATCGTGGAGCAGCGGCCGGTCGACCTGGAGGTTCGTCGGCTTCGCGAACTACCTCAAGATGGGCGCCGACTCGCTGCTCGGCGCCGGCGTGCGAAACACGGCGGTGCTCGTGGTCGTCGCAACGTCGGTCCAGGTGGCGCTCGGGCTCGGGCTCGCGCTGATGTGCAGTGCGCTCGGGCGCCGCTCCAGGCTCTACCGCGCGCTGTTCCTGCTGCCGATCCTCGTCCCCGGGATCATCATCGGCGCGATCTGGAAGCTGATGTACAGCCCTCAGTTCGGGGTCATCAACCAGATCATCGGGCTGCTCGGCTTCGATCCGGTCGAATGGCTCGGATCGCCCGCCACGGCGTTGGGTGCCGTCATCGTCGTGGACATCTGGCACTGGACCCCGTTCACCTTTCTGTTGCTGTTGGCGGCCGTCGAATCATTGCCCGTAGACGTCGCGGAAGCCGCCAAGATCGACGGCGCCTCGACCTGGCAGGAGTTCCGGCACGTCACGTTGCCGATGCTGATGCCGGCCATCGCTGCGACCGCTGCGTTTCGCGCGATCACGGCGTCCAAGGTCTTCGACGAGATCTTCCTGCTCACGGCCGGCGGCCCCGGCACTTCGACCGAGGTGATCAGCTACACCATCTACCAGCGCATGTTCGTGCAGGACAACGCCGGGTACGGAGCGGCGATATCGGTCGCGTTGATTTTCGCAGTGGCGTTGATCATCGTCGTCATGCTGACCAGGCGAACCAGGGAGGCGGCCTGACATGACGATGCGCGATCTTCGTTCGCGCAGGGGGCGACGCGACGTCCTGCTGCACGCGATGCTGATCGTCGCCGCAATATCGACGCTGGGACCGTTCGTGTGGATCGCACTGGCCGCCTTCAAGACGCAGATCGATCTGATGATGGGGCGCGTGCTGTTCGTGCCGACGCTGATGAACTTCGAGGAACTGCTGTTCGAGGCCACGTCGACTTACGCCGTGAACTTCCGCAACAGCCTGTTCGTCGCAAGCACCAGCACGCTGATCGTGATGGTCATCGCGTTCCTCGCAGGCTATTCGCTGTTTCGCATGAACTGGCCCCGGTGGGTCGTGAACGTGTTCCTTGCCTGGGCGCTGGTGTTCAACCTCATCCCGCCGATCACGCTGGCCAGCGCGTGGTACGAGCTGTTTCGCACCGTCCAGCTGGAGAACGCGTTTGTCGCGATCGTACTGAGTCACACGACATTGCATCTGCCGATGGCGCTGTTTCTGCTGTCGAGCTTCCTGCGAGCAGTACCGCGCGAGATCGAGGATGCAGCGTATGTCGACGGCGCGCCCATCATCGTGATGCTACGCAGGATCGTATTGCCGCTGGTGCTGCCCGGCGTGATTTCGACTGCGATCCTGGTGTTCATCTTCAGCTGGAACGAGTTTCCCGTGGCGCTGGCGCTGACGAGCAATCTGACGGCGACCGTGCCGGTGTCGATATCCAAGCTGTCCCAATTCAACGAAATCAAGTACACGCAGATGGCCGCGGCGTCGATCCTCTCCGCCATACCGGCGTTGCTTGCGCTGCTGTTCGGTCAGCGGTACATCGTGCGCGGCCTCACGGCTGGCGCGGTCAAGTGACACCGGCTCGTGGCGATCTTCGTCGAGCCGCAGCACCTCTATGGTTCCAGGAGAGCGGCGAGCGCCTGAGACGCCGAGCGCGTAAACGATCCACCGACATCGCCGGCGCCTTGCGGCCTCGAACAATCACCTTCCGATCGGTTCGGACACACCCATGGGAAAAAGCAGCGTCGTGAACGGAACGGCAGCCGTCGGCTCGCCTCTTGGCGTCAGGGCAAGCCAGCCGGCCCGCAAGCCCAACGTCGTCTTCGTCATTACCGATGACCAGGGCTATCCAGAGCTGGGATGCCACGGGAATCCGCTGGTCAAGACCCCGAACATCGACGCCCTCTTTCGCGAGAGCGTGCAGTTCGACCAGTTCCACGTCGGACCGACCTGCGCACCGACGCGTGCCGGTCTGCTCACCGGGCATTACGCCAACTCAACCGGTGTGTGGCACACCATCGGCGGTCGCTCGTTGCTGCGCGAGAACGAATGGACGCTGCAGTCCGCACTGCGCGAGAACGGCTATCGCACGGGGCTCTTCGGCAAGTGGCATCTGGGCGACGAATTTCCGTACCGCCCGCAGGATCGGGGCTTCGAAGAAACCATCTGCCACGGCGGCGGGGGCATCGCCCAGGCACCCGATTGGTGGGGGAACGACTATTTCGACGACACGTACAAGGTCAACGGCACGCCCAGGAAGTTCAACGGCTATTGCACCGACGTCTTCTTTTCCGAAGGGATGAAGTTCATCGAGCGGCACAAGGACGAGCCGTTCTTTTGCATGATCGCGCTTAACGCGCCCCATTTGCCGTTCAACGTGCCCAAGGAGTTCATGGCGATGTACCGCGACAGCGGCGAGCCAGAAACCTACCAGCGCTTCATGGGGATGATCACTAACATCGACCAGAACATGGGGCGTCTGCGCGAGCGTCTGCGCCAACTCGGGCTCGATGAGAACTCGATCCTGGTTTTCATGAGCGACAACGGCACCGACGGCACGGCGTGGGAAGGCCGGAAGGATCCCTATCGAGCCGGAATGCGCGGAGAGAAGGGATCGGAATACGACGGCGGCCACCGGGTGCCGTTCTTTCTGCGCTGGCCGGGGGGCCGAGTGCCCGAGAACGAGCGGATCGATACGCTGACCGCGTTCGTCGACTTCATGCCGACGGTGCTCGAGCTGTGCGGTGCGACGGTCCTCGCGGATCGGTCGTTCCACGGCGAGAGCCTCGTGCCGCTCATTCGGGGCCATCGGGGCGGGCACTGGGACGAGCGGATCATCGTCACGGACTCCCAGCGCGTGACCTATCCGCTCAAGTGGAAGCAGAGCGCTGCGATGAAGGGCAAGTGGCGGCTCGTCAACGGCAACGAGATCTACGACATCGAAGCCGATCCGGGACAGCGCACCGACATCGCCGCGAAGCATCCCGAGATTGTGAAGGAGCTGCGCGCCGGCTACGAAGCGTGGTGGAAGATCGTTTCACCGCGCTTCGACGAGGAAATCCCCCTAAGGCTCGGAAAACAGCCCGTATGCCTGAACACGCACGATTGGCGCAACGAAGACAGCGAAGTCGCCTGGAGCCAGGCTGCCATCCGCGCGGGAAAGGTCTGCAACGGTTACTGGGAGGTCCTCGTCGAATCCGACGGCGAATATGAATTCGAGCTCCGACGCTGGCCGCGCGAGGCCGGTCATGCGGTGCAGGCGGGGATCGACGGCGACGACGTCGAATGGCGTCGCGAGGAATGCTGGACCGAGGCGCACGACGCGTTCACCGGTGGCAAGGCGCTGCCGATCGAAACTGCGCAACTCAGGATCACCGGGATCGAAGCGGAGTACGAGTCGGTCGATCCGACAGCCGAGTGCGTAACCTTCAAAGTGCGGCTGCGAACCGGTCCGGCCCACGTCCAGACCTGGTTCACTGACAACGTTCACCTCGCCGTCGGCGCCTACTATGTTTATGTGCGCAAGATCGACGAGACGTGATGCACGGGGTCCGGCATCTGCAACAACGCAGCGGTTGAAGAATGCCCCGCTTTCGAGCGGCGGCTGCTGCGTTCTCGGGTGCGGGGAAGCGCGGCGCCCGACCAAGCGCATATTGTCCAGGAACGATTCCGTGTATCGCCTGTGGAAGGCGCGCATCGACAGCGGCCATCGCTACGCCACGGACCCCTGGATCAAAGCTCAATGGTCGCGAAAGCGTGGATATCCGGGAGGTACGGCGATCGAGCCGTGTATTTCTGCGCGCTTGCGGATCTGTGATCCGGTCGAAACCGGTCGCAACGCTGTTGAACATCACTCAGCCGCGCGGCAGAACGTCTGGCCGGCTTGTCAGCGGACCTAAGTTTCGAACTTGAAATCCGTTGGTCACTGGTTCGAATCCCGTACGGCCTACCACAACGATCGCGCGTGCCGGTCAGGGCATGCGCGACGTTCGCCCGGGTACGGTCAGCAGCTCGGGCGCATTCCACCTCACCGTTTGCCTTCCGCCCTTGAACACGGCAAGCGGCTGCGCGATTTCGCCGATTGCCTGTTCCGCTGACTCCGCGTTGAAGATCACGACGTCGGCCGGATTGCCGGGCGCCAACCCGTAGTCCTCGAGGTTGAGCAGGCGCGCCGAACGCTCGGTCAGCATGTTGAAGCACTCGCGCAGCTGCGTCGGGCGATCGAGCTGCAGCACATTCGCGTACAGGTTCGCGATGCGAATGAGCGAGCAGTCGCCGTAAGGCGTGGCGGGATTGAGGACGTTGTTGGTGGACAGCGAGCAATTGACGCCCTCCTCGACGAGCAGGTTGGCATCGGCCACACCGCGCCTCACGTCGTGGTCCTGATCGCGGCCCATGAGGAACAGGTCGGTGGCGGGCAGCACGGTGACACCGATGCCGACGTCAGCCAGCCGACGGGCAACCTGGGCGACCTCGGCTGGCCGCAACAGCGAGAGCTTCGCCATGTGCCCGACGACCACGCGTCCGCCACGCTGGTATTTCTCGGTGAGCTCGGCCACGAATGGGATGTGCATGCCGTCCGGCGTGTTGCCCACGTCGAGATGCATGTCGATGTCGACGTCGAACTCGCGTGCCAGCTCGAAGATGCGCTCGATCTGGCGCCGCCCGTCGGTGTCGTACCGTGGTGCCCCGCCGAGGGCCTTGACGCCCCGCTTCAGCGCTTCGACCAGCAGCTCGTCCGTGCCCGGATAGTTCGTCAGCCCTTCCTGCGGAAAGACGCACAGCTCGAGGTCGATGGCCCACGCGTAATCGCGCACCAGCGACTGCACCCCTTCGAACCCGCGCATTCCGATACCCGGGTCGACCTCCACCTGGGTGCGCATGCGCGTGCTCCCGTGCAGGATGCACTCCTCGAGCGTGCGAGCCGCGCGCATGCGCACGTCCTCGACCGACATGTCCTTCTTGAGCGGAGCGACGCCGATGATCGGGCTGAGCTTGGCGCGCTCCTGCGGCGCACAGCGGTCGATGATGCGCGACTTGTCGAGATGAATGTGCGTCTCGATGAGGCCGGCACAGGCCAGCTTGCCCTTCGCGTCGTAGACCTCGCCGGTGGCCGCCAGCGCAGGCTGGACTGCCGCAATGCGCGCGCCTGCGACTCCGATATCGACGAGCGGACCGCCAGGGGAATGGCCGGGAAGCCGCACGTTGCGGATGATCAGATCCACGGCGCGCTACCTCCCCATCATCCTGTTGGGCAGCCACAGTGCGATCTGCGGAAAGTAGATCATCAGAATGGTGAACGCGATCAGCACCGCGACGAATGGGATCGCGCCCATGATGACGTCGGCGACGCTGCCGCCATCGGTGCGCACGCCCTGCACGACGTAGAGATTGATGCCGACCGGCGGCGTGATGAGGGCGAGCTCCGTGACGAGCACGATGAAGATGCCGAACCAGACGGGATCGACGCCCAGGCCGATCACCAGCGGGGCGGTGATGGGAATGGTGGTGATCATCATCGACAGGCCTTCGAGGAAGCATCCGAGGACCAGGTAGATCAGCAGCAGGATCCACAGCACCCCGATGGGTCCGAGGCCCAGCGATTTGACCCAGGCCGCGATGTCCTGCGGAATGCCGAGCAGTGCGATGACGAAGTTCATCAGGAACGCCGCAACGATGATCAGCATGACCATGCCCGTGGTGCGCATCGTCGACAAGAACGTCTTGCTCAGCATGGTCGTCGACAATCGCCGGAAGAACGCGGCGAGCATGAGCGCAACCAGCACGCCGACGGCCGCAGCTTCCGTTGGCGTTGCGAGGCCCACGTAGATGGAGCCGGTGACCCCCAGCACGATGAGCAATGGCGGAATGATGGCGGGCAGCGCGACGATGCGCTCCCGCATCGACTTGACGTCTGCGGCGTTGAACGGCGCGACGTCGGGGCGGAAGATCGCGGCCGTCGCAATGACCCCCATGAAGCAGCCGGCCAGCAACACCCCGGGAACGATGCCGGCGATGAACAGCCTTCCGATGGAAGTGTCGGTCATCACGCCGTAGATGATCATGTTGAGCGACGGGGGAATCAGGATGCCCAGCGTGCCCCCGGCGGCCAGCGATCCGAGGCACAGGCGGTCGTCGTAGCGGCGCGACTTCAGGGCGGGAATGGCGACGGTGCCGATCGTCGCGGCCGTTGCGACGCTGGATCCCGACGTGGCCGCGAACAGCGCGCTGGCGGCGATGTTGGTATGCAGCAAGCGGCCGGGCACGCGCGTGAGCCACATGGAAAGCGTGTGGTACATGCGGTCGGTGATGCCCGAGCGCATCATGATCTCGCCGAGCAGGATGAAGAGCGGCATGGAGATCAGGACGTAGTTGTTCGACGTCGACCACACGATCTCCGCCATGGGGCTCATCATCGCGGGCCCGAAGAAGTACAGCACGCTGGCCGCGCTGATGATCATGACGACGACGGCGACGTAGAAGCCGGTGGCGCCCAGCAATACCAGCGCCGCAAGGTAGATGAGGCAGAAGATGACGGCGTCGGACACTACCTCGGCCTTTCCGGCGCCTGGCGGCCTTCGGAGCTTCCCAGCAGCCCGGCCACCTCGCTTGCGTCGCCGCGCACGGCATGCCCGAGCACCTTGACGAAGAACGTGACCGCAGCGACGAGGAAGAAGAGCAGCGCGGCCACCCAGATGGCCTGGGGGATGACGAGCGGGGTCTGCAGGCGCGTCGGCGCGACGGCTCGCAACGCCCGCGACTGGACGACCACGTGCCCCGCCTGCCACAAAAGGAATGCTGCGAACGCGATGAGGGCGAACACCGCGGCGACGTTCAACCAGAGCGTGGTCGAGCGCGACAGGCGCGGCAACAGGATGTCGATGCGGATGTGGCCACGGCTGTACAGCGCGGACGAAAAGCCGATGGCCACGATGACGGCCATCAAGTAGCCGCCGATCTCATCGACCCCCTGGAGCGAGAAGCCGAGGTAGCGGCGGCTGACGATCTCGACGCCGACGGCGACGCAGTAGACGACGAGTGCCCAGCCGGCGGCGATGGCCAGCCACTCGGAGGCTCGTCCCATCCGTTACTTGATGCTGACCCCGATCGTCTTGCCGATCGTCTGGTTCCAGTCGGCGACGCACGGCTTGTAGTTGGCGGTGCACTCCTTGGCCCAGTCGCGCAGGATGGAATCGGCGACGAGGCTGCGCACCTTCGTGAGCTCGGCGGGCGTCAGCCGGTAGAGCTTCATCGCGCCCTTCGTGCCGAACTTGCAGTCGCCGCCCATGTTGCAGCTCAACGCGTCGTCGCCGCGATCGCGCGCCATGTCCCAGAGCGACTTCTCCATGCCGTTCATCTGTGTCGTCAGGAAAGCCCGGGCTCCTGGCTCGAGCTTGTCCCAGAAGGCCTTGTTGGCCACGTGCGCGCTGATCGCCCAGCCGAGCGGCAGGGTGACCATCTGGCTCGACACTTCGTACCATTTCTGCGCGTTGCCGGCCACCGTGCTGGTGGCTGCGCAATCGGCGACGCCGCGCTGCAGCGATGTGTAGACCTCCGCGAACGGAATGTCGACGGCGATGCCGCCCACGCCCTTGACGAGGTCGGACAATGCCGTGCCGTGCACCCGGATGCGCTTTCCCTTGAGGTCGTCGAGGCTGTTGACCGGCATGCGGCAATACAGCACCTGAAGCGGGTACGGCCAGAGCGTGAGCAGCTTGACGTTCAGGTGCTCCTGCAGGTACTTGTCGAGCACGTCGCGGTAGGCGTCACTTTGCTGCTTCGCGTCGTCGAGCGTCGCGGCGAGGCCGGGAATGTCGGAGCCGATGAAAAAAGGCGCATCGCCGCTGACGTAGCCGCCGAGCAGCGCCACGAGGTCGAAGCTTCCCCGGGAGGCGAGGCGCGCCATCTCCTCGCCGTTCATGCCGAGCTCCTGGAACGTGCGGAACCGCACGTCGATCTTGCCGCCGCTCTTGCTCGCGAGCCCCTTGAACACCGGCCCTTCGATTTCCGTACTCTGCGGGATGCCGGCGACGTTCCCGACGACCGTGAGCTTGAAGGGCTTGAAGTCCTGTGCGGCGACGTTGGCCGAGGCCAGTCCAAGGGCCGCGAGCGCAAGCAGCAGCTGTTTCAGTTGTTGCATCGCAACTCCATGGATGGCCCGGACAAAGGTAGGAGTGGGGATCGCGTGCGCCGGCCGCGGACTGCCGCGGTCGAGCGCACTGGACGCGCGCCGTCGACGCGCAGTTGACGCCCATTGGCAGTCTCATTCAGGATATTCGACATGTCAAGCCAATGGCGGTGGCAGTGATGGCGGATGCGGGCAAGCTGATTCACGGCCGCTGGCTCGTCGAGGACTGGCGCAAGCCTGCACTCGAGAACGGAGCGCTGTACGAGCGCGCGGGGCGCGTCGTAGAAATCGGGTCCTTCGACGCCTTGCGCGCGCGTCATCCCGAGGCGGCGACGCTCGGTCATCCCGACCATGTCGTCATCCCCGGATTCGTGAACGCGCATTCGCATGGCCGCGGCTTCACGACCTACCAGATGGGCCAGCCCGACGAGCCGCTGGAGATGCGGATCATCGAGATGGCGACACGCCCTGAATGGGGCGCTCCGTCCGATCGCGCAACGGTCAAGTCCACCTACGATCCCTATCGCGACACGCTGTACGCCTGCCTGAAGCAGCTGGCAGCCGGCATCACCAGCACGCTGCACAGCCACATCTACTTCGGCGGGCCGGTCGACACTTATGCGCGCCTGACGCGCGAAGTCCTTCGCGGCTATCGCGACAGCGGCATGCGCTGCGCATTCGCGCTCGGTGTGCGTGACCGGTACTCGTTCACGTTCATGGACGACGGCGAATTCGTGCGGCTCCTGCCCGAGGCGCTGCGTCGCGAGTCGGGCATCGCGCCGGTCAAATGCGACATGGGCTTCGACGACTTCTACGCGCTGATGCAGGAGCTTGCGCGCGAGTATCCGGACATCACGTTCCAGCTGGGTCCCTGGAATCCGGTGTGGTGCTCCGACTCCCTGCTCCAGCGGATTGCGGAAGCTTCCGCACACGATGGATGGCGCATCCATACGCATCTTTCCGAGACGCGCTACCAGGCGGGCTATGCGCGCAAGGCGTACGGCAGGTCGTGGGTGCGTCACCTGAACGACCTCGGCATGCTGACCGAGCGGTTCAGCGGAGCGCACGGGATCTGGGTGGATGACGCGGACCTCGAGCTTTTGCGGCGCAGCGGCGCGCAGGTGGTCCACAATCCGAGCTCGAACCTGCGGCTCGGCAGCGGCGTGGCGCCGCTGCGCGCCTTTCTCGATCGGGGCATTCCCGTGGCGTTCGGGCTCGACAGCCTCAGCATGAACGACGACGAAGACATGTTTCAGGACCTGCGCCTGGGGCAGGTCGTGCAAAACCGGCCGGGGGTCGACGCGCAGCCGCTCACCGCTGCGACGATGTTCTCCATGGCCACGGCGGGCGGCGCCGTCGTCACGGGCATCGAGGGAACCGGCTCCCTCGCGCCGGGCAACCTGGCCGACGTCGTGCTGGTGTCGCTGACGGATGTCGCCGGCGGTCACGCCAGCCAGCCTTTTGCCGACCTCATGCTGAGGCGCGCGAAGGCCGCGCACGTCAGAACCGTGATCATCGGCGGGAAGGTCATGCGCGACGATGGCCGGTTCGTGGGCCACGACCTTGAAGGGCTGCTTGCGGCGTTGATCGCGTCCATGGCACGCGCAACGGCTGCACCATCGCCCGTCGTCGGCAAGTTGAAGCAGGTCGTCAGGGACATCCTGAAGTCCTACGACGTCTGACCGGACCTTGAACCGCTGCGTACTCGAATGTGCGTGGTTCGCGCCGATGTGGCGCAGCGCGCCAACACGCGCGTGCCGATCGTGACGACGGGCGCGGTCGAATCGGCTGCGCACGCACTGCAGCGCGGCATCGTGGACCACGTTTCTCCCTCGCGTCTCATCGACCTCGTCGAGCAGCTCGCGCGCATCGGCGCGAGGCCGGACGGCGGTGTCGATCGTCAAGCGCTCACCGAAGCGGACCTGAAGGCGCGACGCTTCC
>DATILY010000023.1:0-15400 GCA_035475895.1 Casimicrobiaceae bacterium | reverse complement strand
CTCGCGGCGTCGAAATAGACGTGCGCATGCCAGCTTTCGATGCGCAGCGGGGCGATGTCATCCATGTCGAGCCAAACCTGCGCGACGCTCACCGACGACTGGAGCTTCGACTGCGTCCCGCAGAGGTGATGGTGGCCAAGGGCGGAATCGAACCACCGACACAAGGATTTTCAGTCCTCTGCTCTACCAACTGAGCTACTTGGCCTGGGGGTGCAGCGAGACGGGCCGAAGCGAACGCGGGCCCGATCGAGCACGCGATTATAGCAGCCCGGCGGCAGCCTTCGCCGCGGCCTGCGGGTGGCTCAGACGCGCGTCTTGCGTGCGTATGTGCGCAGCAGATCGGCGCAATACGGGTGATGGACGCGCACGGTCATGAGCTGGATCGGGGCCGGCAGCTCGAGCGCTTCGCCGGAGGTCTGCGCCAGCTCGAACGCGTTGTACGGGATGCCCTTGCATTCGGCGAGCATGCGCTCGATGAGCTCGGCGCGATCGAACTCGTCGGAGAGCGAAAGGTCGGCCGGGGGCTCACCCCGCGGGCGTGGGGCGGCAGCAGCCAGGCGCACCTTGCTGGCGGACGTCGCTTTCCGGGTTGCGCTCGCGTGCCTCGGCACGTGCCTGGTCGCCGCGGCGCTGACGCGCGCCGTGGCGGCGTCGGCCGTTGCTTTCGCAGTCGCGGCGGTCGGAGTGACCGTCAGGGTCATTGCCAGCACGACGAGCGCGGCATGCCACGCCCGCAGGCCCGACCGCGGTTGCGCGCGGTGCGTCGTTCTTGTCATGACACATCCTCCCTGCTGCGCCAGCCCAAGCGAGACCCGTGCCACCGCCTTGAATGAGAGGCGATGGGCGCGGCGTTGCAGTCGCCGCACGCGCGAGTCGCGCATCGTCCCGGTGCGCGCGCGCCGCAGCGCGCACGATCCGGGTACAGCGGATTATGGCTGCAACGGCCGCATCGATCCAGCGCAGCGCGCGCCGCGCATCAGCCGAAGAACGACCGGAAGTGCCGAAGGGTGGCATCCGGCGCTTCCTCGGCGACGTAATGCCCCGTCGTGAGCGCCGTTCCGCGCACGTCGTCGGCCACGCTGCGCCAGTCGTGCAGCGGATCGAACAGGCGATTCACCACGCCCTTGACGCCCCAGAGCACGAGCAGCGGCATGCGCAGGCGCCGGTGGGCATCCGCGCGATCGTGCACGAGGTCGATGGCGGCGGCGGCGCGATAGTCCTCGCACGTCGCATGGATCGTCGCGGGATCGCGGAAGCAGCGCTCGTATTCCGCCCAGGCGCGCGGATCGAAGAACGAGGTCTCCCCCGCACTCCAGCGCTTCATCTTCATCGCCAGGTAATACGCCGGATCGCTGCCGATCAGGCGCTCGGGCAGGTCGAATGGCTGGATCAGGAAGAACCAATGGTAGTAGGCCGTGGCGAACGCCTGGTCGGTGCGCTCGAACATGATGCGCGTGGGCGAGATGTCGAGCAGCGCGACGCGCTCCACCGCGTCGGCATGATCGAGGCACAGCCGATGCGCGACGCGGCCGCCGCGATCGTGTCCGGCCAGGCGAAAGCGGGCGAAACCGAGCGTGCGCATGACGGCGACCATGTCGGCTGCCATTGCGCGCTTCGAGTACGTTGCGTGCGGCGGGCCGCTGTCGGGCTTCTCGGAGTCGCCGTAACCGCGCAGGTCAGCGCATACGACGGTGTAGTGCCGCGCCAGCGCCGGCGCGATGCCATGCCACATCGCGTGCGTCTGCGGATAGCCATGCAGGAGCAGAAACGGCGGTCCGGAGCCGCCGACGACGCAATGGATGCGTGCGCCGGCGCCGTCGACGGCGTGCGCGGCGAATCCCGGGAACAGCGACAGATCGCCCACGCCGCGTGCCGCGTCAGCGCACGAGCGCGGCCATGTCGTCCGTCGCGACGCCCACCGACTGCGCGGCGGCCGCAAGATCGGACCAGGTCTTGTCGTCGATGGGAATGCCGTGCGCAAGACGCTCGGCGCGCGTGCGCCGCTCCACTTCGCCGGGTGCCTGCACCGGCTGCGCGGGATCGACCGGCGGTGCTGCCTTGACCCAGTCGATGAAGCGGCGCGCTTCGCGCAATACCCCACCGTCGGGTGCGTACACGGCAGGGGCGATGTAGATCGACAGCATGTTGTTGCGCAGCACCGGGTCGTCGGGATCGGAGCTACGGCCGGTCGACACCGCGCCGGCGAGGAGATCGGTGATGATGGACAGGCCCGAGCCCTTGTGCGCGCCCACCGTGAGCAGCGCGCCGCCGTCGTAGAAGTCCTTCGGCTCGACCGTGGGTTGGCCGTGCCGATCGATGATCCAGCCCGGCGGCACCTGCTCGCCCTTGTTGACGGCGACCATCAGCTTGCCTTCAGCCACCGTCGACGTCGTGACATCGAGAATGACCGCCGGTCCGTCCTCGACGGGTACGCCGACGCAGATGGGATTGGTGGACAAGCGCCGGTCGCGCCCGCCGAACGGCGCGACGCGCTGCGCACCGGACGTGTTGAGGAAATGGAGCGACACCTGGCCTGCGTCGGCGGCAAGGTCGGCCCAGTCGCCGACGCGTCCCAGGTGTCCGCAGTTGCGCAAGCCGACGAGCGCGATGCCGGTGCGTGCGGCCTTGGCGATGCCATGCTGCGCGGCGAACTCGCCGATGACCTGGCCGAACCCGCGATTGCCGTCGATGATCGCGAAGGCGTCCGACTCGACCACGATCGTGGGCCGCTGATTGGGCACGAGCCAGCCTGCGCGCACCCACTCGAGATACTTCGACACGCGGATCACGCCGTGCGAGTCGTGGCCGACGAGGTTCGAGTCGACGAGCCGGCGCGCGATGGTCGCCGCTTCGTCGGTGCGCGAGCCGCCCGCGGCCATGACGGTGCCGACGTAGCGGACGAGCCGGTCCGCCGCGACCGCGCGCATCAATGGATCTCCGGATCGGCGGTGGGCTGCGTGCCCTCGAGGAAATCGAAGTCGCAGCCGTCGTTCGCTTGCGTGATGTGCGCCTGGTACAGCGCGCCGAACCCGCGCTCGAACCGCGGCGCGGGCTTCTTCCAAGCGCTCCTGCGGCGCTCGAGCTCCGCGTCGGACACTTCGAGCTGCAGCGATCGCGCCGCGACGTCGAGCGCGATCATGTCGCCGTCGCGCACGAAGGCGAGCGGACCACCGACGAACGATTCGGGCGCGACGTGGAGCACGCAGGCGCCGTAGCTCGTCCCGCTCATCCGCGCATCCGAGATGCGCAGCATGTCGCGCACGCCTTCGGCCAGCAGCTTTTTCGGGATCGGCAGCTGGCCCCATTCGGGCATGCCTGGCGCGCCGAGCGGACCGGCATTCTTCAGCACGATCACCGAATCGCGCGTCACCGGCAGCGCCGGGTCGTCGATGCGCGCCGCCATGTCGTTGTAGTCGTTGAACGCGATCGCTGGCCCGCGGTGCTTCAGCAGGTGCGGCTCCGCGGCTGCCGGCTTGATCACCGCGCCGTCGGGCGCGAGGTTGCCGCGCAGCACGGCGAGGCTGCCCGACGCGACGAGCGCACGCTCGCGCGGCAGGATGACGTCGGCGTTGTAGATCTCGGCCCCCGCGACGTCTTCGCCGAGCGTGCGGCCGGTGACCGTCTTTTCACCGGTGGACAGCAGATCGGTGATCGTCGCGAGCAGCCCGCGCAGCCCGCCGGCGTAGTAGAAGTCCTCCATCAGGTACTTGCCCGCGGGCCGCACGTTGGCGATCAGGGGCGTGCGCCGCGACAGCGCATCGAAGCGGTCGAGCGTGAGGTCCACGCCGGCGCGACGCGCCATCGCAACCAGATGCACCAGCGCGTTGGTCGACCCGCCGATGGCGAGGACGGCGGTGACGGCGTTGTCGAAGCTGCCGGCGCTCAGCAGGTCGCTGGGCTTCAGGTCTTCCCACACCATGTCGACGATGCGCCGGCCGGTGAGGCTCGCCATGCGTGCGTGCCGGGAATCGGCCGCGGGAATCGACGCAGCGCCCGAGAGCGTGAGACCCAGCGCCTCGGTTGCGGACGTCATCGTCGACGCGGTGCCCATCGTCATGCAGTGGCCGTAGGAGCGCGCGATGCCGTTCTCGATCTCCTCCCACGTGTCCTCGGTGATGTTGCCGGCGCGCAGCTCGGCCCAGTATTTCCACACGTCGGAGCCCGACCCGAGCGCCTGTCCCTTCCAGTCGCCGCGCAGCATCGGCCCCGCCGGCAGGAAGATCGCGGGCAGGTTCATGCTGATCGCACCCATCACGAGCGCCGGCGTGGTCTTGTCGCATCCACCCATCAGCACGGCGCCGTCGGCCGGATAGGAGCGCAGCAATTCCTCGGTCTCCATCGCGAGCAGGTTGCGATAGAGCATCGTCGTCGGCTTCTGGAAGGGCTCGGACAGCGTGATCGCCGGCATCTCGACCGGGAAGCCGCCCGCCTCCCAGATGCCGCGCTTCACTTCCTCGGCGCGCTGGCGGAAGTGCGCATGGCACGGATTGATGTCGCTCCACGTGTTGATGATCGCGATCACCGGCTTGCCCAGGTAATCGCTCCGCGTGTAGCCCATCTGCGCGGTGCGCGAGCGATGACCGAAGCCGCGCAGGTCCGACTTGCCATACCAGCGGAACGAGCGCAGCTCCTCGGGACGTTTGCGGGCCATGCGGGGGATCCTCCTGACGGGCGTTGCAGCGGCCGGCGGTCGGCTCGCGTGCATCGATTATAGCGATGGGCCGCACCGCGCTCTTCATGCCGGCGGCCGCTGCGAACGCACCATCGGCGCTCGCCTTACGCAGTTCTAGGACGATCACCCATTGGCGCGGCGCGGGCGGGCGCTATAGTGCAAGCGCGAAGACGGCGCGGAAGGAACGAAACCGTTCTCGCCGCCACCGCGGATAGGCGCATCCAATCCGTGCCGATGGAGAACGCCATGATCGGGCACGACTCCTCCACGCCGCTACCATGGCTGCGCGCCGCACGCGCGAGCCTGCTCACCATTGCGCTTGCACTGCTCGCATTCGCGGCAGGCGCCGCCGACGCACCAGACAAGGGCGCTGCGCCGCCGCCGGCGCTCGTCCCGGACGCGCCGGCGAGCGCACCGGACGGCGCGGCAACCGTGCCAGCCGACAAGCCGGCGCAACCGGCTGGTGCCGCGAAGGCCACGCAGGCTGGCGAGCCGACGATCGATGCCGGGCGGCTGTTCGGCGCCATCGTCAAGGTGTCGACGCGCGCGGTGCCCGAGGCGCGCAGCAGCACGACGCTCGGACCGGAACGCGAAGGCACGGGCGTGGTCATCGGCAAGGACGGCCTCGTGCTGACGATCGGCTATCTCATCGTCGAGGCCGACGACGTGCAGGTCACGGATGCGCGCGGGCACACGCTGCCGGCGCAGGTCGTGGCGTACGACCATGCGAGCGGCTTCGGCCTGGTGCGCACGATGCTGCCGCTCAACGCCGATCCGATCGATCTCGGCGATTCGACGCGCATCGCCGAGAAGGACCCGGTGCTCATCGCGAGCGCCGGCGGCGATGGCGCCTCGTTCGCGTTCGTCGTGTCCAAGCGCAGCTTCGTGGGCAATTGGGAATACCAGCTCGAATCGGCGATCTACACGAGCCCGCCGACGCTCAACTGGAGCGGCGCTGCGCTGATCGACCGCGACGGCAAGCTGATCGGCATCGGCTCGCTCATCGTGCGCGAAGCGACCGACAGCGATCCCAAGCTGCCCGGGAACGTGTTCGTCCCCATCGACCTGCTGAAGCCGATCCTCGCCGACCTGGTGCGTGAAGGGCATCGCGCAGGACCGCCGCGGCCGTGGCTCGGCGTTTCGGCGGACGAGATCCAGGGGCGCGTGCTCATCACCCGCGTGTCGCCCGAAGGTCCGGCCGATCTGGCGGGGCTGCAGGCCGGCGACATCATCCTCGCGGTCGCCGGTGACGGCGTGAAGTCGCAGGCCGAGTTCTATCAGAAGCTGTGGCAGCGCGGCCGGCGCGCCGGCGACGACATCACGCTCAAGGTGCTCCAGGGAACCGACATTCGCGACGTCAAGGTGCACAGCATCGATCGCGTCCAGTATTTCCGGCCGAAGACCACGATCTGACGGGCATTCGTCCCGTTAGAATGCGCGCTCCCGGCGCGCTGCCGTCGATCGCGCGCGACTCCCCGCGCGCGATCCCATGCTGCTCTCCGCCCTGACGATCTTCGCAAGCGCGTTCCTGCTGTTCCTGCTCCAACCGATCATCGCCAAGCAGATCCTGCCGTGGTTCGGCGGCTCGGCTGCGGTGTGGACCACCTGCCTCGTGTTCTTCCAGAGCGTGCTCACGGCGGGCTACGCCTACGCCGACGTCGTGGTGCGCAAGCTCGGTCCGCGCACGCAGATGCGGCTGCACGTCGCGCTGCTGGCGGCAAGCCTCGTGGTGCTGCCGATCGTGCCGGCGGTGCATTGGAAACCCGAAGGCGGCGAGAATCCCGCGTGGCTGATCCTCGGGCTGCTCGCAGCGACGATCGGCCTGCCGTATTTCCTGCTGTCGACGACGAGCCCGCTCGTCCAGGCGTGGTTCGCGCGCCGCTATCCGGGACGCAGTCCCTACCGGCTCTTCGCGTTGTCGAACCTCGCGTCCATGCTCGCGTTGCTGGGCTACCCGTTTCTGCTCGAGCCGTGGATCGCCACGCGACGCCAGGCGCTCGGCTGGTCGGCGGGTTACGTCGTGTTCGCGCTGTTGTGCGCCCTCGCGGCGTATCGCCTGGGCGCGCGGCCGATGGCCGCTGCAGCGCCTGCGGTGGCGGGCGCGCCGGAACGCGACGGTCCACCGCCGCCCGCGGCGCGCCAGCTCCTGTGGTGCGCACTCGCGGCCACCGGCTCGGTGCTGCTCCTCGCAGTGTCCAATCACATCACTCAAAACGTGGCTGCCGTGCCGCTGCTGTGGCTCATGCCCCTCGCGCTGTACCTGCTCACGTTCGTGCTGTGCTTCGAAGGCAGCGGCTGGTATCGGCGCGACGTCTTCCTGTCCGCGGCGGCTGCCGCGCTCGGCGTCATGGCCTGGGCATTGGCCGACACGCGCCTCACGCACGAGCTCGGCTTGCAGCTTGGCGCGTTCGCGACGGGCCTGTTCCTCGCCTGCATGTTCTGTCATGGCGAGCTCGCGCAGCTCAAGCCTGCGCCACGCTATCTCACGCGCTTCTATCTGATGGTGTCGCTCGGCGGCGCGGTCGGCGCGGCGCTGGTGGGCATCGTCGCGCCGCTGGTGCTGCCGGCCCAGTTCGAGTTGCCGCTCGGCCTCGCGGCGTGCGCGCTGCTGCTGTTGTGGCAGACCCGCCGCGCGCCCGTCGCGTTGCTGGCGCTCGGCGTGGCTGCGTCGATCGCCACGGCGGCATGCGGGATCTGGTACGTGCGCGGCTTCTACGACGGCGTGATCGCCACCGCGCGCAACTTCTATGGCGTCCTGCGCGTGCAGGAGTCGGCGCTCGACGAGCAGAGCCGCCACCGCTCGCTGATCCACGGCACGATCATGCACGGCAACCAGTATCTGTTCGACGACCTGCGCCGCAAGCCCACGTCGTACTACACGCCCACCTCCGGCATCGGCCGCGTGCTCGAATCGCTCAATCCACGGCTTGCGCCGCTCAAGGTCGGCGTCATCGGCCTGGGCACCGGCACGATCGCCGCTTATGGCGCGCGCGGCGACACCTACCGCTTCTACGACATCAATCCGGCGGTCGTGCGGCTGGCGCGCGAGCGCTTCACGTACCTGGGCGACAGCGAAGCGACCATCGACACGCCGCTCGGCGACGCGCGCCTGAGCCTCGAGCGCGAGCCTCCGCAGCAGTTCGACGTGCTGGCGATCGACGCATTCTCGAGCGACGCCATTCCCGTGCATCTGATCACGGTCGAGGCCCTCGACGTCTATCGGCGGCACATGAAGCCGGACGGAGTCATCGCGTTCCACGTGACGAATCGATATCTCGACCTGGTGCCGGTCGTGGAGGCGCTCGGGCGCGCACGCAACATGCGCGCGGTGTGGATCGACGACGCCCCGGACGATCCGATGGCGAGCCGCAGCGACTGGGTGCTGCTCACGTCGGGCGGCGACGTGCTCGACCGGCCACGCATCGCCGAGGCGGCCGCGCCCATCAAGGCGCATCCGGAATGGGCATTGTGGACCGACGACTTCAACAACCTCTTCCAGGTGCTGAAGCGTTGAAGCGGGCCCCGCCCGCACTGGCATAATCGCAGGCATGCCGCACGCGCCAGGCGTGCAGCTTTTTGCCACCATGGACCACGCCGATCCGGCTGCCTACCACGCGCTGCGCCGGCCGCGCGACGCGCGCTTCATCGAGGCCATCGACCAGCGCGCGCTCCCGCATGCGCAGGTCACGGTCAAGATCGCCGACGCCGATGCGGCCGCGCTCGCGATTCGCAAGATGTGGGTGCGCGGCGCGCCGCTCATCGGCGCGGTCGGCGCCTACGGCCTCGCCATGGCGCTCGACCGCGACCCATCCGACGCGGCACTCGCACGCGCGCACCGCGCGCTCGATGCCACCCGTCCCACCGCGGTGAACCTGCGCTGGGCCCTCGATCGCGTGAAGCGCGCGGTCGCGCTGCTGCCGCCGGACGAACGCGCGGACGCAGCGTGGCGCGAAGCCGACCGCATCTGCGCCGAGGACCTCGCCATCAACCACGCGATCGGCGCCGTCGGACTCGAATTGCTGCGCGACGTCGCGCGCCGCCGCGGCGGGCCCGTCAACGTGATGACCCATTGCAATGCCGGCGCGCTCGCGACGTGCGGCTGGGGCACGGCAACCGCCCCCATCTTCCTCGCGCACGCGGAGGGCCTCGCGCTGCACGTGTGGGTGAGCGAAACGCGGCCGCGCCTCCAGGGCGCCAATCTCACGGCCTGGGAGCTCGCGCAGCGCGGCGTGCCGCACACCGTGTTCGTCGACTCCGCCAGCGGGCTGCTGTTGCAACGGGGCGACGTCGACGTGGTGATCGTCGGTGCCGACCGGGTTGCGCGCAACGGCGACGCATGCAACAAGATCGGCACGTACGACAAGGCGCTGGCCGCGCGCGACAACGACGTGCCGTTCTACGTGGCGCTGCCGTCGCCGACGATCGACTGGGGCCTCGCTTCGGGCGCCGACATTCCGATCGAGGCGCGCGCCAGCGACGAGGTGCTCACCGTGACCGGCCGCGACGATTACGGCCATGCGTGCACCGTCGCGGTCGCGCCGGCCGGCACGCACGCCGTGAACTACGCCTTCGACGTCACCCCGGCGCGCCTGATCAGCGGGCTCATCACCGAGCGTGGCATCGCGCGCTCGGGCGCGCTGCTCGACACGCTGTTCCCCGAGCAGGCCGCAGCTTCCGCCGCGCTCGCGCCGTGATGGACGCTTCTGCGGCGGACGCGCCGCTGCAGTGCGCGCAGTTGTGCGAAGAGCTCCTTGCGACCGCGCGCGCGATGAACGCGCTCGACATCAACCGGGGCAAGGCGGGCAACGTGAGCGTGCGCTGGGCGGACGGGTTCCTGATCACGCCGAGCGCGCTGCCGTACGACCGGATGCAGCCGGCGGACATGGTGCACGTGTCGCTCGACGGCATCGCGGCCCCAGGATCCCACGCCCCGTCGACGGAATGGCGTTTTCACCGCGACATCCTGCGCACGCGCCCCGAGGTGAATGCGATCGTGCACACGCACGGTCCTTTCGCGACCACGCTCGCCTGTCTGGACCGGGGCATTCCCGCGTTCCACTACATGGTGGCGCGTGCCGGCGGCCACGACGTTCGGTGCGCGCCGTACGCGACGTTCGGCACGCAGGCGCTCTCGGACCACGCCCTCGCCGCGCTGCACGAGCGGCGCGCCTGCCTGCTCGCGCACCATGGGGCCATCGCGCTCGGCGCATCGCTCGACGCGGCCCTCGCGCTTGCGGTGGAGGTGGAGACCCTTGCAGAGATGTACTGGCGCGCAATCCAGATCGCCGAGCCGCGCTTGCTCGACGCGGATGAGATGGACCGCGTGCTCGAGAGCTTTCGCCACTACGGGGCAGGCCAGCCGTTAGGCGGAACGACGTAGCCGGTCGAGCCTACTGTCGGCTTTGTTGACAGCATTAGTCGTCTACAACTTGCTGCCCCAGGTTAACCACGGTTGTTTTCAAGGACGTATGAAAACGGCATGGAAGTTGCGTCCCCAGCGTCGGGGGCACCGGAGAAACGCCATGTTAATCAAAGCCAGACGGTTTGTAGGACGAACACTGATGGTGTTCGCGCTCGCCGGACCGGCACTCGCGACGCCCATCGATGGAAGCATGACGTTTTCGGATGGCTTCGCCACCACGGCCACGTCCACGTCGATCGTCTCGCAACTGAACGTGATGGACGTCAACGGCAACGCCAACGCCAGCGGCTGCACGGGCGCATTCGGTGCCGGTTGCTCCTCGAGCGGCAATTACGCGCTCGTGTTCGACATCACGCTGTCGAGCGGTCAGCTGGTGTTCGACTACAACGGCTTCCACTTCACGGCCACGAGCTTCGGCGCGCCCAATCGCACGGCGCTCACGTGTGACAAGCGGGGGGACTGCTCGGACGCCATCAGCTTCACGGCCACCGGCGACGTGACGGGCCCGGGGTTCGACTCGACGCCCTTCGTCATGCAGTGGTCGGCCCACGCGACGTGCGCGCAGAACGTGATCGTCGTGCCGATGATCGCGTGCGGCGACGGCACGATCCAGGCGTCCTGGAGCGCCACCGTGTTCGCCGGAAGCGCCATCCAGGCCGTGCCCGAGCCCGGCAGCCTGGCGCTCATCGGAACGGCGTTCGTGCTGCTCGCGTGGGTCGTGCGCCGGCGTCGTCGCTGAGGCGGTGTCGGCTGGATACTCGAAGGGGGCGCCAGGCGCCCCTTTTTCATTGCCTGCGTGGCTTCCGTGGCTGGATTCCCTGCCCTCGAACGCCCTGAGCAGATGCCCGCGCCGTGCGGCGGACGACGCTTGCCGGCATGCACCCCTGTTGATGCATCATGAACGCCGTCGCGGCGCCCGTTCGAATGGCGCACGCCGACAGCGTCGATCTCGCGCGCCGCGATGCGGTTCGCCTCAAAGGAGGATGTGGCATGTTCGTCAGACGTCTCGTTTTCAGCGGTGCAGCGGTTGCGGCGGCCCTGCTTTCCCCTGCCGCGCTCGCCGAGCGCGCCATCGGCATCCGGCTGGTTGGTCCGGCGACGGCCATCGGCGTATCCGATCCGCTCCTGGCGATCGAGAGCAACCGGTCCGGCATCGTCAATCGATTGCTCGCGGATCACGCGGAGGCGCTGGCGCAGGGCGGCGTGAGCCCGGATGCATTCCGCCGCGCGCTCGAGTCGCTGCGCGCGGATCAGCTGCTGGCCGCTTCGCTGGTGAACAGCTTCGGGGAAGTCACGGCGATCATCGCGCAACAGCCGTCGACGAGCGATGTCATGCAGCGCTTCGTTGCGATCGCGCCAAGGACGGTCGCGGATAGCGCGTCGCTGTCCGGCGCAAGCGCGTATCTCGTTCGTGACGGCGAGCGCTTGTCCGTGGTGGACGCGGGCGCCCTGCCGTTCCTCGCCCAAGGGCAGGTCGTCGGCTATTTTTCGTCGCCGCCTACGCTTGCGCAGGCGCTCGGCGCCGGGCGCTCGACGAGCACCACCGACGACGGCATCGACGCGGTGCGCAAGGATGGTCCGGGCAGCGGGGCCAACAGCTGGATCGGCTACACGGCGGGCAACAACGTGGCGAGCGGCACGGGCAGCGCGGTCGCCGCGGGCACGTTCAACGCCGCGACCGCGACCAATGCCTCGGTGTTCGCCGGGCAGAGCAACTCGGCGAACGGCATTTCATCCGTGGTGGTCGGCGGCTTCGACAACCACGCGCTGGTCATCGATTCGACCGTCGTCGGCGGAGCCGGCAACCGGGCGCAGGGCGCTCGTTCGGTGATCATCGGCGGCGGATACAACCTCGCGACCGGCCAATGGTCGTTCATCGGCGGCGGCGGACGGCAAACGGGCTCTGGCAATGCGGGCGCCGCTGCGCAGGATCACGTGGTGTCGGGCAACTGGGCCGGCATCGCAGGCGGCATCGGCAATCGCGTCAGCGGCAACTACGCCTTCGTCGGTGGAGGCGCATACAACTCCGCCACCAACAACGGTGCGGTGGTCGTCGGCGGCAACAACGGACAGGTGGGCCAGGGCAACACCGCGTCCGGCCTCAACGCGTTCGTCGGCGCCGGGTTCCTCAACGTAGCGAGCGGCTCGTATGCGGCGATCTTCGCCGGGCACGAGAGCACTGCCTCGGGCGATGGCGCAGTCATCCTCGGCGGCCACGGTCCGGCACCCGGGCTCGGCAACGTGGCCAGTGGCCAGAGCGCGCTCGTCACCACCGGCTATTCGAACGTCGCCAGCGGCGATTTCGCCAGCGTCGTGTCGGCGCACGACAGCGTCGCGGCCGGCACGGGGTCCATCGCCATCGGCGTGCGCGCGCTGACCCAATCGGCTGGCGCCGCGGCGCACGACGGCGCCTTCGTATTCTCGGATGGCTCGAGCGGCAACTTCCGCTCGCCGGCGTCGCACACGTTCAACGTGCTCGCCACCGGTGGGGCCAGCGTGGTGACCGCGGCAACGAACACGGCAGGCGAGGCCGTCCCCACGGCGGGCGTGACCATCGGCGCCGGCGGCGGCAGCTGGACCTCGCTGTCGGACCGCGCGGCCAAGCGCGACCTGCTCTCCGCCGACCCCGAGGCGGTGCTCGAGAAGGTCGCGGCGATGCCCATCTACACCTGGCGCTACATCACCGAGCGGTCGGGCGCGAGCCACATGGGCCCGATGGCGCAGGACTTCTACCAGGCGTTCAGCCTCGGCGACAGCGACAAGACCATCACGAATGTCGATGCCGACGGCGTCGCGCTCGCCGCCATCCAGGGCCTCAAGCAACTGCTCGATCGCAAGGACGCGCAGTTGCGCCACATGGAGCTCGAGCTCGAGGCCATCAAGGCGCGCCTCGACCGGCGCTGACCTGACTGCCCACGTCGACGCAGCCACCACCCCCGGCTGCGGCCGACGACGAATCGGCGGGTGCCGTCAGCCGGCAGTGGGCTGGCGGCGACCCGCGGCCGCCCATCCTGCGGGCCGCCCACCAGGGCGCGGCGTAGTGCACAAGCCGCGCCGTTCGTCGCCCGACCCTGTGCCGCGCGGCCGAACGCGCCGATGCACGTACCAATCGCCGTGGCACCAGCATTGTGGTGGCCGGATTATGCCGTTAGCATGTATGCCGCCGGCATACGCGGTCCGCCCGGCACGTCCCCCGAGGAACCCAGTTGCTGCCGTCCTTCGCCCGCAGCCGATTCGTCGCCGCCGCTTTCCTCGCCGCGCTCATGACGGGCGCCGCCGTTGCGCACGACGCCCATTGGGCGCGCTCCGCGGAAGCATTGCCGGACAGCGCTGCCGAGACCCATGCAGGCGTCGTCGAAGCGCTGGTCATCGACGACCGCATCACCGGCCGAGTGCTGCGCTTTCCGCGCATCCGGGAAGCGAGCGGGCAAGTCGTCGGGCTCACGGGTTCAGCCACCGACGCGCTGCAGGCGGGCGACAAGGTCGTGCTCACCGGCATTCGCAACGGCTCCGCGCTCGAAGTCGCCTCGGTGGAAAAGCAATCCGGCGCGGCCCTGGCTGCAACGAAGGGAAGCCGGCAAGCCGAAGGCATGTTCACGATCGCGCACAGCGACGACTTTGTCTCCGGTGTGAGCGCGTACCGGCACGACGTGATGGCCGATGACGGCCGCGTCGTTGCGCTCGACCTTGCCGCATCGCCTGCCGTGCTCGAAGGCGGCATGCGCGTGCAGGTCACCGGACACGATGGCCCGGACGGACGCCTGGTCCCGGATACGATCGTCATCCTGGAGCCGCCGCCCGGAGGCACGATCGGCAGCAAGCTGACGACCAAGGGGACGACGTCGCATTCGATGCTCGTCATCATGGCGAACTTCAGCAACACGACCGCCCCGGCGTTCACCCAGGCGCAGGCGCAGGCGGTGATGAGCACCAACGCGAACAGCGTCGCGGCCTTCTACAACGATGTCTCGTTCGGCCAGCACACGCTCAACGTCACGGTGGTCCCGACGTGGGTGCAGATGGCCTTCGCGCAGTCCGGCTGCATCGATGCCACCCTGGGCGGATTCACGGCGGCCGCCAACAGCGCGGCGACCGCAGCAGGCTACAACCCCACCAACTACTCGTTCGTGGTGTACCTGTTCCCGAGCGGCGGTGGATGCGGCTGGTCGGGCCTGGGCTATATCGGCTACCCGCACCTCGCCTACATCAACGGCATCAGCTCCTTCGCGACCAGCGTCATCGCGCACGAGGTGGGACACAACTTCGGCCTGCTGCACGCCGGCAGCCTGCGCTGCACGGGCGCCATCATCGGCGGAACGTGCACCGTCGCGGAGTATGGCGATACGTTCTCCGCGATGGGCAATTCGCACGCAGGCCACTTCAACGTTCTGCAGAAATCGTTGCTGGGCTGGATCACGACGCCCACGCTCGTGACGCATACGGCCGGCACGGCGACTTACACGCTGCATCCGCTCGAGACCGCTGGCGGCAGCGTGTACGGCGTCAAGGTGCCGACGCCGAACGCGCATCGCACGTACTACATCGAGTATCGCCAGCCGCTCGGTTTCGACGGCATGTGGTCGGGTTGGATCAGCAACGGCGCGCAAGTGCGCGTGGGCAGCCCGTTCGAGGTCGTCAGCGGCGGGGACGACACCGAGCTCCTCGACATGGTGCCGGGGACGAGCACCTTCACCGATGCTGCGCTGACCGTAGGCAAGACGTTCACCGACCCGGCGTACCCGGTGTCGATCAGCGTCGTGTCCGCAACGGCCAGCGCGCTCACCGTCCAGGTCACGAGCCCGGCAGGCTCGGGCCCTACGACGACATCGCTCACGAGCGCCGTGAATCCCGCCATGACCGGCTCGCCGGTCACGTTCTCGTCGACGGTGACCGGTAGCCTGCCCACGGGGTCCGTGCAGTTCAGCGATGGCGGCGTGGCGATCGCCGGCTGCGCAAGCGTGGCGTTGACCGGCAGCGGCGGCAGCCGCACGGCCACTTGCGCTGGCGTGATGCTGCCGGTGGGCACCCATGCGATCGTCGCGAAGTACAACGGCGACATCAACAACGCCACGTCGAGCAGCCCCGCGCTGAGCCAGGACGTGCTCACGCCAGGTTGGCTCGGATTTCAGCTGGGATCGAGCGTGGCGACGGGTGCCGGCAGCGGCGTTGCCGCGGGCAGCTTCAACGTTGCGAGCGGCCAGGGCTCGTTCGTGGGCGCCGGCACGTCGAACCAGGCGGCGGGGACTTCGTCGCTGGTCATTGGCGGCTTCGACAACCACGCGATCGGCATCGATTCGCTGGTCGGT
>DATILY010000022.1:0-86343 GCA_035475895.1 Casimicrobiaceae bacterium | reverse complement strand
AGCAATGGATCTGCTCAATAACCTGGCGCTCGGCTTCAGCACCGTCCTGAGCTTGGACCCGGTCAGTTTTCCCCTGGTCGGCACAATTCCCTTCCCGACCAACATCGTCCTGTGCTTCATCGGGTGCCTTGTCGGCACGCTGATCGGGGTCCTTCCCGGCGTTGGTCCGATCGCGACCATCGCGATCCTCCTGCCGATCACCTTCAACGTGGATCCGGTCGGCGCCCTCATCATGCTCGCCGGCATCTATTACGGCGCGCAGTACGGCGGGTCGACCACCGCGATCCTCGTCAACATGCCGGGCGAGACGTCGTCCGTCGTCACGTGCCTCGACGGCTACAAGATGGCGCTCAAGGGCCAGGCCGGCGCGGCGTTGTCCATCGCCGCGCTCGGCTCGTTTTTCGCCGGCTGCGTGTCCACCGTCTTCGTCGCCGCATTCTCGCCGCCGCTGTCCGCGCTGGCGCTCAAGTTCGGGCCGGCCGAATACTTCTCGCTGATGACGCTCGGCCTCATCGGCGCCGTCGTGCTGGCGCATGGCTCGCTGCTCAAGGCGATCACGATGATCATCCTGGGCCTGCTGCTGGGCATCGTCGGGACCGACGTCAACTCCGGAGTCGCACGCTTCGACTTCGGCATCCCCGAGCTGTCCGACGGCATCGGCATCGTCTCCGTGGCGATGGGCCTGTTCGGGTTCGCGGAGATCGTGACGAACCTCGAATCCACCGAGGTGCGCGAGCTCGTCGCGCGCAAGGTGAAGGGCCTGCTGCCCACCTGGGCGCAGTTCAAGCTGGCCGCACCCGCCGTGCTGCGCGGCACGGGATTGGGCTCGATCCTCGGCATCCTGCCGGGCGGCGGCGCCATGCTCGCGTCGTTCGCGGCCTATGCGGTCGAGAAGAAGCTGTCGAAGCATCCCGAGGAATTCGGGCAGGGCGCCATCCAGGGCGTCGCCGGTCCCGAGTCGGCCAACAACGCCGGCGCGCAGACGTCGTTCATTCCGTTGCTCACGCTCGGCATTCCGGAGAACGCGGTGATGGCGATGATGGTCGGCGCGATGACCATCCACAACATCCAGCCCGGGCCCCAGGTCATCACGTCGAACCCGCAGCTCTTCTGGGGCCTCATCGCGTCGATGTGGGTCGGCAACGCGATGCTGGTGGTGCTCAACCTGCCGCTCATCGGCATCTGGATCCGGCTGCTCACCGTGCCATACCGGCTGCTGTATCCGGCGATCCTGCTGTTCTGCGCGATCGGCGTGTACACCGTGAACAACACGAGCTTCGACGTCATGCAGACCGCCGCGTTCGGCTTCCTGGGCGTGCTGTTCGTCAAGCTCGAGATGGAGCCCGCGCCGCTGCTCCTGGGCTTCGTGCTCGGCCCGATGATGGAGGAGAACCTGCGCCGCGCGCTGCTGCTGTCGCGCGGCGATCCGTTCGTGCTGCTCACGCGGCCCATCTCGGCCGGCCTGCTCATCGCAGCCGCGTTGCTCATCGTGATCATCGCGCTGCCCAACATCCGCAGCAAGCGCGAAGAGGCCTTCCAGGAAGAGCCGACCTGACGGCACCGGGCGGCGGCAAGCGCCGCAGCAATCTTCGGCCTGCGTGCGCTCCGCCCGTTGCGGGCCGGCGTGCGCGGCTCGGGCAGAGCCCGCGAAGCTAGTGCGGAAAGTCGCGCTCGTTCACGCCGATCAGCCGCGAGATGCGCAGCGGCACGTCCGCGCTCTGCAATGCCTCGACGCGCTCCTGCAACGTGCGGTCGGACACGGTCATGCGCGTGCGCAGCCGCACGTATTCGGACCACGACGTCAGCACGAAGCGCTCCACGAAGCGGCCATCGGCGCTGATGTCGCGATACACCCGCCAGCTGGCCGCGCCGTTGCGCCGCCGCGTGCCGCCCACTGCCTGGATGGCGCGCAGGAACTCGCGCCGATTGGCCGGATCGATCTGGTACTCGATCTGGATCAGCACCGGTCCGTCGTCGGGCAGCGGCTCGATCTTGGGCGCGAGGTCGGTGAGGTGCAGGCTCGGCGTGATGTCCGCCTCGCTGCCCATCTGCACCCGCACGCGGCGGTTCGCCAGGTACAGCAGCAGCATGAGCGCAGCGGATGCGCCGAGCGCGACGCGCGTGCCGGTGCCGCTGGCCACCGCACCCCACGCCGCGCTGCCGAGCGCGATCATCGCCTGCACCGCGACGAGGTTCATGCCCACCGCCCGCGCGCGCACCCAGGCCGGCGCGCTGCTCTGGGTGCCGGCGGACAGCGTTGCGAAGACCGTCACCCATGCCATGCCCGCACCGAATGCGCCGACCAGCGCCAACAGCGTGTGCACGGTGACGGCGATCAGCACGATCGCGACGATCCACAGCATGATCCCCGACTTCACGATCGAGTTGAGGCTCTTGCGCTGCATCTGCCCGGGGATGAGCAGCGCGCCCGTCACGGCACCGGTCCCGAACGCGGCCGACAACAGGCCGAAGCCACCTGCGCCCAGGCCGAGCTGGTCGCGTGCGATGACGGGCAGCAGCGCCCAGAACGCGCTCGCACAGATGGCGAACGTGAGATTGCGGATGACGAACGCGCGCATCGCGGTGGAATGACGCGCGAAGCGCAGCCCGCTCATCACGCCCGAGAGGATCGTCTCGGGCACGCCGGGAAACTTGAGCTCGGCGCGCGGCCAGCGCCGGATCGCGATCACCATGGGCACGAAGCAGAACGAGCTGGCGAGCAGGGCGCTGCCGGTGCCGATCCACGCCGCGATGGCGCCCGCGAGCGCAGGCCCGATCGCGCGCGCGACGTTGAATGCCACCGAGCCGAGCGCGACCGCGCGTGCGAGGTCGGCGCGCGACACGAGCTCGTTGATGCTGGCCTGCTGCGCAGGCGTGTAGAACGCGAAGCCGGCGCCGATGATGAACGTCAGCAGGAGCAGCGTGGCGGGCCCGATGACGCCGGCGAGCGTCGCGACGCCCAGCAGCACGCTGGAGGCGAGCAGCGCGATCTGGGTCGACAGGATGATGCGGCGCCGCTCGACGATGTCCGCCAGCGCGCCCGCAAAAAGGCCGAACAGCATCGACGGTGCCGTGCTCGCCGTCTGCACGAGCGCGACCATGAACGCGGATGGTGTGAGCGTAGCCATGAGCCATGCGGCCACCGTCGCCTGCATGGTGTAGCCGATCGCCACGCCGATCGACCCCAGGTAGAAGACGCGAAACGGCGCGTGGCGCAGCGGCGAGCTGGCGAACAGGCGAGGCAGTTGAGCGACGAACGGCGTTGCCACGACCCCGAGTCTAGCGTGCCGGCGCGCGCGGCGTGTGGCGCGCCTGCGCGAAGATCACGCCTGCACGAGGCGGATCTGCGTGATCTCGGAGGGCGCGCCAAGGCGCTTGGGCGGACCCCAGTAGCCCGTGCCGCGGCTCACGTAGACCCACAGGTCGTCGAGCCGGTGCAACCCGGCGGTGAACGGCTGCCAGAAGCGCACGAAGAAATTCCACGGCAGGAACTGGCCCCCGTGCGTGTGCCCGGACAGCTGCAGGTCGAAGCCGGCACGCGCTGCATCGAAGGCCGAGCGGGGCTGATGCGCGAGCAGCACGCGCACGGCGGCGTCGGCGGGCGCGCCGGCGAGCGCGCCCGTCGCGTCGCTGCGATGCGATGCGTGGAAATGATGTCCGCTGTAGTCCGTCACGCCGGCGATCACGAGCGACTCCCCGGCATGGCGCACGACGACGTGCTCGTTCAGCAGCACGCGCAGGCCGATGCGGTCCAGCTCGCGCACCCATGCGGTCACGCCGGAGTAGTACTCGTGGTTGCCGGTCACGAAGTACGTGCCGTGCCGCGCGCGCAGGTGCGCCAGCGGCGCGGTGTGCGGCGCGAGCTGCGCCACCGCGCCGTCGACCAGGTCGCCGGTGACGGCGATGAGGTCCGGCTCGAGCGCATTCACCGCGTCGACCACGGCTTCGACGTACGGCCGCCTGATCGTCGGACCCACATGCAAATCGCTGATCTGCGCGATGGTGAAACCGGCCAGCGCGGGGGGCAGCCCGGCGATGGGCACGTCGACCACGCGCACGCGCGCGCGCCGGCGCGCGTTGACGAACCCGACGAGGGTGAGCAGCGCGGCCAGCAGGGGCACCGCCAGCGCACTGTCGGCGCGCAACGCGGTGGCGTCGACGTGCGCAAGGCGCAGCGCCACCAGCGCGAGGTCGCGCAGCAGCGTCAGCACGACGAGCGAGCTGAACGATCCCATCGCGATCAGGCCTGCCCACAGTACGCGCGGGCCGACCCCCGCACGGTCGCCGCGCCGCGCGCCGAACCCCAGCGGCATCAGCACGGCGGACGCCGCCAGCCAGGCGAGCAGGAGTGCTGCGCCCGGCAGCGCAAGATCGGGCACGAGCCGCACGCCGATATATGCATGCAGCAGCAGGATGAGGAGATAGGCGCGCGACATGAAGAGCGGTAGCGCCGGTGCGGACGCTCAAGGCACATGGTGGTGCGCGGCGCAATTGCAAGTGCGGACGCTCGCCCGGCGGCGGCAGGAGTAAAGTCGACGGGCGCGTCCGTTGCGCGTCCTTCTCCTTCCTCGCGGCGACTTCCATGGGCAGGCTGCTCGTCTTCGTGCTGCAACTCGCATTGGCGGCGCTCGCCGGCTATTGGGCCGGCCAGCATGCGCAGTCGGGCGGCTCGGCGTTCGCGCCGCAACCGGCGCCCGGCGGGTCGGCCAGTGTCGGCGTGCCGGCCCAGCCCGTCACGCCTCCCGCACCACCCCTGCAGAACACTTCGCCGACCGCGCCGCCCGCCGCCGCGTCGCCCGCGGCAGCGGCTGCCGCCAGCTTGTCGAACAGCTATCGCACCGCAGTCGAGCACGCCGCACCGTCGGTCGTGACGGTGTATTCGGCGCGCACCGCGGCCGTGGGTCCGCTCGGGCTCGGCGGACGCCGCCTGATCAGCCGCGGCCTCGGATCCGGCGTCGTGATCAACGCGAAGGGGCACATCCTCACCAACAACCACGTGGTCGAGAACGCGACCGAGCTCGCGGTGGCGTTGCCGAACGGTACGTTGTCGCCGGTGAAGCTGCTGGGCGTCGATCCGGAAACCGATCTCGCGCTCCTCTCGGTGGATGCGCCCGACCTGCGTCCGATCGCCATCGCGGACATCCGCACGCTCGCAGTGGGCGACGTCGTGCTGGCAGTCGGCAATCCGCTCGGTGTGGGGCAGACCGTGACGCAAGGCATCGTGAGCGCGCTGGGCCGCAAGGGCATCGGCATCAACACGATCGAGAATTTCATCCAGACGGATGCGGCCATCAATCCCGGCAACTCGGGCGGCGCGCTGGTCGACACGGCGGGCCGGCTGATCGGCATCAACTCGGCGATCCTGTCGCGTGGCGGCGGCTCGGAAGGCATCGGCTTCGCCATTCCGGTCGACCTGGCCGAGCGGGTCGTCGCGAGCCTGGAGAAGACGGGACGCGTCGCGCGCGGCTGGCTCGGCGTGTCGACGCAGGCGGCCGACACCAACACGCCCGGCGCCCTCATCGCGTCGGTGCAGCCGCGCGGTCCCGCCGATCGTGCGGGGCTGGCACCCGGCGATCTGATCGTGCGCCTCGGCGATCACGTCATCGAGCAGCCCGAAGACGTGCTCGCCGCGACGCTCGAATACGAGCCCGGCACGCGCGTTCCGCTCGAAGTGGTGCGGGACGGCCGCCGGCAGACCGTGCAGATCGAGCTCGGCCGGCGCCCGCCGCTGCGTACCGCGAACGCGCCCGGCGGCTGAGCGGCGCAACCGCACGCGATGCGTCGACGCGCGCGCCAACGCCGTTACACGATCACTCCCGGAGCTTCGATGCATACTGTCCGCTCACTGGCTGTTGCGCTCGCCTGTTCATGCGCCGGAGTCCTGTTGCACGCGCCGCTCGCGCGCGCCGATTGGCCGGACCATGCGGTGAAGTGGGTCGTGCCGTTCGCGCCCGGCGGGGCGAACGATCTCATGGCGCGCGCCGCAGCGGAGGGCATGTCCAAGCGGCTCGGCCAGCCGGTGGTGATCGAGAACAAGCCCGGTGCGGGCGCCATCGTGGGCACCGCGTTCGTCGCCAAGGCGAAGCCGGATGGCTATACGTTCCTGGTCGGCGCAGCGGGTGTCGCCACCAACAGCCTGCTCAACAAGAGCCTGCCCTACGAGGACAAGGAGCTCGTGCCCGTCGGCATGATCGCCGTCGCGCCGTCCGTCATCGTGGTCAATCCCGCGCTGCCTGCCAGCGACCTCAAGAGCTTCATCGCGTGGGCGAAGGAGCAGGGCGACAAGGGCGTGAACTGGTCCACCGCGGGCAGCGGCAGCACGCCGCATTTCGTCGCCGAGATGCTGAAGGAATCAGGCGTGCCGAACCTCGTGATCGTGCCGTACAAGAGCGGCAGCGAAGGCGTCACTGCGGTGCTGTCGGGCAGTGTATCGGCCACCTCCGAGGCGAGCATCGTCGTGCTGCCGTACGTCAAGGCGGGCAAGCTCAAGGCGCTCGCCACGACGTACGAGAAGCGCATCACGGCGTATCCATCGCTGCCCACCGCGATCGAGCAGGGGTACCCCGCGGTGAGCATCGGCCACTGGGCAGGGCTGTTCGCGCCGGCGGGCACGCCTGCTGCGGTGATCGAGCGCATGAACGCGGAACTGATCAACGTCGTGAAGAGCAAGGAGTTCGCCGATCATCTCGTGCCGAGCGGCATCGAGCCGGCGCCGTATTCGCTCAAGGACTTCGTGACTTTCGTCGCGGGCGAGCGCGAGCGCCTGGGCCGCCTGGCGCGCGCCGCCGGCATGAAGGCGGAATGACGCGCATGCCGCGACGCGTATCGCGCTGCCGCCCATGAACGCGCCCGAAGCACCCGCGCGCCTCACCGATTTCAGCCACGGTGGCGGCTGCGGCTGCAAGATCGCCCCCGGCGTGCTGCAGTCGATCCTGCGCAAGAGCGCGCCGCAGATCCTGCCCGCCCAGCTGCTGGTGGGCATCGAGACGTCGGACGACGCGGCGGTGTATCGCATCAACGACACGCAGGCGATCGTCGCCACCACCGATTTCTTCATGCCCATCGTCGACGATCCGTACGACTTCGGCGCCATCGCCGCCACGAACGCCATCTCCGACGTCTACGCGATGGGCGGCACGCCGCTGTTCGCGCTGGCGCTCGTCGGCATGCCGGTGGACCGGCTGCCCGTCGACACCATCCGGCGCATCCTCGAAGGCGGCGAAGCCGTGTGCCGCAACGCGGGCATCCCCGTGGCGGGCGGACATACGATCGACTCCGTCGAGCCGATCTACGGGCTCGTCGCCATCGGGCTCGTCGATCCGCGGCATCTCAAGCGCAATGCCGGTGCGCAACCGGGCGACCTGCTCATCCTGGGCAAGCCGCTGGGCGTCGGCATCTACAGCGCCGCGCTGAAGAAGGAGCGCCTCGCCGCCGATGCGTACCGCGCGCTGATCGACAACGCAACGAAGCTCAACACGCCGGGCATTGCGCTCGGCGGCATGGATGCGGTGCATGCGCTGACCGACGTCACGGGCTTCGGCCTGCTCGGCCATCTGCTCGAAGTGTGCCGCGCATCGGGCGCGACGGCGGTCATCGACATGGACCGCGTGCCGCTGTTGCCGACTGCGCGCGACCTGGCGCAGGCGGGCATGGTCACGGGCGCCTCGGGACGCAACTGGGCCGGTTACGGCGGCGACGTCGATCTCGATGCCGGCGTACGCGACGTCGATCGCGCGTTACTGACCGATCCGCAGACGTCGGGCGGATTGCTCGTCGCGTGCGCGCCTGACGCACAGGACGCGGTGTTGCGGGTGTTCACGAAGCAGGGGTTCGAGCGCGCGGCCGTCATCGGCGGCATCCAGGCGGGCCCGCCGCGCGTGCGCGTGCAGGCAGGCGCCGCCTAGGCGCGCAGCTGCTGGTCGAGCCAGCCGAGGATCTGGCTCGTGCCCATGGCACCCGACACGCGCGCCTTCTCGCGCCCCTGCGCAAAGAGGATGAGCGTCGGGATGCCCCGGATCGCGTAGCGTGCCGCGACATCCTGCGCCTGCTCGGTGTCGAGCTTGACGAAGCGCACGCGCGGGCGCGCCTTCGCCGCTTCGGCAAAGGCGGGCGCCATCATCTTGCACGGGCCGCACCACTCGGCCCAGAAATCGACCAGCACCGGCAGCTCCGTCCCAGCGACATAACGCTCGAACCGCGCGCCTTCGATGGGAAGCGCTTCCGCCGGTGCGAGCGCCGCGTGGCACGCGCCGCAGGCGGGCCCATCGGAGAGCCGTTCGTCGAGCACGCGATTGCGCGCGCCGCAGTGTGGACAGACGAGCTGCATGGCGGCCGACGCGCCCGCTAGCCTTCGCAGGAGAAGAACACGAGCTCCGCCGCTTCGTCGCCCCCGTGCCCGAAGCTGATGCGGCCCTGTCCGCGCAGCACGAGCTCCTCGCGGCGCAGGCGGATCGGCTGATCGCCGTCGATCGTCACGTACGTACCGTTGGAGCTGTGGTCGACCAGGATGAACTTGCCGCTGCGCCGCTCCACGCGCGCGTGCATCCGCGACGCCATGCGATCGGCGATCACGATGTCGTTCTGCGCGTCGCGCCCCATCGCGACGGTCACGCTGTCATCGCCGAGCAGCCGCTCGTGGCCGGCGTGGAACAGCCGCATGCGCGCCGGCGGCATCGCGTGGCGGCTGGCGAGCGCCGTGAGATCCTCGGGGGCGTCCTGCCACAGCAGCTCGAAGATGCGGATGTCGCGCTGCTTGCCGCGCACGGTGACGGAATCGAGCTCGCGGGTGCGCGCGCGCAGCCACGGTGACAGCGCAGCCGCCGTGTCCGCGGAGGTGATCACCTGCGCGCGATTGGCGAAGCCGACGAGACGCGCCGCCACGTTGACCGAATCGCCGAAGATGTCGCCGCCCGCTTCGAGCGCAGGCCCGTAGTGGAAGCCGACCCGCAAGGCGAGGCGCTGCGTGCCCGCCGAAGGCTCCTCGGCAATGCGCGCCTGGATCTCCGCGGCCGCTTCCGCGGCATGATCGGCGGCCGGGAACACCACCATGGCTTCGTCGCCGATCGTCTTGATCAGACGTCCCTGGTGACCGTCGCAGGCGTCCTTCACCACGGCAAGGCAACGCGCGATGGTGGAGAGCGCGGCCTCGTCGCCGAGCTCCTCGTAGAGTCGCGTGCTGCCGCTGACGTCGGCGAACAGGACGGCCAGCTCGGCGGGTGCGGGATCGGCGGCCATGGTGTCGAGTCTGCGATTATAGGCAAAAGCCGGCGCCAAGGACGCGTGCGGGGCGCCTGCGGAACGGGAATTTCCCTCTGTAATCATGCGGAAAACGCCCATCGGAGCGCGTTGACGGACGGCTGCTGCGCAGCCTACACTGCGCCTCGCATCCCGCGCCCGGTCAAGGGCAAGTGCGCGCGTCGGTCGATCGGTCGCATGCCGCAGTGCTCTTCCGCATGACGCGGTCCCAAGCCGTCGGACCGCCTTCGCGCGATGCGCGGCGCGCCGTCGCCGCATCCAACAGCGCAACCCAAAGCCCAACGCCAGGAGAAACGCGTGAAGCTCGTGTGGAAGTTCAATCTGGTGCTGCTGGGCGTCTTCCTGCTCGGCTTCGCGATCGCGGGCATCGTGTCGCATCGCCAGCTGCAGAACAACGCGCGTGAGGAGATCCTGCAGAACGCGCGCCTGATGATGGAGGCCGCGCTCGCCTCGCGCAGCTACACCAACACGCAGATCAAGCCGCTGCTCGACGCGCAGCTCAAGTACACGTTCCTGCCGCAGACCGTGCCGGCGTATGCGGCCACCGAGGTCTTCAAGGACCTGCACAAGACGTACAAGGACTACGGCTACAAGGAGGCGACGCTCAATCCCACCAATCCGCGCGACCGCGCGGCGGACTGGGAGGCCGACGTCGTGCAGAGCTTTCGCAACGCGCCCGAGACGAAGGAGCTCGTCGGCGAGCGCGACACGCCGACCGGACGCGCCCTGTATCTGGCCCGGCCGATCCAGATCACCAACGGCGCATGCCTGGCCTGCCACAGCACGCCCGATGCCGCGCCGCGAACCATGATCGATCTCTACGGCAACGCCAACGGCTTCGGCTGGAAGCTGAACGACGTCATCGGCGCGCAGGTCGTGTCCGTGTCCATGGACGTGCCGGTCGCGCGTGCCAACGAGACGTTCAAGAGCTTCATGCTGTCGCTCGTCGCCGTGTTCTTCACCGCGTTCGTGCTGCTCAATGCAACGCTGCATTTCATGGTCATCCGCCCGGTCACCAAGCTTGCGAACATCGCCGACCAGGTGAGCCTCGGCAACTTCGAGGCGGGCGAATTCAACGTGCACGGGCGTGACGAGATCGGCATGCTGTCCGACGCCCTCGGACGCATGAAGACGAGCCTCGTGCAGGCGATGAAGATGCTCGAGGGGTGATGGGTCCTCCCGTAACGGCGCTGCGCGCCGCGTCCCCCCCTAAGGGGGGGCAGCGCCTTGGGACGGCCCGGCGGCGCATGGGTCCCCCCGTAACGGCGCTACGCGTTGGGGGCCACGCTTGACCGAGCCCACCCGTCTCGGCAAGTACGAGGTCGTCGGCGTGCTCGGCAAGGGCGCGATGGGCGTCGTCTACAAGGCCGTGGATCCGCACATCGAGCGCCCGGTCGCCATCAAGACCGTGCGCAAGGACCTGCTCGATTCGGACCTCGCCGAGCAGTTCATGGGGCGCTTTCGCAACGAGGCGCGCGCAGCCGGCCGGCTGCATCATCCGAACATCGTCGGCATCTACGAGTACGGCGAGGACGACAAGGTCGCGTACATCGCGATGGAATACGTCGACGGCACGGGCCTGCGCGAATTCCTCAATCGCAGCGCGCGCTTCGAGCTGCCGCAGATCGTCGCCATCATGACGCAGCTCCTGCATGCGCTGGAGTTCGCGCATGGCCGCGGCGTCGTGCATCGCGACATCAAGCCGGCCAACCTCATCCTCACGCCGGCCGGTGCGCTCAAGGTCGCCGATTTCGGCATCGCGCGCATCGACACGTCGAGCCTCACGATGACCGGGCTCGTGATGGGCACGCCCTCGTACATGTCGCCCGAGCAGTGCCAGGGCAAGCCGAGCGACCACCGCTCGGACATCTTCAGCGCGGGCGTGGTGTTCTACGAGCTGCTGACCGGCCGCAAGCCGTTCGAAGGGTCCGTGGAGACGATTCCCTACCAGATCTGCCATGCGGAGCCGACGCCGCCGTCGCAGCTGTCGACGCTCGTGCTGCCGCCGTCGATCGACGGCCTCATCGCGGCCGCGCTGGGCAAGGATCCGGCCCAGCGCTTCCAGAACGCGCACGCGTTCAACGTCGCGTTGCGTCATGCGGCCGGGCCGAGCGGCATCGAGGCCGGCGCCGCGGAGGCTACGGTCGTCAATCTCGCCGACGTGCCGCTGCAGCCGGCAGGTCCGGCCACGTGGGACGACACCGTGCTGACCACCGTGGAGCGCCAGCTCGCACGCATCGTGGGGCCGATGGCGCGCATCCTGGTGCGCCAGACGGCACCCCAGGCACACGACGTGCAGGAGCTGTATGCGCTGCTCGCAACGAGCATCGAGGATCCGGAGCGGCGGCGGCGCTTCGTCGCCGAGCCCGCCATCGCCGAGGCCAGCGGGCCGCACGGCGCACCCGGCACGCGGCCGGGCACGCGCGCGGGCCGCAGCGGCTCGCACGCGCGCGCGGCGACGGCGGCCACGGTCCGTACGCCGCGTCCGCTCGACCAGGCGTTCGTGGACCAGGCCGCCGCACGCCTCGCGGTCTACCTGGGTCCCATTGCCAAGGTGCTCGTTCGCAAGGCCGCGCAACGGACCACCAGCGCGGACGAGTTCGTCTACCTCGTCGCCGAGCATGTCGGCACTCAGGAGCGCGCCGCGTTCCTGCGCGAGATGGGATACGACGCACCATGACCACGCCGCTCGCAGGACCGCTCAAACGCGCTCTCGACATCGAGGGCGAGCCGTACACGCTCACGATCGACCCGCAGGGCCTCAAGCTCGTGGCCAAGGGCCACCGCAAAGGCTACGCCCTCGCCTGGTCGGCGCTCGTCAATGGCGACGCTGCGCTCGCCACCGCGCTGACCGCGTCGCTTGCAGGTGCCCCGCCGGCGCGGCCGGCCGAGGTGAAGCCGACCAGCCGGCGCAAGCGGCGCTAGCGAAGGCGAGCGGCTCGTGCCGAGGCGCCGTTCGGCGGCTGCCGGGAACCCCACCCGCCCGAAACATCACCAACCAACGCGCGGACCCGGGTCGCGTAACGTCCAGCCATGACGACGCCCAAGACCGGTAGGGATGCGGCGGAGGCGCTCCGCGAGGTCCTGTCGCGCACCAGCGGCGCCCTGCTGCGCGGCCGGGAGCGCGATCCGCTGTTGCGCGAGGTCTGCCGCATCTGCGTGGAGCACGGCGCGGCGCGGCTGGCCTATGTGGCGCTGGTGGACGGGCAGGTCGCCCGTCCGGTCGCATGGGCGGGCGCCGGCGACGCCGGCGACGACTTCCTGCACGAACTTGCCATCCCGCTCGACCCGGCGCAGTCCGAGGGACGCGGTCCGATCGCCACGGCCATCCGGACCGGCCAGCCCTACGTCGCCAACGACCTTTTCGCCGACGCGGGCACCGGGCCGTGGCACGCGCGCGCCCGTGCGCTCGGCTCGCGGGCCACCGCGGCATTTCCCCTGCTCGACGGTACCCGCGCGCTCGGCGCGCTGAGCCTGCATGCCGGCGTGCGCGGCTATTTCGACGCGCGCGTCGTCGGCTTGCTGCGCGGCATGAGCGACGACCTGTCGTTCGCGCTCCACAACATCGAGCGCGAAGCTGCGCGTGCCGCGGCCATCCGCGCCGCGGAGGCGGGCTACGAGCGCTTCCACAAGATCTTCCACGCCTCGCCGGTTGCCACGGTCATCAAGACGCTCGACGACGGCCGCCTGCTCGCTGCCAACGACGCCTATTGCCGGTTCATGGGCCGGCCGCGCGAGGCGCTGATCGGCCACTCGGTGCACGAGCTCGAGACCTGGCCAAGCGGCGAGGACCGCGCGCGCTTCGTCGCCACGCTGCTGCGCGAGCGGCACGTCCACGAGCAGGACATGCGCATGCGCGCGGATGGCGGCGAGCTGCGCGACGTCCTCATGAGCGCGGAGCTGATCGATTTCGAAGGACAGCCCTGCATCCTGGCCATCCTCAACGACGTCACGGAGCGCAAGCGCTTCGAGGCGCGCATCCAGTTCCTCGCCACGCACGACGGCCTCACGGAGCTCGGCAACCGCGCGGTCATGATGGACCGCATCGCGCAGGAGCTGCGCCACGCGCGCAACGCCGGGACCCGGACCGCTGTCGTGTTCATCGACCTCGACCGCTTCAAGGTGATCAACGAGGCGATCGGGCAGCGCGGTGGCGATGCCGTGCTGGTGGAGATCGCGACGCGCCTCAAAGCCGTGGTGCGGGAAGGCGACACGCTCGCGCGCTTTTCCGGCGACGAGTTCGTGGCGCTCGTGCCCGACCTGACCAAGCTCGGCGACTGCTACAACCTCGTGCAGCGCATGCTCGCGGCCCTCGCCGCGCCGCTCGACGTCGCAGGACGCACGCTGCGCGTGCTGGCCAGCGTGGGCATCAGCGTGTTTCCCGCCGATGGCACCGACGCCGAAGCGCTCGTGCGCAATGCCGAAGCGGCCATGCAGCGCGCCAAGCGCAGCGGGCCGGGCAGCGCGCAGTTCTACACCGCCGAGATGAGCGACGAGCTGCGCCGCCTGGCCGAGCTCGAGTCGCAGCTCGCCGGTGCGCTGGCAGCGGGCCAGCTGCACCTCGTCTATCAGCCGAAGGTCGAGCTCGCACGCGGCACGATCGCCGGGGTCGAGGCGCTGCTGCGCTGGGATCATCCGAGCCTGGGCGTCGTGCCGCCTGCCACGTTCATTCCCGTGGCCGAGGACGCCGGCACGATCCTGCCGATCGGTGCCTGGGTGCTGCGCACGGCGTGCGCGCAGAACATGACATGGCAGGGGGCCGGGTTGCCGGCGCTGCCGATCTCGGTGAACGTGTCGGCGCGCCAGTTCCTGCAGCCGGACCTCGTGTCCACCGTCGCGGCGACGCTCGACTCCACCGGCATGCCCGGCCACCTGCTGGAGCTCGAGATCACCGAAACCGTCGTGGCGCGCAACGCCGACCGGATGATGGACATCATGTCGCTCCTGCGCGAGCTCGGCGTGCGGTTTTCGATCGACGACTTCGGCACCGGTTACTCCAACCTCGGCTATCTCAAGCGCTTCCAGCTCGACCGGCTGAAGATCGACCAGTCGTTCGTGCGCAACGTCGACACCAATGCAGGGGATGCCGCCATCGCGCGGGCGGTCATCTCGCTGGCACGCAGCCTGCAGCTCGAAGTGACCGCCGAAGGCGTCGAGAACGCCGCGCAGTGCGAGTTCATGCGGCGGCACACCTGCGACGAGATCCAGGGTTTCTACTTCAGCCAGGCCGTCCGCGCCGACGCGCTGGCGCACATGCTGCGCGAAGGGCGCCGGCTCAGTTGACAAGAGGCCCGGGATGGCGCGCCCGTTGAGCGCGGGCGTGCTGCTCTATCGACGCGGCGCGGCCGGCGTCGAGTTCCTGCTCGTGCATCCGGGCGGGCCGTTCTGGCAGCGCAAGGACGACGGCGCCTGGTCCATTCCCAAAGGCGAGTTCGACGAGGGCGAGCTGCCGGAAGCCGCGGCGCGGCGCGAGTTCGCGGAGGAAACCGGCACCGCCCTGGACGCCACGCTCGAGCCGCTCACGCCGGTGCGCCAGCGCAGCGGCAAGCTGATCCATCCCTTTGCGGCGGAGGGCGATCTGGACGCCGATGCCGTGACGAGCAACACCTTTGCCATGGAGTGGCCGCCGCGCTCGGGGCGCATGCAGGAGTTTCCCGAAGTCGATCGCGCGCAATGGTTCGACCTCGCGCAGGCCCTGCGCAAGATCATCGGCGGCCAGCAGCCGATCGTGCTCGAGCTCGCGCAACGACTCGCCGAGCGCGGCGGCGCAGCGGGCTAGCGTTGCACCGGCAAGCGGCCGGCGCTCACGCGACTCCACATCCTGCGCAGCCGGGGATCCGGCGTCGACATGGTTCCGTCGTTCCCGCGCAGGCGGGAATGCAGCGCGCTCATTCGCCGTTACGCTTTCATGCCCACCTGTCGCATCATGGCCGGCGTGACGGCCTGCCGCAGCGACAGGAAGCCGTCCCACGGATCACTGCGCTTGCGCAGGCGCGCCGGAGCATTGCGGATGTTGAACGCGTCGAAGCGCACGTCGCGCTTGAGCTCGTCCCAGCCGATGGGCATCGACACCGGCGCATTCTTCTTGGCGCGCGACGAATACGCCGCCACCGCGGTCGCACCCTCGGCGTTGCGCAGGTAGTCCACCAGGATCTTGCCGCCGCGCGTGGCCTTGTTGAGCTTGGCAGTGAAGCGGTCCGGAAACGTCATCACCATCAGGTCGGCGATCGCCTTGGTGAACGCGGTCACGGTGGCCCAGTCGAGCGTCGGCGCGATCGGCAGCACCACGTGCAGCCCCTTGCCGCCGGTGGTCTTGAGGAAGCCCTGGAGGCCGAGCGTGTCGAGCAGCTTGCGCAGCACGGTGACGGCATCGACGATGCTCGACCACGGCAACGCTTCGTCGGGATCGAAATCCATCGTGATGCGATCGGGCTTGTCGAGCGTGCCTTCGTGCGCGCCCCATGGATGGATCTCGAGCACGCCCATCTGCACGAGCGAGACGATCGCGCCCACCGAGTTGGCCATCATGTAGAGCGCCGTGCCGCCTGCTTCGGGCACCTCGATGGGCTCGAGGAAGCGGCCGAGCGATTCCTTCACGTGCTTCTGGTAGAAGCAGTGCGCCTGATACCCGTTGGGGCAGCGCACCAGCGTGAGGGGCCGATGGGCGAGGTGCGGCAGCATCCATTCGCCGACTGTGGCGTAGTACTCAGCGAGGTCGCGCTTGGTGATGCCGTCCTCGCGGTAGAGCACTTTCTCCGGATTGCTGATCGCGACGCCGGCGACCGTGTTGGGCGCGTCTTCCGCCGGCGCGCGCTCGCGCGCTCCGCGCGTGCCTGGCGTGGCGGTTGCAGGCGCGCCGACTGCGCGCGCGACGCTCGTGCCCGGTGGGGTCCTGGCTGCCTTGCTCCTGGTTGCCTTGCGTTTGGCGGCGGCGGAAGGCCTGGCGGGCGCCTCCGTCTCATCGAGCGCTTGCGCCGGACGCTCGCGCACGACGTCGCGCGCCGCCTTGTCACGGCGCAGGCCCTGGAACGAAGGATGGCGCAGGGTGTCGTCGCGGGTCCATTCGGTGAATCGCACCTGCGCCACGAGGTCGGGCTTGACCCAGTGCGCACGCCGTCCTTCCGCGCCCGTCGGTGGATCGATGAAGGGGGGCTTGTCGGTGGCGCGCTTGGCGAGCTCGCGCGTGAGCATCGCAAGCGTCTTCTCGTTGAATCCAGTCCCGACCTTGCCTGCGTAGCGCAAATTGCCCTGCGCATCGTGCACGCCGATGAGCAGAGCGCCGAAGCCCGAGCGCGAGCCCTGCGGATCGGTCCAGCCACCGATGACCATCTCCTCGTTCTGCTGGCACTTCACCTTGACCCAGTCGTGGCCGCGCCGGCCGCTGTACGCCGAATCGCGCCGCTTCGAGATGATCCCTTCGAGCTCGAGCGCGCACGCTTCCTCGAAGAACGTCTGTCCTTTCCCTTCGACGTGGTCGCTGTAGCGGACCATGCCTTCACCGCGTGGCACGCGCTCGCGCAGCAGGCGCTTGCGCTCGAGGAGCGGGACTTCGCGCAGGTCGTAGCCGTCCACGAATGGCAGGTCGAATGCGTAATACGCCAGATGCTCGGCGCCTTCGCCGGCAAATGCGTTCTGCAGCGCCTGGAAGCTGCTGCGGCCGCTGGCATCGGGCGCGATCACCTCGCCGTCGATCCACGCCTCGTCCACCGGCAGGCGCGCAACCGCCGCCGCAAGCAACGGCAGGTTGGGCGTCCAGTCCTTGCGGTTGCGCGAGTACACGGTACAGCGGCCGCGCGCGACGTGGCACAGCATGCGGTACCCGTCGTACTTGATCTCGTGCAGCCACTCGTCGCCTTCTGGCGCGTCGTCGACGAGCGTCGCCAGCTCCGGCTGCAGCCATTCGGGACAGCGCGCCTTGCGTGCGCCGGCGACCTTGGCGGGATCTCTGGCGGGCTTGCGCTTCGCCACCGCGCCGCTGCGCACGTTCTCCGCGACGGACCTGTTGGAGTGCCATTCGCGCTCCGGATCGGCGGCGATCTCCTCGAGACTGCGGCCCGAAGCGACGCTGTTGGGCAGGTCGTCGACGACGCGTGCATCGGCACCGGCGCGCGCGAACTCGTCGTCCTCCTTGATCAGCAGCCAGCTCTTCTCGCCGCCATACTTGCCGCTGCGGCTGCGCACGAGCGTCCAGCCGCCGTGCAGCTTCGCGCCTTCGAGCTCGAACTTGAGCTTGCCCTTGCGATAGCCCTCGGCCGGATCCTCCTTCGGAATCCACGTGCCGCGATCCCACAGCAGGACAGTGCCCGAGCCATACTGCTTGGGCGGAATGACGCCCTCGAACTCGCCGTATTCGATCGGGTGATCCTCGACGTGCATCGCGAGTCGCTTGTCGTTCGGGTCGAGGCTCGGTCCCTTCGGCACCGCCCAGCTCAGCAGCACGCCAGAAAGCTCCAGCCGGAAATCGTAGTGCAGGTGGCTGGCGGCGTGCTTCTGGATCACGAAGCGCAGGCCCTTCTGCTTGCGCGCGTGCACGCGCCCCTTCGGCTCGGGCGTCGTCTTGAAATTGCGCTTCTTGTGATAGACCTCGAGCGGCATGCCTGGGCCCGTTCGCGTCACGACCGCCGGCGCGGCGGCGCTGCATTCTCGCCGGTTTGCGTGGGCCGCGGCTATCGGTGTGCGCGGCGTGCGCCTGTCGGACGCGTCCGACGCTTGAAAGCGGCGCGCATCACCGCCATGTCGGGCGGATGGCTCTCGATCACCCGGTGTTCGAGCGTGTCGGCGGCCCGGCGGATGCACGTCCGGTGGCGCCCTCCGCAGTGCCGGACAGCGCACTCCTCGACGCGTACTCGCACGCGGTCACGGCAGCGGTTGCGCAGGTGGCACCCGCGGTGGCCCACGTGCGCGTCACCCGCGCGAAGGGGCGCCGCAGCGAGCAGCACGGATCCGGATCCGGGTTCCTCATCGCACCCGACGGGTATCTGGTCACCAACAGTCACGTCGCCGGCGCGGCGAGCGCGCTCGAAGTCACGCTGCCGGATGGACGTACGGCCGCTGCCACGATCGTCGGCGACGACCCCGATTCCGACCTCGCCGTGCTCAAGGTGGGCGCAAGCGACCTTGCGTGGTGCCGCTTCGGCGACTCGGCGCGCGTAAGGGTCGGTCAGATCGCGATCGCGATCGGCAGCCCCTATGGCTTCCAGCACACCGTCACGGCGGGCATCGTGAGCGCGCTCGGGCGGTCGATGCGCGCGCAAAGCGGGCGCCTACTCGACAACGTCCTGCAAACCGACGCTGCGCTCAATCCCGGCAACTCCGGCGGCCCGCTCATCGACAGCGGCGGCGCGGTCATCGGCGTCAACACGGCGGTGATCCGCGCGGCACAGGGTCTCTGCTTTGCGATCGCAGCGTCCACCGCCGAGCGCGTGAGCGTGGCGCTCATCCGCGAAGGCCGGGTGCGCCGCGCGTGGCTCGGCATCGGCGGGCAAACGCTTCCGTTGCCGCGCCGGATCGTGCGCCACTTCGACTTGCCAGGCGATTCGGCGGTGCGCGTGGACGCCGTGGAGGGCGGCTCGCCGGCCGCAACGGCCGGCATCGCGACCGGCGACGTGCTCGTGGCACTCGACGACGCGCCCATCCGGGACATCGACGACTTGCAGCGGGCGCTCGGCACCGAGGCGATCGGCCGCGCGCTGCGGGCGAGCGTCGTCCGGCGCGACCGCTTGCTGCATCTTGGCGTCACGCCGCGCGAGCGCGCCCCCCGCTGAACGACTGCACGCGCCGCCGCGGCGTGCCGGGCGGGGCGGCGAACGCCGCGGCAAAGTGCCGTGCCGCGTCAGGCCTCGCGCATGCAGCGAGGCGATCTCGCCACAGCGACCATCGCAACGACCGGGCACGGACATTGCGCCTTATCGCAGTTGGGATACGCGCACACAATGTCGCCTACAGCTCATTTCACGCGTCTGGCGCATGCCGCACACCGGCACGGCGGCTGGACGCTCCTCGAGCTGATGCTCGCAGTGGCCATCGTGGGCGTGCTTGCCGTCATTGCTTCTGGCCAGTACACGCAATATCGCGAGCGGACGCTCATCGTGCAGGCGGTGCTCGACATCGGCGCCATCGAATCGCAGATCGGGCGGTTCCAGGCCGACAACCGCGCGCTGCCTGCGACGCTCGCCGACCTGGGCGCCGGGCTGCCGAACGATCCATGGGGCCACCCGTACCAATACCTGAGCCATGACGACACGAAGGGCAAGGCCGGATTCCGCAAGGACAAGCGGATCGTCCCCATCAACACGGACTACGATCTGTACAGCATGGGCAAGGACGGCGGGTCGGTGCCGCCGCTCACGGCCAAGGTGAGCCGCGACGACATCGTCCGTGCGAACGATGGACGCTTCATCGGTCTCGTGTCCGACTTCGACCCGTGAAGATCGAATCGCTCGTGTTCCGCAGCCGCCTCGCGCAGCGCATCGTCGCGCTGTTCGTCGTGTGCGCCGTCGTGCCGATCGTGACGCTGGCTGCGCTGTCGCTGCTGCAGGTTCGCGCGGTGTTCTCCGATCACGCGCGGCGCGAGCTCACGCACGTGGCGCAGGATTACACCTCGAACCTGCACGACCGGCTCGACCTGGCGGACCAGGAGCTCGCGGCCGCCGCCGAGCGCGGCGTGCGCGAAGCATGGCCGTTCGCGTCGATCCGTTACATGAACGATGCGTCGATCGAGCCCTCCGCACCCGGCGATGCCGCTCCGGATGCGCGCGAGCCGCGCAAGACGCCCGGCCAGGCAGTGATCGTCGTGCGCTCCGCGGGTACCGATGCCGGTACGGTGGAGATCGTGCGTGCGCTGCCGGGGACGCCCCGCGGCCGTCGTGTGCGCGGCGTCGTCGACGCCGAGTTCCTGTGGGGCGACGCCAGCGATCTTCCCTCGGGCATCGATCTTTGCGTCCTGCTGGCGGGCGGCCAGCCGGTGTTCTGCACCTCCAAGTCCGACGTGCAACGCGACGTGCACACGCTCGATGCACAAAGCAGCGGCGCAGTGAGCTCGGCCGTCGTCGACGCGCCCGGCGGTGCCGTGCTCGTCAGCCGGCGCGATCTGTTCCTGCCGCGGTTCAACACCGCAGGATGGACCGTGCTGACGTGGCGCCCGCAAGCCGATGCGCTGGCCCCGACGGCGGCATTCGTCGCGCTGTTCATCCCCGTCGCCGTGCTGGCGCTGCTGCTGGCGGCGTTGCTGAGCACGACGCAGATCCGCCGCACGCTCGGCCCGTTGCATGCGCTTCTCGCGGGCACGCGCAAGGCTGCCGAACAGGATTTCTCCAGCCGCGTCGACGAGCACGCGCACGACGAATTCGGCCAGCTCGGGGCGGCCTTCAACGCGATGAACGAGCGGCTTGGCCAGCAGTTCGAGACGTTGCGCACGCTCGCAACGATCGACCGGGGCATCCTGTCGCGCAGCGCGGTCGACTGCACGGTGGAAATGGTCCTGCAGCGGCTCGAGCCGCTGTTGCCGGCGCGCTACGTCGCAGTCGCCATGCTCGATCGACACGGCGGCTCGACCTTGCGCGTGTTCTCGGTGGACCATGCGGCGGGAAACCGGCCCGCGCTGGAGCGGCTTGACGCCGGCAACTGGGACGCCACCGCATGGCTCGGCGTCGCACGCGAGATCGCGCTCGATCATCCGGAAGCCGACAATCCGCTGGTGCGCGCGCTGCCGTTGCGCGCAGCGCACACGTTGATCGGCGTGCCCATCCTCGCCGACACCGCCGCCGCTGGCGCGCTGCTCATCGGCTGCGAGGCGGGGCAAACGCTGTCGGCCGAGCAGCGGCGTCATGCGGGTGAGCTCGCCGACCGCCTCGGCGTTGCGCTCGCCACCGCGGCCAAGGACGAGGAGCTCTACTACCAGGCGCACTTCGACAGCCTCACCACGCTGCCCAACCGGCTGCAGTTCATGGAAGAGCTCGGACGCCGCATGGCGCATGCGCGGCGTGAGCACCGGGAAGTCGCGCTGCTCTTCATCGACCTGGATCATTTCAAGGACATCAACGACACGGCAGGCCACGCGCTCGGCGATGCCGTGCTGCGCGAGGCAGCCGATCGGCTGCGCCATTGCGTGCGCAGCGGCGATGCGCTGGCGCGCCTGGGCGGCGACGAATTCACCGTGATCGTGTCCGACATGAGCACCCCGCGCACCCCCGAAGTGGTCGCGGGCCATGTCCTCGAAGCCATGGCGGTGCCGTTCTCCGCCGGCGCAGGAGAGCATTTCCTCAGTGCGAGCATCGGCATCGCCATCCATCCCGCCGACGGCGCCACACCCGAGGCCCTGCTGCGCAATGCCGACACCGCGATGTATCGGGCCAAGGAAGCAGGCCGCAACCGCGCGGTCTATTTCGAGGAGCGCATGAACGCCGCCGCGCAGGCGCGCGTGAACATCGAGCGTGACCTGCGGCGCGGCCTCGATGCAGCGGAGTTCCAGCTGGTCTACCAGCCGCAGTTCGAGCTGGCGACCGGGCGGCTCGTCGCCGCCGAAGCGCTGCTGCGCTGGCATCATCCCGATGGGCAGGTGCTGCTGCCCGGCGCGTTCATCAGCCGCGCCGAAGAAACGGGCGTGATCGAGCGGCTCGGGCTGTGGGTGCTGCAGGAAGCCTGTCGCCAGCACCAGCGCTGGTCGAGCGACGGCATCGTGCTCGACCGCATGGCGCTCAACGTCTCGCCGCAGCAGCTGCGCCGGCGTGAGTTCGTCGGCGAGGTGACCGCGGCGCTGCGTGCCTCGGGCATGCCGGCGCGCAGCCTCGAGCTCGAGATCACCGAAAGCGTGCTCATGGACCCGGGCCGCCACGTCGAGCTCGCGCTCGCGACGCTCGATTCGATGCGCGTGCAGGTGGCGCTCGACGATTTCGGCACAGGGTACTCGTCGCTCGCGTACGTCAAGCGCTTTCCCGTGCACGTGGTCAAGATCGACCGTGCGTTCATCGCCGACCTGCACCGCGAGGCCAGCTCGCTCGCGATCAGCAGCGCGATCGTGGGCATGGCGCATGCGCTCGGCAAGACGGTGGTCGCCGAAGGCGTCGAGAACGCCGCCCAGGCAGCGCTGCTGCGGGACATGCGATGCGACTTCGTGCAGGGCTTCTACTACGGTCCGCCGCTGTCGGCGGACGCGTTCACGGCGATGGTGCGCGGCCGCAGCGCCGAGGCGCGCCCGCCTGAGCTGCGCGTGGCCGGGTCCGCCGGTCGGGAGCAGGCTGCCACCGGCACGGGCGGCCGCTAGGCAATGCGTTGCGTCATGTGCCAGAATGGGGCCAACCATTTTGGCATCAGGGTATCGCGATGCTCGACCGTGACGGCTATCGCCCGAACGTCGCCATCGTCATCGTCAACGGCAAGAACCAGGTCTTCTGGGGCAAACGGATCCGCGAGCACTCGTGGCAATTTCCGCAGGGTGGCATCAACCCCGGTGAAGCACCCGAGCAGGCGATGTACCGGGAACTGCTCGAGGAAGTCGGGCTCCGCACGCAACACGTCAAGATCCTGGGCCGTACGCGGGACTGGCTGCGTTACGACGTACCGCAACACTGGATCAAGCGCGAATGGCGCGGCAGCTACCGCGGCCAGAAGCAGATCTGGTATCTGCTACGCCTGACCGGGCGCGACAATGACGTCAGCCTGCGCGCGACGGATCATCCGGAATTCGACGCCTGGCGCTGGCACGACTACTGGGTGCCGCTCGAATCCGTGATCGAGTTCAAGCGTGAGGTGTACCGCCGCGCGCTGCTCGAGCTCGAGCGCTACCTTCACGCCAAGCCGCAGACGCGACGCGAGCGGCTGTTCGGTTTTGCGCATCCTGTCATGCCGCCGTCGTACACCGACCCCGTCACGCGCGGCGATTGACCGCGCCCGCTGCGCCGATCTCAGCGCAACAGGCCGACGCTCCCCGGCATCGCGGTGCCGAGGCCGATCAGCGCGAACAGGATGCGCTGGATGATGATCGACAGCACGATCGCGCAAAGCACGACCACGATGGTGTAGGGCACCGCCTTTTCCACCGAGCAGCGTCCGAGCAGCGGCGCGCCGAGGAAGAACAGGTAGAACCCGTAGATCGCGCCCGCGAGCACGATGAGCCAGCCCAGCACGGGCACGATCAGCGCGATCTGCGCAACCCACACGGACGTGAAGCTGTACGCGACGAGCTTGAGTGAGCGCACGTAGTCCTTGGCTCCGCCGAAGCTCGGGGCGAGCACGTCGACGATCATGGCGAGCACGGCCACGCCGATGAGCGCGTTGATGTATGCAGCGATGGCCGCGCGTACGCCGAAGCCGAAGCCGAAGCCGAGCGCGCTGGTGAAGAGCGTGGTCGACAACAGGATCATGATCGGCCCGATCGCCGCGAGCAGCATGATCCAGCCCGTGTAGAGGGACTGCACCGTCGCAGGCTCGGTGGCGATGCGCGGCCATTCGGCGCGCGGGTCGAGCAGGATTCCCTTGATGCGATCGACGACGTTCATCGATGTCTCCCGGCGTTGAGGACGGTCGGCATTGAACGGCCTCTCGCATGCGACCGGTCAGCCGCCGATGGTGCGAAGCGCAATATACACGACGCTTGACGTGGATCAATGCGGTCGACTGCACTTGGCGGATGGTGACGTCTGGCCCGCTCCCGAATGGTTCTCGACATGAACACGAACTTCCTGGCGTGCATGGCACTCGCAGCGGTGGCATCCGGTCCCGCGCTCGCAGCCGATCCAGCCACGATCGACTGGAACAACGTTCCTGCAACCGCCGTGACGCTGTTCTACCCCGGGCAGTCGTCGTACGAATGGTTGCGCACCGATCACCCCGGTGCGCAGGCTGTGAACGCCGGCCAGGCGTGCATGACCTGTCACAAGGGCACGGAGAAAAGGCTCGGTGACGCGATCGTCCAAGGTGGACGGCTCGAGCCCACGCCAGTGAAGGGAAAGCCGGGCTCGGTCGACCTGAGCGTCCAGGCGGCGTACGACGCGACCAATGCCTACCTGCGGTTCCAGTGGAAGACGCAGAACGCCTATCCAGGCACCGAGCACCAGTACCTGCGCTTCGACGGCAAGGAGTGGAAGGTCTACGGTTATCCCAAGCTCGACAAGGTCGTGCAGGATGGCACGCAGCCCGGGATCTACGAGGATCGGATCACCGTCATGATCGACGACGGCAAGGTGGCCGGCTTCGCACGCCAGGGCTGCTGGCTTTCATGTCACAACGGGCAGCGCGACATGCCACGGCAATTCACCAGCGACGAAGTGCAGAACAACCCGCTGCTGAGTGCCATCAAGAAGTCGGATGTGCGCAAGTACCTTCCGGCCACGCGCAAGGATCCGACCGACTGGAAGAGCGGACGCTCCGTCGAGGAAATCGCGACCATCAAGGCCGCTGGAGGCTTCGTGGACCTGGTCCAGTGGCGTGCGCATCGTTCGAACGCGGTCGGGATGGCGGACGACGGCTACGTGCTCGAGTTCCGGCTGTCCGACGATGGCACCGACATGTTCGCCGGCAACGCCGATGCCAAGACGCACGCGCCGAAGTACATGTGGGACTCGACCAAGGTCGGCTACAAGTCGATCACGGCCGGTGACTTGCGCAAGGGCGACCACTTCCTGATCGCGGACACCAATGCGGTCGCCTTCGACGCGAATGCGGGCTGGAAGGAAGGCGACATGATCCCCGATTATGTGATCAGCCGGAAAAGTGCCAAGGGATCCGCCGCCGACAACAACGCCATTGCGAGCTGGAAGGATGGCACGTGGACCGTCGTGCTGGTGCGCCCGCTCGGCCTTGCCAACGCCGACGACAAGGCGCTGCGCGAAGGCGGCGTGTACAACGTCGGCTTTGCCGTGCATGACGACAACATCACCACGCGCGGACATCACGTGTCATTCGTGCGCACGCTCGGATTCGGCGCCGCCGCCGACATCAAGGCGGTCAAGCTGCCGTGAGCGTGCGCGTCGGTGGTCGCCGTCGCGAGCGTGCTGGGGCTTGACGTCGACGGTTGGCGCTACGCGAGAAGAACCAGGTTGTCCCGGTGGATGAGCTCCGGCTCGTCGACGTAGCCCAGGATCGCCTCGATCTCCCCCGACGGCTTGCGCGTGATGCGCGCAGCGTCCTGCGAGCCGTAATTGACGAGGCCGCGCGCGATCTCGCGTCCGTCCGGCGCATAGCAGCCGACCACCTCGCCGCGGCCGAACGTGCCTTCGACCGCCACCACGCCGATCGGCAACAGGCTCGAGCCACCGCGCGCGAGCGCCCGCACGGCGCCATCGTCGAGATGCAGTCGGCCGGCGAGCTGGACATGGTCGGCGAGCCATTGCTTGCGGGCGGCGAGGCTGACGGGCGTCGCGTGCAGCGCCGTGCCCACGGGCGCGCCATCGGCAAGGCGCACGAGCACGTCCGCCTCGCGGCCCGACGCGATGATGGTCGAGGCACCCGAGCGCGCCGCGCGCCGCGCCGCCTGGACCTTGCTCAGCATGCCGCCGCGGCCGAGCGTGCTCCCCGCACCGCCGGCCATGAGCTCGAGCGCAGGATCGCCGGCGCGCGCCTCGCGCACGAGCGTGGCCGTGGAATCGCGGCGCGGATCCGCGGTGAACAGGCCGGCCTGGTCGGTCAGCAGCACCAGGACGTCCGCTTCGATGAGATTCGCGACGAGTGCGCCCAGCGTGTCGTTGTCGCCGAAGCGGATCTCGTCGGTGGTGACCGTGTCGTTCTCGTTGATGACCGGAATGACGTTGAGCCGCAGCAGGGTGGTCAGCGTCGAGCGCGCGTTGAGATAGCGTCGCCGGTCCGCCAGATCGTCGTGCGTGAGCAGCACCTGTGCGGTGTGCAGGCCGTGCGCCGAGAACGCGCGCTCGTACGCCTGCACGAGGCCCATCTGTCCGACCGCCGCTGCAGCCTGCAGATCGTGGATGGCGCGCGGACGCGTGGTCCACCCGAGGCGCAGCATGCCTTCCGCGATGGCGCCCGAGGACACGAGCACGATCTCCTTGCCGCGCTGGCGCAACGCAGCGATCTCGCCCGCCCAGCGCGCAACGGCCGCATGATCGAGCCCACGGCCTTCGTTGGTGACGAGACTGGAGCCTACCTTGACGACGAGGCGGCGCGCGCCGCCCACCAGCGTGCTCACCCCGAGGCTCACCGCGGGCCGGCGGCCGGGCGGCGACGCCGCGGCGCGACCGGGGCGGGCTTGAGCACGACGGCGGCGTCGATGGCTCCTTCGCCATCGGCCGCGGGCGGTCCTTCGGCCGGGTGCCGGTCGAGCCACTCCTGCACGGCGTAGACGAGCTCGCGCGTGCCGTCGCCGTTGATGGCGGCGATCTCGAACACCGGGCCTTTCCAGCGCAGCGCCGCGACGAATGCGCGCACGCGGGCCTCGCGTTCCTCGCGCGGCACGAGGTCGAGCTTGTTCAGCACGAGGAACCGCTGCTTGGCTGCGAGCGCCACGTCGTACTTCTTGAGCTCGCGCGCGATCGCACGCGCGCCGCGCACCGGGTCGGCTTGCGGGTCGAGCGGCGCGAGATCGACGAGATGGAGCAACAAGCGCGTGCGTTGCAGGTGCCGCAGGAACTGGTGCCCAAGGCCGGCGCCTTCGGACGCGCCTTCGATGAGCCCCGGAATGTCGGCGACGACGAAGCTGCGCTGCTCGTCCGTCCGCACCACGCCAAGCTGCGGCGCCAGCGTCGTGAACGGGTAGTCGGCGACCTTCGGCCGCGCCGCGGAGATCGCGCGGATCAGCGTCGACTTGCCCGCGTTCGGCTCGCCGAGCAGGCCGACGTCCGCCAGCACGCGCAACTCGAGGCGCAGGCGCCGATGCTCGCCTTTCTCGCCCGGGGTGGACTGCCGCGGCGCGCGATTGACGCTCGACTTGAAATGGATGTTGCCGAGGCCGCCCTGGCCGCCGCGCGCGAGCAGCGCGCGCTCGCCGTCGTGCGCGAGGTCGGCGATCGGCTCTCCGGTGTCGGCATCGGCGATCACCGTGCCGACCGGCACGCGCAGCACGATGTCGTCGGCACCGCGCCCGTACTGGTCCGCGCCGCGCCCGCTCTCGCCGTTGCGCGCGCGATGGATGCGGGCGTAGCGATAGTCGATGAGCGTGTTGATGTTGCGATCGGCGACGGCGTAAATGCTGCCGCCCCGCCCGCCGTCGCCGCCGTCCGGTCCGCCACGCGGAACGTACTTCTCGCGTCGGAAGGAGACGGCACCGTTGCCGCCGTCGCCGGCGATGACCTCGATGCGTGCTTCGTCGATGAATTTCATGTCGTTTGCGCCGGGGCCCTGGGCCGGCCGCGAGCCTGAGCGTGGTTCATCGTGCGCGCCGGTAGAGCACGTAGCGCTCGGTGTCGTCGCCGCGCCGCCGGCCGTCCCACGTCACGAACCAGCCGGGGATCTCGGGCGGCACGCCTTCCTGGCGGCCATACTGCACCAGCATAGCGAGACAGTCCTGCTGCGGATGGGTTTCCTCCCGCACGGTGACGAGCCCGGTGAAGTAGAACCACAGCGCGCGCTGCGATTCGCCGAGGTTGCGGCTCGCCACGCAGCCGCGCTCGGGCAGGTGCACGGCGGAGCTCTCCACCACGTGACGATAGCTGCGGCGCGAATCGAGGTACGGCAGCCAGATGGTGGAGTACAGGCACCACACGAGCGTCACGCCCGCCGCCCAGTTGAGGAGGGTGCGCCGATTGCTGCGCCGAGCCGGCCGCACCAGCATGACCCACAGGACGGTCAGGAACACGGCGGCGAGCACGGCTCCGAGGTGAAAGGACGGCTGGTAGCCGATCTCCGTGTCCCGGAACAGACCCGCGACGAGTGGCGACATGCCGTAGAGGCGCGCGTCGATCCAGATGCCCCACACCACGATCGCCAGCAGGCCGAACGTGAGAATCCCGAACCAGTCGAGCGCTGCCGAGAAGCCGCGGGCGAGCGAATCGACTTCGAGCGCGCCGAGCAGTGCCAGCGGCGGGAGGAGCGGCAACGCATAGACGACGCGCGGATCGGGATACAGCGCCAGGCTCGCGAGCATGACGAGCGCCATGAGGCCTGGCACCTGCACGCCCGGCTGGCGCAGCCCACCGTTGAAGCCGCGGCCGCGCGTCCAGAGCATCCACGCCACCAGCGGCAACGCGGGCCAGGCGAACCACAGCAGGTTGCGCGGGAAATACGTCGGTGCCGCGGCGTCGGCCCACGGCCACGCGATGTAATGTCCGATGGATTCCCCATCGAGCCAGCCGTCGAGCAGCGCAGGATCGCGCGCATGCAGCAGGTAGGGCCACCACGCGCAGGCGACGAGGCCGATGGCCACGGCGACGCCTGCGGTTACCGCATGGGCTCGGGTGCGCCACAGCGGGCCCATGGCCGGCAGCAACGCCAGCGTCAGGAGCACCCAGGCGGGACCGAGAAAGCCGCGGCTCGCGAACGCGACGGCGATCCCCGATCCGATGGCGACGCCGCCGGCGATCGGCCGGCGCAACGCGAGCGCCAAGCCGTAGAGCGCCAGCGTAATGCCTGCGGTGAGCCCGAGCTCCGGCGACAGCGCATGGGCGCGATCCCACAGTCCCACGCTGCCGATGAGCAGCAGCACGGGGAGCCATCGATACGCGCGTCCGTTGAGCTCCCGGCTGGCCAGCGCGCTGAACAGCAGGATGCCGGCGAGCAGCACGCCGCACACCACGCGCACGGCGTCGAAGGGCTCGAGCAGGTTGCCGAATGCGCGAATGGCCAGCGCGCCCAGATCAGGGAGCAGGGGAGGCTGGGCAAGATAGTCTTCGCCGGCGAGGCGCGGGACTATGAAATCGCCATGCTGTACCACGTCCCAGGCGAGCCCGAACGTGCGCGCATCCTCGACCTTCCACGGATCGTGGCCCACCAGGCCGAGCACCACCCACGCGGCGGCGAGCAGCACGAGACCGGCCTGCTTGACCGCGCGCCAGCGGCCCGATGGACTGAGCTCGGTGGGATCGGCCGGCTCGGAGGTGTAGGGACGCGGAGCGCGCATCGTGCGAGCATGGCGGCAATCCCGCGCCGCCGCAATGAAAAAGGCAGCCGCAGCTGCCTCTGTAAAAGTCGCGCTGGAGCGCGCGTTCAGGCGGACGTGGACGTGCTCTTGCTCGCGTAACGCTGGCGGAACTTCTCGACGCGGCCGGCCGTGTCCATGATCTTCTGCTTGCCCGTGTAGAACGGATGGCAGGCCGAGCACACTTCCACGTGCAGCGGCTTGTTCACCGTCGAGCGGGTGGTGAACGTGTTGCCGCAGCTGCACGCCACCTGGATTTCGGTGTACTTGGGATGGATGTCCGCTTTCATCTCTTGCCTCTTTAAGGGGGGAAGCGCTCGTCGACGCGCCGCACCGGGTTTCGGCGGCGGGCCGGGTTATCGAACCCGGACGCCGGGAAAACGACAATTATCCGCGATCCGGGTACTCGAGGCAAGATTGGGGTATCCGGCACGGATTCAACGCGCCCCCGCGCTCCCTTTCGAATCAAGGGGTTACACACCGCCGTACCACGCAAACGAAAGGCAGGCCCGCGGGCCTGCCTTTTTGTCGTGCGTGCGCGCGGCGGGGATGTGACAGTGCTCAGCCCCTGCGCATCGAGTCGAAGAAATCGCTGTTGGTCTTGGTCGCCTTGACCTTGTCGAGCAGGAATTCCATCGCCTCGAGCTCGTCCATCGGGTAGAGCAGCTTGCGCAGGATCCACACCTTCTGGAGGATCTCCGGCTTGAGCAGCAGCTCCTCGCGCCGCGTGCCGGAGCGATTGACGTTGATCGCAGGATAGATGCGCTTCTCGGCCATGCGGCGATCCAGGTGGATCTCCATGTTGCCGGTGCCCTTGAATTCCTCGTAGATCACGTCGTCCATCCGCGAGCCGGTGTCGATGAGCGCGGTGGCGATGATGGTCAGCGAGCCGCCTTCCTCGATGTTCCGGGCCGCGCCGAAGAAGCGCTTCGGCCGCTGCAGCGCATTGGCGTCCACGCCGCCGGTCAGCACCTTGCCGGACGCCGGGACCACGGTGTTGTACGCGCGCGCCAGCCGCGTGATGGAGTCGAGCAGGATGACGACGTCCTTCTTGTGCTCGACGAGGCGCTTCGCCTTTTCGATCACCATCTCGGCGACCTGCACGTGACGCGTGGCCGGCTCGTCGAATGTCGAAGCGACGACCTCGCCGCGCACCGTTCGCTGCATCTCGGTCACTTCCTCGGGCCGCTCGTCGATGAGCAGCACGATGAGGATGACGTCCGGGTGGTTGGCGGTGATCGCGTGCGCGACGTGCTGCAGCATCACCGTCTTGCCCGATTTGGGGGAGCTGACCAGCAGTCCGCGCTGGCCCTTGCCGATGGGCGCGACGATGTCGATGATCCGGCCGGTGATGTTCTCCTCGGCCTTGATGTCGCGCTCGAGCACGAGCGGCTCGTCGGGGAAGAGCGGGGTGAGGTTCTCGAAGAGGATCTTGCTCTTCGCGTTCTCCGGCGGCTCGCCGTTGACCCGGTCGACCTTGACGAGGGCGAAATAGCGCTCGCCGTCCTTGGGCGTGCGGATCTCGCCTTCGATGGTATCGCCGGTATGCAGGTTGAAGCGGCGGATCTGCGACGGCGAGATGTAGATGTCGTCGGTGCCGGCCAGGTAGCTGGTGTCGGGCGAGCGCAGGAAGCCGAAGCCGTCGGGCAGCACTTCGAGCACGCCTTCGCCGAAGATGCTCTCGCCTTTCTTCGCCTGCGTCTTGAGCATGGCAAAGATGAGGTCGTGCTTGCGCATGCGGTTCGCGCCCTCGATCTCCATCGCGTTGGCGATGTCGAGCAGCTCGCTGACGTGCTTGGCCTTGAGTTCGGAGAGGTGCATGGCGCGTGCGGGGAACGGCGGATAGCGGCCGGATGGCCGGAGAACAACGGCGGAAAAAGAATCGGGCTTGTAAGCGCGCCGCAGAAGGAAGGCGCGGTGCGCAGCGTGCGGCCCTTCGGGCCGCCGCGCCGGCGCCGGATACGTCACAGAGTGACGATCGCGCGCCGGGTCAAGTGGGGGGGAGACTAACGGGCTTAGAGATTGCTGTCAAGGAACGCGGTCAACTGCGACTTGGTCAGCGCTCCCACCTTCTGGGCATGGACCTGACCGCCCTTGTACAGGATGACGGTGGGAATGCCCCGGATGCCGTACTTGCCCGGCGTGGCCGGGTTGGCGTCGATGTCGAGCTTGGCGACCGTGAGCTTGTCCTCGTAGCTCTTGGCCACGTCGTCGAGCACCGGCGCGAACATCTTGCACGGACCGCACCATTCGGCCCAGAAATCCACCAGCACCGGCTTGTCGGCCTTCAGCACGTCCTGGTCGAAACTGGTGTCCGAGACGTGCTTGATCAGTTCGTTCATGAGTTCCTCGAAAATGACCGCGCCCGGCGTCCAAAGCCTGAGGCGAGGCGTCAGTTTACCGCAGCCGCCGCCGATCCAGCGGGGGTGCGCGTCCAGGGCAGGTGTGGCCGGTCTGCTAAAATTCAAGGTTCCCGCAAGTCGCCCCCGGTCACGTCCAGGCCATGACGTACGTCGTCACCGAAAGCTGCATCCGCTGCAAGTACACCGACTGCGTCGACGTGTGCCCGGTCGATTGCTTCCGCGAGGGTCCCAACTTCCTCGTCATCGACCCCGACGAATGCATCGACTGCACGTTGTGCGTGGCCGAATGCCCGGTGGAGGCCATCTTCGCCGAAGACGACGTGCCCGCCGACCAGCAGGAGTTCAAGGCGCTGAACGCCGAGCTGTCGAAAGTGTGGAAGCCCATCATCGAGCGCAAGCCCGCGCCGCCCGACGCGGACGAATGGAAGGGTGTTGCAGACAAGCGCAACCTGCTCGAGAAGTGACCATCGCTTGTTTGACCGTGCAACGCGGCCGCCCCTAGAATTGCAGGGTTTTGCTCGATGCCGGCGATGATGACCCAAGATGAAGTGAAACCGCGGATGCCGATGACTTCCACCTACCTGATGAGCATGCTCGCCGCCGCGTGCCTGCTGTGCACGAGCGCGCTGGCACAAGCGCCGGCGGCAACCCCCGGCACGCCGGCGGCAACCGCCGGCGGCGACCCTGCCAAGGGCCGCGAAAAGACGCAGATGTGCGAAGGCTGCCACGAGATTCCCGGATGGCGCACCGCATTCCCCGAGGTTTATCACGTGCCGAAGATCGCCGGGCAGCACGAGGCGTACATCGTCGCGGCGCTGAAGGCTTATCGCAGTGGCGAGCGCAGCCATCCGTCGATGCGCGGCATCGCGACCCCGCTGTCGGATCAGGACATCGCCAACCTGGCCGCTTACTACGCGCGCGGCCTCACGCAGACGGCCAGCAAATGATGCGCGCGACGATGTCGATCCTGCTCGGTGCTGCTGCTGTGCTCGCCCTTCCGGCGGCGGCGGCGGATTTGTCCGCGGGCCAGGCCAAGGCCAAGGAAGTCTGCCAGGCGTGCCACGGCCTCGATGGCAACAGCACGACGGCCGATTATCCGAAGCTCGCGGGACAGTATCCCGATTACCTTGCCAAGGCGCTGCGCGATTACCAGGCCGGCCGGCGCAAGAATCCCATCATGGGCGGCATGGCCGCGCCGCTCACGGCGAAGGACATCGACAACGTGGCGGCGTATTACGCGGCGCAGCCCGCCGTTTTAAGTACGAAACCTAGATAAAACCGCGATGCGTTCGCTGCTTCGCAGCGAACGTTGTTAACCTCTTCACGGGCACCGTTGGTGCCCGATTTCGTTTTAAGGACGCTGTGGCGCGGGGACGCGCTATCGCTGCCGCGCCAGGCAATCCAGGTACACGTTCGCGTCGGGCGCGGCGGCCAGCCGCTGCGCCTGCCAGAGCGTTTCTCCCAGGCATTCGAGCAGCGCGTGCAGCGCGGCGTGATCGTCGCCGCGCGCGCGGCGCAGGCGCTCGTAGTGCGCGCGCAGGCCGGGCGGCTGGTCGATCGCGAGCTGCTCGTCCACCGCGAGGTGCAGCGACAGGTGCAGGAACGGATTCGCCTCGCCGCCTTCGGGGCCGAAATCCTGCTGCAGATGGCGTTCGGGGTCCTCGAGCAGGCCGTGATATTCCGGATGCAGTGCGATCAGCGCGGCCGCCTTCTGCTCGAGGCCCCCGAGCGGCGCGCCCGCGCGGTACTTTGCCCAGGCGTCCACCAGGAAGCGGCGCGCTTCGTCGCGCGACGGGGTGAACATCAGCCGCGCGTTCGCCGCGCCGGCACACGCGCGGCCGGCCTTTTCACCGCACCGCGCGCGACCGTCTTCGGTTCGACCAGACGTGTCTTGTGGCGAAACTCGCACAGGTCGACGATGATGCACGCGGGGCACTTGGGCACCTTGGCCACGCACGTGTAGCGCCCGTGCAGGATGAGCCAGTGATGCGCGTGCAGGCGAAACTCGTCCGGCACGACCGCTTCGAGCTTCTGCTCGACGGCCAGCGGATCCTTGCCCGGTGCGAGGTTCGTGCGGTTGCACACGCGGAAGATATGCGTGTCCACGGCCATGGTGGGCTCACCGAACGCGACGTTGAGGACGACGTTCGCCGTCTTGCGGCCTACGCCGGGGAGCTGCTCGAGCGCCTCGCGGGAGCGCGGGACCTCGCCACCGTGGTCGTGCACCAGGATCTGCGCGAGCGCCACGACGTTCTTGGCCTTGGTGTTGAAAAGGCCGATCGAGCTGATGTACGGAATCAGGCCGTCGACCCCGAGGTCGACGATCTTCTGCGGCGTGTTCGCCACCCGAAAGAGGCGCGCGGTCGCCTTGTTCACGCCCTTGTCCGTGGCTTGCGCGGAGAGCACCACCGCGACGAGCAGCTCGAACGGCGTCGTGTAATCGAGCTCGGTCTTCGGATCGGGATTCGCCTCGCGCAGGCGCTCGAAGATCGCGCGTCGCTTGGCCGGATTCATGGAGCGACGCCGCCGGGACGCGCGAGCCGCGTGAGCCGATCGGGTAAACGCGCATGGCGGCGCACGCGGTGTGCCGGCATGCGGGATGCGTGAGTCATCACGCCGTTACCCTGGTCCGGTGCGACGCCGCGCACGTGCGCGCTCCAGCGCTGACGCGATGGCGGCCTGTCGCGCTGCGCGTCGCATGTCGTCCAGCGCAACAGGGCGCGGCGCAGGCGCGAGCTTGCGCGCGGTGCCGGTCGTCTTGGGCCGGGCAAGGCGTCGCGCACGGGCGACGTGCCGCGCGCGTGCGGCTGACGCGTCTGCCTGTGTCCAGGCTCGCCCGGCCGGCACGAGCTCGATGCAGTCGACCGGACAAGGCGCTACGCACAGCTCGCAGCCCGAGCACAGCGACGGCAGCACCGCATGCATGCGCTTGGCGCCCCCAATGATCGCGTCGACTGGACAGGCCGCAATGCACAACGTGCAGCCGATGCATCGGCTTTCGTCGATGACCGCAACCGCGAGCGGGGCTTGCACGCCGCACGCCTCATCGAGGGGCGACGCGCGGAGCCCCGTGAGCGCGGCCAGAGCGTCGATGGTCGCCGCTCCGCCGGGCGGGCATCGATTGATCGGCGCGGCATTGCGCGCGATGGCCGCTGCATACGGCGCGCAGCCGTCGAAGCCGCAACGCGTGCATTGCGTCTGCGGCAACAGCGCGTCGATGGCATCGGCAGTTGCATGCATTCCGGCATTTTATCGCGGAACCCGCGAGCGCCGGCCGCAGGCGCTCGGCGAAGGCAAAACGTCAACCCCGGCGCATGGGCACCGGACATGGCCGGTCAGCCGCGCGGGTCGCGCATGCGGTAATCGGCGGGTACGCGAAACAGCTCGGCGGGAGGTTCGCCTTTGCGCAGGTTGGCCAGGCGATACGTCGTTTCACCGGCGCGCGGGTCGCGCGTGCGCGCGAAGACGACGAGCTGCAGCTCCGGCGAGAACCAGCGCTCGGTCGTGATGACGATGGGCTTTTCGTTGCCGATCGCGCCGGCCGGAATCGTGTGCGTGGTTTGCGTGCCCTCCGCCTTGATGCCGTCGAAGTCTCGCGTGCCGAGGCTCTTGCGCTCGCCCTTGCCATGCGGGACGAGCGGCATGGCGATGCTCGGCAACGGCGTCACTTGCGCGAGCCCGCCGGCGTCGCGTCCGCCGATGCGGATGACTTCGACACGGACGTCGTCGCCGGAGGCGGGCGCGTCGGCGCGACGGACGACCACGCGCTCCGTGGTTGCGCTGTCCTCGCCATCGGGCTTGGGCGGGATGCGCGTGGTCGTCGTGCGCGCCGTCATCGGCGTCATAGGGGTCGGCGGGGTGGGGGGCGTCGGCGGCGTGGCGCCTACGGGTGGCATCGGCGCCACGGCCGGCGACGGTGGCGCCGGCGGCGCGGGTGGGGCAGGTGGTTGCGGCCACGCGTCCGTGTCCGGCATTGGCGGAACGGGTGCGTCGGGCACCCGGGGAATCCGCACGGCCGAACGACGCTGCGGATTGAGCGCGTAGTTGCGATGGTCGATCGGATCGAAGATGTAGACCGTCGCGCCGCGCGGGCCCTCCTTTTCCTGGCGCGTGCGGCCGTAGGTGTCGCGCGCAAGCCGGGCGGTGGAACGCTTGACGATCCGGTTGCCGTCCTGCAGCAGCTGGATGGACTCGCTCACCGCGTCGGCGGTATACGGCGCGTTCTTGACGATCTCGCGCGTGGCACCGAGCTCACGGTCGATGAACGCGAGCGTGGGCCACTCCATGTCGCCATCGATCTGCGCCAGCAGCTCGCCGCTGCGCCGCGCCAGCAGATCGCCGTTGTACGCGGCCTCGCGCGCCGCCTCTTCGGCACGCTCGATCGCTGCCCGCGCCTTTTGTTGCGCATGCTCGACGATGCGCTCGACATCGACGTGCGGTGCACGCGCAGCGGGCGCTGGGTCGCTCGCGTCATGGGTCGCGTACGCGTGCGGCGCGACGAGCAGCGTGGTGGCGAGGACCAGCAGATGCTTGCGACAGGGCTTGGCGGACATGTCCGTCTCCTCGACGATCAATACGTGACGAAGCGGTAAGCGAGCAGCGAACCATCGCGCCGTACCAGGAGCTCGGTGTCGACGGTGTCGTCCGCCCGTGCGGGGTCGATCGGCACGCCGAACTGCGCAAGCGTCATGCGCGGCACGCGCGCCGGAACGACGACCGCTTCCTCGTTGGCTTGGAGCTCGGCCAGCGGCACGACGGGCGTGAACGCTGCGTGCCGGGGCGGCACGACGGCAGATCGCGCATCGTCGGGCGTCATGCCGAGCGAGCGCAGCACGAACGACACGATGACCACGCTGGCCGCGATGGCGAGCGGCCACGCGATCCACGCGTGCCGCCCTGCGGGACGCCGCCGCGCCGCGGCGCGAACCGCCGCCGCGACCGCGGCATCGGTCGCGATGGGCGGCTCGAAGCGCGCGGCTTCGTCGCGCAGCGCGGCCAGCCGTGCATCCAGGTCGGGTTGTGCAGACGTCATGATGCAACCTTTCGATCGCTCGCCGCGCCGGCATCGAGCCAGCGCGCGAGCAGGGCACGCGCGCGCGACAGTCGCGAACGCACGGTATTGAGCTCGCAGCCGCAGATCGCAGCCGCCTCGGCGTACGAGCGCTCGGTGAGCTCCACCAGCACCAGCACGTCTCGATAGTGAGGCGGCAACGCGGCCACCGCGCGGCGCAGCGCCTCGATCTCCTGCCGCGCGATGAGCGCGATATCCGGTGCGGGCCCGAGCGCGGGCAGCTCGCAGTCGCCGTCATCGTCCACGGCCGCGGCGTGGCCAGTGCGCCGGCGCACGAAATTGCGCGCGATGCCGAGCAGCCATGCGAGCAGCGCGCCGCGCTGCGGATCGAAGTCGCCCGCGTGGGTGAGCAGGTGGACAAAAACATCCTGTGTGACGTCGGCCGCCAGCGCCGGCTGGCCGGACCACAGCAGGCTGAAGCGATACAGCGGTCCGCGGTGCCGGCGGTACAACGGCGTCAGCGCGCTCGCGTCGCCGCAGGCGAGGCGAGCGGCAAGCGCGGCATCGGAAGCCGCGTGGGCGTCGGTGAGGCTGGTCGGCATGGAGTCGTCCACGGGTTCGGCGCGGCGGATGCCTTCATATTCGCCCGAGCGCCGGGAAAAGTTCCCGCCGCATCATCGGGTGCGGTCTTGCTCCTGTTGCAACCGCGTCGCCGGTTCCGGCGTTTTGCCCGACAATGCGGCAGACGCCATGGACCCGCATCCACCGCATCCGCCCGCGCACCACGGCTGGCACGCACACGATCACGGCCACCCGCATGGACGCCCGGCCGATCGGCAGGCGCAGCATGCGCTGCTGGGCGCGCTGATCCTGACCGCCGGCTTTGCGGTCGTGGAAGCGGCGGGCGCGTGGCTGGCCGGGTCACTGGCGTTGCTGTCCGACGCCGGCCACATGGTCACCGACGCCGCGTCGCTCGGTCTTGCGCTGTTCGCGCAGCGCATCGCGGCGCGGCCGCCGTCGCATCGGGCCACCTACGGCTATGCACGCGCCGAAGTGATCGCCGGCTTCACCAACGCACTGCTCCTGCTCGGCCTCGTCGTGTTCATCGCCATCGAAGCCGTTCGGCGCCTGCTCGCGCCGGCGCCGGTGTCGGGCGGATGGGTGCTCGGCATTGCAGGCGCCGGCCTGTGCGTCAACATCGCGGCGGTCGCGCTGTTGTCACGCGCGCCCGGCTCGATCAACGCGCGCGGCGCGCTGCTGCACGTGCTGTCCGATCTGCTGGGTTCCGTCGCCGCGCTCGTCGCCGGCGCCGTCATCCTCGCGACGGGCTGGATGCCCATCGACCCCATCCTCTCGCTGGTGGTCGCTGCGTTGATCGTGCGCTCCACCTGGCGCCTGCTGCTGGAATCGTTCGGGGTGCTCATGCAGAGCGTGCCGGGTCACCTCGATTACCACGCGATCGGCCGCGCGCTCTCGTCGCTGCCGCACGTCACGTCCGTGCACGACCTGCACGTGTGGCGCCTCGACGCGGAGGAGATCGCGCTGTCCGCGCACGTGGCGGTGGAGCATGGCGACTGCTGGCTCGAGGTGCTGGCCGCCGCGCAGCACATGCTCGCGGAGCGTTACGCCATCCATCACGTGACCCTGCAGCCGTCGTGGCCGGCGGCGATCTACGCCGATCGGCGCGTCATTCCCATCACGCCGGCGAGCGAAGCACCCGCCGCGCCCGAGTGACGTCCCGGCAGTGCGGTGCGGCGGCCCCTTGCGCTAGATCCATTTCGCCTTGCGGAACTGGACGAACAGCACGACGTCGACGATCACCATCAGCGCCACGGCGTACCAGTAGCCCCATTGCCAGTCGAGCTCCGGCATGTGCTTGAAGTTCATGCCGTACACGCCCGCGATGAGCGTCGGGATGGTGATCAGTGCGCCCCAGGTTGCCAGCCGCTTGGTGACCTCGTTGTCGGAGATGCCGATGAGCGCGAGATTCACCTGGATAGCAGTGGTCAGCATTTCGCGGCTGCTCTCGATGGCCGCGTTGATCCGCGCGAGGTGGTCGTAGACGTCCCGGAAATATTCCTGCGTGCCCTGGCACAGGTGCGGCACGCGGCCGCCGTACAGCTTGCCGACGGCCTCCATCAGCGGCGCGACGGCGTGCTTCAGCGTCATCAGCATGCCCTTCAGCGTGTACAGCTGCTCGATCTGGGTGCGTGAGGCAGGCGTCCTGAACATGCGGGCCTCGAGATCCTCGAGCCGGGTCTCGAGGTCGTCGAGGATCGGGAAGTAGCGGTCGACCACGTTGTCGATGAGGGCGTAGAACACGAACCCCGCGCCGTGGCGCAGCAGCTCGGGCTCGCGCTCGGTGCGCGCGCGCACTGCGCTGAACCCCAGCTGCACATGCTTGCGGACGGACAGGATGTAGTTCGGGCCGACGAACAGGTCCACCTCGCCTACGGTGAGCTCTTCGGTGCCGTCGTCGTGCTTGACCACCTCGACCGGCTGGATGACGGCAAACAGCGAATCGCCGTACTCCTCGATCTTGGGCCGCTGGTGGCCTTTGCGCGCATCCTCGACCGCGAGCTCGTGCAGCCCGAATTCCGCGGCCATCTGGTCGAGCTCCGCGGCCGTCGGGTCGACAATGGCGACCCACACGAAGCAGTCGGGCCGGCTCACGTATTCGCTGATGTCCTCGACCGGGACGTCGGCGAGCTTCTTTCCGTTCTGGTAGGCGACGCAGGTGATCAGCATGAAGGGCCGCTTTGGAGTGGCGCTGCCGCATCATAGCCGCTGGCCGCGCGACCGCTCAATTGCCGCGCGGCCGGTGCGATGTCTGGCCCGGTCCGTGCAGGGCAAGGTAACATTCCATTCCTTCCACGGCCTCCCACGCCGATCGACGCCGGCATGATCATCGAGTCCCTGCTCGACACCGACCTCTACAAGTTCACGATGATGCAGGTCGTCCTGCATCACTTCCCCGGCGCGCAGGTCGAGTACCGTTTCAAATGCCGCAATCGGGCGGTGGACCTGCGTCCCTGCATCGGCGACATCCGCGCGGCCGTGCGCGATCTGTGCCGCCTGCGCTTCACGCCGGCGGAGCTCGAGTACCTGCGCAGCTGGCGCTTCTTCAAGAGCGACTTCGTCGATCTCCTCAAGCTGTTCCAATTGGACGAACGCTTCATCGACGTCACCCCGCTCGGCGACGAAGGCGAGATCGACATCACGATTCGCGGACCGTGGCTGCACACGATCCTGTTCGAGGTGCCGGTGCTGTCGATCGTGTCGGAGGTCTACAACCTGCGCATGCATCCGCAGCCCGACTTCGACGAAGGCCGCGCCCGCCTGGCGCACAAGATCGGCGCCATCAATGCCGTGAGCGACCCGGCGTTTCGCATCGCCGACTACGGCACGCGCCGCCGCTTCTCGTACGCATGGCAGGGCGAGGTCGTGCAATCGCTGAAGCGCGGGATCGAGCGGAAGTTCGTCGGCACGAGCAACGTGAAGCTCGCGCTCGACCACGGCCTGACCCCGCTCGGCACGATGGCCCACGAATACCTGCAGGCCTGCCAGGCCGTCGGTCCGCGCCTGCGCGACTCGCAGGTGTACGCGTTCAACACCTGGTCGCGCGAATATCGCGGCGACCTGGGGATCGCGTTGTCCGACGTCTTCGGCATGGAAGCGTTCTTGCGCGACTTCGACCTGTTCTTCTGCAAGCTCTTCGACGGCGTGCGCCACGACTCGGGCGATCCGTTCGAATGGGGTGAGAAGCTGATCGCCCACTACCAGCGGATGCGCATCGATCCGCGCAGCAAGGCGATGGTGTTCTCCGACAGCCTCAACGTGCCCTTGGCGATCCGGCTGTTCGAGTACTTCCGCGGCCGCAGCCAGACCGCGTTCGGCATCGGCACCAATCTCACCAACGACCTGGGCTACGAGCCGTTGTCGATCGTCATCAAGATGACCCGCTGCAACGGCCAGCCGGTCGCCAAGATCAGCGACGAACCGTCGAAGGCGATGGACTACGACCCCTCGTATGTCGCCTATCTGCGTGAGGTCTTCCAGATACCCGCACCGCCTGCGCCCGACAAGCTGCCCGCCTGAAGACTTGAAGGAGCGCGGCTCCGCTGCTGTGCCGATCCGCCAACGTCAGGCGGGTGCCTCGAGCCCGAACGTCATGATCCGATGACCGACGTGCCGACGTCCCGGCGGGCGGCCAGCGCACGTCGATAGGCGTTCGTGACGTCCGTGCCGAAACACGCGAACACGACATGCTGCACGTCGACGCGGACCGCGACGAAGGCCATCACTTCGCGCAGCGCGATGTCCACGGCGGCCTCCAGCGGGTAACCGTAGGCGCCGCAGCTGATCGCCGGAAAGGCGATGGACCGCACGCCGTGATGGGCCGCAAGGGCCAGGCTGTTGCGATAGCAGGCGGCGAGAAGCTCGGGCTCGCCGTCCTGGCCGCCGCGCCAGATCGGCCCTACCGTGTGGATGACGTAGCGGGCGGGGAGGCGAAAACCCGGCGTGATGCGTGCCTCGCCGGTCGGGCAGCCTCCGAGGCGCGCGCAGGCCGCCACGAGCTCGGGTCCTGCCGCCCGGTGAATGGCGCCATCGACCCCGCCGCCGCCGAGCAGCGTCGGGTTGGCCGCGTTGACGATCGCGTCGACGGCGAGCCTGGTGATGTCGGCTTCGAGCGCTTCGATGCGCACGGGTGGGGTGTCGGCCGGCGGCATGTGACGCACGCTAGCGCCGTTTGTCGGGCGTTGGCAAGGGGTCGGCGGACGCGCCCGGCGCGGCCGGTCCACGCCCCGCGTGCCAGTGTAGAGTAACCGCATGGCCAGCCCCGTCAGCGGCATCAAGCCGCTCCCCACCGCACGCACCGCCGCCACCGACAAGCGGCTGCGCCTCGACGACATTCTGAAGCTCATGGTCGCCGACGGCCTGCTCTCGGCCGCCGAGGCGGACAAGCTCTCGCGCGCGCGGGTCCACCGTTTCGAGCACCCCCTCGAGTTCCTCGCGGAACAGCGGCTGAAGTCGCCCAAGCCACCGCACAAGCCGCTCATCCTCGAAAGCCTGGTCGAGTGGCTCGCCGGCAAGCTGGGCGTGCCGTACGTGCACATCGACCCGCTGAAGATCGACGTGAGCGCCGTCACGGGCACGATGTCCATCCAGTACGCGGAGCGCTACCGCATCCTGCCCGTCGCGGTGGATCGGATGACGCTCACGGTGGCAACGAGCGAGCCGTTCGTGCGCGCCTGGGCCGACGAGCTGGGCAAGATCCTCAAGCTCGACGTCAAGCTCGTCTTTGCCAACCCGGTCGACATCCGGCGCTTCCTCGGCGAGTTCTTCAACCTCGCGCGCTCGATGAAGAAGGCGCAGGAAAGCTCCAAAGGCAACCTGTCCACGCTGTCGAGCTTCGAGCAGCTGGTGGAGCTCGGCAAGCACGGCCACCTCGACGCAAACGACACGCACGTCGTCCACATCGTGGACTGGCTGTGGCAGTACGCCTTCGAGCAGCGCGCCTCGGACATTCACATCGAGCCGAGGCGCGATCTTGGCCACGTGCGGTTTCGCATCGACGGCGTGCTGCACAGCGTCTACTCGATCCCCACGCTCGTGCTCAACGCCGTGACGTCGCGCATCAAGCTATTGGCACGCATGGAGATCGTCGAGAAGCGGCGGACGCAGGACGGGCGCATCAAGACACTCGCCCCGGACGGCGGGGAGATCGAGCTGCGCATCTCCACCATGCCCACGGCGTTCGGCGAGAAGATCGTGATGCGCATCTTCAGCCCCGAAGTGCTGGTGCGCGACTTCACCGACCTTGGATTGACCGCCGACGACCGTGCCCGCTGGGAAACCATGACCCACGAGCCGAACGGCATCATCCTGGTCACCGGCCCGACGGGCTCGGGCAAGACGACGACGCTCTATTCGACGCTCAAGGGCCTGGCGACGCCCGAGGTGAACGTATGCACCGTCGAGGATCCGATCGAGATGATCGAGCCCTCGTTCAACCAGATGCAGGTCCAGCCGGTCATCGGCGTGGATTTCGCCACGGGCGTGCGCACGTTGATGCGCCAGGATCCGGACATCATCATGGTCGGCGAAATCCGCGACCGCGACACGGCCGACATGGCGGTGCAGGCGGCGCTGACGGGTCACCTAGTGCTCTCGACGCTCCACACCAACGACGCGCCGGCGGCCGTCACGCGCCTGCTCGACCTCGGCGTGCCGCCTTACCTGCTCAACTCGACCTTGCTCGGCGTGATGGCACAGCGCCTGATTCGTACGCTGTGTCCCCACTGCAAGAAGCCCGCGGACCCTCCGGACGACCAGACGTGGGCCTCGCTGACCGCACCGTGGCGTGCAGACAAGCCGGCGCAGGTGATGGGCCCTGGCGGATGCCTCGAATGCCGCATGACCGGTTACTTCGGCCGCATGGGACTCTACGAGGTGATGCTGATGACACCGGCTGTTCGGCGACTGATGACCCACGATGCCGACGACCAGCGCATCCGCGAGCAGGCCTACAAGGACGGCATGAAGCCACTGCGGGTGTCCGGCGCAATGAAGGTTGCGTCCGGCATGACGACGATCGACGAAGTGATGAAGGTCGCGCCGCTCGCCTGAGCACGCGTGTCGGCGCCCGGCCCGACGTGCCGGGTGCGTGGCCGGAGCGCGCTACATCGTTTCGATACGCCACAGCCCATCGGCTCCGCGGATGAGATCGATCATGAACAACGCCGGCCCATTGGGTGTGTCGCGCGCATGCGTGATCTCTGCGATGTCCTCACCCACCACGCCGTCGACGACACGGCGCAGCTGCGGGGCAATGGCGACGATGCCGCTGCCTAGCGCCCCGAAGACGTCGGCGTAGCGATCCTGGGCGTCCGCCGTGAACAGGCGCAACGCGCCGGCCGGATCGTTGGCGCCCAACCGGTCGACCATCGTCCAATAGGTGCCGAGCACCTTGCCGGCGAGCTCGGCCCGGTCGTAGACGCGGGTCTGGCGCCGGGCCTGATAGACGATCGCACCACCTGCGTCGTAGACGGTGACGCGCATGCGGTACAGACCGGGCGCGGACAGCGTGTAGGCGATGCGGTATTCACCGCCCGCGACGCTCACGATCGTCTGGTCCGGCTTGCCATCGTCGTTGCTGTCGATCTCGACGCGCTGGTACGTCGTGGCGGTGCGATTGCGCAGCGCCAACGTGGCGGTCATGGGCGCGAAGCCCTGCTGAGGCGACAGGTCGAGGGCGAATGGCGCGCTGCCCGTGCTGTTGAGCGTGATCGTCTGCTGCACCGGCGGGGCATCGTGGGTGTTGAGTGACAGCACGATGCGGTTGATGCCCGGCTGGAGGAGCAGGTTCTCGAGGAAAAAGCGGCCCTGTGGATCGAGCGCAGCGAGCTGGCCGTTGATGACGAGCGCCGCGCCCTGAGGTGCCTGGATCGTACCGGTGATGGCGCCGGCATCGTCGGCCAGGGAGCTGCCATCGATGCCCGCGTCCAGACCGAGGGACGGCGCGGCGACCACTTGAACCGTGACGCTCGAGCCGACCGCAAGGCCGCTGGCGTCCATCGCGCGCACGGCAATGCGGTGGCTGCCGAGCCCCATGCCGCGCCAGACGAACACATAAGGAGCCACGGCTGCGCTTCCGAGGACCACGCCGTCGCCGATGAAATCGACCCGACTCACTGCGGTGGACGTGGCGCTCGGCGCCGCACTGATGCGGATTTCACCGGAGGCGAGAAAAGTCTGTCCGGCAAACGGTTCGGCAATCGCGACGGTGAAGTCGCTCAGCGTGACTGAAACACCCGGCGCCGCGACGCTCGTGCCGTCGAGCGCCACTGCGCGGGCGCCGATCACATGCGTGCCAGCATTGGGTGCCGCCCAGGTAAAGGTCGCCACGGCCGCAGTCGTGCCCCCCGTGAGCGCTGCACTGCCGATCGCTGCGCCATCCGCCAGGAAGTCCACGCGCGCGAGCGGATGCCCGGGAATGACCGCCTGCACGGTGATCGGCAACGGCTGACCGGCAAGGGCGATTGCATTGGCGCCCGGTGCAGTGATCGTGGCCCCGGCAACTGCCGGGAGAACCGTGATCGTGGCCGCGTTGGAAAGAGTGAGCGCGCCTGCATTGTCGGTGGCTCGAGCCGTGATGACGAACGTTCCGCCCGCTGTGGGTGTCCACGCGGCCCGGTATGGCGCGCTCGTGGACGTGCCGATCACCGTGCTGCCCGCGAGGAATTCGACTTTGGCGATTGCGCCGTCGACGTCACTTGCAGTGGCCGCAAGGGTGATGGGAAGCCCGCCGGCGAATGCCTGGCCGTCGAGCGGTGCCGACAGCGCGACGACGGGCGGACTGTTGCTCGTCACGTTGATCGTCAGCGGGGTCGAAATGCCCGAGGAATGCGCCACCGTGTAGGCCAGCGCGCGCACGCTGTATGACCCGGCGAGTGCGCTCCACGTTGCCCGGTAAGGCGCGCTCGATGCCGTTGCGATGACCGTGTTGCTGCTGCCATAGACGAAATCGACCCGGCTGATGGTGCCGTCGGGCGCCACGGCGTCGGCCGCAAGCGTGATCGGCGCGCCTGCGAGCACGCTGCTGCCGGGCGCAGGTGCCGTCATGGCGACGACGGGGGGCCGCTCGGTGATCATCGCGTTGACGAATACCGGCGCCGAGCGTGCGACGCGGTTGCGATCATCGGTCGCCTCGGCGTGCATCGCGTGAACACCAATCGGCGGGCTCGTCCAGCCGGCGGCGTACGGCGCGGCGGTGCTTGCGATCACCTCGCCGTCGGCGATGAAGTCGACGCGCGCGACCGAGCCATCGACATCCGCTGCGGCGGCCGCGAGCTGCACCGTCGGATTGAGCGAGGGGCTCACGAGCCGCTCTGCCGCCGGTGCGGTCAGCCTCACCGAAGGCACCTGGTCGCGCGCCACGACGTTGATGGTGATTGGAACGCTTTCCACGACGAAGCCCGACGCATCGGTCAGGCGTAACAGGACGCCGTGCGAACCGGCCGGTGCGTTGCGCCACACCAGCGCGTATTCGCCCTGCGCGCCGTTGGCTGTCGCCAGGGAAGCGACAACGGCGCCGTCAGCCACGAGGTCCACGGCCGCGATGGCGTCTCCCACGCCGTTATTGAGACGTTTGACGGTACCCACCACGACCAGCGTTGCGGGCGCCGCCAGCTCGCTTCCGCTGGGCGGCGTGACGATGTAGATCGCCCACGGTGAGAAGTTCGGCGTTGTGATGTTGGCGGTCCCGCTGACTCCAGTGCCGTTGGCGTCGTCGTCCGCTTCGGCCCACACGCTGTAGGCGACCGGCGATGTTGCGTCTGCGTATAAGGGATTGACGGTTGGAGGAACGGCATGCCAGAGCGCGGTGTAGGGCGCTTGCGTGACGGTGGCGATCACGGCGGGGAGGCCCTGCGAGCCGTCTCCGAAAGTCGTTTGCGTCATGAAGCGGACGCGCACGATGGTGCCGTCGGGATCGTGGCCGGAGGCGGCGAGCGCGATGTCGGGCGGGGTGGCGCTCGCGAACATCTGGAGATCGACGGGCGCATCGAGCTTGATGACAGGCAACTGGTCGGCAATGCCGGTGACCGTGATGGGGGCCGAGACCGTTTGTGCCCCCTTGCTGTCGGTGGCGACGGCAGTCAGGACGCTTGGCCCGTAGGGCACGGTCATGGACGCGGTGTACGGCGCGGTGAAGTCGGTCGCGAAGACGATACCGTTGCGCCTGAATTCCACTTTCGTCACCGTGCCGTCGGGGTCCGAGGCGCTGGCCGCAAGGGCCAGGGTCGTGCCCATGAAGCGCTGGACGTCGCCGGCCGGTGCCGTGAGCGCGGCCGCCGGCGCTTGATTTACCTTCACGCTGATGTTGACCGGCGTGGACACCCGGGTTGCGCCCAGGTTGTCGGTCGCCCGCGCCGTCAGCGCATAGCTGCCGGGTACGGGATTGGCCCACGCGAAACTGTATGGAGATGTCGCGTCGCTGCCGAGCAGGGCGCCGTTCTGCAGGAATTCGACTTTCGCGATGGTGCCATCACTATCGCTGGCGGAGGCTTGAATGGTGACCGTCGCGGGCGCCACGACCACGGCATTGTTCGCGGGCGCAGTGATGGTGACGTTGGGTGGATTATTGACCTTCGCCGTGACGACCGCGGACGTCGTGATGGCGCCTTTGTCGTCGGTGGCGCGCGCCGTGAGGCTGTACGTGCCGGCTGCGACATTGGCCCAGGTGTAGGAGAACGGCGCCGCGGTGAGCGTCGCGATGAGCGTGGACCCGGCGCGCAGGAAATCGACTTTGGCCACCTTGCCATCGACGTCACCGGTCGTAGCGCTGAGCAGAATCGCAGCAGGTGCGACGAACGTGCTGTTGTTGGGCGGAGACGCCAGCGTGACGGTGGGGGGCGTGTTGGACTTCACCTGCACGGTGACGGGCGCCGAGACCGTGCTGGCACCGGCGTTGTCGTAGGCCTTGGCCGTGAGCGTGTAGGTGCCGACCGGGACGGCCGCCCACGACCACGCATACGGTGTCGTTGCATCCGCGCCGAGCAGCGCACCGCTGCGGTAGAACTCGACCTTGGTGATCGTTCCGTCCGGATCGGACGCGGTGGCCGTGATCGCGAAGCTTGCGGGCGCGACACCGATGGCGTTGTTGAGGGGGGCGGTAATGGCGACGATCGGCGGCAGGTTGGTCTTCAGCCTCGCGCGCGCACGCCCTGCATGCAGATCGATGTGGGTCGGCCCAACCGCATTGCCATAGGGATCGAGGGCGGACACGCTGGCGGAGATCGCCGTGGAAGACTCGCGCTCGTCCAACGCAAGCAAGGCGTTGCCGGCATCATCGCGCCACAGGCGCGACGACGCGTCGACCCCATCGAGCACCAGCCGCAGGTCGGTCGCGGCGGCGTAACGAGGATCGTCGACGCATGCCCGCGGACGACACGACGCGGTGATTTGCAGAACGATCCGGCGACCCGCGAGGTCGACCGACGCGTCGATCATGGGCTGCATCCACGCAGCGACTGGCGCAAGCTGCGCAGCGCCGGCCTCGTGGACGCGCGTCCACTCGGGACGGTCCAGCGCGAGCTCGACCACTCCGCGCCCGTCGCCGAGCCAGACGCGATTGGCGCTCGCATCGACGGCCATGGAGTTGATGTCATCGACGAGCGCGCGCGGTACCGGCAGCTCGAGCAGGGCCGTTCCCGCTCGGTTGTACGCGGTGACTGCGGTGGAGCGGCTGACCCATAGATCGCCGCTTGGCAGATCGAGCGACGCGACGCGCGCATCGGGCACCTGGAGGCGCAGGCGGACGCGCAGATGATCGAATGCGTCGAGCTGCACGACCTCGTGCTGTGTCACGACCCACAGCAACCCCGCGGCGCCATCGAGCTGCAGCGCGGTGATTGCCGTGGCGTCGATGGCGTCGCTGCTCCACGCGTCGCGCACGACCCCGCGTGCATCGAGCCGCGCGACGCGCCCCGCCATGGCGACGAACAGCGCATCCCGCCCTGCTGCCGCGAGCCCCTGCACGGGTGCACCAAGCTCGACCTCGGTGTCCGCCTGCAGCGTTGCGTCGTAGTGCATCAGTCGGTGGGCACGGGCAATCCACGCACCACCGTCGCCGTCGCTTGCGAGCAGCGTTGGCGTGCTCTCCGACGACCATGCGGCTGGCAGCCGGGTGTGGTCGATCCGTGAGGATCGGCGCGTCAGCTCATGGCCGTCGACTATCCAGACAGCCTGCGGGTCGACGAGCGCAGTGTTGCCTCGCGCAAGGCGTTGCATGAACGGACTGGCCGGGTCGTCGAGGCCCCGGTGTCCGTCGTCTTCGACCCACGGGATTTGTGCCGACGCGAAGTGCGCGCTCAGCGCAACGAGCGCAGCCAACGTGCCCCGGACACGACCGCTCAACCGCATGCACCCGCCGGATCGATCGCGATGTACACGGGAGTGGACGCATAGCCATCGAACCATCCGGGCCCGTGATACGTGGCAGCGATGCGTCGCACGCCGTTGGCGAGCGCCGCGGTAATGGTCGCCAAGCCGCCGCGCAGGGCCGAGAAACCAACGCTGACCCCGTCGACCTGGATATCGACGGTACCCGCGTCGCCGGCACCGGCCACGCGTACGTCGAGCGTGGTGGCCACGCCGGCGCAGTTGGGTGCGAAGCGCGTGTCGATCCGGACCGGCATGTCGCCCGCACTGAGCTGCTGCACGAGCGCGCCGCCCGCGACGCGCACGTTGCGTTGTGCGTCCAGCGCGAGCGCGTTCGCCGTGCCGCTGACCCAGGTGGAATAGAGCAGGTTTCCCGTGACGTCGATCTGTGCGAAGAATCCGTCGCCGTACGATTGCATCGCGTTGCGGCTCAGCGTCGTCACGCGATTGGACGACACGGAATAGCCGGCGGTGTACAGGGCACCCGCGCCATCGGTTACGAGCGACAGCGGCGCTTCGCGCTCGACGCCGGACCAGGTGCAGTCGTCGAGCGCGTCGCCCGCCGCGGCCACGAGGCCGGACCATTGCAACAGGCTGGCGTCCGGAGAGAGCTTGGCGACGAAGCCGTATTCGGGCGTGTTGAGCAGGCATTCGTAGATCACCCCGATCACCGGCCAGCCAACCCCCGCGGTGGGAAACGATCTGCCGCTCGTCTTGCCGGCGACGTACGCGTTGCCCGCGCCGTCGATCACGATGGCCGTGCCGCGATCGTGGTAGCTGCCACCAAGACGCGCGCTATAAAGGAGCGCCGTGCCCGTGGCGTTCAGCTTGCTCACGAAGGCGTGCGAAGCAACGGCGTAGCCGCCGAGCAGGAGCGATGGCGTGGTGGGTGCGCGATCCACGGCGCCGCTGGTGGCGCGCACGCCGGGCTCGGCCTGGCCCGTGACGTATGCATTGCCCGCGGTGTCGACGGCCAGCGCGTAGCCCGAGGGATCGAACGGGCCCAGGGGCACGCTGCCGCCACAGCGCTCGCCTTGGGTCCCCGAGTAGCCGAGATAGGTGGCGTACAGCACCGTCTGCGCCGAAGCGTCGAGCTTGGCGACATAGGGCACCACGCATCCGGCCGCAACGGCTGCGGTGCCGTATGGCGCGCCGGTGGACGTCACGAGGCCGGCGTCGGCGGCACCCGTGATGAACAGATTGCCGGCCCCGTCGAGCACGACCGCGTGCACGCTGCGAATGGCGGGGTCGAGGCCCGGGCCGAGGCGCGTGACTTGTCCGAGCGCGCTGACGCGGAAGATGTACGCGCGACCTGCCGCGACGTAGGCGCTGCCGCTGGCCGGCAAGTCGAGCGAAGCGGCATATGCCGGCAGGTACGCATTGCCCGCGGCGTCGAGCGCCATGCCGCCGATGGTATTGGGCCGCGGCTCCCTGCTCGACGCGCCCACCGCGACTGCAAAGCGTTGTGCGCCCGACAGGGCGTCATAGCGCGCGACGAAGCGCGCGCCGTAGCCGGCGTTGATGACCTGGCCGGAGTCGATGCCGGGAAAGCGGGTGGTACGGATGGTGCCGGCGACGACGTTGTCGCCAGAGCCGTCGACGGCGATGGACGTGATGTCGGCGACCGTGGGGTCGCCGCCCAGCGTCAACGCCGCGCTGACGAGCCACGCAGGCGCGGCAGCTTGCGCGACGGACCATGCGACGGCGATCAACGCCGGCAACAGCAAGCGCAAGCGGCGCGGTTGGCCAACCGTGCGCGCCAGCAACAGCGCCAGGCGAAGCAACATGCGCGACGTTCCATGGAATCGAACGCCGCCGATTGTCGACGCGCGTGCGCAGCTTGCCTATCGTCCGGATGGATGACCCCGGCCGCCGTCATGCGGTCGGTCAGTCGTATTCCTCCGAGCCTTGCACCCAGATGAACGACTGGATGTCGATCTGGTCGCGCGGCTTGAGATCGCGGACGTCATCGCGCACCTGCCGGCCGAACTCGAGCAGGCAGCGGTACGTCGCGAAGTCGGGCCGCGACCGGTAGCGGAAATCGAAGCCGTATGTTTCGGCCGCGACGCGCGTGACCGTAGGCTTGAGATACAGATGCACCTTCGGCTGCGCGATGAACGGAAAGATGGTCAGCACGGGCCATGTCAGGACGCGGGTCTGCCGCCGCGGCAGGTTCGCCACGACGTCGCGCCACGCCTCGAAACGTGCCTCGAGCGGGCCGTCGCCATGCAACAGCGCGAACAGTCCTTCTGCGAACGCGCGCGCCCCGGCCGGCGGACGAAGCGCGTCGCGCAACGCCATCTTCTCGAACGAGAACAGCAGGTTCGTGCGCGACTCGATGCTGGTCGCCAGGCGGGCGATCGTGGCATGCTGATCCTGGCGCAGCAACGCCTCGAAAGCCGCGGGCGCCAGCGCTTGATGCCAGCGCCGGTGCGCCTGCCATTTGTAGTCGCGTTCCCAGTCGACGTACGTAGCGTCCCGGAAGCCGCCGGGGAACATGCGCAGGAACTTGCGACGGCAGCGCGCGGCGCCCTTCGACGCCGCCGCGATGCGACGCGCGCCACCTGGCCGGACGGATGCCGCCGTGGTGGTCGACATGATGCGAGCGCTCGCAATTACGATGGTATCGCCACCGTATCGGTCGCCACGCCTGCGCGGTATCCGGCATGGGCCCAACCCGCCGTAGGACGAGGTCGGACGTCCGCCACGACGCCCGCGCAGCGCGAGATCACACCGCGATCGCGCATCCGATGGTGCGATCCCGGAGGCGCGCGGGATCAATCCGCCAGTGCGATCTCCACCCGGCGGTTGCGGCGTCCTTCGTTCCGAATGCGCACCACCCGGATCGCGCCGATCTCGGCGATGTTGCGCACATGCGTCCCGCCGCACGGCTGCAGGTCGATGCCGGCGATGCGCAGCAGCCGCACACGACCGGCGCCGCGCGGCGGTTGGACGCTCATCGTCTTCACGAGCTCGGGGCGCGCATCGAGCTCGGCGTCGGTGATCCAGACGGTCTCCGTGTCGACGGCGCGACCGATGAGGGCATTGGTCCCTTCCTCGATGCGCGCGGGATCGAGCGCGCTCATGTCGATGTCGAAGTCGAGGCGCGCCTTGTCGGGCGCGATGTTGCCGCCCGTCACGGGCGCGACGACGACGCACGACATCACATGGAGCGCCGTGTGCAAGCGCATCAGCGCGTAGCGGCGCTCCCAGTCGAGCGCGAGGCCGACACGCTCGCCGACGCCAGGCGTCGCGGCGCCCGGAGCGAGCACGTGCAGCACGCTGCCGGGCGTTTCGCCCTTGCGCGTGTCGAGGATCGCGACGCGCGCGCCGTCCGGGCGCACCAGCTGACCCTGGTCGCCCGGCTGCCCTCCGCCCAACGGATAGAACAGCGTGCGATCGAGCTCGACGCCCCCGGCGTGCACGGCGGTCACGCGGGCCTCGGCCTCGCGCAAGTAAGCGTCGTCGCGAAACAGCAGCTCGGTGGTCATCGCAGGCCTCCACGGCGCCGGGGCGGACATCGCCCCGTCAAACCGCCATTGTCGCGCACATCCGCGCGTGCATGAGCCCGGCCCGCGGGCCCCGCGGCGCCGGTAAACTTGCCCCCATCGTCACGACTTCGTCCTGCACAGCGGTACGCCCAGGCGCTACGTCAACGTCGCCGACAGCGGCGATCGCCGCGTGCAGGCGTTCTGCGGCGACTGCGGCACACCGATCTATGCCTGCTCCTACGACGATCCCACGGCCTACGGGCTGCGCATCGGCGCGCTGGCCGAGCGCGACGCGTTGCCGCCACGGCGCCGCATCTGGTGTCGATCCACGCTGCCGTGGTCGCAAAGCCTCGAGGGCCTGCCGCCGCGGGCGACAGAGTACGCGACGCGCAAGGTGCCGGAGGTCCTGGGCGCGAGCGCGATGCCGGTATGCGCGTGGGTGAACGGGTGGTGAGCCGGATCCTCGTCGGCACGTCGTCCTGGACCGACAAGACGCTCATCGAGTCCGGCCGGTTCTACCCGCCGAGCGCCACTACGCCGGAGGATCGGTTGCGCTTCTACGCGTCGCAGTTTCCGCTGGTCGAGATCGACAGCAGCTACTACGGCATTCCCAGCGTCGAGAATGCCCAGCGCTGGGTCGATCGCACGCCGGATGGCTTCGTGTTCAACATCAAGGCGTACCGTCTCTTCACGCGGCACCAGACCCCGCTCGCAAGCCTCTCGAAGGACGTCCGCGCAGCGCTTGCGCCACGCGCGAAGAAGACGGTGTACGACACCGACATCCCGGAAGACGTGTCGCTCGAGCTGTGGCGCCAGTTCCGGGCGGTGCTCGACGTGCTGCGTGCCGGCGGCCGCCTCGGCGCCGTGCACATGCAGTTCGCGCCGTGGGTCGCGTTCCATCCCGACACGTTCGCCTATCTCGAGCATTGCCGCGCCATGCTGGCGGGCTACACGGTGGCGGTGGAATTTCGCAACAAGACGTGGTTCGACACCGCGCGGCATGCTGCGCGCACGCTTGCCTTCGAGCGCGACAACGGACTGGTCAACGTCGTGGTCGACGAGCCTCAGGGCATCGCCAACACCATTCCGTCGGTATGGGAGATCACCAATCCCGAGCTGGCGGTCGTGCGCTTGCACGGACGCAACCATGCGACGTGGAACCGCAAGGGGCTGGTTGCATCGTCGCAGCGCTTCGACTACGACTACGGTGCCGACGAGCTGACCGACATTGCGCGGCACGTCGACACGCTGGCGCGCGGCACGGCGACGACGCACGTGCTCTTCAACAACAATTACCAGGATCAGGGCCAGCGGGGCGCCGCGGCGCTCACCCGCCTGCTCGCAGCGCGCGACCGCGACGCCTAGAAGCGCGTGTGCAGGCCGACTGCGATGCCGCCCGGCATGAGCTGCAGGAACAGCGGATCGTTGCGCTTCGCGCTCCAGTAACCGAACGCCGTGCCGATGGCCCAGCCGGCGAGGACGTCGGTCTGCCAGTGCGCACCGCTCTTGACCCGCGCGATCGCGTCATATGCCGGCAGCACCTCGAGTGCCCAAACCCACGGATTGTCCGCGGCGTAGTTGACGATGAACGGCGTGACGAACGACGCCTGCAGCGTCACTTCGCTGCTCGGAAAGCTGTGGCAGCACCCGCCGTGGTTGAACCAGTCGTTCGGGTCGTCCGTTTGCGACGGGCGCCGGCGGCCGAAGATGCGCTTGCCCGCTTCGGAGGCCACCTGGCCGAACACGGACGAGTCGATCGTCTCCCAAAACGTGCGGCCGAGCTTGTCGTCGCCGCCGAGCCACAGCGCACCACCGATCTCGGTGGCCCAGACGCCGTAGCGCAGGATGTTTTGCGTGCTGCGCGACCAGATACCGTTCTGGTCGACGGTGACCCGGTGGTCGAAGTCCGCATGGCACGAGGTGCCGAATGCCAGTGCTGCGAGCGCCCACGCTGCGGCGCGCGATCGAATGCCCATGACGCGCTCCTGAAGACGGCCCATTCTCGCAGCGCGCACGAGCAGGCGAAACTGATGCCAGCGGCGCGGTGGAGACTTACGTCATCAGGACCATTCCGGCACGGACGGCACGCGCATCGTTTCGATTTGCGGCAGGTCGAACCCGAAGTGCGCAGCCACCAGGCGACGCAGCGCCGCTCGATCCGCGAGCTGGTGGGAAGCCGCCTTGCCCTGGTGCCAGGTCGTAACGTCGCGATTCATCACGCTGACGCGGCCCTCGGGCGTCAACGCGCGCATCAGGATGCGATTGACGAAGCTCGACTGTGGATGCGTGGCCGTGTAGTGGTTGCCGAGCTCGAAATCGACCGCGTTGTCGCGCTCGAGCGTCGACACCCAGCAGTCGATCGTGCCGTCCGGACCGCGTGTCCTGAGCACCCAGACGTCGTCCTCGCGGGCCATCCAGTGCGTCTCCGACCCCACATGTACGGCAGTGTGCGGCGCCAGCGGGACCGGTGCGCGCGGCGCCAGCGCGCCGAAGCCCGGGTCGAGCACGAAGCTTCCTTCGGGCAACGCGACGGTGAGGAACATGTGCGTACGCGGCGATTGCGCACGTGGTGCGGCGATGACCACCCGCGCCGTGTGGCGCGCGACCGCAAACCCGAGGCGCTCGAGCACGGCGCCCAGGAGCGTGCCGTGCTCGAAGCAGTAACCGCCGCGGCGGGCATGGACGAGCTTGGCCTGAACGCTGCGCAGATCCAGCCGCACGCCGCGACCGAGCAACACGTCCAGATTCTCGAAGGGAATGGCGGCCATGTGGGCTGCCAGGATGCCGCTGAGGGTTCGATGGTCGGGCGCCAGCGCTCCCGACCAGCCGACCCGTCCAAAGTAGGCGTCCGTGTCCATGGTATTCATCACCTTGCTCGTTTGTTCACAAGGCGTGAGCGCTGATACCGCTGTCGCGCACTGTTACAGACGCTCATGCGCGGCCTGAATGGTTTAGACCCAAGCTCTTGAGTTCGCGGCATTGGCGAAAGCTCGCATGCTATGTGCTTGTCATGCGCCAAGCCAGCACTCTTTGTAAGGAGACGACCTTGAAACCGACGCGCACTGCTCTTGCCGTCCTCGCCGCCTCGCTGCTCACCATGGGCACCGCCTCGGCGACCATCGTCTTCACGCCCGGCAACCATCCGCAGCCCCAAGAGGAGAACATCCTCTTCAACGGCCCGGGGTCGATCTCGGGGCCGGCGTCTTCGGTCGCCGGCGTGGGGGGCGCGTCCGGCTGCGTGGCGACCTTTGGCGGAGCGGGTGAGAACCTGGTGACGCCAGCCTCCGGACAGGCCCGCGTCGAAGCGGTGGACGGTGGCTTCACGGCGCTGTCCGTTTCCTTCGGCTGCACGGTTACGGACATCATCTTCTCGATCAACACGCTTCAGCACGGCACGCGGGCTACGGCCACGGTGATGGTCGGAGCCGATACGTTCTCTTATACGTTCGGACCAGGTGACACGTTCCTCACGATCGTGGCAACCGGCGGTGACACCATGTCGGGCTTCTCGCTGTCCGGCAGCGCCGACATCGCCGATATTCGTCAGGTGCGCATCAGCGGCTCCAGCCTGCTCGCCGTACCGGAACCCGGCACGCTCGCGTTGCTCGGCGTCGCCATGCTCGGACTCGGCGTCATGCGTCGGCGTAATTAGACAAGCTCATGCCCCAGAAAAACGGCCCCGCGCGGGGCCGTTTTCATTTGCCTTGCCTGGCGGGCAAAGCAACTGTGCGGTGATGGCTACGGCTTGTGGACGTGCACCATCCCGGTCATGAACGGATGAACGGTGCACAGGTATTCATAGTCTCCTTCCCGATCGAACGTGTGGTCGAACGTGTCATCGGTGTCCATGCCCTTGGAGGCGAAGCTCTTGTCCTTGCTCGTGACCGTATGCGGCGCCTCGTCGTGGTTGGTCCACACGATCCGCGTTCCCGGGGCCACCGTGATGTCCTTCGGTCCGTAGGCAAACTTGGCGATGTCCACCTTGACCACCTGACCCGGCGACGCTGCAAGCGCGACGAGCGCAGGCACCACCAGCAGCGCACACGCCATCAGTGCGCGAGCGGAGGGCCGGCGCAGCGACGCGAAGCGCGGGCGCGCCGAAGGGCGGGAGGCGACAGGTACGTGAGCGCGCGGCGTCATGCGCGCCTCCCGTCGAACGGCTGGTCGATGAGCGCAAGCTCGCGGCGCCCGCGCACCACCTCGATGCGCCGCGTGCCGAGCACTTTGGCGAGCTCGCCGGCAGCAACGGTGACCGGCCCTGGCTCGCCGATGCCCTCGGCACCCGGGGGCGGCAACGGATAGGCGAGCGACATCGCGGTATGCAGCGCGACGTTGCCTTCGACCTTCTGCAGCACTTGATGGATGTGCCCGTTCAGCACGGTGACCGAGCCGAACGGCCGCAGCAGCGCCATCGCCTGCGCTGAATCCGCCGTGCCCCATCCCCAGGGCTCCCACACCGTCCACAGCGGGATATGGCCCAGCACGACGATCGGCGTCGAGCGCGACACGCCGGCCAGGTCCGTCCTGAGCCAGGCGACCTGCTCCTCTCCGAGCGCCGCCATCGTGCCCATCTTGAAATTGAGCACGTTGTTGAGGCCGACGAAGTGCACGCCGCCCTGGTCGAAGCTGTACCAGGACTTGCCGTTGCCGTCGTGATCGAAGTAACGCAGGTAGCCCGTGGCGCCTTCGTCGATGGTGTCGTGCTCGCCGGGAACGGTATGCACGCGATCGACGCGAAGCTCCTGCAGCAGCTCGCGCGCGCGGCCGAATTCCTCCGGCTTGGACAGGTGGCTCACGTCGCCGGTATGCACGACGAACGCCGGCACCTGCGGGAGGGCGTGGATATCCGCGATCGCATGGCGCAGGCTCCCCACCACGTCGGGATTCGCGTCCTTGCGGAAGCCGATGTGCGTGTCGCTGATCTGCACGAACGTCATTGCGTTTCCGCTCGCGGTGGGCGGCGTGCCGTCGCTCGTGGCGCCGAGTGCGCGGGGAACGCCACCTGCAACGGTCCATACGACGGCGGCGCCGGTCCACGAGGCCAGGCAGCCGAGCGCCTGGCGACGGGTGATGCGGTGATCGGGCGAAGAACGGTCGTGCGTGGTCATGAAGCCTCCTGGTGGTCGGTCGACGGGCTGCTTACCGTCTAGATCGGCGATCGGGCACCGTTATTCCCGTTATCGCGCAGAACCGTCGTGGACGAGTCGCGCCATCAACGCCGCGACGGCCTCGGGCTCGGCGTCGGAGACGGCGACCCAGTCCATGTCGCGACCGCTCGCGCGCACGACGTTGAAGCCGCGCACGACTCGCATCGGCCGCACGAGCGCGAGCGATGCGGCAGGGCGCACGAACACGTCGATGGTGTGATGGCCGTAGCCGTACACGAGGGTGGCGACCCGGTGATGGTCGATCGTGTCGATGCGCCCGCCGATCAGCGGAAAACCGTCCGCGGCCAGGTCGTCGACCGGAGGTGAATAGTCCAGCCGTGCGGACAGCCAGGGCTTGACCGTGTGCCGGTCCGACGATGCCACCTCGATCAGACGGTTGCCGAGCGCCGCCCGGGTGTGCGTCGATGCGGCGGCGACGACGAAATCGTCATCGGCGCGCGACTCGAGCACCACGGTGCCGACGCTCCACGCGAACAGCGTCGCCGCGCAACCCGCGAGCGCGCCACCGCTCATCCAGCGCCACCGGGCGCCGGACGCACGACCGGCCTGCGGTGCCGCTGCCTGCACGGCGCTGGCCATCGCCCGCACGCGCGCCTGCAACGCCGCGGGCGACGTGAACACCGGCACCTCCGCACGGATGCGCGCGCGCAGCGACAGGATGTCGGCGTAGCGTGCGGCACAGTGACCGCATCCCGTGAAATGGCGCTTCAGCGAAAAACCCCGGAGCGCGTCCACCTCGCCATCGGCATAGGCGCCGACGAGTGTTTCCGCTTGCTTGCAGTTCATGGTCATCTCCAGGGCGTCAATTGGCCGCACGCAACAGCGGCGAGCCGTGCAGCAGCGCGCGCGCACGCGCGAGCCGGGACATCACCGTGCCGATCGGGATGTCGGCCACGCGCGCGATCTCCTTGTACGAGAGCTCTTCCATCTCGCGCAGGATCAGCACTTCGCGATACGCAACGGGCAGCGCGGCGATCGCCTGCGCAAGCGTTCGCGCCTCGGCATCCCGCATGAATGCCTGCTCCGGGTTCAGCGCATCGGGATCGACCGCCGAGTCGATCGCCGTGCCGTCGTCGGGCGCGATTTCGGCCGGACGGTTGCGTTTGCACCAATCGTAGAACGCATGGCGCACGATGGTCAGGAACCAGGCGCGCGGGCTGTCGCCCTTGAGCGAATCGAGGTACTTCAATGCGCGCAAGCACGCCTCCTGGACGACATCCTCGGCATCGTCGACATTGCGCGCGAGCCAGCGCGCGAGGTTGTACGCGGCGTCGAGGTGCGGCATGACGAGCCGTTCGAAACGGGCAGGGTCGGACAAGCGGGGCTCCTGGTGTCTCATGCCTGACCGACATTGCGCCGGTTCTATTCCCGTCCGCGCCTAGAAGGCGTACTTCGCGGAGAGCTGGAGCCGATCCAGATGACCCTTCTGCCCATCTTCGGTCTCGCGGCTTGCATGGATGAGCTCGACCCCCAGATCCGTGCGCGGCACGGGCGTCCAGATGAGATTGGCGTGCGCCGACTGCGTGCTGCGGTTGGTCGTCGCAGCAGTCCCCGCGGGGTTGCGCTCGCTCGCGCTCGAGAGGACGACATTCGAGCGCCAGGCGTCGGACCACCAATGCCGATAGCCGGCGTACCACCCCACCTGCTTCGCGAGGCGCACCTGGCCGTCGGCGCCGATCACGCCATCGGGAAAGAAGCCGTTGGAATAGCGTCCGATCGCATTGCCCGCGCTCAACGCGAAGCGCACGTCGTCCTTGCCGCCGAGCGGCACCACGCCGGCCACGCTCAGTGCAGCACCGCGCGCCTGGCCCGTCGCGGCGGGTGCGGCATGCGAGTCCACCCGGATCTCGCGCAGCAGCGCGGAGACGGCCACTTTCGCCTTTTGCGCGTTGAGCACGAGCTGCCCGGTCAAGTCCGGCATGCGGTCGTCGTCGGCCCGGAAGGACGCGGCGCTGCCCGGAATGGCGAACACGGATTCCGGGTTTTCGAGCGCGACGGACCATTGACCGGAGGGCATCCCGCGCTGCGCTTCGAACGGCTGCGTCCAGCGGACCTGCGCCTGGCGCGCGAAGATCTGGCCGACCGGCCCGCCGAAATCGAGCGTTTCCGGCAGTGCCGGCACGTACATGAAGTTGGTCCACGTCTGGCCCGCCAGCAGCGGACCCAGCGCCCCGTAGGCGTGGCGCAGGCGCAGGCCGTGCGAGTTGCTGACGCTCTCGTTGCCGTCCGCGCCGTAGAAATCGCCCTCGACGTAGGTGACGGCATCGCCCCATGAAGTCGGCGTGCTCGTCTTGAAGAACAGCCTGGACTCGCGCGCACCGAACTTGACCTGGCTGCGCTCGTTGTCACCGGCACCCGGACCCACCGCGATGGCATTCGGCTGCAGGAACAGATCGGCGGTGCTGCCCGTCCCGGCGCTGGGGTTGCTGAAGACCGCGTCGAGCTTGACATAGCCGCCTACGGTTACCGATGTGCTCGAGCCAGGCAGCTTGAACGACCCCTGGGTCGCGCCGCTGGTGACGGCGTGGGCCGTTGCATCGGTCCGCGCTTGCTCCGCCGTGGCGAGCTGGCGTCGCAGCTCCACGACCGCCTGGTCGAGCACGTCGATGCGTGCGGTGAGGTCCTGCGGCAGGCTCGATACGTCGGCCGCCGCGGCGCGCGCGATCAGGACCAGGGTAGTGATGGAGCACGCGCGAAGCGCGCGAAGGGCGTGGTGCGACGGCATGCTGGTTTCTCCTGCGGCGGCGCGACCGCGGCCGCAGCGCCGCGCGGAACGCGCGCCGGGACATCGGCGAACGACGCCTATTGGTTGTGGAAATGGGCCGCCGCCTCATCGCAGCGGCCTCGCGGCCGTGCGATGAGCGTGCAGCTAGCGCAACGGGGAGACCGCGCGCATCACGCGCCGGTGTCGTCCCGGAACGGATTCGTGCGCGACGTGCCGGACGGGCGCGTGGCGAGCAGGATGGGCCGCTCGCTCACGCCGTCCTTCGCCGGCGACTTGACGACTGCGCCCGGCTGCTCCGCGCGTGGCGCGCGAGCGAGGTTGAACTTGCCGAGGCTGTAGTCGAGGTTGTTGAAGTAGGCGTACGAATCGCCGGTGTACATGCTCATGCTGCTGTCGTCCGCGACTGCGACGCGGGCAGCGCCGAGCGTGAGCGATGCGATGATGACGACCGATTTGCCGACGGACAGGAATGTGCGACGCATGTGGTGCTCCTCTGGAAGGGCGGGGGGCGGAGACGCCGTCCATGTCGACGACAGCTCCGATCGGGGCGATCACCCGCACCGTGACGTGCTTTCCGCCGGGTGGCGGAGCGGTGCTGCGTGATCGCTTACCATGCCCAACCGTCGGCAGACGGCCGTTATGCGCGGTGGAATAACGCCGGCAATCGCGCGATCGCATGCGCCCGCCGCCGGAAGGCGGTCCCGACGCGGTGCGTCGCGGCTACGTGGATCGTGCGGCCCGCAGGACGCGGAGTCGCCAGGTAGTGGCCGACGCGGCGGGCGCGCCGCTCGGCGGTCGGCGGGCAGGGCGCGCGGGCATCAACGCCACGCGCACCCCGCCAGGCAAAAGCTCAGCCGCCGGCGTTCTCGCCGACGCGGCTCGCTTCGAACAGGAACCAGGAGCGCCGCTCCGCCTCGTCGATCCAGACTTCGATCAGGCTTGCGGTCGCCACATCACGATGCTCGTCGCAAAGGTCGTGCGTTGCGCGCATGTGGCGCACCAGGTCGTCGTTGTCCGAGCGGAGCTCCGCCAGCATGTCGAGCGGCGTGACGAAGTCGGCATCGTTGTCCTGGATCCGTTGCACGCGCGCGATGTGGCCGATCGAGCGCAGCGTCGTGCCGCCCAGCTTGCGCACGCGCTCGGCCGCGACGTCGGTGGTGGCGAAGATCTGGTCGGCCTGCTCGTCGAGGAGCAGGTGGTAGTCCCGGAAATGCGGGCCCGAGACGTGCCAGTGAAAGTTCTTGGTCTTGAGATACAGGGCGAACAAATCCGCGACGAGCGCGTTCAGGGCAGCGGAGAGGTCGCGCCGGGCCTCGACGCCGAGGCCGGACGGCGTACGCAGTTGAGCGGGGACCTTCGTGCGAACTTCGTGCATGCGAGCCTCCAGGGAACGGTCGGGTGAACGATTCTATACCCGCGTGCGTGCGCACCTACCTTGCCCGCTGGCGACAGGCACGTTTCGGCGGCACAATCATGCCGTCGAACAAGGCCGCGCCTGAAGGAAACGCATGTCCATCACGTTCGCCCGTCACGAAGACCGCACCCACATCCACGATCCCATTGCGTTTTACGCCACCACGGTAGACGGCCGCGTGCTGTGCAAGGTTTCCGTCGCCACGCTGCGTCAAGCGGATGGCGACGAGAACGCGCAGGAGACCGCACGCGAGCTGTGGAATCGCTATGTCGACATGGTCGAGGAGGCTGCGGCCGAGAAGATCCTCGCCGGCGGGTTCGAGCCCGATGGAACGATCGTCGTGCGCGACGAGGACCTCGAGGCGATGCGGCGCGATTCGGCCTGACGGCACCCAGGGCCCGTGTCTTCTCAGCCACCAGGTGAGAACGGCGCGCTGGATGCACCCGCAGCGCGCTCGTTGATGCGGTATCGCGCGATACCGTCCGCGTCGACGCGGCGCTCGATTTCACCGCGCCGGTGCAGATAGTTGAGGTGCGCGATCGTTTCGCCGGTCGCGAGCCCCAGCTGACTGGGATCGTGGCGCACCGGACGAGCGAAGAGCGACGCGAACAGCTCGGTCACCGCTTTCGGTTCGTGCAGCGCCTCGCGCAGGCGAGTCAGCGACCGCGCATGGCCGTCGGCGAGCGCGTCGAGGCGGGCGTGCAGCCCGCGAAACGGCTCGTTGTGGGCAGGCAGGACCAGCACGTCATCGGGCACCTCGCGCTTGATCTTGTCGATGGCGGCGAGCCAGTCGGACAGCGGATCGGCTTCCGGCTCGGTCGGGAAGACGGATACGTTCGACGAGATGCGCGGAAGCACCTGATCGCCCGAAACGAAGAGCGCCAGGTCGGCGCAATGAAAGCACGCGTGCTCGGGCGTATGGCCTGCGCCAACGACCACCCTCCATTGGTGCGCTCCGATCATGAAGCGTTGGCCGTCCTCGAGACGATGGTAGCTGTCGGGCAGGCGATGGATCATCTTGCCGAACCCGCCGAAGCGGGCGCGGTAGGTGTCGAGGTCGTCCGCGGACCATCCGGCCCGGCGGTAGAAATCGATGGCCTCGCGCGGCGCCTCGCGGCCCGTATCCGCGGCCAGAACACGACAGTTCAGATATTCCAGCCGTGTCATCCACAATGGGCAACCGAACTTGCCGGTGATCCAGCCAGCCATGCCGACGTGATCGGGATGCATGTGGGTCACCAGCACACGCTTGACCCGGCCGGTGCCCAATTGCGCGCCATCTGCGAAGAGCGCGCGCCAGGCGGTTGCCGTTTCCAGCGTCTGCAAGCCGGTGTCCATCAGCGTCCATGCCGGCGCCTGGTCGCCATCGACGTCCCGCATGGCCCACAGGTTGACATGGTCGAGGGCGAACGGCATCGGCATGCGGATCCACAGAACGCCCTCGACGATCTCCTTCTGCTGGCCGTGGGCTGGAGCGTCACCGCACGGGTAGAGCAATCCTGCGTTGCGGGTGCCCGCCGACACGACGCGATCAATCGATGCAGACGAAGCTGAAGTCCGTGATCCTGCCCTCGGGGGCGTCGACGAACGCGACGCGCACGCGCTTGCCCGGGGCGATGCGCTCCATCGCGCGGTCGTAGTCCGACAAATCGAGCCCATCGACATAGTTCGCGATCGCCGAATCGGTGTTGTCGAGGCGCACGAAGGCAATCGCAACGGGCGGCTTGCGTTTGCCCTCGAAACCTCGAACCACGATGGTCGACGCTTCGATGACGCCTTCCGGTCCGGCGTCGACCCAGCCGTCGCACGGTTCGAAGCTGCGCTCGCAGTAGGCGCGTGGGGGCAGGTACGTCAGTCCTGACTTGGAGCAGCGCGTGGCCAGGATCTTGCGGTCGCGCAGTCCCTGCATGAACCGGCCGGCCACTTCTCCGAGAGCGTAGTCGTAACGCAGCGTCACGTTCTCCGTGATCACGTCGCCACGTCGATCTGCAGCGCTTTCACTCATCCTCATCACTCCTCGTTTCAGTGGGTGGCCGCATCAGCGCCGAAGACCGTGCAGTTGATGAATTGCATCAAGCCACCGACGGCGGTGGACACGGCGTTGGTGACGCCCGGTACCTGCATGCTGCCGGCGGTTCCCATGACTTGATTGGCAGCGTCGATTGCCCGGACGAGGCCGGTGATCGCGATCGGGTTGGTGCACAGCGTTCCACCGGACGGGTTGACCGCGACCGCTCCTCCGCTCGTATTCCAGTAGCCTTCCCGCTCGAGGCGGTAGGCCAGTCCCGGTCCGCAAAAGCCAAGGCGCTCGAGCTGGATCGGCGTCATGACGCTGTAAGGATCGTAGAACTCGGTCGCCTGGATCTGCTTCAGCGGATCGGTGATGCCCGCCTGCCGAAAGCATTCGCGCGCAGCAGCGGCAGCGATGTCGAAGTCCACGAAATCGGCATCGGACGTCGGTGTCAGCCGGTCGCCGATCCAGTAGGTCGTGCTCTGGCTCGCCACGCCGTTGATGAAGGCCGGCCTGGTGCGAAAGCGTTTGGCCATCTCCATGTTCCCGATGATCATGGCGGCGCTGCCCGAGGATCGCGGGCAGATGTCGAACAGCTTGAGCGGATAGCTGATCACTCGCGATGCCATGACGTCGTCGATCGTGATGTGTCCCTTCAGGTGCGCATGCGGATTCCTCATCGCATTGCCGCGGGCGCGCACGACGACGCGTGCCATGTCCTCCTGCGTGAAGCCATAGCGGTGGAGATAACGGGTCGCCAGCAGGCCGACGGTCGTGTTGGTCGACAGCGGCATGTCGCGCTCGTAGAACACGTCGAAGATGAGGTTGAGGACATGCTGCGCATCGGGGGTCTCGGAGATCCGCTCGGCCCCGACGATCAGGACCGAGCGATGCAGGCCGGAACGGACCAGGTTATAGGCGGCCTGCACCGCGGAGCCGCCTGTTGCGCCGCCGGTATGGACGCGCATCATCGGCTTGCCCGCGCCGAATATGTAGTCGATCGACCACCGGTCGGCGTCGGCGACGCCCATGAAATGAGTGGGTGCGAGCGAGAAGACGATGGCGTCGATGTCGTCGGGGCTCATGCCCGCGTCGTGCAACGCACCCGCGGCGGCGATCTGCGCCTGCTCGGCGAACGTGTGCTCGGGATGATGCGTCTTGAAGTCGGTCTCGAACGTTCCGAGCACCGCAACGGTCTGGATCATTGCAGCGCTCCAGGCGTATCGAACACCATGACGACGTTACCCTGCTGCGCGAAGCCGTGACATCCGTGCGCCGCGGCTCGTCGTACAAGGGGCCGCTGGACCGGCCCTGCCTGTCCCGCGACCTGCAGCACGGCCTCCGCGGCGTTGACGAGGCCGGTGCAGAAGAGTGGATTCTGTGCAAAGGCGCCGCCGGACGGCGAGATAACGTCTTCGCGCTGGATGCCCAGCGCGCGCACGTACGCCGCTTCGTGGTAGCCGGTCGGCGATTCCAGCTCGATGACGTCGAGAACCGTCGCGTCTTCGACACCCGCCCGCCGCAGCGCATCGCGCCACGCGGTGCGCGCGGACTGCATGGACCGCAAGCGCTGTGCGCCGAGCCGGTACGAGTCGGTGGCCCAGCCGATGCCCGCAACTCGCGCCAGTGGCCGCGCGCCTGCGTTGCGCTCGACGAACCGTTCCGACGCCAGAACGAGCGCAACGGCGCCGTCCGTCAGGGGCGCCCGGTGCCCTGCGCGCAACGGCGTGGCATCCATGGACGATCGATCCACGTCCTCCGCCGTTGGAACGCTGTGCGCCATGCCCCGTGGGTTTCCGGCCGCTCTTGCGTAGGCCGCGACGACCCGACGCGTGGCTTCTGCGGGACCAATGTCGAATTCACCTCCCACGGCTTGGGCGAACAACGCGTCGCTGACCATGCCGCCGATGCCGATGGGCCGGGTGAAGAACGGCTCCGCGCGCGAGGTCATGACGGCTTCCACGTCGGCCTTCGAGGACTTGCACCAGCTGACGACCAGGCCGAGATCGGTATCGCCTGCTGCGAAGCGCGCATACGCGAGGCACATCGCCGTGGCGCCCGAGTCTGTGACCTTGATCTCGTCCACGTTGTAGCCGCCTGCCGGAGCGCTCATGAGCATGCTCGAGATGGGGCGGCCGTCGAGCTCGTCGCAGGCGCCCAGCGTCAGGCTGTCGAGCTGGCGACGCGTCACCCCCGCCGAATCGAGCGCTGCGCGCGCCGTGTGATACGCCAGTTCCTCCAGTCGAAACCGGCGCTCGTCCGGCGACGGAGGATGCAGCGCGAGCCCCAGGACGTACACGTTCATCGGATCTCCTCCGGCCGCGGAAGCCGGCTTGTGTGACCGACCGGTCACGACGTTGACTCTCGAGTTACTTTACTTTACCGTGTCGTCACTTGCAACAATCGAGGCGCGGCGTTTCAGTGAGACCGGACCCGGTGCAAGACGTGGAGGCAGCGATCGGCAAGAGGGTGTCTTCGGGCCGGACGGCCGCGCGCAAGCGCGCACCTGCCGCCATACGCGTGTGGGGCGACGCAGTTCCGAGCTCGTCGGAGCGCGCGGAGCTCAAGCGTGCGTCGATCCTGCGCGAGGCGGCCCGCTCGTTCAATCGCGGAGGCTTCCACGGCACGTCGATGGACGACATCGCGCGTCGCCTCGGCGTCACCAAGGCGGCGCTGTACCGGTATGTCTCGAGCAAGCACGAGCTCCTGTTCGCGTGCTTCAACCTGGCGCTCGATTCCGGGTTCGCCGGCCTCGAGCGTGGAGAGCGGGAGGGCAAGGATGGCCTGGACAAGCTGCGCATCGCCGTCCGCGTCTATCTGCACGACCTCATCGGCAGGCTCGGACACCCGGCGGTGCTGCTGGAGGATGGCGCGCTGTTGCCGCAACAGCTGGCGGCGATCATCCGTCGTCGCGACGAAGCGGAGAAGCGCTACCGCAAGCTGGTCGAAGACGGGATCGACGACGGCAGCATCGCGCCGTGCAACCCGAAGCTCGCGGTTTTCGCGGTGCTGGGCGTCATCAACTGGGTGCCAAAATGGTACCGGCCCGACGGCGAGCTTTCGGTCGACGAGATCGTGGAATCGCTGGTGAACCTCACCACCAACGGCATTGCCGCCGATCACAAGCGAATGGTCCATCGAGCTGGCCCCAAGGATGGGAAGCGCAGCGTTCACAACGAACGATAGGAGAAGGCGCCATGGAATCTCTCAGGCAGCGATGGATGTGGACGGCCGCCGTGATCGCCGTTGCGGTCGGCGTTGGCATGGCCCCGTTGGCGAGCGGTCAGACCACGCGCAAGCTCGTCTACGCGACGTACATCCCCGACACGCTCAGCATCGTTCAGGCCGACAAGTGGTTCATGGATGAAGTCAGCCGTCGAACCAACGGACGGATCACGTTCGAGGTGTACCTGTCCGGCGCATTGCTCAAAGCGGGCGACATCCTTCCTGGTGTTGCCGCAGGTGCCGCGGATCTCGGCATGAGCGTGCCGAGCGCGTACAACCGCAAGGACTATCCCCTTTCCAACATCACCCTGCCGTTCATCACGGACAAGGTCGACAGTGCTTCCTACGCGTTCAAGGAGATGTACGAGTCGAACGCCGACTTGCGCAAGGAATACGAAGGCCGGGGCCTGAAGCTGCTCTATGCCCCGGCCGCCGGCGAGAACACCATGTGGTCGGTCAAGCCGATCGCCAAGCCGGACGACATCAAGGGCCTGAAAGTGCGCGCGGTGCTTGGCATTGGCGATGCGCTGGCGAAGCTCGGGGCCGCGCCGGTGGCCATTCCATGGAACGACGCCCTCGAAGGCATGCAGAGAGGCGTCGTCGACGCCATGTCTTCGGCGCCGTTCGACAACGCCGTCACGGGCGGCCTCGTCGACATCGCGAAATACGGCAGTGATGCGGGGCGGATGGGCATCTACGCGGTGTACACGACCGTGATGAGCCGCAAGACGTACGACAGCCTCGACAAGGACACCCAGAAGATCATCGACCAGGTTGCATCCGAGACGCCCGCCTACTACTTCAAGCTGCTGGACAAGGTCATGGACGAATCGGCCAGGAAAGTCGCCGACCGCGTTCGATCGGGAGCAGTGAAGATCGACCTGTTCGCCGACGCCGACGTGGCGAAGATGCGCTCGACGGTCGGACAGGAGATCTACAAGGAATGGATCGAAACGGCGAAGAAAAGCGGCTATGACGGCCAGAAGCTGCTGGACCAGTTCACCGCCGCCACGCGCAAGCACGACGCCAGCTCGCAGTACGTCACCGGGTTCGACCGGGTGAAGAAGCTGGCACGTTGAGCGGCGATGTTCGCGCATGAGCCGCCGTGTTGCCGGCATCGGTCGGCGTAGCACCGCGGCTCACGCGGCATTCGCCACTCGCCCACGCCGATGCCGTCCATCCTGAGATGGATCGACCGCATCACCCGCGGCCTTGCGGTCGTGGCGGGCGTGCTGGTCGCGCTGATCATGCTCGTGACCTGCCTCGACGTCCTGTCGCGCACCGCGGTCAACCGATCGATTCAGGGCGCGAGCGAGCTCGTCGTGCTGTTTCTCGTCGCGCTGGTGTTCCTGGGGTTGGCGGGAGCGCAGGCGAGCGGGTCCAACTTTTCCGTCACGATCCTGGTGCGTCTGCTTTCCAGGAAGGCGCGCCGTGTCATCAGCGCCATGACGACGCTCATCGCGCTCGTGGCGGTCGGGTTCCTCACCTGGTTCTCATGGACCCGCGCGATTGCGTCCGTGGCAGCCCGTGAAGAGAGCTACGGTGTCATTCCGTTCCCGGTCTGGCCGAGCCGGCTCATCATCGCGATCGGGCTCACCATGCTCGTCGTCCAGCTCCTCGTCGAGCTGTTTTGGCCCCGCGAGCGACGGGACCAGGACGTGCCGACGTGATCGATCAAACGGTTGCCGGCCTCGTCATCGTGGCGCTGCTGGGCGGCTTGCTGATCCTCGGCATGCCGATCGGATTCTCCCTCGCGGCGTCGGGCATCGCAGGCCTGGTGCTGACGCGCGGCTGGGGGCCGCTCGACTTCCTGGTCGGCTCGTTCTCCTACTCGTACGTCGGCAACCTCGGCTACATCGTGCTGCCGCTGTTCCTCTTCATGGGGCACATGACGTTCGTTTCAGGCGTCTCCGAGCGCGCGTACGCGGCGGGACAGCGATTGTTCGGGCATGTCGCGGGCGGGCTCGCCATCGCGACGATCATGGCGAGCGCCGCGTTTGCAATGGTCTGCGGGTCGAGCGCGGCATCCGCGTCGACGATGGGCAAGATCGCCATACCCGAGATGCTCAAGCGCGGCTATGCGCGGTCCCTCACCGCCGGCTCCGTCGCGGGCGGTGGCACGCTGGGCATCCTCATACCGCCAAGCGGCGTGCTGGTCGTCTATTCCATCGCCACGGAGACGTCCATCCTCGATCTGTTCGTCGCAGCCTTCATCCCCGGGGTGATCACGACACTGGTGTACGTGCTGCTCGTTCACGGCATGGTGCGGTTGCGCCCCGCGCTCGCCGGCAAGCCGCTGCCGCGCGCGCCCGTGGCCGATCAGCTCAGGGCACTGGCCTCGTCATGGGAGATCATTCTCCTCTTCATCATCGTCATGGGGGGCATCTACCTTGGTGTCGCGACCGCCACCGAGGCGGCGGCGGTAGGCGCACTGGTCGCGACGCTGCTGGTCTTCCGTCAGAAGGGCAACAGGACCCGGATGATCGGAGCCGGGCTCCTGGAGACCGGCTCTGCGACCGCCACGATCTTCCTGCTCATCCTCGGGGCCGGCCTCTTCAGCACTGCCCTGTCGACCACGCAGATACCAAACACGCTGGCCACCTGGGCCGTGCAGTATTCGCAGAACCGGTACGTCGTGCTGCTGCTCATCCTGCTCGCGTATTTCGTGCTGGGCATGTTCATCGATGGTTTTTCGATGATCCTGCTCACCATGCCGATCGTTTTCCCGATCGTCACGCGCCTGCATTTCGACGCCGTATGGTTCGGCATCATCGTCACGAAAACCGTCGAAATCGGCCTCCTGACTCCGCCGGTCGGACTCAATGCGTTCGTCGTGAAGAGCGTCGCGCCGGAGATCCCGCTGGGAGAGATCTTTCGCGGTTGCTTTCCATTCGTCCTGGCCGAAATAGCCATCGTCGCGCTGCTGGTGGCGTTTCCCGAGGTGACGCAGGTTCTGCGAGCGCACCGGTGACTTGACGAACGCCACGCCCATCCGGAAGCCCGAAGCCAACATGCACGCATACGAGCTCGAACAACGCACCATCGGCCGCATCCTGGCCGACAAGGCCGCCCGGGTTGGCGACAAGCCGTGGCTGCTGTGGCAGGAGCGTGTCTACACCTACGGCGACCTGGAGCGGATGACCAATCGCTATGCCAACGGCTTCACCGCGCTCGGCATCCGGAAAGGCGATCATGTCGCGGTGATGCTGCCCAATTGCCCGGAGTTCTTCTGGGTCATCTGGGGCCTCGGCAAGATCGGGGCGGTTGCCGTGCCCATCAATACCGCGGCGAAAGGCGAATTGCTTCGCTACTTCATCGATCAGTCCGACAGCACGTGGATGGTCGTCGACGAGGAGTTCGCGGAGCGGCTCAAAGCGGTCAAGGGTCAGCTTTCCAAGATCAGGTGCTACCAGTACCTCGGCCCTCGTTCCGCGCGCGATGCCATCATCGCCGATGGGCGGGTGCCGGTCATCGACCTGCGCGATGTCGAGCGCGAAAGCGAAGCAGCGCCGCCCGTGGACGCCGTGCATTACGACGATCTCCATCTCATCATGTACACCGGCGGAACGACGGGACCTTCCAAGGGCGTCATGAGCCCGCACGCGCAGGCGCACGGCGTCGGCCTGTCGCTCGTGAGCCACTATGGATACCGCCCCGACGACGTACTGTACGTGTGCCTGCCGCTCTTTCACGGCAATGCGCTGTGGTACTCGTGCTATCCCGCGCTGTGGGCGGATGCCGCGATCGCGCTTGCGCCGCGTTTCTCTGCGAGCCAGTTCTGGAGCGACGTGCGCCGGTACGGTGCCACGCAATTCAACACCCTGGCCGCCATGACCAACATCCTGTGGAAGCTGCCTGCATCGGAGCAGGACCGCGACCACAAGCTGCGTCTGTGCATGACCGTGCCGGTGCCCAAGGAGATCTACGACGAGTTCGAGGCGCGCTATCACGTCACGATCACTGCCGTCTACGCCATGACGGAGACGTTTCCGGTGACGCTCTACACGCCGCACGAGCCGGCCGACAAGCATGGCTCGGCCGGCAAGCCTCCCGGCTACGTCGACATGAAGATCATGGACGAGCACGATCGGCCGCTGCCTGCAGGCCAGACCGGTGAAATCTGCGTGAGGCCGCAGGAGCCGGGCCTCATGATGCAGGGCTACTACAACATGCCGGAGGCGACGCTGAAGGAAATGCGCAACTGCTGGTTTCACAGCGGCGACCGCGGCTACGTCGACGAGGATGGTTACCTGTACTTCGTCGAGCGCACCAAGGAGACGATCCGCCGGCGCGGCGAGAACATTTCCGCTTACGAAGTCGAGCTCATCATCTGCCGGCACCCCAAGGTCCTTGAAGCAGCGGCCGTGCCGGTTCCTTCCGAGCTCGGGGAAGACGACCTGATGGTCTTTCTCGTGTTGAGACCAGGCGAGCGCGTGACCGCCGAGGACATCGTCGCCTTCTGCAGCGAGAACATGGCCTACTACATGGTGCCCCGCTTCATCGAGTTCATCGACGCGCTGCCCAAGACGCCCAGTGAAAAGATCGAGAAGTACAAGCTGAAGAAGCTGGCGGAAGAACGCCGGGCCACATTGTGGGATCGCGAAAAGATGGGCATCAAGGTCACCCGTTGATGTCGACGGGCGGGGTCCTGGCCGGACTCACGGCGCTCGTCACGGGCGGTACCGCAGGCATCGGCGGCGCGTGCGCCGAAGCGTTGCTCGCGGCGGGGGTAGCGGCGCTCGTGGTGAACGGGCGCAACCGCGAACGCGGCGAGCAGGGCGTGGCGGACCTTCGCTCGCGATTCCCCGACGCCACCGTCCTTCTGGCTGTCGGCGACATGACGGTTCCGGGGGACGCCGAAGCGGTGATGGCGCAGGCGGTCGGGGCGCTGGCGCGCGTCGACGTGCTGGTCAACGCAACCGGGGGCGACGACCTGCCCGCGCTGCTGCACGAGACGCCATTGTCCGCGATCCCGGGCATCGCGCAGCGTTGCCTCGTCGGGCACATGCTGAGCTGCCGCGCTGCCCTGCCTCACATGCGTGCGCGAAAGGCCGGTGCGATCATCAACATCGCCTCGGATGCGGCCAAGATTCCCACGCCAGGCGAAAGCGTCATCGGCGCGGCGATGGCCGGCATCCTCATGTTCACCCGAGGCCTTGCCCTGGAAGCGAAGCACGACGGCATCCGGGCGAACGTGCTGACGCCCTCGCTTATCAGCGGCACGGCGCATTTCGACCGGATCATGGCCGATCCCTTCGCGGGCAAGCTGCTCCGGCGTGCCGCCCAGAAGGCCGCGCTCGGAGTGGTGAGCAAGCAGGAGCTCGCCAACCTGGCGGTGTTCCTCGCATCGCCGGCGGCCGCGAAGATCACGGGGCAAGCGATCAGCATGACAGGCGGCATTTCCGCGCAGTAGGGCGGGGCGCGAGCAGCGGACCGGAAATGATGGCCTCGTAGCAGCGCGGCGCCTATTTCTTCTTCGCGACGGTCACGGTGATTGCTGCGCTCGTCGTCTGGTTCCCGGCAGCATCCCGTGCGCGTGCTGCGAGCGTATGCGGCCCCGGGGACGCCGAATGGGCATTCCAGGAGACCGAATAGGGCGCCGTGCGGTCTTCCGTACCGAGCGGCATTCCATCCAGCAGGAACTGCACCCCGACCACGCCCACGTTGTCGCTCGCAGTCGCCGACACAGCCACCGTTCCGGATAAAGCAGCGCCGTTCGCCGGCGCCGTGATCGATACCGTAGGTGCCGTGATGTCGATGGTCACGCTCACTGCGGCGCTCGTCGTGAGGTTGCCGGCCACATCGCGCGCCCGCGCAGACAACGTATGAGTCCCGCCGCCGGCCGTCGTGCTGTCCCACGAGATGGAGTACGGCGCCGTGGTGTCTTCCGGACCGAGTGCCACGCCGTCGAGCAGGAACTGCACCCCAACCACGCCCACGTCGTCGCTCGCGGTCGCCGACACACCGACCGTTCCCGAGACCGTCGCGCCGTTCGCCGGCGCGGTGATCGACACCGTGGGCGCCATGGTGTCGACGGTCACACTGACCGCGGCGCTCGTCGTCAGGTTGCCGGCTGCATCGCGCGCCCGCGCAGACAATGTATGAGCCCCGCTGCCGGCCGTCGTGCTGTCCCAGGACATGGAGTAGGGCGCTGTCGTGTCTTCGGCACCTAGTGCCACGCCGTCGAGCAGGAACTGCACCCCTGCCACGCCCGCGTCGTCGGTTGCGGTCGCGGACACCGGCACGGTGCCCGAGACGGTCGTGCCGTTGGCGGGCGCGGTGATCGATATCGTAGGCGCGGTGTTGTCGATCGTGACGCTGATGGTTGCGCTCGTCGTGACGTTGCCTGCCGCATCGCGGGCGCGCGCGGATAACGTGTGAGACCCGCTGCCGGCGGTCGTGCTGTCCCACGAGATCGCGTAGGGTGCCGTTGTGTCTTCCGCGCCCACTGCTGCCCCGTCCAGCAGGAATTGCACGCCAGCTACCCCCGTGTTGTCGCTGGCAGTCGCCGATAGCGACACGGTCTTGGACACCGCCGCGCCGTTCGCGGGGGCGGTCATCGATATCGTGGGCGCCGTGTTGTCGATCGTCACGCTGACCGTTGCGCTCGTCGTCATGTTGCCTGCCGCATCGCGCGCCCGCGCAGACAACGTATGAGCTCCGGTGCCGGCCGTCCCGGTGTCCCATGAGATCGAGAACGGCCCCGTCGTGTCTTCCGTGCTCAGCGCCGCCCCGTCGAGCAAGAACTGCACCCCGACGACCGCGATGTTGTCGCTTGCATCCGCCGACACGGGAACTGTTCCAGACACCATGGCGCCGTTCGCAGGGGCGCTCATCGATACCGTGGGCGCGGTGTTGTCGATCGTCACGGTGACTGCTGCGCTGGTGGTCTGGTTGCCGGCCGCATCCCGCGCCCGCGCGGACAAGCTGTGAGGCCCGCTGGCGGCCGTCGTGCTGTCCCACGACATCGAGTAGGGTTGTGTTGTCGCTTCCGCACCCACTGCGGCCCCGTCGACCAGGAACTGCACGCCAACGACCGCCATGTTGTCGGTTGCGGTCGCGGACACCGGCACGATTCCCGAGACGGTCGCGCCATCCGTCGGTGCCGTCATCGACACGGTCGGGGCCGTGATGTCCGACCGCGGAGTCCAACTGACGACCTTCGGTGCGCCCCAGACTCCCTGATCGGCCACGTTCTGCGCCGTCTTCCAGCTATAGAACTCGATCGTCTGATTGTCCGTCCTGAACTTCATCAGGATGATGTTTCCCCAGCCGGCATAGCTGATGTTCCAGGTGGAAAGGGCCTGAACGAGATTGCCGTTCGTCCCGGTCATCTGTGCGCTGTAGGCGCTATGGCTGTGCCCGGTGAGGATCGCACGCAGGCCCGCGTTGTCCTTCAGCGCATCCCAGAAGCCTGCTCCGTCGAGGAACCCGTATGGGGCGTAGTTGGACGTGATGCAATACATCTCGTTGTAGACGCATGGGTGCGAGGCATCGGTCCCGGCGATCGGTGCCAGGAAGATATGCGTCCCCACCACGAAGTCGCGATCCGCGTCGGCATCCATGTAGCCTTTCAACCTCGCGGCATCGTTGCGCGACGGACTCCAGACAAGACCGCCGATACCGAGCTTGACGACTCCAGCGCTCGTGGCGATGTCCAAGCGTTGATACTGGTTGACCGAAAGGGGATGGTACGAAGGGATGGCGGGATAGGTGGCGGCATATTGAGCTGCCAGCGGCCATCCAGCCATGACGGATGCAAAGTACGAATCCCACAGCGCGTAGTGCGCGGAATACACGTCGTGATTTCCCGGCACCGCAACGACCGGTATCCCGGCTGCGACGATGTCGTTCAGGTCGTTGGCAAAGCCTGCCCAATCCGATGTGGCCCCCGTTGCAGGATCCGCAACGTAATCACCGGTTCCCAGGAGTCCCCGGATATTCCATGCATCCCGATTGTTGAGGATCCATGCTTTCGTGGTAGCCCATGCCTTCCAATTGGCAGCAACCGGATTGCCGGACGTGTCGTCGATGTGGGCATCGGAAAACACGGCAATCGTGAAATAGGCTGGTGCAGTCTGGGCGACGGCCACTGGCGCAGTGAGCAGGCACGCCGCCAGGCACGCAATGAGAGGCACGGCTCCGATGCACGACCGTGCGCAACAGCCCCGTAGCCGGGAGATGGCAGTTTTCATGTGTGCACCTCAAGGGTCGAGCCCAAGGTACTTCGTTGAACTGCCACCGGCGCCGAGCCTGTGCGTGCCTCATCTTGGGCGGCTCGACGTAATTTGCACGCCCGTTCAATTACTTAGCGCGCAACGTGGGCGATTCTGATCGCGTGGCAGCCAGGATGCAAGGCGTTCTCGCCGTTTCGTTCGCTGGACTGCGGCGCAGCAACGGGCGCCGGGTTTGCGCCAACGTACAGCCCGGAACGCCTCGTCAACGTCGTGAGCGCGGGACGCCGACCTTTACGCAGCCGTCAGGCGCAGGAAGCAGCGAGGCGCCGCGTGCGAACGACGGGCCGCGCCGCTGCGACGGTGCAATGCATGGCCGCGAGACGAGGCAACGTTATGGGCAACGTCGCGATCCGGGTGGCGGATGGGGTGGGATTCGAACCCACGGGCCGCTTGCACGGCCGCTGGATTTCAAGTCCAGTGCATTCAACCGCTCTGCCACCCATCCGGAAGCGCTTGATTTTGCAGCGCGCGAACCCATGTTAGCACGCGTGCAGACGGCGAAATGGCATGCCTAGGTCCTTGAAACCCGGGCCATTTCTGCTAGTCTAAGCGTGGTGCCGGCGCTTGCCGGCCAGGTTTTCAACCCCGGAGGTCTTTCATGGACAAGCTTCAACCCGCATTCACGCGTGAGCAGCTGTCGCTGCCCAGGGCGGGTGGTGGCGCTGAAGTCGTCGTATCGGACTCGAGCCGAGTCCTGCGCAACACGTATTGGCTCCTCGCCCTCTCGATGCTGCCGACGATCGCCGGCGCATATGTCGGGCTGCAGTTCAACTTCATCCAGTTCTTCAGGGCTGCGCCCATCATGGCGCCGTTGCTGATGTTCGGCGTGATGCTCGGCGCCTTGTTCGCCGTCACGGCGCTGCGCAACAGCGCGTGGGGCGTGCCCGCGCTGTTCGGGTTCACGTTCATCGCGGGCGTCATGCTCACGCCGATCCTCAGCGTCGCGCTGGGGCTGCGCAATGGCGGCGAGCTCATCGGGCTTGCGGGCGGGATGACGGCCGCGATCTTCTTTGCCATGGCGGGCATCGCCACGGTGACGAAGCGCGACTTCTCGTTCATGGGCAAGTTCCTGTTCGTGGGGTTGATCCTGCTGATCGTCGCGTCGCTCGCCAACCTGTTCTTCCAGGTGCCGGCGCTGCAGCTGACGATCGCCTCGATCGCGGTGCTGATCTTCTCCGCGTTCATCCTCGTGGACGTGAGCCGCATCGTGCACGGTGGCGAGACCAACTACATCACGGCCACGCTGTCGATCTTCCTCGACGTGTACAACATCTTCGTCAGCCTGCTCCAGATCCTGATGGCCCTGACGGGGCAGCGCGACTGACCCGACGGTTGTCAACGGCACATGACGGGGCGAGCGATCGCCCCGTTTTTTTTCCGCGGCACACGATGACGAGACGGGCGGCGCCATGAGGATCCTGGTCGTCGAGGACGATTCGGTGCTCGCCGCCGCGCTCACCCGTGCGCTCGCGCAGGCCAACTTCGCGGTCGACCTGTGCCCCGATGGCGAAGCGGCGAGCCATGCGCTGGCGACGGGCAGTTACGACCTCGTCGTGCTCGACCTGGCGCTGCCCCGCGTCGACGGCCTCACCGTGCTTCGCCGGCTGCGCGACCGGCGCTCGCAAGTCCCGGTGCTCATCCTGACGGCGCGCGACACGGTCGAGGATCGCGTCGAAGGCCTCGACGCTGGCGCCGACGATTATCTGACCAAGCCGTTCGATCTCCCCGAATTCGAGGCGCGCGTGCGCGCACTGCTGCGCCGTGCGCACTACGCCGGCGGTGGCGCCGGCATGACGCACGGCCGTCTGCGCTTCGACGCGGCGGCCCGGCGGCTCTTCCACGGTGACCAGCCCGTCGACATGTCGGCGCGCGAGCTGGGGCTGGTGGAGCTGCTGCTGGCGCGCCAGGGCCGCGTGGTGAGCAAGGAGCAGATCATCGACCAGCTGTTCGGCTTCGGGGAGGACGTGGGCAGCAACGCCATCGAAGTGTGCGTGCATCGCGTGCGCCGCAAGCTGGAGCCGTTCGGGATCGACATCCGGACCGTGCGCGGGATGGGCTACCTGCTCGACAAGCACGACGATGCAGGCTAGGGGCTCGCTGCGCGGCCAGCTCCTGCGCTGGATGGTCGGCGCGCTTTCGCTGGTGCTGCTGCTCGACGCCGCCGGAAGCTACTACTTCGCGTCCCAGCTCGCCGATCGCGTCTACGACGGCGAGCTGATGGAGATCGCGCGCGAGCTGGTGCTGCATGTGCACCGCGACGGCACGCGCACGATCGTCGACCTGGAAAGCGATGCCGAGCGCACGCTGCTGCTCGACCAGGTCGACACCGTCACCTACGCCATCCACGCGGCCGACGGCGCGTTGCTCGCAGGCTCGACGGCGCTCACGGTGAATCACGCGAGCGCGCCGGTGACGGCGTACTTCGCCGACGTCGGCGGCGAGCCCGTGCGGGTGGCGCAGCTGCGCGTGCCAGGCAGCCAGCCGGATCCGGTCGTCGTGCAGGTCGCCGAAACGTTGCACAAGCGCACGGCGCTCACGCGCGAGATGCTGGCGGACGTCATCTTGCCGCAACTCGTGTTCATCGTCATGGCCGGCTTGCTCGTGTCGGTGGGCGTCACGCGCGGACTGGCACCGTTGCGCACGCTGCAGGCCGCCGTTGCGGCGCGCTCGCATCTGGATCTCAGCCCGATCGAGGCGCGCGACATCCCGGCCGAGGTCGATCCGCTGCTGCAGTCGGTGAACGACCTCATGGCACGGCTCGACGAAGTGCTGACGTTCCAGAACCGCTTCATCGCCGACGCCGCGCATCAGTTGCGCACGCCGGTCGCGGGTTTGAAGGCGCACATCGAAGTGGCGCTGCGCGAGCCGGATCCCGAGCAGGCCCGGCGCTCGCTCGCGCATCTGTACACGGCGGTCGAGCGCATGTCGCGACTCGTCGCGCAACTGCTGTCGCTCGCGCGGAACGAGCCCAATACCGTCCGAAGGCTGAATCTGGCCGCGATCGACCTCGGCCGCCTCGCGCTCGACACGACGATGGAATGGGTGCCCGAAGCCTACAAGAAGAACATCGACCTGGGGTTCGAAGGGGCCGCGGGTCCAGCTACCATCCGCGGCGACGCCGCGCGGTTGCGCGAGCTCATCAACAACCTGCTCGACAATGCCATCCGCTACAGCCGCGATGGCGGCAAGGTCACCGTGCGGGTCACCGCCGATCCCGATCCCCGCGTAGCGGTCAGCGACGACGGCCCCACGATTCCCCCGGCCGAGCGCGAGCGGATCTTCGAGCGCTTTCATCGCCTCCTCGGCCATCACACCGATGGCAGCGGGCTCGGCCTGGCGATCGTGCGCGAGATCGCAACGCTGCACCAGGCGACGATCAGCCTCACGGAGGACGCCGACGGGGTGGGCAACACGTTCACGGTCGCCTTTCCCGCTGCGGCCGCAGCAGTCGAAAGCTCCGCGTAAGGTCTGCGAAAGAAGCTCGTAAGCACGTGGACAGGCCTGCGTAATCGCGCGCGGCTACCTTGGCTCCATCCCGCAAGGAGGAGCCTCATGGACTGGCTGCAAGCACTGAACGATCCCGAGACGTGGACCGCGCTGTTCAAGATCGCGGTCATCAACGTCGTGTTGAGCGGCGACAACGCCGTCGTCATCGCACTCGCGTGCCGCTCGCTCGAGCCGAAGCAGCAGCGCAAAGCCTTCATGGTCGGCACCGGCGGCATCGTCGTGCTGATGACCGTGCTGACCGCGTTCGCGGCGTGGCTAATGACGCTGCCCTACATCCAGCTCATCGGCAGCGTGCTGCTCGTGTGGATCGGCATCAAGCTGCTCCTGCCCGAGGAAGAGGAAGGCGAAATCGGCGACTCGAGCAACTTCTGGCAGGCGGTCAAGACCATCATCATCGCCGACATCGTCATGAGCCTCGACAACGTGCTCGGCATGGCGGGTGCGGCGAAGGGGCACATGGGCATGCTGTTCGTGGGGCTGCTCATCACCATGCCGCTGATCCTCTTCGGCAGCGCGATGCTGATGAAGCTGATGGAGCGCTTTCCGGTCTTCGTCACCATCGGCGCGGGCATCCTCGGCTGGGTGGCCGGTGAAATGGCGATCGGCGACATCGCCGTGAAGGACTACATCGAGCTGCACGCGCATTTCCTCGATCTCGCGGCGCCCCTCGTTGGCGCAGCCATGGTCGTGATCGCCGGCAAGATGCTGTCGCGCCGCAAGGCCCACGAAGCGCCGCCCGCCGCAGTGGAGCACCACGGCGTCGCCGGTGCCGCTGCCACGCCGGACCCGCGGCCATGAAGCCCATCGTGGTCCCGGTGAACGATGCAGCCGAAGCGGAAACGCTCGCGCGCCTGGTGATCGACCGCTCGCGCGCCGAACCGCTCCAGGTGCATTTGCTGAACGTGCAGCGTCCGTTGCCGCTGCACATCGCGCAGTTCTTCGCACGCGACGAGCTCGCGAAAGTCCATCGCGAAGCGGGCATGGGCGTGCTGGCAGGCGCGCTGCGCCTGCTGGCCGACGCGCGGGTCGCATGCGAGCCGCACGTGCTGGTGGGCAAGCCCGCGGAAACCATCGTGCGCTTCGCCGCGGACCACGGCGACGCCGAGATCCTGCTCGACAACGCATCGACCGGCCTGCTCTCGCGCCTGGGCGTGGGCTCGATCGCGAGCCAGGTGCGCCATCTGCTGGGCGCGCATGCCGGTTCGGCCGCGCCGCAGGCGAGCGGCCGCTAGCCGCGCTACGGCATGGCGCCGGCCGCCTCGCTGGCCGCCGGCTCGAACACCGCCATCGACTCGACGTGGGCGGTGTGCGGAAACATGTTGACCACGCCCGCGGCACGCAGGCGATAGCCGCGCTCGTGCACGAGCACTGACGCATCGCGCGCAAGCGTCGCGGGGTTGCACGACACGTAGACGATGCGTGCCAGCGGCCGCGCTCCGGTTCCTGAGGGCAGCACCTTGCACAGCTCCATCGCGCCTTCGCGCGGCGGGTCGATCAGCACGCGGTCGAGCGGGCCCAACGCTTCGATGCCGCGGGCGTCCATCTTGAACAGGTTCGCCACGACGAAGCGGGCGCGCTCGCGCACGCCGTTGCGCTCCGCATTGGCTTTGGCGCGGGCCACGAGGGACGCGCTGCCTTCGACGCCGACGACCTTCGCGCCGCGCCGGGCGATCGGCAGCGTGAAGTTGCCGATGCCGCAGAAAAAGTCCGCCACCTGCTCGCCAGGCTGCGGATCGAGCAGCGCGACGGCACGTCGCACGAGCACCCGGTTGATCGCGGTATTGACCTGCGTGAATTCGGTGGGCGAGAACGGCAGCGCGACGTCGAACTCGGGCAGCGTGTAGGCGAGCGTGGCGTTGCGCGGGTGAAACGGCGCGGCGGTCTCCGGTCCGCCGGTCTGCAGCCACACGTCCACGTCGTGCGCGTCGGAGAACGCCACCAGCTTCGCTTCGTCAGGCGCCGTGAGCGGTGCGAGGATGCGGAACACGAGTGCATGGACCGGCGCACCGGGACCTTCGTGGCCTGCGCTCGGCAATCGCTCGCCGACGGCCAGCTCGATCTGGGGCATGCGCTGCCGGATCGAAAGGCTTTCGACCAGCGTGCGCAGCGCCGGAAGCAGGGCCGAGATCTTCGGCGGCAGGACGTGACATTCGCGCATGTCGGCGACGTAGCTCGAACCGCGCTCGTGGAAGCCCACCAGCACGCCGCCCTTCTTCGCCACGTCGCGCACGGACAGCCGCGCGCGCTGTCGATAGCCCCACGCCGGGCCGGCAATCGGTGGCAGCAGCATGTCGGGCTCGACGCGGCCGATGCGCGCAAGCGCGTCTTCGAGCGCGCGCTGCTTCGCGGCGACCTGCAGCGACGGATCGGCATGCTGGAGCGTGCAGCCGCCGCACACGCCGAAATGCGGGCAGCGCGGTGCCACGCGCGCCGCATTCGGCTGCGCGATGGCGGTCACCGTTGCGATGTCGTAGCTCGGCTTGCGCTTGCGCACTGCAAGCTCGACGCGCTCGCCCGGCAGCCCGCCTTCCACGAAGACGACCTTGCCTTCGACATGCGCGATGCCGCGGCCTTCCTGGTCGAGCGATTCGACGACAGCGCTAGGCATGACGATGGTTCACCAGTCGATGAAAGTGGCGCGAAAAACCGATCATTTTACCGCGCCGCCCGCGTGCGTGTCGTGCGCGTGCATTCGACTTGCCGCCCGGTCCGCCGCGTGGCGCATGCGCGCGGTAAACTCGCGTGCATGAACCTGCTGGCGCTCGACTCGTCCACCGACTGGCTGTCCGTCGCAGTCCTTGCCGGCGCGCGCATCCATGAGCGCGGCGAGCGCGCTGCCACGGCTGCGTCGCAGCGCGCGCTCCCGCTCGTCCAGGAGCTGCTGGACGAGGCGCGCGTCACGCTCCACGAGCTCGATGGCATTGCATTCGGGGCGGGCCCTGGCGCGTTTACCGGCGTGCGCATCGCCTGCGGCCTTGCGCAGGGCCTGGCACTCGGCGCGGGACTGCCCGTCGTCGGCATTCCGACGCTCCTGGCACTCGCACACGACGCGTGGCGGCAACGCGGCGTCGACACGGTGTTCGCGTGCCTCGATGCGCGCATGCGCGAGGTCTACGTGGCAGCGTACCGGCGCGCAGGGTCGGGCTGGTCGACGGTGCTCGAGCCCGCCGTTTGCAGGCCCGAAGCCGTCGAGCTGCCCGCCGGAAAATGGCACGGTTGCGGAGACGGGTTCGCGGCGTATCCGGCGCTCATCGAGCGGCTGGCCCTGGTCGACGCGGACGCCGGCGCGGTGCCGCAGGCTCGCGCGGTCGCAGAGCTTGCCGCGCCGCGTTTCGCGGCGGGCGAAGGGGTGGACGCCGCACACGCGGAGCCGCTATACGTGCGCCATCGCGTGGCCCTGACCACGCGGGAGCGCGACGCGGGCATGCGGCTCTAGACGGCCATGGCGAGCGTCCTCAAACCGCATCCGGCCACGCTCGTCTGGCGTCCGCTCGCCGCGGACGATCTGGCCTACGTTGCTGCGCTCGAGGCGCAGATCCACCTTGCGCCATGGACGCTCGGCAACTTCCGCGACGCGCTGGCGGCCGGCTATTGCGCGCGCGTGGGCGAGCGTGAAGGCCGCATCGTCGCCTACGGCGTGCTGATGCTCGGTCCCGGCGAAGCGCAGCTGCTCAACTTGTCCGTCGTGCCCGACGCCCGCCGCGAGGGCCTGGGCCGCATCCTCCTCGCGCAGTTCGTCGACGACGCGCGGCGCTTCGGCGCCGAGCAGATGTTCCTGGAGGTGCGCGTCGGCAACGCCGCGGCCATCGCGCTCTATACCGCGGCGGGCTTCGCGCCGATCGCCCGTCGCGTCGCCTACTATCCGCCGACCCCCGGTGTGGGCACGCGCGAGGATGCGCTGGTGATGCGCCGCGCGCTCGGCTCGCTGCGACCGCTCGGCAACGGCTGACGTGGCGACACGCGAGCAGATCCTCGATGAGCTCGGATTGGCGCCGCGCTGGCGCCTGCGCGCGCAGGTCGCCGCGCAAGGCCACCTCACCGGCGAGGCCCTCGGCGTGCCCGATCGCACCGCGCGCATCGGTGCGCTGGCGTTCGAAGCGCTGGCCGAGGACATCGCCGCGTGCACGGCGTGCGCGCTGTGCCGCACGCGCGCGCGCACCGTGCCCGGTGTCGGCGACGCGCGCGCCGACTGGATGTTCATCGGCGAAGCGCCGGGCGCCGAAGAGGATGCGCGCGGCGAGCCGTTCGTCGGACAGGCGGGCCGCCTGCTCGACAACATGCTCGCGGCGCTGGGCCTCGATCGGCGCCGCGGCGTGTACATCGCCAACGTGCTCAAATGCCGGCCGCCGAACAACCGCACGCCCGAGCCGCTCGAAGTGGAGGCGTGCCGGCCGTATCTCGCACGCCAGATCGCCCTCCTGCAGCCGCGGCTCATCGTGGCGCTCGGCCGCAGCGCGGCGTCCACGCTCCTCGGCGTCGATGCTTCGATCGCCAGCCTGCGCGGGCGCGTCCATCGCCTCGACGGCCGTGCGCTCGTGGTGACGTATCACCCCGCGTATCTGCTGCGCAACCTGCCCGACAAGGCGAAAGCCTGGGAAGACCTGCTCTTCGCGCGGCGCGTGCTGCGCGAATCCGCCGCGCTCTAGAAGCAGGCTTTCGCACCCGCGCCCCTTGCGTGCGGCGGCACGAACCCGCATATTGGCCTCGCGGGCAATAGGCCCGTACCGATCCATCAGGGAGAACAACGATGCTTCGACGACTGGGCGTCCTGCTTGCCGTCCTCGCGACGCTGGCGCTCGGCGGTTGCGGTTACAACGACCTGCAGCGCCAGGATGAAGGCGTCAAGGCGGCGTGGTCCGAGGTGCTGAACCAGTACCAGCGGCGCGCGGACCTCGTGCCCAACCTCGTCAACACCGTGAAGGGCTACGCACAGCACGAAGAGCAGGTGCTGACCGAAGTGACCAACGCACGCGCCAGCGTGGGCGCGGTCAAGGCCACGCCGGAGCTGGTCAACGATCCGGCCGCGTTCCAGCAGTTCATCGCCGCGCAAAACCAGCTGACCGGCGCGCTGTCGCGTCTTCTGCTCGTCGCCGAGAACTATCCGAACCTCAAGGCCGACGCACTGTTTCGCGACCTCCAGTCGCAGCTCGAGGGTACCGAGAACCGCATCACCGTGGCGCGCAATCGCTACATCATGACGGTGCAGGAGTTCAACACCACGGTGCGCCAGTTCCCCACCAACCTGACCGCGATGATGTTCCACATGACGGTGAAGCCCAACTTCACGGTCGCGGACGAAGGCGCCGTCAGCACGCCGCCCAAGGTGGACTTCGGGAAGCCCGCGCCGGCACCGGCGCCAACGCCCGCGCCGAAGAGCTGAACGACGCGGTGTTCAAGTCCGTTTGCGCGGCGCTGACCCTCGCGGCGGCGCTCGCGCTACCCGCGCCGGCGCGCGCGCAAAGCGGCTGGGAGAGCGGCACCGACGGCCTCGCGCCGATTCCCCCGCTCACCGCGCGCGTCACCGATCGCACGGGTACGCTCGCACCCAACGAGCGCGCCGCGCTCGACGACAAGCTCGCGCGCTTCGAGGCGCAATCGGGCGACCAGGTGGTCGTGCTCATGGTTCCGTCGACCAAGCCCGAGCCGATCGAAGCCTATTCCATCCGCGTCGCCGAAGCGTGGAAGATCGGCCGCAAGGGATCCGACAACGGCGTGCTGTTCCTGGTCGCGAAGGACGATCGCAAGATGCGCATCGAGGTGGGCTACGGCCTGGAAGGCGTGCTCACCGACGCGATGTCGCGGCGGATCATCGCCGACGACGTCGCGCCCAAGTTCCGCGAGGGCCATTTCGCGGCCGGCATCGACGCCGGCGTCGACCGCATCATCGCGACGATCGGCGCCCCTGGCAGTGCGGCTGCCACACCGCCGACGCGCACGTCGCGCGGTCCTGCGCGCGGCATCGGCGGCATGGATTTCCAGACGCTGCTCATCCTGCTGTTCGTCGGCGTGCCCGTGCTGGGCGGCATCCTCAAGCGCGTCTTCGGCCGGCTGCTGGGCTCCACGTTCGGCGCGGGGATCGTGGGCTTCGGCGCGTCGTTCGTGCTGGGCTCGCTGGTGCTCGGCGCGCTCGCGGGCGTCGTTGCGTTCGTGATCCTGCTGTTCCTGGGCATGGGCAGCACGTTCGGGCGCCGGGGTGGCATTTACGTGCCCACGGGTGGCTGGGGCGGCGGTGGCTTCGGGGGCGGCGGGGGCGGCGGCTTCTCGGGCGGCGGGGGCAGCTTCGGCGGCGGCGGCGCATCGGGGAGCTGGTGACGATGGCGGCGTCGCGCCCGGGTCGACTGCTGCGTCACATCGCAGGCGATCATCGCAGCGTACGGCGCGCGTTTCCCGACCGCGCGCTGGCGGCCATCCAGGCTGCCATCGCGGCGGGCGAGCGACGCCATCGCGGACAGGTGTGCGTGGCGATCGAGGGCTCGCTGCCGCCCGTGCGCGTGCTGCGGCGCGTGACGCCACGCGAGCGCGCGCTCGAGGTCTTCGGCCTGCTGCGCGTATGGGATACGGAGGAGAACGCCGGCGTGCTGCTCTACGTGCTGCTGGCCGATCGTGATGTCGAGATCGTCGCCGACCGCGGCATTCACCGGCGCGTCGGCGATGCGGAATGGGAAGCGGTCTGCCGCGCGCTGGAGGCGAATTTCCGCAGCGGTGACCAGGCCGACGGCATGGTCCGCGCCGTTGGGCGCATTTCCGATCTGCTCGCCGAGCACTTCCCCGGCGACGGCTCGCAGACCAATGAGCTCCCGGATCGGCCGGCCGTTCTCTGAAGCGGGAAAGCCTAGTGCTTTTCCAGCCCGATGAGGTGCAGGGAGTCGCCGCGGCTCTGATTGAACCGGTGGCGCCAGATCACGGCGATCATGGTCGTCGTGACGAACAGCCCGAACAGCACGATCGCGTGCGTGATCGACAGCCCCGAGCGCACCATCAGCGCGTACAGGCCCACCATGACGAGGACGCCGATGTTCTCGTTGAAGTTCTGCACGGCGATCGAGTGGCCCGCGCCCATGAGAACGTGGCCGCGATGCTGCAGGACTGCATTCATCGGGACCACGAAGAACCCGGCGCTCGCACCGATCAGCACCAGAAGCACCAGCGCGACGGGCAGGCGATGCACGAAGATCATCGACATGACGATCAGGCCCATCAGGGCGCCGATCGGGAGCACCCGCACCGCACCGCGCAGCGACACCATCCGCGCGGCGAGCACGCAGCCCAGCGCAATGCCGATCGCCACCACGCCCATCATGTAGAACGAGCGCGACAGATCGAGCTGGAGCACCCGCGAAGCCCACTCGATCACGATGAACTGGAGCGTCGCGCCAGCGCCCCAGAACAGCGTGGTGGTGGCAAGGGAGATCTGGCCGAGCCGGTCCCGCCACAGCAGCCCGACGCAATGCGCGAACTCGCGGATGAGGTAAACGGGGTTCTTGCTCGGTATGCGGTGGTCCACGCCGGTGTCGGGGATGAACCAGTTGAACACCGCGGCGATCACGTAGACGACCATGACCGCCGCGATCGCGGCCTCGGGCGGCGAATCGATCCCCGTGTCGATGAACGGCATGTCGAAATCGAGCAGCGAGGCGGCGATGTGCGGGCTGATCAGAAGACCGCCGAGCACGGTGCCGAGGATGATGGAGCCGACGGTGGTGCCCTCCATCCACCCGTTCGCGACGACCAGCTGCTGGGGTGGCAGGAGCTCGGTGAGGATGCCGTACTTCGCAGGCGAGTAGGCCGCAGCGCCGAAGCCGACCATCGCGTACGACAGCAGCGGATGCACGTCGGCGAGCATCATCGCGCAACCGACGATCTTGATCGCGTTCGTGATCAGCATCACGTTCCCCTTCGGCATCGAATCGGCGAATGCGCCGACGAGCGGGGCGAGGATCACGTAGGAGACGACGAAGCTCTGCTTCAGCGCC
>DATILY010000021.1:0-14643 GCA_035475895.1 Casimicrobiaceae bacterium | reverse complement strand
AAATGCTCGAGATCCGTATTCCGGAATTTGTCGACGCCCGACGACACGATCGGCTCGCCTGACGCGGGCGCCAGCGTTGCGGGAAGATCGGCCGGCTTGCCGCCGCCGCCCAACGTGAACGCGACCGGCAGCCCCGCCTTGCGTGCGGCGCCGAGCAGCCGCTGGACCTTCGGAATGGACGCGACGCAGCGCGGCCGGCGTTGCTCGTTGCACGTCTGCTGGTTGAAGTCGAGCAGCACGAGCGCTGTCACCTTGGGATCGACCGTCACCGGCTTCAAGGCGGGCGGCGGCGGCACCTTCACCGACGCCCATTCCTCGACGATCGTTTGTGCATCGGCAGCGGATACCGCGTTACAGCCTGCGACACACGCGGCGAAGCCGAGCACGCGCAACGCGGGCCCGAATCGACGTTCAATGCGCATCATGACTCCTGAGGTTGGGATTCGCGAGCATGCGGGACATCTCACAAAGGGCGGCTAGACATGCGCGAATGCAAGCCCGGCCAGCACGACCGCACCCGCCGCCGCTGCATACGACAAGTATTGCAACGCGTTGTTTCGCGTGAGCAGCGTGATCGCGGCGAGGGCGATCGAGACCTGGATCAGCGTCATCGACTGCGCCCAGCGATGATGCTCGTGCAGCGATTCCTCGCTCCTGGCTTCCGCCTCCTTCGATTGCGCCTCGAGCTTGCGGGCGTCTTTCTCGATGTCGGCCTTTTCCTTCTTGTAGCGCTCGGCTTCGCCGCGGAAGCGCTCACCGTCGGCGCCGGTGGCGAGCACGCCGCCAAGCTCGGCGAGGTTCTGCTTGCTCGATTTCGCCTGGTAGAAGTTCCACTGATCCGACGCTTCGGTCCTGCGGATCGCGGCCTCGTTCTTGTAGAGGAGCGCGGCATTTTGCGTGTGACCGGCCATGTAGCCCATGATCGCGCCGAGCGTGGCAAAGATCGCCGTCATGACTGCGATGCGGCCGGAGAACGGGTCGGCGGAATGCGCCGCGTGCTCGAGCTCGTGATCGTGGGGACCGTGAACGTGGAAACCGCCTTCGGACATCGTGCGCTCCCTGGTTATGGTGACGGCAAAGGCGCGGCATCTTGGCGCCGCTCGTACGTGATGAAGGCGTAATCGTAACCGTCAGCGCTGCTGCGCGTGTGCGCTTCATGCGACGTTTCGATCCACTGCGCCGGATCGAGCGGGGGAAACGTGACGTCGCCGGCGAAGTCGTGCTCGATGCGCGTGAGATGGACGAGGTCCGCGCGCGGCAGGGCAACGCGAAACAGCTCGCCGCCGCCGATGCAGCACACCGGGGGCGGCAAGGTCACGAGGGCGAGCGCGTCGTCGAGCGACGACGCGATCTGTGCGCCCGGCGCGACGTAGCCGGCGTTGCGGGTGACCACGATGTTCTGCCGCTGCACGAGCACGCCGGGGAGCGACTCCCAGGTGCGCCGCCCCATGATCACGGCGTGGCCCAAGGTCAGCGCGCGAAAGTGCCGCAGGTCCTCGGGCAGGCGCCAGGGCAGGCGGTTGTCGGCACCGATGACGCCGTTGCGGGCGACGGCGACGATCAGTGCGAGCGGCGAAGCGGCGTCCGGGGGCGACGCGCGCGCCATGCGCAGCGGTGCGGGAGTGTCATAATTCGCCGATTATAGCGAGCGCCCGAGGGCGCCGGACCTGCGTGTACTACCCACGCTCCTTCCTCAAGTTCATCCTGCTCGGGTTCCTGCTGGTCAGCGCGCCGCTGGTCTACGCGATGGCCGAATTGATCCTGTCGCTCGATCGCCTGGCCCGCCAGGGCAGCGACGAAGTCCTGCAGGCTGCGCAGGCCAGCCGCTCGAGCCGCCAGCTCTACGAGCAGGCGACCACGCTCGAGCGCATCGCGCGCCAGCAGCTCATCCTCGAAGACAGCTCGCTGCTCGACGAATACGGCAAGCTGCGCCAGGATTTCCATCAGACGGCGCAGCAGCTGGCCGCGCTGCCGCTCGAAGCGCCGGAGCTCCAGCGGTTGCGCACCATCGGCGCGCGCGAGGATCGCCTCAATGGGTTGCTCGCCTCCGGCGTGCGCACGGCGGATGCGACGCGCGACCTGGTGGACGGTTACGGCCAGCTCGTCAACGACGCGCAGGCGATGACGGGCGCGGCGACGCAGCTCACGCAGCGTGCGATCGAGCGCTTGCAGCAAACGGCCTCGCAAGGGCGCGAGAAGTGGCTGTACGTCGGTCTTGCTTCGCTGGTCATCGCCGTTGCGCTCGCCATCCTGTTCGCGGTGCTGATTGCGCGTCCGGTGCGCCAGCTCGACCAGGCGATCCGGCGCATGGGCACGGCCGACTTCAAGCACGCGATCCAGCTCTCCGGCCCGGAGGACCTGCGCTACGTCGGCCAGCGCCTCGAGTGGCTGCGCAGCCGCCTCTCGGAGCTCGAGGAGCAGAAGGCGCGGTTCCTCCGCCACGTGTCGCACGAGCTGAAGACGCCGCTGACCGCCGTGCGCGAAGGCGCCGAGCTGTTGCGCGACAACGTGGGCGGGCGCCTCGCTCCCGAGCAGCAGGAGATCGTGCGCATCGTGCGCGACAACACGCTGTCGCTGCAGAAGCTCATCGAGGACCTGCTCGCCTACCAGCAGAAGCGCGAGCTCGAGCCCGCCACGCTGGGGCCGGTTGCGCTGGCCGACATCGTCAGCCGGGTTGCGCGCGAGCAGAAGCTTGCCGCCTACGCGCGGCTCATCACGCTCGAATCGACGATGCAGCCTGCGCTGGTGATCGGCGACACCGAGCGCTTGCGCACGATCATCGACAACCTGCTTTCCAACGCGATCAAGTACTCGCCGCGCTCGGGCGAGATCGCGCTCGACCTCACGACGCGCGACGGCTTCGCCGTGCTCGACGTGATCGACCAGGGCCCGGGCGTTCCGCACGACGACCGCAACCGCATCTTCGAATCGTTCTACCAGGGGCCGGCGCCCGCCGACGGCCGCATCAAGGGCTCGGGGCTCGGCCTCGCGATCGCGCGCGAATACGCCGTGGCGCACGGCGGGCGCATTGAAGTCCTCGACCGGCCCGATGGCCGGCGCGGCGCGTGGTTCCGCCTGTGGCTGCCGCTCGCGCCGCCGATCGGCGCCGGGGCGCGCCGCGACGCTCCGGCGAAAACTCATCTGGCGGGCGTCAAGTGAGGGTTGCCGCCTGGCAGTCGGCCCTCGTCGTGGCCGCGCTGGTGGGCGCGTGCGCCACCACGCCGCCGCCGCCCGAGCCCATCGAGGAATTCCCGCCGCCGGCGGCAACGCCGTCCACGCCCGAGCCGGCGCCGCTGGTGGAGTCGCCGCCGCTCGAGCCGGTGGAGCCGTCGCTACCTGCGCAGACGCCCGCGCCTTCCGTTACGCCGGCGCCCGCGCCGCCGGTGTTGGTGCCACCGCCGGCGCCGGCGCCGGCGCCCACGCCGCCCACCATCATCGAATCACCCGAGGACGCCCAGCTGGTCGGGCTGCTGGGCGACCTTGCCCGCTACAGCGCGCTTGGCAACGACGAGGTCCGGCGCGAGGTCACGCTGGCCACGCAGGCGCTGTCGCGCACGCGCAGCGATGCGAACCGCGTGCGCCTTGCGGTGCTCTATACCCTGGTGCGTTCCAATGCGCAGGACGACCAGCGCGCCCTGCAGCTGCTGGACAACGTCGCGAAGAGCGGCAACGGCGTCACGTCCATCAAGAATCTCGCCGCGGTGCTGCAGGCGCAGGTCACCGAGCGCCAGCGCGCCGTGCGGGAAGAACAGCAGAAGAGCGAGCAGGCGGTGCGCAAGCTCGACCAGATGCTGGAGCTCGAGCGCGCGCTGTTGCGCGATCGGGTGCGCAGCGGCGGTGGCGGGGGCGGCGGAGGCGGCGGCGGCTCCGCCGGACACTGAGCGGACACGACATGCAAACCGGCGACATTCTCCTGGTCGACGACGACCCGGATCTTCTGAAGCTGATCAGCCTGCGGCTGTCGTCTGCGGGCTACAAGGTGCGCACGGCGGACAGCGGGGAGACCGCGCTTGCGGCGATCGCGATCGCGCGCCCGGCCACCGTCGTCACCGACTTGCGCATGCCGGGCATCGACGGCATGCAACTGTTCGAGGCGATCCATCGACGTCATCCGGCGCTGCCGGTGATCATTCTGACGGCGCACGGCACCATCCCCGATGCGGTGAGCGCCACTCAGCGCGGCGTGTTCGGCTTTCTGACCAAGCCGTTCGACAGCCAGGAGCTGCTGCAGAAGGTCGGCGCTGCACTTGCCGTATCCGGTGACGACGCGCCCGGCGAAGGCGACGGCGGTGCATGGCGCGCCGGCATCATCACGCGCAGCCCCAAGATGGAGGACGTGCTGCGCCAGGCGAAGCTTGTCGCCGATTCGGACGCGAGCGTGCTGATCTATGGTGACTCGGGTACGGGCAAGGAGCTCCTCGCCCGCGCGATCCACCGCGCCAGCCCGCGCTCAGAGAAGCCCTTCATTGCGGTGAATTGCGGCGCGATCCCCGGAGATCTGCTCGAATCTGAGCTGTTCGGTCACGCGCGCGGCGCGTTCACCGGCGCTATCCAGGCGCACAAGGGCCTGTTCCAGGCAGCCGACGGCGGCACGCTGTTCCTCGACGAGATCGGCGACATGCCGCTGCCGTTGCAGGTGAAATTGCTCCGCGTGCTGCAGGAAGGCGAGGTGCGTCCGGTGGGTGCGACGCAATCCATTCCGGTGGACGTGCGCATGATCTCCGCCACGCATCGCGACCTCGATGCGCATCGCGTGAGCGGCCAGTTCCGCGAGGACCTGTATTACCGCCTCAATGTCGTGTCGCTCCACCTGCCGCCGCTGTCCGAGAGGCGCGAAGACATCCCCCTCCTGGCGACTTACATCCTGCGCAAGCTTGCCGAGCGCTATCGGAAAGCGGTGCCCACGCTGGCACCCGATGCCATGGCCGCGCTCGTTGCAGCGCCCTGGCCGGGCAATGTCCGTCAGCTCGTGAACCTCCTCGAGCAGGCGGTCGCGCTGACGCCCACCGCGGTGATTCCCGCATCGCTCGTGCAGAACGCGCTCAAGGAGGACGCCTCGGCGCTGGTGCCGTTCGAGGAAGCGCGCAAAGGCTTCGAGCGCGATTACCTCGTGCGTCTCCTGAAGATCACCGGTGGCAACGTCACGCAGGCGGCGCAGCTCGCCAAGCGCAACCGCACGGAGTTCTACAAGCTCCTCCAGCGCCATCGCCTCGAGCCGGCGATGTTCAAGGCCGCCAAGACCTGACGCGCCGCGTTGCATCCGTGCAACCGCTGTCGGCGACCGGCGACAGCAGAACTCCTTTGCGCTCAGTCACTTAATGCCGTTGTCATAACGCGCGTCTGCCTGGTGCGACAAGGCACTTGTCACACGCATGTAAGCCGGCACGGCTAGTCTGGCGTTGAGTAGTCGTGTTCCCCAGCAAAAACGCGGGCTTGGCGACCGTTCGTCTTGTTCGCTGCGGGCTGGCACATCCATTGCTCATTGCTTGGACACGAAACTCAACCTCTTCGATTGCCGAGATCGTCATGAGCACCTTTGCCCCTGAATTCGCGCAGTTCTGGCTCGCCGGCCTGGCCGCGGTGGCTGTCGCCGAGGCGAAGCTGCGCGACGCCGACGACGATCTCGATCGCGAGAAGGCAGCGCTCGAAGAGCTGGCCGAGCGTGTCTTCGCGGCGCGCACGATCGTCTGAGCGCAGGAGCAGGGAGCCGGCGCCTCGCCATCGCGTACGCGGTCCACGATTTCCCGGGAGCACTAACGGGCGCCCGGCAACCCTCGCGGGGCAGGGTCACGCCCCGACCATCGGAATCCCCCTTGCCCGCCATGACTTGGCGGGTTTCTTTTTGGGCGCCGCCGGGCCAACGCTGCACCCGCGTTGGGAGCAGCCTTAGACCGCGACCGGGGCCTTGATCGGCGGATGCGCTTCGTAGCCGACCAGCTCGAAGTCGTCGTAACGATAGTCGAAGAGCGACGCCGGCTTGCGCTTGATCACGAGGCGGGGCAGGGGGAGGGGCGTGCGCGCGAGCTGCGTGTCCACCTGCTCGAGGTGGTTGAGATACAGGTGGCAGTCCCCGCCGGTCCATATGAAGTCGCCGACGCCCAGGTCGGTTTGCTGCGCGACGAGGTGCGTGAGCAGCGCATACGACGCGATGTTGAAGGGCACGCCCAGGAAGATGTCGGCGCTGCGCTGGTAGAGCTGGCACGACAGGCGCCCGTCGGCGACGTAGAACTGGAAGAATGCATGGCACGGCGGCAGCTTCATGCGCGGGATGTCGCTGACGTTCCAGGCGGACACGATGAGGCGGCGCGAGTCGGGATTGCGTTGGATCTCCGCCAGCACGTTGGCGAGCTGGTCGACGTGCCCGCCGTCGCAAGTGGGCCAGCTGCGCCACTGATGGCCGTAGATCGGGCCAAGGTCGCCATTGGCGTCGGCCCATTCGTCCCAGATCGTGACGCCGGCCTCCCGCAGCGAGCGCACGTTCGTCTCCCCGCGCAGGAACCACAACAGCTCGTGGACGATCGACTTGGTGTGGACCTTCTTGGTGGTCACGAGCGGAAAGCCGCGGCTCAAGTCGAAGCGCATCTGGTAGCCGAACACGGACAGCGTGCCCGTACCCGTGCGGTCGGCCTTGCGATGGCCGTGGTCGCGGACGTGCCGCATGAAATCCAGGTACTGCTGCATCCGCGGATTCTAGCGTGCGGCCGGCCACGCCGGCCCGACGCGCTCGACCGCAGGTAGCGCCGCGCGCTACCCGACAGGCGTCCGTTGCCCGGGTACCCGGCGCGCCGACAATGGACGCCATCGACCGGCCCGGATAGGCTGCGCGCCCATGTCCCAACCGAACCAGTTCGACCTTCTGCGCCAGCGGCGCTTCGCGCCGTTCTTCTGGACCCAGTTCGCCGGCGCGGCGAACGACAACGTGTTCAAGAACGCGTTCGTCGTCTTCGTCACGTTCGGCATCACGGCCGGCACGCACATCGACGCCGGCACGGTCGTGAACCTGATCGGCGCAGTGTTCATCGCGCCGTTCATGCTGCTCTCGGCCACGGCGGGCCAGATCGCCGACAAGCTGGAGAAATCGCGCCTGATCCGCGCGGTCAAGATCTTCGAGATCGCCATCATGCTGGTCGGCTTTGCCGGATTCTGGCTTTCGAGCATCACGCTGCTCTTCGTGGCGCTCGCGCTGCTCGGCGTTCATTCGGCGCTGTTCGGCCCCGTGAAGTATTCGATCCTGCCGCAGCACCTGACGACGGCAGAGCTGGTCGGTGGCAATGGCCTCGTCGAGATGGGCACCTTCGTCGCGATCCTGCTCGGCACGATCGCAGGCGGCGTCGTCGTGGCGATCCAGCCGCACGGCGCGCTGCTCGCCGGCGCGCTGGCGATCGTGATCGCGGTGGCCGGCTATCTCATCAGTCGCGCGATTCCTCACACGCCGGCGGTCGATCCGCAGCTGCGCATCGACTGGAATCCGCTCGCCGAAACGGCGCGCAACCTCGCGCTAGCCCGCACCAACATCGTGGTGTGGCGCTCGATGCTGGGCATCTCGTGGTTCTGGTTCTACGGTGCGATTTACCTCGCACAGCTGCCCGTCTTCACGCAGGTCGTGCTCGGCGGCGACGAGCACGTGTTCACGCTGCTGCTCGCATCGTTCTCGGTCGGCATCGGGGTCGGATCGCTGCTGTGCGAGCGGCTGTCCGGCCGCCAGGTGGAGATCGGGCTCGTGCCGTTCGGCTCGATCGGGCTCACGCTCTTCGCGCTGGACCTGTGGCTCGCGACCCGCGGCCTCGCGCCCGCCGGTGCGCAGAGCGGCGTGATGGCGTTCCTGGCCGACTGGCGCAGCTGGCGCGTCCTCGTGGACATCGTGCTCCTCGGCATCTTCGGCGGCTTCTACATCGTCCCGCTGTATGCGCTGATCCAGGCCCGCTCGGCGCCGTCGCATCGGTCGCGCTTCATCGCCGCCAACAACATCCTCAACGCGCTGTTCATCGTGGCGTCCGCGGGAGTCGCGATCGGCCTGCTCAAGGCGGGCCTGACGATTCCACAGCTGTTCCTCATCGTCGGCCTGATGAACGCGGCTGTCGCCCTGTACATCTACACGCTGGTCCCCGAGTTCCTGATGCGCTTCCTCGCCTGGCTCCTCGTGCACTCGATCTATCGGGTGGATCGCGAGGGCCTCGACAACGTGCCGGACGAAGGACCGTGCGTGATCGTGTGCAACCATGTGAGCTACGTCGACGCGGTGGTCATCGCGGCGTGCGTGCGCCGACCCATCCGCTTCGTGATGGACCATCGCATCTTCCGCTTCCCGCTGCTGTCGTTCCTGTTTCGCACGATGCGCGCGATCCCGATCGCCCCGGCGCGCGAGGATCCGGCGCTCAAGGCCGCGGCGTTCGACGAGGTCCGTCGAGCGCTCGAGGCCGGGGAGGTGGTCGGCATCTTTCCCGAGGGCCGGCTGACCGATTCGGGTGAGCTCAATGCGTTTCGCCCGGGGGTGGAGCAGATCGTGAGCGCCACGCCGGTGCCGGTCGTGCCGATGGCGCTGCGCGGGCTGTGGGGGAGCCTCTTCTCGCGCTCGTCGGCCCGGCGCGCCGCGCACCGCTTTCGCAGCCTATCCTCGCGCATCGGGCTCGTCGCAGCACCGCCATTGGCACCCGGGCAGGCGACCAGCGATGCGCTGTTCGCCCGCGTGCTCGCATTGCGCGGCGAGGCGCGCTAGCAGGTCCACGCAACGCTGTCATCACGGCCGGCTGCGCCGGCGGGGTCGACGCATATGTTCGTGACGGGACTGATACTCGGTGGTCTGGTGGGCGCCGTGCTGGGCCGCGGCTTCGACGGCATCGTTGCCGGCGTGCTGTTGGGTGGCGTCATCGGCGCGGTCGTCAAATATGCGATGCGCGCGCAAACGGCCACACCTGCGGCCGCGCCTGCGCAGGATGCGCTGAGCGCGCTGGCCATGCGACTCACGGTGGTCGAGCGCCGCCTGCAAGGCCTCGAGCTGGCCGTGCACCGGCTGGTCGATGCGGCACAGCCGGCAAGTGCGCCCGCCGATGCGCCTGCGACCGACACCGGCAAGGTCGGCGTGCTTGCGCAAACGGACGGGCAGGGCGCGGGCGTGACTGCGTCGGACTTCCAACCCGAGCTTGCGTCCGAGTTGCTGCCGGATCTCACCCCGGACGGCACGCCGATCGGCGCGCCACGCGCGACACCGGACACTGCACCGCCGCCCATGCCCGCGTACGGAGTGCCGCGCGCGGCCGCCGCTGCCCACGCCGCTCAGGCGACCGAAGGCATGCGCCAAGAGGCCGCACCCGCGGATGCAGACGCCGACGAAACGGTGCAGCCCGCTCGAGGCTCGACGGCCGGCATGCCGCCGATTGCGCACGCTGCTGCGCCGGTTCATCCGTTGTGGCGCTGGATCACCGGCGGCAACCTGCTGGCACGCATCGGCGCGGTCGTGCTGTTCATCGGTGTCGCGTTCCTCGCGCGCTATGCGGTCGAGCACGTCACGGTGCCGATCGAGTTGCGGCTTGCCGGCATCGCGCTCCTTGGGCTCGGGTTGCTCGGCTTCGGCTGGCGCGTGCGGCACACGCGCCGCAGCTATGCGCTCACGCTGCAAGGTGCGGGCATCGGCGTGCTGTATCTCACCGTGTTCGCCGCGATCGCCCTCTACCATTTGCTGCCGCCGGCCCTCGCGTTCGTGTTGCTCGTGGCCTTCGTCGCCGAGACGGGCGTGCTGGCCGTGCGGCAGGACGCTCTGCCGCTGGCCGTGCTCGCCACGCTCGGCGGTTTCGCCGCACCGGTGCTCGTGTCGACCGGCAGCGGCAATCACGTCGTCCTCTTCACGTTCTATGCCGTGCTCGACGCTGGCATCTTCGCCATCGCCTGGTTCCGGCCCTGGCGCGCGCTCAACGTGCTGGGCTTCCTGTGCACGTTCGTGATCGCGACGGCGTGGGGCGTGCTGCGCTATCGCCCGGAGGATTTCGCCACCACCGAGCCGTTCCTGGTGCTGTTCTTCCTCTTCTACGTCGGCATCGCGGTGGCGTATGCCGTGCGGCGGGCACTGGAAGTGCGCTCGCCCGTCGATGGCATGCTGGTCTTCGGCACGCCGCTCGTCGTCGCGGGCCTCCAGGCATCGCTGGTGCGGCCGTACGAGTACGGGATGTCGATCAGCGCCGTCGCCATGGCGGCGCTGTACATCGGTCTCGCCTATGCGTTGCGTCGCCACCGCGATCGCCTGCGACTGCTGATCGATGCGTTCGCAGCGCTCGGCCTCGTGTTCGCGACGCTCGCGATACCGCTCGCCGTCGACGCGCGGTGGACCTCGGCAACCTGGGCGCTCGAAGGCGCGGCGCTCGCGTGGGTGGGCTTGCGCCAGCAGCGCCTTGCATTGCGCACATTCGGCGTGCTGCTGCAATTCGCCGCTGCCATCGCGTTCGTGCGCGGCGTCGAGACGGGTTGGACCGCTGCGCTCGCGGAGGGCACGCCATTGCTCGACAGCCGGTTCATCGGGGGCCTGCTCATCGCGATCGCCGGCATCTTCACCGCATGGCGCTACGACGCCGAGCGCGCCGCGTGCCGTGCAGGCGAGGGGCCGGTTGCGCCGCTCATGCTTGCATGGGGCCTTCTGTGGTGGCTCGGCTCGGGTGTCGCCGAGGTCGATCGTTTCGCCGCGCGGGAGCATGCCGTCGCGCTCGTCGTGGCGTGGCTCGGCGTGACCTCCGCGCTGCTCCTGCTCCTCGGTCGTGCGCTTGCATTCGAGCGCGCGAGGGTCACGAGCATCGCGACGCTGCCGTTGCTGTTCGCACTGGCGCTCGGCGATGCGCCGGGGGTGTCGTTGCAGGGCGGCCATCTGCTGGCGGGCTTTCATGCGCTCGCCTGGTTGTTCGCACTCACCGTCGGCATTGCCGGGGCGCGCATCCTCGAAGCGCAAGGCCGGTTGTCCACCCGGCTGCTTGCGGCGGCCCATGTCGCGCTCGTGTGGCTCGCGTTCATCCTGGCTGCCGAGGAATGCGCCTGGCTCGTGCGCGCGGCAAGCGAGGGCGCCACCTGGCGCCTCGCCAGCTGGCTGCTCGTTCCGGCCGCACTCACGATGGCGCTGTGCACCTGGCGGGCGCCGCGCATGTGGCCGTTCGCTCGCTGGCGCGCGGCGCAGGTCGGGCCGGGGCTCGGCGTGGTCGTCCTCGTGCTCGTCGCGGTGGCGCTTGCAGCCAACTTCATGAACGATGGCAACGCTGCCCCGCTGCCCTATGTTCCGGTGCTGAATCCGCTCGACCTGACGTTCGCGGCGGTGGCGCTGGCGTGCGTGCTGTGGTGGCGCGAGATGCGTTCGTCGCCCCGCAGCTGGCCGTTCGACAACGCATGGATCGGCGGTGCCGGTGCGATCGCGGGGTTCCTGTGGATCACCATGTCGACCATCCGGGCGATCCATCACTACGCCGACGTGCCGTTCAACCCGGATGCAGCCTGGACCTCGGGCACGGTGCAGGCGGCCCTCGCGCTCGTATGGACCACCACCGCGCTGGCCGCGATGGTGATCGCAAACCGTCGCGCCTCGCGCGGTGCATGGATCGCGGGCGCAGCACTGCTCGGCGTGGTCGTCGTCAAGCTGTTCGTGGTGGACCTCGCACAGGTGAGCGGCGTCGCGCGCATCGTGTCGTTCATGGGCGTGGGCCTGCTGCTCCTGCTCATCGGTTACGTCGCGCCGGTGCCGGCTCGGCGCACGGAGGCGGCGGCATGATGCGCATCGCGATGTTCCTCCTGACGGCGGCCTGCGCGAGCGGCGGGATCGCTGCCGCAGCGACGCGCGACGAGGCGCTCGACGGCTACGCCTATCGCCTGGAGGTGCGCACCAGCGGCGACGCCTTCCAACGCATCGTCTTGCCCGCTGCCGTCTACGAGCACGTGGCGCATCCGGATCTGCGCGATCTGCGCGTGTTCAACGGCGCCGGCGAGGTCGTCCCTTACGCCTTCGTGCCTGCCGTGCCATCGGCGCCGCTGCTGGAGCGGCGCGCCGTCGTCGTGTATCCGGTGCGGGTCGAGCCCGGCATTGCGGACGCCAACGACGTGACGTTGGCGCTGCGCGCAAGCGGCGGCACGGTGTCGCTCGACGTCCGCACGCGCGATGGCCGCAGCGCCGCCGGATCGCGCGTCGCCGCCTACGTCATCGACGCCTCGACGCTCGACGTGCCGATCGGTGCGCTGGTCGTGACGGCAGGCAGCGGCGACCTGAACACGCGGGTGAGCGTCGAGGCCAGCGAAGACCTGGCAAGCTGGCGGCGCGTGGCGACGTCGGTGCCGTTGCTCCGCCTGCAGATGGACGGCCGCACGTTGTCGCGCGACCGCGTCGACCTTCCCGCGGTGCGCGCGCGCTACCTGCGCCTGACGAGCGATGGCCCGCTGCCCGAGCCCGTAACGGTCGACGCCGAGATCGGCGTGCAGGCGGCGCCGCCGGCGCTGCCGCTGCGCGAAGTGCCGGGCGTCTACGCGGACAGCGGTGCATTCGAGTACGACGTCCAAGGCCATTTCGACGCCGTGCAGCTCGACTTGCGCCTTGCAGCGCCCAACACCGTTGCCCCGGCACGCGTGCTCGGGCGCGACGACGCCAACGCACCGTGGCGTCCGGTCGCCGATGCCGTGTTCTATCGGCTCGGCGAAGGCACCCGCGAAGTACGCAATCCGCCGGTGCGCGTGGCGGGCGCGACGTGGCGCTACTGGCGCGTGGAGCTCGACCCGCGCAGCGGCGTGACGTCGGCGTCGCCGCCCGTCCTGATGCTCGGATGGCATCCGGCCGAGATCGTGTTCGCGAGCCGCGGCCCCGCGCCGTTCGACCTCGCGTACGGGCGCCGCGACGCCAACGTGGGTGCGTTGCCCATCGCAATGCTCGTTCCGGGCTTCGACGCGCACAAGGGACTCGGACCGGATGTGGCATTGGCGACGGCCGCGGCCGAGCCGCAGGTGGGCAGCCGCACGGCGCTCGGGCTGCCCGTGGATTTCCGCCGCATCGCGCTGTGGAGCGTGCTCGTCGTCACGGTGCTCGTCCTGGGAGGTCTGGGCGTGCGCCTGCTGCGCGAGCCGACGCCGCCGCGGGACGCGGGTTGATCGCTAGGCTACGGCGCCGCCATCCGGCGGCCAAGGGGGAAGCATGGGGCAGTTCCTGCGGTTCGCGCTGCTGATCATCCTGGCGCTCATTGGCTTCGGCACCGGCATCTGCGGCCTGTTCGCAGTCGGTGCGACGGTAGTGGACACGATGTCGCGCAGCAGCGGCAGCGATCAGTTCGCGGGCCTGATCCTCGTGCTGGGCGGTGCGTGCATCCTGGTGGCCGTCGGGTGCTTCTTCGGCGTGCGTGCGCTCGCGCGCGGCCTGCGCGCGCATGCCGCGCCCTTGGTGCCCGCCGCATCACCTCCGCCACCACCTCCGACACCACCCCCGCCGCCGGCGGCGTAACGCCATGGTGGCGCTCGACGCGGGCAGCGCGCTCGCGGTGCATACGCTCTTCGAGATGGGCGGCGTGTTCACCGGCATGCGGCTGTACGCGGTGAACATGCGGGGCCATGCGCTCGGGTCCATTGCGCGCGGCAGCAGCTACGCGGTCGCGCTCGGCTGCATCGCGGGCGCGATCGCCGGCAGCAAGCTCGCCGTGTGGATCGATCGCCCCGATCTTGCGCTCGCGCTGGCGGCGTCGCCGCGCCTGTGGCTCATGGGCCAGTCCATCGTGGGTGCGCTGGTCGGCGGCCTGTGCGGCGTCGAGATCGCCAAGCGCTGGAACGGCGTGCGCGTCTCCACCGGCGACGCCTTCGTCGTGCCACTGGCCGCCGGCATCGTGATCGGACGCATCGGCTGCTTCCTGGCAGGCCTGCACGACGATACGTTCGGCAACGCGACGACGCTGCCGTGGGGCGTGGATTTCGGCGACGGCATCGCGCGCCATCCGACCCAGCTCTACGACATGCTGTTCGTCGTCGCGCTGGCGCTGATGCTGCGCTCGCTGCGTCGGCGGCTCGCGCAGGTACCCGGGCTCGCCTTCAAGCTGTTCTTCTGTGGCTATCTCGCGTGGCGCTTCGCGATCGACTTCACCAAGCCCGTGCACGATCCGTATCCGGGCGGGCTGTCCGGGCTGCAGGTCATCGCCGCAGGCGCGCTGCTCGCCTACCTGCCGTTCGTGGTGCGCGCATTGCGGAGACTTCGATGACGCGCAAGACCCGGCCGTATCTCTTCTACGACACCACGACCAGCGTCTGCGCGAGCTGCCTGCACGTGGTGGAGGCGAAGATCGTGCTGCGCGACCAGCGCGTGTACATGGACAAGTGGTGTCCCGTGCACGGCACCGAGCGGGTCCTCGTCAGCGACGACGCCGCGTATTACCGCGCGTGCCGGGAGACGTGGATCAAGCCGCCGGAGCTGCCGTTGCGCTTCGACACGCCGATGCACTACGGCTGCCCGTACGACTGCGGGCTGTGTCCCGACCACATGCAGCACTCCTGCCTCACGCTGGTCGAGATCAACGAGCATTGCAACCTCGAGTGTCCGATCTGCTACGCCGAATCGGGGCCGAAGCGCACCGCGCATCGGTCGCTCGACGAGATCCGGGCGATGCTCGATGCCGTCGTCGCCAACGAGGGCGAGCCCGACGTGGTGCAGATCTC
>DATILY010000020.1:0-64080 GCA_035475895.1 Casimicrobiaceae bacterium | reverse complement strand
TGGGCGCATTCCAGCGCCTGGCGCATCAGGTTCACGTTGCCGACGCACTCGAAACTGTGGTCCGCCCCGCCGCCGGTGAGTTCGACGAGGTAGGGGACGATGTCGCCGTCGACCTCCTTCGGGTTGACGAAATGCGTCATGCCGAATTTCTCGGCGAGCGCGCGGCGTGCCGGGTTGAGGTCGACGCCGACGATCATGTTGGCGCCCGCCATGCGCGCGCCCTGGACGACGTTGAGCCCGATGCCGCCGAGGCCGAAGACGACGACGTTGGCGCCCGGCTCGACCTGCGCCGTGTTGATGACGGCGCCGATCCCGGTGGTGACGCCGCAGCCGATGTAGCAGACCTTGTCGAACGGCGCGTCGTCGCGGATCTTCGCGAGCGCGATCTCGGGCAGCACCGTGAAATTGGCGAACGTCGAGCAGCCCATGTAGTGATGGAGCGGCTGGCCGTCGAGCGAGAAGCGGCTCGTGCCGTCGGGCATGAGGCCCTTGCCTTGTGTCGCGCGGATCGCCGTGCACAGGTTCGTCTTGCGCGAAAGGCACGCCTTGCATTGCCGGCACTCCGGCGTGTAGAGCGGGATGACGTGATCGCCGCGGCGCAGCGTCGTGACGCCCGCGCCCACGTCGACCACCACGCCCGCACCTTCGTGCCCGAGGATCGCCGGAAAGAGGCCTTCCGGATCGGCCCCCGAGCGGGTGAACTCGTCGGTATGGCAAATGCCCGTCGCCTTGATCTCGACCAGCACCTCGCCGGGGCGGGGGCCGTCGAGCGAGACGGTTTCGATGCGAAGCGGCTCTCCCGCCTTGAACGCTACGGCTGCACGGACATCCAAGATCGACTCCCGCGAGAAGGAATGGCGCAGAATTTCCGGCGCAGTGTAGCGCTGTGCGGGTGGGCTTCGGCAGCCGCACGCAACCGTGCCGGCGCGTCATGCGTCGCCGCGTGAGGCGGCGACTCCGCGCGCGCTAAACTCTCGCCATGACCCCGTCCACCGACCGCTCCTCCGACCTCGCGGCCCTGCGCTCCGACATCGCCGTGGCCAACCGGATCCTGGTGCGCCAGGGTGTCGTCGACGCCTTCGGCCATGTGAGCGCGCGCCATCCGGCACGCCCCGACCGCTTCCTGCTCGCGCGCAACATGGCCCCTGCGTCGGTCACCGCGGACGACGTGCTCGAGTTCGAGCTCGACGGTACGCCGGTCGAGCCGAACGGGCCCAAGGTCTATCTCGAGCGCTTCATCCACGGCGAGATCCTGCGCGCGCGCCCGGATGTCATGGCCGTGGTGCACACGCATTCCCCCGCCGTCATTCCCTTCAGCGTCGTGCGCAGCGTGCCGTTGCGCGCCGTGGCCCACATGGGCTCGTTCCTCGGCGAGCAGACCCCCGTGTTCGAGATCCGCGACACCGCCGGCGATGCGAGCGATCTGCTGATCCGCGACAACGCGCTGGGTCGTGCGCTCGCGCAGTCCCTGGGGAACCGCCCGGCCGTGCTGATGCGCGGACATGGCATCACCCTGGTGGGATCGACGCTCAGGGAGGCCGTATTCCGCGCGGTCTACTCGGAGTTCAACGCGCGGATCCAGGCGGAGGCGCTGCGCCTCGGTCCGGTGACCTTCATGACCGGTGGCGAAGCCGCTGCGTCGGCTGCGACCAACGCCTCGCAGATCGACCGGGCGTGGAATGTCTGGAAGGCGCAGGCGAGCGCCTGAGCCTAGGCGCGACCCGGCGGGACATCCGCCGTCCCCAGGAACACCCAGCCGACGAACGTGACGGCGAGCACGCATACCGCGATGCAGCCGTTGGTATAGAAGAACGCCGCCGACAACATGGCGGCGAGCGCCTTTTCGAGCACGGCCGCCACGCCGATGTTGGCTGCCGTGACCACCAGCCAGCGCCGCATGTAAGTGGGCAGATGACGCCGCTGGTCGACGTTGTGCCGCCACGCGGCGGCGCGCTGATAGACGTCGCGTGCGCGGCTCATGTCCACGAACAGCCACTCCCAGAACCAGTAGCGGTAGAGGAGGCTGGTCAGCGATTCCTGGGCACGTCCCTGTTCGGCTGGCATGATGGCGTGGCTCGCGTTCCCCGCTGTTGGAGTGCTGGCGCTGCGGCGCGTTCACTTTGGGAATAGTCACGATGCAATCTTCGCGCCACGTGCACCCCGGGCGCTCGAAGTTCGCGTAGGCTGCGTCCCGTTGTGCCTGGGCGGGCGTTCCACGCGGCACCCGCGAGCCAGCGCGCCCCAGGCGGTTGCGGCAATCCACCGGGGACAGACCCTGGTCACCGGACCGCGATACCGGCGTCTGTCGCCGCGTTCGCTCCACACAGGGAGTACGAGATGAAGCAGCGCAGATTCGCCATCGCGTTCACGAGCACGCTGTTGTCGGTGGGCTTCTTCGGCATCGCTGGCGCCACAGCCGCCAAATCGGAGATCAAGGGTGGCGCCATCCTCGACCACGCGTGCGGCAAGGTCGCAGTCAAGCAGATGGGATACGTCCACGCCGGCAACATGGACGAAGCGAACAAGCTCTCCACCAAGGAGATGCAGGATCAGTGGAAGGCGATGCCCGCCAAGGACCGGGAGATGATGTCCGGCATGATGAAGGAGACGTCGCCCACCGAGGCGCAGTTCACCGCCGACATCAAGTCGAACGGCGTTCTGGTCGTCGACGGTCCGACCGCCATGCTGACCGTGAAGAAGACCACGAAGGACAAGAACGGCAGCAGCACCGAGACCATGACGCAGAAGTTCAAGGTCGACGGCGCGCAGTGCCTGATCACGCACTAGCGCGCGTGGTCCATACGGCCGCGCGCAACGACGCGGTCGACGCTACGTCGGGCGTGTGAACGGCCGGTCGTCGACCGGCCGCCCGGCGCTCTAGCCCGCAGGTCGGCATCGGTGCCGCGACGCTACGGCGTCCGGCCGAACCGTTTCGTCGGCCGCCCAGCCGATTCACGCCGTTGAAACCCGGTTTCGCGAACAACCGCTTGCGATGGTCACGCCAGCGGCGTCAGATGGCTGCGCCTTCAAGTGCATGAAGGCGGCTCTGCGAATCGCCTGTCGGCGCGGAGCCAGACAGCAACGAGCAGGCATTCGGCAGGTCCGCGTCTGCCCCGGCGGGCCGAGGACTTGCGAAACCGAAAGGGAGTCGCAATGAAAAAGTTCACGGGATTGCTCGTGGCCGCCGTCGGCTTGGCAACAGCGCTTCTCGTCGATGGCGCGCTCGCTGCAACGCAATGCAATACGCCACCCCCTGGCAGTCCGCCGATCTCCGGCACCGTGAGGGGCGGCCTCGTGGTGAATGCAGGGGACTTCTGCATCCTGGCCGGCGCGAACGTCACGGGCGGTGTGCGCGTCAACGCGGGCGGCGTCCTGATCGCCTGCGGCTCGACGATCGACGGCGGCATCGTCGCGGATGGCGCCCTGAACCTTCTCATCGGTGCCGGTATGGACGAAGAGCCCGCGGGTGTCGTGTGCCCGGGCAACGTGATCAACGGGCGCGTTCAGATCAGCAACACCGGCCCTGGCATCCTCGCACCCGCGCCGTCCATTGCACTGGAACGCAACGCCATCCACGGCGCCGTCCATCTGACCAGCAATGCAGGCCCGATCGTGGTGTCCACCAACACGATCGCAGGCGGCCTGTTCTGCGCCGGTAACGCCTTCGATGTGGACAACGAGGGCACGCCCAGCGTCATCACGGGTGCCGTTCGCTGCAACTTCGGCAGCTGACGCAATCGCCAACGCGCACGGCCGGTGCCAAGCGCGCCGGCCGCGCCGACCCATGCAGCGTCGTGCGCGCATCACCGCCGCACGCTGGTCAACGCGAGGGAGTACTCATGACGCTCACTGCCAGTCTCACGCGCATCGCTCGACTCGCCGCCGCGGCTGCGTGTACCGCTTTGCTGCCGGTTGCACCCGCGGCGCTCGCCGATCAGGATCTCGACGCGCAGGTACGCGCGGCGCTGCGCAGGGCGGAGTTCACCGGAACGATCCAGTCGCGCTTCCTGCCGCTGCTGGGACGCCAGCTCGATCCACGGCTCGCCGACCTCGGCAGGCTTCTATGGTTCGACCGGTCGGGCGGACTTCACGACGACAATACCTGCGGCGGCTGCCACTCGCCGAGCCGGGCGTTCGGCGACACGCAGTCGATCGCCATCGGAATCCAGAACAACAACGTGGTAGGCCCGGGCCGCAGGGGGCCTCGCAACCAGCGCCGCACGCCGTTCGCCGCCAACACGCCGTTCTATCCCAACATGATGTGGAACGGCCGCTTCGCGGCCATCTCGGGCGACCCGTTCGACAACACGCTCGGCTTCCGCTTTCCGTTTCCGGAGGGGACGACGCGGTTCCCCGCCAACGATCCGATCGTGACGCACCTGTCGATCGCGCAGGCGCACATGCCGCCCACCGAATTGGTGGAGGTGGCGGGGTTCACGTGCACGGCCGGCACGATCGCGCCGCAATTCGACCAGTTCGACGACGGGCACGGAGCCTGCCTTCCGGCCGCCGACGCCACGGGAACGCGCAATGACCCGATCCGCGCGGTCGTGCTGCAGCGCCTCAACGGGATGCCGGCCTACCGCCAGCTGTTCGGCGCCATCTTCCCGTCGGTTGCTTCCGGCGGCGCAATCGACTTCTCGATGTTCGCGCGCGCGATTGCAGAATTCGAGTTCACGCTGATATTCGCGGACGCGCCCGTGGATCGCTTTGCCCGCGGTGATGCACATGCGATGAGCGAGCAGCAGAAGCGCGGCGCGTTGGTCTTCTTCGGCAAGGGACGGTGCAGCGAGTGCCATTCGGTGGCCGGTGATTCGAACGAAATGTTCAGCGACTTCAAGATGCACGTCATCGGCGTTCCGCAGATCGCCCCGCAATTCGGCATCGGCAAGGGCAACGTGGAGTTCGACGGGCCGGGACGCGATGAGGATTTCGGCCTCGAGCAGGTCACGGGCGATCCGGCCGACCGGTACAAATTCCGCAGCTCGCCTCTGCGCAACGCCGTCCTGCAGCGAGCGTTTTTCCATAACGGCGCGATGACGCGCATCGACGATGCCATTCGCCATCACCTCGACGTCTTCGAGTCGGCGCGCAACTATGATCCGAAGAAGGCGCACGTGGACGACGACCTGCAGGTACGGATGGGACCGATCGAGCCGGTCCTCGCACGCCTCGATCCGCTGCTCCGTGCACCGATCCGCCTGTCGGGCGGGGAGTTCGAGGCGCTCGTCGCGTTCGTGCGCGATGCGCTGCTGGACGAACGGGCGACGAGGCCATACCTGTGCCCGCTCATCCCCGCCAGCGTGCCAAGCGGCTATCCGCTCATGGTGTTCGAGGAGTGCCGCTAGGTGCACGCCGCTCAAAGCTTGCGCAGATAGGCGAGGAGCGCGGGCACTTCGGCATCGGTAAATGGGCGGTCGATGACCGGCGGCGTCACGCCAGGCTTCGTGGTGAGCAGCGGCGCAGTGGGGACCTGGATCTCCACGCGCTTGAAGAACTGCTTGTAGTGCTCGACCACCTCTTCGAGCGTCGCCGCCGTGTTGTTCATGAAGTACGGCGCGGTCTTGCTGATCCCGCGGAGGCTCGGAATGTCCATGTGCTGGATGTCACCGGGGCCGCCCGCTTCCGGGTAGCCCGTGAGGAGCAGGCGTCCGGGGTCCGACGTGGTGATGCGCGTGGTGCACGCGGGCTGGGGAGGCGCTCCGCCGCAGGGAACGCCGCTGGGCGCGACGCCGCTGTTGGTGATCTCGTAGGTGCGCACGTTCTTCATCTGGCTCGCGCTGCACACGGCGAACGCGAAGCGCGGAGGATTCACCGTGTCGACCGGCCGCGGACAGGCGCTCGCGATGTCGTGGTAACGCTTGAGCGCGGTGGGCGAGCCGGCCACGCCTTGCAGGATCGGCGTGGTCCCGCTCGGGTGGTCTGCCTGGTTGCCGTGGCATTGCCCGCACGCGCGATTGAAAACCGCCTTGCCGGCGGCTTCCAGCGTATTGAGCACGGGATCGGGGTCCGGCAACGGCGTCTTGGCGGCGATCGCGTCGGCCAGCGCTTTGACGCTCGGCGAGGAGAACTGCAGGCTCTGGAAAGCAGCGAGATCGTCGAGCATCCGCGCCGGTGGATCGAACGCAACGCCGGCGTGGTTGCGCAACGCGCCGAGCGCCTGGGCCTGCAGCGTGTCGAACCGGCCGTCGAGCTGGTAGCCGCCGTTCGGGTTGGGTGCCCGGATCCATGCAGGTCCTACCGCGTCGGGTCCGGTGATCGCCACGTTGAGAATCGAAGGGACGGAGCGCCACACGTCGGCCGTCGTTTCGCTCGTCGGGCGGGCTGAGGCGGGACACGGGATCGTGGCGCCGCAATCGAGCAGCTTCACGTTGGCCGGCAGCGGCAGCGTCACCCGCACCAGACCGTTCTGCGTGAGGTTGGTGAAGTCGTGCGCCGCAGCACCGTTGACGCGAAAGTCGTCGGCGTCGATCGCGCGGAACAACGGGTCGTCCACGCCGGTCGCCGCCATCTTGGCGAGCCGGGCCTGTGCGGCGGCCGGCGTCAGCTGGAAGTTTTCCGCATCCATGTGGCAGTCCGAGCAGGCCCGGCCGTTCGCGCCAAGGCCCGCGAGCACGCCATCGTGAAACGCGGCCTTGCCGCGGCACATCGCGCTGTCGACCGGCATCTGGGCGGGTCCGCTCGTGCAGGCAGTCGGATCGATGGTCGCAGGGGGCGCCGCGTTGTCGTCGTGGCCGCCTCCGCACGCACAGAGCACCATGCACCCGACCAGGGCGAGCGCTGCAGTGATGGCCTTTTTCCACGGGGTGGGTCGCACGTTTGCTCTCCAGGGCTCGAACTGACATCATGAGATTGGCCGGCACGCGCCTGGAAATCATTGGCGACTTGTGAAGAATCTCTGAAAAAGTCTGATTCCGCGCCATGCCTCCATCGCACCGGTATGCCTTCGGCGATTTCGTGCTCGACCCGACACAGCAGCGGGTGCGCCGGCGGGACGGCAGTGCGCTGAGCCTCACGCCCCGGCTGTTCACCGCGTTGCTGCTGTTCGTCGAGAACGCCGGCGCGCTGCTCGACAAGGACGTCCTGATGCGGGCGCTGTGGCCGGGCGTCGTGGTCGAGGAAAACAGCCTCAGCCAGGTGATCTCGGCGCTGCGACGCGCACTCGCCGACGATTCGCACGACAGCCGCTACATCCAGACCGTGCCGCGCCGCGGGTTCCGGTTCATTGCCCCGGTGACCGACATCCCTGAATCGCCCACCGGGGCTTCCTTGCCGTCCGCGGCGAGCCCCGCGATGTCGAATCCGGCTTTTGCCGCGCATGCGCTGGCGACGTCGCCCGATGGCTCCGGCGGCGGGGCGCAGGGGTCCGAAATCCGCACGACCCTCTCATACCGGCGCCGGTGGCTCCGCATGGCTCTTGCAGCCGGCGCCGCGACCGCATTGGGCGGCGTGGCCTGGTGGGGCTCGCGCCGCCCGTCCGCGGCGGAAGCGCCACCGGCGCTCGCCACGGTGGCCGTGCTGCCGTTCAAGCCGCTGGTGCAGGACGCGCGCGACGAATTGCTCGAAGTCGGCATGGCCGACAGCCTCATCGCGCGCCTGTCGACCGTACCCGGCCTCGTCGTGCGCTCCGTCGGCTCGGTGCGCCGGTATGCAGGCGCCGAGCAGGATCCGCTGCTCGCCGCGCGCGATCTGGACGTCGCATGGATCGTCGATGGCTCGCTGCAACGGCGCGGCGATCAGTTGCGCGTCACGGCACGCCTGCTGCGAGCCGCCGACGGAAGCGCCGCATGGAGCGGCAGCTTCGACGAGCAGTTCACGGGTGTGTTCGAAGTGCAGGACATGATCTCGACGCGCGTGGCGCAGGTGCTCGCACCGAGCCTGCAAGCGTTCGCCGGCGCGCATGCGCCCCAGGGCGGCCTCGGCGGCACGCGCAACACCGATGCCTACCAGCTTTACCTTGCGGCGGCCCGGCACGCGCAGGACATGCGGGGCGAAGGCTTGCGCAAGAGCATCGAGCTCTACAAGCAGGCGCTCGAGCTCGATCCGAGCTACGCGCTGGCGTGGGTGGGCCTGGCCGAAACGCATCGACGCATGTTGTTCGGGGCCGACGGCATGCCGGCCGAGGTCTTCGTGCCGGCCGACTTCGCGGTGCGGCAGGCGCTGGCCGTCGTGCCGCACCTGGCCGAAGCGCAGGTCGAGCAGGGTTTCAAGCGCTACTGGTTCGACTTCGATTGGGCGGGGGCCGAGCACGCGTTCCGCCGCGCGCTCGCCGTGAATCCCAACGTTGCGACAGCACATTTCGGCTTGGCGAGCCTGCTGCTGAACCAGGACCGGCCCGTCGAAGGCTTCGCCGAAATGCGCGCCGCGCGCGAGCTCGATCCGATGTCTCCGGTGCTCAACACGCTCGAGGCCGCCTACCTGCTCGAAGCAGGTCGCCGCGCAGAGGCGCGTGCGCGGCTGCAACGCGCGCTCGACATCGCGCCGCGGTTCTGGCTCGCGCACTGCACCCAGGGCTCGCTGTCGCTGGCCGACGGACAAGCGGACGATGCCATTGCGCAGATGCGCCGTGCGGTGGCATTGGCGGACGGCACTTCGCGGCCCCTCGCCCTGCTGGGTATCTGCCTCGCGCGCCTGGGTCATGCCGACGAGGCGCGCGCGATCCTCGATCAGTTGCGCGCGCTCGAGCAGACGCGCTATGTGCCGCCCACGTCACTGGCAGCGGTCCATGCAGCCTTGGGCGAGATCGAACCTGCGCTGGACGCCCTGGATCGGGCATTCGTCACCCGCGATACCCGCCTGACGTTCCTGAAGGACGACCAGCGACTGGCGAGCCTGCGCGACGAGCCGCGCTTCGTGGCACTCATGCGCAAGCTCAAGCTCGACCGCTTCGGACCCGGCTTCGCGCCCGTCTGAAGCGCACGAACGTCATCGCAGCGCCGGCGCATGCCCACCTCATCGCACCGCCTGTGCATCGCGCCCATGATGGACTGGACCGACCGGCACTGCCGGTACTTGCTGCGTCTGATCACGCGCCATGCGCGGCTTTACACGGAGATGATCACGGCGCCGGCGCTCGCGCACGGCGACGTGCCGCATCATCTCGACTTCGATCCGGCGGAGCATCCGCTCGCGCTGCAGCTCGGCGGCAGCGACCCACGCGAGCTCGCGCATGCCGCGCGCCTCGGCGCGGCCTTCGGCTACGACGAGATCAACCTGAACTGCGGCTGTCCGTCCGAGCGCGTCCAGACCGGCAGCTTCGGCGCGTGCCTCATGGCCGATCCCATCCTCGTCGCGCAGTGCGTGCGCGCGATGTGCGACGCGGTTGACGTGCCGGTGACCGTCAAGCATCGCATCGGCCTCGATGCGCGCGACGATTACGCCTTCGTGCGGGACTTCGTGGGGATCGTTGCCGATGCGGGGTGCGGCACGTTCATCGTGCATGCGCGCAATGCCGTGCTGAAGGGCCTTTCGCCGAAGGAGAACCGCGAGATCCCGCCGTTGCGCTACGGCGTCGTGCGCGAGCTTGCGCGCGATTTTCCGGCGCTGACCATCGTGCTCAACGGCGGCCTCACCGCGTGGGACGCGATCGAGCGCGAGCTGCCCGGTCTTGGTGGCGTCATGCTCGGACGCGCGGCGTATCACGACCCTTATCTGCTCGCGCAGGCGGACTGGCGGCTGTTCGGCGACGCGCACCGCGCACCTTCGCGTGCCGACATCGTGCGCGCGCTCGCCCGCTACGCCGAGCGGCAATGCGCCGCCGGCACGCCACTGCGCGCCATCACGCGCCACGTGCTCGGCCTGTACCACGGCCAGCCGGGCGGACGACGGTTTCGCCAGGTTCTGTCCGACGCGCGCCGCCTGGCGCATGGCGACCCTGCGCTGCTGCTCGAAGCGCTCGACGAGACGGAACCGCAGGGCGCGGAAGCGGTCATCTAGGGCCTGGCCATCGCCTGCGATTTCCATGAAGCCGCCTGCCACGCCGTCGTTGGATCCGCCTGCCGTCTGGCGCCGCGCCGATGGCACGGTCATCTCGTGCGTCGAGAAGATCAAGGTGCTGAACGAGAACCTCGCCGAGCTGCGGCAGATGGCGCAGGACGCGTTCGAGGATGCCTTGCTGCTCGAATGTCCCGAAGAAGTGGTGCGCCAGGAGCTGCACCGGCTGGTCGACTCGCTGGTCGACCCGTGGGTGGCGGCGCGCGGCGAGGCCGCGAAGGACCGCTAGCGCGAGCGCGCCGGTCAGGCGCGTGGCCGCGCCTGGTCCTGCATGTGGGCGCGCACGATGCCCTCGAAGTCGCTGTCGGCGCGCATGCCGAGCGCCTGGCCGCGCGCGGTCGCGAAGCGCGGTGGCCACGTCGCGACGATGCGATCGATCACCGGGTCGTAGTTCCAGCGGACGCGCGCGGCGGCCTCATCGCCTGCGACGGCGCGCAGCGCGTCCACCATCTCGCCGACACCCACGCACAGTCCGGGCACGTTCACCGAGCGCCAATCGCCGAACGCGCTGGCGGGCGCCTCGTGGCCGACGATCAGGTTGTCGATCACCGTACGCGGCGAAATGACCCACATGCGCGTGGCCGGCGCGACGGGGCACACGGCGTCGACGCCCGCGAGCGGCTCGCGAATGATGCCGCTCGCGAACGACGACGCCGCCTTGTTCGGCTTGCCCGGACGCACCGTCACGGTGGGCAGCCGCAGGCTGCGCCCGTCGATGAAGCCTTTGCGCGACATGTCGTGGACCAGCAGCTCGCCGATCGCCTTTTGCGTCCCGTACGACGACTGCGGCTTGAGCGGCGCGTCGTCGGGCACGGGGTCGGGCAGTGCGCCGCCGAACACGGCGAGCGAGCTCGCGAACAGGACCTTGGGTGGCGCGTCGAGCGTGCGGCAGCGCTCGAGGAGAAGCCGCGTCGCATCGACGTTGACCCGCATGCCGAGGTCGAAATCGGCTTCGGCTTCGCCGCTCACCACCGCGGCGAGGTGGAACAGGCTGTCGGTGTCCGGCGGAACGGCGTCGGCGATCACGCGCGCATCGGCCAGGTCGCCCACGACCACACGCAGCCGCTGGTCGACCGGCAGGTTCGCGGGTGCTGCAACGTCCAGCAGGGTGATGCCCGCGATGGGACGCGCCGCGCCGCGGGCGTCGGTGAGCATGGGACGCGCGAGGAGCGCAGCGGCGAGGCGGCGGCCGAGGAAACCGGCACCGCCGGTGATGACGACATGCATGATGGACCGCGCGAAGCGCCGCTGCAGGGAAGGGCCCTATGATAGCGGGTCGCCGCGTGCGCGTTGCGCGCCCGTTTCGATCGCCCCGCATGACGCCCGCCTTCGACCTCGATGCACCCTGCGCATCGATCGCTCGCGCGATCGACACGGCCGGTCATGGCGTCGTGCCCCATTTCATCGATGGCGCGCTGACCGCCGCGCTGCGCCGGCGTGCGCTGGCGCTCGACGCGGCGGACGCGCTTCACGCGGCGGGCGTCGGCCGGGGCCGAAGCTGGATGCGCGATCCCGCCGTGCGGGGCGATCGCATCCATTGGCTGGATGAAAGCGAGGCGAGCGCTGCGGAGCACGCGCTCCTCGACGCGCTCGAAGGCCTGCGGCGCGCACTCAACGAGCGTCTGATGCTTGGCCTGTTCGAGGTCGAGGCGCACTACGCGCTCTATCCGGCCGGTGCGCATTACGCGCCGCATCGCGACCGCTTTCGCGACGACGACGCGCGCGTCGTCTCCTGCGTGCTGTATCTCAACGACGGCTGGCAGCCGCACGAGGGCGGCATGCTCCGCTTGCATGTCGAGCCGGTCGCGCTGGATGTCCTGCCCCGCGGCGGCACGCTGGTCGCGTTTCGCGCGGATCGAACGCTCCACGAAGTGCTGCCGGCGACGCGGACGAGGTTGTCCATCGCGGCCTGGTTTCGCCGCCGCAGCTGAAACGCGCGGCTGCTAGAATCAGCCGCGCAGCACCCCTGCGCCCATCGCGATGAACCCGGTCCAAGGCCCGCGCCGCCTCACCATCGCCACGCGAGAATCGGCGCTCGCGCTGTGGCAGGCCGAGCATATCCGCACGCGGCTCACGGCGCTGCATCGGCATCTGACCGTCGAGCTCCTGGGGGTGACGACGCAGGGCGATCGCGTGCTCGACCGGCCGCTGGCAGCCATCGGCGGCAAGGGGCTGTTCATCAAGGAGCTCGAGATCGCGATGAACGACGGCCGCGCCGAGCTCGCGGTGCACTCGCTCAAGGACGTGCCGATGGACGTGACGGACGGCTTCGTCCTGGCGGCGATCTGCGCGCGTGAAGATCCGCGCGACGCGCTCGTGTCCCAGCGCTACGCGGCGTTGTCGGAATTGCCCGAGCGTGCGGTCGTCGGCACGTCGAGCCTGCGACGCGAAGCGCAATTGCGCGAGCGTTATCCCACGCTGGTGATCGAGCCGCTGCGCGGCAATGTCAACACGCGCCTGCGCAAGCTCGACGAAGGCCGCTACGATGCCATCGTGCTCGCTGCGGCGGGGTTGAAGCGCCTCGGCATGGCCACGCGCATCCGCGCCCTGCTCGATGCGGACGAAAGCCTCCCGGCGCCGGGCCAGGGCGCGCTGGCGCTCGAATGCCGCGCCGATCGAGCCGATGTCATGGCGCTCGTCGCGCCGCTTGCCGACCAGGGCACCACGCTCGCCGTGACCGCGGAGCGCGCGTTTTCGCGCGCCTTGTCAGGCAGCTGCCAGACTCCGCTCGCCGCGTACGCCGAATGGGAGGAGGGTCGCCTGTGGCTGCGCGGCCTGGTCGCGAGCCGCGATGGACGCGACGTCCTGCGTGGCGAGCTGGAAGGCGAGATCGTCGACGTCGACGATGCCGCGGCGCTGGGATCGGCGCTCGCCGACGACCTGCTGGAGCGGGGTGCTGCACGGCTCACCGGCGAGCCTGTGCGTTGACGCCGGATGCCGCCGGACAGGCAGGTCCGCTCCACGGCGTCGGTGTCATCGTCACGCGTCCGCCGCGCCAGGCGGAGCGCTTCGCGGCGCGCCTGGCTGCGTTGGGCGCGCGGCCCATCGTCTGGCCCGCGATCGTCATCCTGCCGCCGGCCGATCCTGCAGCCCTCGCCGCGGTGCACGAACGGCTGCAGCGCTTCGACATGGCGATCTTCGTCTCCGCCAATGCGGTGGAGTATGGGGCGCCCGGTGGTGCGCGCTGGCCGGAAGGGCTGCCCATTTTCGCGCCGGGCGTGGGCACCGCCGAGGCCCTCGAGGCCGTCGGTCTTCCGGCCGCCACGATCCCGCGCACGAGCTTCGACAGCGAAGGATTGCTTGCGCTACCGGCGCTGTGCGAGGTGGCCGGCAAGCGCATCGTGATCTTTCGCGGTGAGGACGGGCGTGCCCTGCTCGGTGACACGCTGCGTGCCCGCGGGGCGCAGGTCGAGTACGTGTCGTGTTACCGGCGTGCAGCCCCGTCGACGGGTGCGGAGGGTCTCGCGCAGCTCATCGCGCGCGGCGAGGCGCGCGCGTTGACGCTCACGTCGGCCGAAGGCTTGCGCAACCTGCTCGCCGCACTGCCGGCGAGCGCCGTCGCTGCACTGACACGCATGCCGACGTTCGCACAGCACGCGCGCATCGTGGCAGAGGCGCAGGCCGCGGGTCTGGACGCCCATCTCGCCGAAGCGGGCGACGGCGGCCTCCTGAGCGCATTGCTAGAATGGTTCTCGGGTCATCCGGCCACCGCCAGGACATCATGAACGACGTCGACCTGCTCGTCACCGCGCCTCTGCCACCGTTTCTCTACGATCCCCTGAAGGCGGACTACCGCACGCACGACTACGCCGCGGCGCAGGACAAGGCCGGATTGCTGGCCGGCATCGGCAAGCGCGTCCGCGGTCTCGTGCAAGGCGGCGGCACCGTCACGCCGACCGCGCTGCTCGACGCCTTGCCGCATCTGGAGATCATCTCCGTCTTCGGGGTTGGCTACGACGGCGTTCCGGTCGAATACTGCCGCGGCCGCGGGCTCAAGGTCACCAACACGCCCGACGTGCTCACCGACGACGTGGCCGACGTCGCGGTCGGCCTCATCATGATGACCGGCCGCGGGTTCGTGCGGCTCAATCGCTTCGTCCATGCGGGCGAATGGGAAAAGCGCGGCCCCGAGCTCACCACCAAGCTTGCGGGCAAGCGCGTCGGAATCCTCGGTCTGGGCCGCATCGGGCGCGCCATCGCCGTGCGCGTGAGCGCCATGGGCATGGAGGTTTCGTACACCGGGCGTACGCGCCAGGACGTGCCGTACGCGTACGTCCCGCATCTGTCCACGCTGGCGGAGCAGGCGGATTTCCTCATCGTCGCATGCCCGGGCGGACCGGTGACCCGTCACCTGGTCGACGCCAACGTGCTCGCGGCGCTGGGCGCCAAGGGAACGCTCATCAACATCGCGCGCGGCTCGATCGTCGACGAAGGCGCGCTCGTGGACGCCTTGGCCAAAGGCACGATCAGGGGCGCGGGGCTCGACGTGTTCGCCGACGAGCCGCACATTCCGGCACCGCTCCTTGCGATGGACAACGTCGTGCTGCTCCCGCACGTCGGCAGCGCCACGCGCGAGACGCGCCAGGCGATGGGCGACCTGTGCAAGGCGAACCTCGACGCGTGGTTCGGGCAGCACAAGACGCTCACGCTCATTCCCGAGCTCGGGTGACGAAACGTGCATCCGTCGTCCCCGCGAAGGCGGGGACCCGGAGACGTTCGCACGACACTGGATTCCCGCCTGCGCGGGAATGACGACCCGGTTCAATCGTCCGGCGCGAGCGGCGCAGCCACCGCCGGCGTGCGTGCCGCTGGTTGGTACAGCACGATGAACAGAGCCAGCACGACGAGACCGAGTGCCATCCATTCCGGCACACCGGGCCGCTCGTTCAGCACCACCATGCCGGCGAAGACGCCCACGACGGGGACTGCCAGAGTGGAAAGCGACGAGACGGCGACCGGCAGCGTGCGCGCCAGCGTGAACCATGCCCAGTGCGCGATCGTCCCCGCCAGCGCGACGTTGTAGACGACCGCGAACCACCCGCGCGCCGACAGCGATCCCAGCGTCGTCATGAGCGGCTGATGATCGAACAACGGCGCGGCGGCCACCAGCGGCAGCCAGCCGGCCAGGGTCATCCAGCCGGCGAGCGTGTTCTGCGGCACGGTGGGCTGCCACTTGCGCAGCAGGACCGTGCCGATGCCCCAGATGATGGCAGCCGCCACGATCATGACCGCGCCGAACGGCGCCTGGCGAATCGAGCGGATCTCGTCGCCGATCAGCAGCATCATGCCCGCGGTGCCGAGCAGCAGCCCGAACAATTTGCGTCGCGACAGTGGCTCGCGCAGCACGAAGCTGCCGATGAGCGTCGCCCAGATCGGCATGGTGTACGCGAGGATCGCGCTGCGACCGGCGGGCATCTGCTGCACGCCGAACAGCACGAACCCGTTCCAGCCGGCGATGTTGAACGCCGCGAGCCATGCGACACGACCCCACCAGGCGCGCGGAATGCGGATGCTGTCCCCGGCGAGATGCGCCATCAGGAGGAGCCCGAGCGCCATGCCCGGCAGCGTCAGCGCTCTGAAGGTGAGCGGCGCGAGCTCGGTGACGCCGATCTTGAGCACCGGCCAGTTGCAACCCCAGACGAGCGCCAGGATGGCGATCGGAATCACGGCGCGGGCGAGCGGATGCGGCACGTGTCCTTTACGGCCGCTCGCCGTACTTGCTCTGGTGCAGCGCGCGCGCCTGCGTCACCCACGCGTCGCGCCGGATGCGACCGGGGAACTCCGGCAGGCGCGCATCCATGTCGTCGATGTCATGCTCGGTCCAGCGCGCGATCTGGCGATAGGTCGCGATACCCAGCTGCTGGAGCATGCGCTCGAGCACCGGGCCGACGCCGACGATCAGCTTGAGATCATCCGGCGCGCCGCGCTCGCCGAGGATCGGCGGCGGCGCGTCGTTCTCGATGTCGACCACGATCTGCCGATAACGGGCGAGGTCGCCGCGTGCACTTGCAAGGTCGCGGAACAGTCGGCGCCGGTCGTCGGCGAATGCGCGCAGCTGCAGCTCGCGCGCAAGTCCCGCGGTCACATCGGCGCGCAGGCGCGCTGCTTCGGCCTCGTACGCGACCATGAGGCGCGCCTTCTCGGCACCGATGGCGTCTCCGTGCGCAGCGACCTGCGAGGACGGCAGCGCCGCCGCAGCAGCGGCCGGCGGAGCTGAGGCGACGAGTGACGGGAGGACCGCCGCAGCGCCAGTCGGGGCCATGTCCGGCGTGCGCACGTCGGCGCCGGCGCCCAGCAACGTCGACAAGGGCCCGTCGCGCCTGCCATGGCTGCGGCCGATGCGATACGCGGCGACGATCGCGACGGCGACCGCGATCAGCGCGAGCAGGGAAAGCCCGTTCAAGGCGTCGTAGTGGCGTTGGTGGGGCGAGCAGCCGGCGGCCGGGATGCGGGCGCTTGAGCCGCGGAGTGGCCGGGCATTGTATGCCGCTGGTCCTGCCGGAGCCAGCGGGCGGCCTTGCGGCGCGCAGCCGGCTGCTAGAATCGGCGCGTTCCCATGTCTGCGCCCCTCGAATCCGACCGCGGCGATGCATCAGCTCCGCCGGACGCGGCGCAGGCGGCGCGGGTGGCCGCACGAAGCGCGCGCGTGCTGGCTCGCTCCGCGGTCCTCGGTCTCGTCGCGGTGGCCGCGGCCGCGTTCTACGCCTGGTTCGACCTGCATCGCGACGTCGTCGGGCTGCGCACGGAGGTGGCCGAGCGGCTGACCGCCGCCGACGCGGCCGATGCGCAGGCACGTGCGCGCGAATCGGACCTGGGCAACGTGCAGCGCGAAATCCAGGCGAAGCTCACGCTGCTCGAAGCGCGGCTGGCCGAGTCGCAATCGCAGCAGGCGGCGCTCGATGCGCTCTACCGCGAGCTGGCGCCTTCGCGCGAGGCGATTGCGCTCACCGAGGTCGAGCAGATCCTGTCGCTCGCATCGCAGCAGCTCACGCTCGCGGGCAACGTGCAGGCCGCGCTGGCCGCATTGCAGCTGGCCGACGGCAAGCTCGCGCGCCTGGACCGTCCGCAATTCACGCCCCTGCGCCGTGAGCTCGCGCGCGACATGGATCGGCTGAAAGCCGTGCCCTACGTCGACGTCGCCGGTATCTCGCTGCGTCTCGACCAGGCGCTGGCCGCCGTCGATGACCTGCCGCTCGCGCGCGACGAGCGCCTGCCGCCGCCGCCGCGGGAAGGCGCACGCCCGGACGACCCGCGCTGGATGACGTTCCTGCGCAACGTGTGGGCCGACCTGCGCGGCATCGTGCGCATCGAGGTGTCCGACCGCCCGGCCGCGCCGCTGCTGACCCCGCAGGAGACCTACTTCCTGCGCGAAAACCTGCGGCTGCGCGTGCTCGCCGCGCGGCTTGCGCTGCTTTCGCGCGACGAGCGTGCGTTCCGCGCCGACATGACGGCTGCCCGCCAGTGGGTCGAGCGCTACTTCGACACGCGCACGCAAGGCGTGCAGACCCTCGCCTCGACCCTTGCGCAGCTCGGCGCCACGCCGATGGCGGCCGACATCCCGGACCTTGCGCGCAGCCTCGAAGCCGTGCGCACGCTGCGTGCGGCGGGCGAGCGCGGCGATCGCGCGCTCGTGCCGGCCGCCCCGGCGCCCGCGACACGCGCGAAGTAACGGCGTGCGCGCGCTCGTCGCTTTCCTGCTGCTCGCGGCCGCGGCGATCGCCATCGCGCTGCTGTTCAAGGTCAACGCGGGCTACGCGCTCTTCGTGGCGCCGCCCTATCGCGTCGAGCTGACGCTCAACGCATTCCTCATCCTGCTCCTGCTTGCGTTCCTCGTGGTGCATGCGCTGTTGCGGCTGGCCACGCGCCTGGCACGCCTGCCGCGCGAGGTGCGCGAGCATCGCCGGCTGCAACAGCAGGCGCGCGCGCGCTCGCGCTTCGAAGCGGCCGTCGTGGCGATGATCGAAGGCCGTGGCGGCAAGGCGCGCCAATACGCCGGCGAGGCGCTCGAGATCCCGCAGTCGTCACCGGTCGCTGCATTGGTCGCCGCCCGCGCCGCGCTCGACATGCGCGACTACGACGCGGCTGTGGAGTTCATCGCCCGTTCCGACGCCCAGGCGACCAGCCTTGCCGTGCCCCGGCTCATGCTCGCAGCTGAAATCGCACTGGAGCGCGGCCAGGCCAGCGAAGCGCTGACGCGGCTCGCGGAGCTCAAGGGCGAGGCGGGTTTGCACACGGCGGCGCTGCGCCTTCGGCTGCGTGCGCTCACGGCGGCAGGCCGGCATGCCGAGATTCCCGTGCTCGTCGACCAGCTCGTCAAGCGCCAGGTGTACGACGCCGAGCAGGGTGCGCTGTTGCGTGCGCGGGCGCATGCCGACGCCCTCGCGGCGCTCGCCAACGACGCGAGCGGTCTTCGCGCCTACTGGAACCGGCTGAGCGACGCCGAGCGCCGCGAGCCCGCCGTGGCCGAGGCGGGCGCGCGCGCCTTCCTGGCCCAGGGCGCCGATCGCGAGGCGGCCGACATCCTGGAGCGCGCGCTCGAGCGGCGGTGGGACGCGCGGCTCGTGCAGTGGTACGCCGAGTGCCGCACGCCCGACCCGACCCGCCAGCTCGAGACGGCGGAGCGGTGGCTGCCGGCGCACAGCGACGACGCCGCGCTGCTCGCAGCGCTGGGCCGGCTGTGCGAGCAGCAGAAGCTGTGGGGCAAGGCGCAGACGTATCTCGAAGCGAGCCTCGCGCTGCAGCCGCACTGGCGCACCCACGTGGCGCTGGGCGAGCTCTTCGGCAGCATGGGCCGCGGCGACCAGGCGAACGCACACCTCGCCGCGGCGCTGCGCCTGACGCTCGAAGCGCTGGACCGCGACGGTTCGGAAACCCCGACGGAAACGACATCATGAAGGCTTTGCAGGTTTCATTGCTCGCGGCGCTCGCCGCGGGCCCGGCTGTCGCGGCACCGCCGCTGCCCCAGGACAATCCCCATTCGTTCATCACGACGTGGAGCCCCATCCTGCCGGGCAACGCCTTCTCGTTCTTCACGGAGGTGACGCGGACGGGCGGATCGGTCCAGCCGCTGCAGGACTTCACCGTGGCGGCGCAGCTCGTCGCCAAGAACGGGCCGGGAATTCACCAGTGGGCGTTCGGCGCGGCCACCGAAGCGATCGCGCTTCCCGGCTCGCGCTCCGTGCTGGTGGGGGTGGAGAACACGGTGGCCAACGAAGAGCCGACCAACGTGTTCCCGAAGATCGCGAACAACGCGGTGTTCAAGAACCGGATGGACGGCGGCATCGATCCTGGGCAGCCGATGAACGTCAACAGCATCGCGTACTGGATCACCGCGCAGCCAGGCACCGGTTTCGAGCGCGGCCTCGTGTTCGACCGCAGCGCGCTCGTCAGCACGACCGATCGTCCGGTCGCCATCGACCTGTCCGACATCCCGGACGACCAGATCGGCAGCATCGACCTCATCCGCATCCGCAAGAACGTCGCGTTGCGCTACGATCCTGCGACGCGCCAGCTCGTGGTGCATGTCGACCCCTAGCCAGCGCCGCACGGCGCCGCCCCATGTGGTGCTGACGTATCACGCGCACCACGTGGTGGGCGACGACTATGCGCGCAACGACCACGTCGCGCTGCGCCGCGACCTGGCGCTCGTCACGGAGTGTGGCGGGCGCATCGTGTCGCTGAGCAGCATCGTCGGCGCACTCGACCGACGCCACCCGGACAGCGATCCTGCGCACGATGCGCTGTGCGTGGCGCTCACCTTCGACGACGGCCCGGCGTACGACGTGCGACCGTTCGAGCATCCCGCCTTCGGCGCGCAGCCGGGATTTCTGGCGGTGATGCGTGAATTTGCGCATAGCGCGGAGGGACGTGCGCAGCCCGCGCTGTGCGCGACGAGCTTCGTCATCGCCTCACCGGGCGCCCGGCAGGTCATGGAATCGTCGTACGATCCCGACTACACGTTCCTCGACGCGGGCTCCATGACCGACGCCTGGTGGGACGACGCGATCGACACCGGATTCATCAGCATCGCCAATCACAGCTGGGATCACCTGCATCCTGCGCTGCCCGAGGTCGCGCATTCCGAGCAGGCGCGCGCGGATTTCACGCGCGTGCGCACGCAAGCGGACGCCGATGCGCAGATCGCGCAGGCCCAGCGCTACATCATGGCGCGCACGCGCGGCCGCGCTTCACCGTACTTCGCGTATCCGTTCGGCCATGCCAACGCGTACCTGGCGGAGCGCTACTTTCCGACCTGCGCCGGGCACGGCATCGAAGCGGCGTTCACGGTCGAGCCGCGGCCGGTGGATGTCGGGGACAACCGCTTTCGCATCCCGCGCCATGTCTGCGGCCACGACTGGCGCACGCCCGAGGCGCTCGCCGCGATCCTGCTCGGCGCGGGGCACGGCCGCTAGAACGGGCCGATGCCCGCGACCGCGTCGATGAGGCGGGTGCGCTCCGCTGGCGGCAGCTGCCGGAACCACTTGACGATGAGGTAGCGATACGGCGTCGGCTCGAAGCCCACGCGCGCATCCACGATGGAAGCCTTGCGATCGCCGCAATAGCCGAACCACGCCGGGCAGTCGTTCAGTTCGGTGGCCGCCGTTTCCATCATGATCTGCGCAACGCCGCCGCGTGCGCGGCAGCGTGCCCATTCTGCCCGCGGCAGGCGCCGGTAGAAGGTGCGCCGCACGCACATCCCGCCTTCGAGATAGACGTTGTCATGGCGGATCCAGTTGCAGAAGCCGACCGCTTCCTCGCGGCCGTCCGGCCAGGCATAGAACGCGACGTATTGATGCCAGTTCTCCGGCGGCGTCGGGATCGACAGGCCACAGTTGTCGCGCGGCACGGGAAAATCGATCGCGAAGCTCTCGAAGAACAGGTCGGACGCATACGCGGCCGCGTTGTCGAAGCGCTGCACGCGCAGGCGCGCATCGAAGCCGGACGTCATGGCACGCGCGCTTCCGCTTGGGCCGCATAGGTGAAGCTGTCGGCGTAGAACTCTTCGGCCGGCAGCCCGCGCAAGCCGACGAAGTCGCGCCGCGCCGCGTCGATCATCGCGGGCCCGCCGCACGCATACACCTGGTAGCCGGAGAGGTCGCGAAAATCCGCGAGCACGGCCTGGTGCACGAAGCCCGTCCGCCCCGGCCAGGCGTCGTCGGGCGCGGGATCGGACAGCACGGGGATGTACGTGAAGTCGCGGCGTTCCTGCCGCGCCTGCGTTTGCCACTGGCCCGGGAGGTCGGGCAGGTAGAGGTCCTGCTTGGCACGCGCGCCCCAGTACAGCACCATCGGACGGTCGACCTTGCTGTAGAGCGCGTGCTCGATGATGGCCTTGATGGGTGCGAAGCCCGTGCCGCCGGCCACGAAGATGATCGGCTTGTCCGATTCCTCGCGCAGGTAAAACGCACCGAGCGGTCCTTCCATGCGCAGGATCTCGCGGCCTTTGTACGTGTTGAACAGCTGGTCGGTGAAGTGGCCGTTCGGCACGTGGCGGATGTGCAGCTCGAGCAGCTCGTCGGCATGCGGCGGCGTGGCGAGCGAGAAGCTGCGGCGCTTGCCGTCCTTCAGCAGGAAGTCGATGTACTGGCCGGCGAGGAACTGCAGGCGCTCGGTGGTCGGCAGCTTGATCTTGACGATTGCCACGTCAGGCGCCGCTTTGACGATCGACTCGAGCCGGCACGGCAGCCGCTTGATCTGGATGTCGCCGGCGCGGCGCACTTCGCGCACCTCGATCGTGAGGTCGGCGAGCGGCCGCGCGCAGCAGAACAGCGCGAGCCCAGCCTTTTTCTCGACGTCGGTCAGCGTGGACGCCTGGTGCGGGCCGTAGTCGACCTCGCCGCCCAGGATGCGGCCCTTGCACGTGCCGCAGGCGCCGTTGCGGCAGCCGTAGGGAATCATGAGGTCGGCGCGCATGGCGGCCTGCAGCACCGTCTCGTCGGCCGCGCAGTCGAACGAATGGTCGCTCGGCTTTATAATGATCTGCATGGGAGTCCGGTTGGGCGCCGCCCGCGGGTCGACGCCAAGCAGGAGGCCCGTCCCTTCTTGCGGGATCGGATCGATCGGGTGCTCAGGGTACTGTTGATCGGCTGCGGGGACATCGCGCTGCGCACCGCGGCGCTCCTGCGCCACCGCGTGCGGCTCTACGGCGTGACGCGCCGCGCCGACGACATTCCCCGCTTGCGAGCCCACGGCATCGTGCCGCTGGTGGCGGATCTGGATCGCCCAAAGACGCTGGCTCGCCTGCGCACCGCGCCGTTCGCCGTGCTGCACTTCGCGCCGCCGCCCTCCGAAGGCCGGGACGACCCGCGCACGGCGCATCTCATCGCAGCGCTTGCGCAGGCGCAAAGTATACCGCAGCGCTTCGTGTACGTTTCCACCTCGGGCGTGTACGGCGACTGCGCCGGCGCGCGCGTCGCGGAAACGCGTCCGCGCCGCGCGCAGACCCCGCGTGCGCGCCGGCGCGTGGCGGCCGAATCGGCGCTGCGCACGTTCGCGAAGGCCAACCACGTGCGCCTGACGATCCTGCGCGTCCCGGGCATCTACGCCGAAGGCCGCCTGCCGCTCGAGCGCATCCGCCAGGGCACGCCGGTGCTGCGCGCCGACGACGACGTGTACACCAATCACATTCACGCGGACGACCTGGCACGTGCCGTGGTCGCCGCGCTGTTCCGCGGCACCGCCAATCGTGCGTACAACGCCACCGACGACGCCGAGCTCAAGATGGGTGCGTGGTTCGACGCGGTCGCCGACGCGTTCCGGCTCGCGCGGCCGCCGCGCATCTCGTGGGAGGAAGCGGAGCATCGCATGGCGCCGCAGCTGCTCTCGTTCATGAGCGAGTCGCGCCGCCTGTCGAACACGCGCCTCAAGCGCGAGCTGCGCGTCCACCTGCGCTATCCGGTGCCGCAGGCGTTGCTCGCGCAGATCGCGCCACGCGAGCCGAAGAAGCAGCTCGCGCTGCCGCTCGCATGACGCCTTCGCCTGCATCCGCCAAGGCGCCGCCGCCGCGGCTTACGCTGCGTGCGCGCATCGACGCTTACGAGCGGCTGCTGCGGCTCGACAAGCCGATCGGCACGCTGCTCCTGCTGTGGCCCACCCTGTCGGCCCTGTGGCTCGCCAGCTTCGGCTATGCGCCGTTCGCGCTCGTCGTGGTCTTCACGATGGGAACGCTGCTGATGCGCTCCGCGGGCTGCGCATTCAACGACTGGGCCGACCGCGACGTCGACGCGCACGTCAAGCGCACCGCGGATCGTCCGCTCGCCGCCGGAGTGATCGCGCCGTGGGAAGCGCTCGCCGTCGCAGCCGCGCTCAGCCTGATCGCGTTCGTGCTCGTGCTGTCGACCAATCGCGCAACGGTGCTGTGGTCCATTCCGGCGCTCGCCATCGCGATCGCGTATCCGTTCTTCAAGCGGTTCTTCGCGGTGCCGCAGGCGCTCCTCGGCGTCGCATTCTCGTTCGGCATCCCGATGGCGTACGCCGCCGTCTACAAAGGCGTGCCGCTGATCGCCTGGCTGCTGCTGGTCGTGAACGGCTTCTGGGTGATGGCGTACGACACCGAGTACGCCATGGTGGATCGTGACGACGACCTGCGCATCGGCATCCGCACCTCCGCGATCGCCTTCGGACGCTGGGACGTCGCCGTGATCGCCGCGTGCTACGCGCTCTACGTCGCAGGCATGGCCGGCATCGGCTACTGGCTGCAGCTTGGGCAGATCTATTTCGCGGGCCTGGTCGTGGCGGGCGGCATCGCTGCGTATCACGTTTGGCTCATCCGCCACCGCACGCGCGAAGCGTGCTTTCGTGCGTTCCTGCACAACCACTGGCTCGGCATGACCGTTTTCGCGGCGATTGCCCTCGACTACGCCGTGCGCCAGCACGCGTGGCCGCGCAACTGGTGAGCCGGCGCGCACTGTGCTGCGTCGCGCTCGCGGTGACGACGCTCGCGGCCCCGGCGCTCGCCGCGGTGCCGGCCGCGCGCAACGTCGAGACCGTGACATTTCCGTCGATCGATCGGGACGCGGCGGGCCGCAACGTCGCGCTCAAGGGCTTTGTCCTGCTGCCGCGCACCCCGGCGCCGCCGGGCGGCTATCCGGCCGTCATCGCGCTGCACGGCTGCGGCGGCTTGCATTCGATGCGTCGAGGCCATGAGCAGGAGCTCGCGGAGCGCCTCGCGCTGCGCGCCGATCGCTACCTCTCCGACGGCTTCGCCGTGCTCTTCCCCGACAGCTTCGGTCCCCGCGGCGTGCGCGAGGTGTGCACCATCAGGATCGGCGATCGCACCGTCACGTCCGTGCGCCGCCGCCTGGACGCGCTCGGCGCGCTCGCCTATCTCGCGCATCGCAGCGACATCGCCGCACAGCGCATCGCGCTCGTCGGCTGGTCGCATGGCGGCAGCACGGTGCTGTACGCGATCAACGCACGCGATCCGGACGTCATGGCGTTCGCCGCGACGCCCGGCGCGCCGACGTTTCGCGCCGCCGTCGCCTTCTATCCGGGCTGCAGGGGCCCGCTGCGAGCCGGCGAGCGCTGGGAGCCCGTGGTGCCGACGCGCATCCACGTCGGCGAGCTCGACGACTGGACGCCCGCGCAGCCCTGCGTCGAGCTCGGCCGCGCCGTTGCAGCGCGCGGCGCCGACTTCGACGTCCAGACCTATCCCGGGAGCTATCACGCCTTCGATTCACCGACGGGCAGGGTCATGCATCGGGATGACGTGCCGAACGGCGTGCATCCGGGCAGCGGCGTCACGGTCGGGCCCAATCCGCAGGCGCGCGCGGTGGCGAACGTGCGCGTGCGCGCGTTCCTGCGCGACCGCCTGGCACCTTGATACGATCAGCGCTTACACGGTGAGGATGCGATGGATCTTGGTCTTGCGGGCAAGACAGTGCTGGTCACGGGGGCGAGCAAGGGCATCGGCCTGGCCTGCGCCGCTGCGTTCCTGCGCGAAGGCGCCCGGGTCGCGATCGTGTCGCGCAGCCGCGCCAATCTCGATGCTGCGCTCGCGCAATTGCGCCACGGCGGCACCGTGGCGGTTGCGATCGAAGCAGACCTCACGCGCCGCGAGGATGCGGCGCGCGCCGTGGACCAGGCCGAAGCCGCGCTCGGTCCGCTCGACGTGCTGGTGAATTCGGCTGGCGCCGCGCGACGTTATCCGCCCGACGAGCTCGATGCAAGCGCGTGGCACGCCGCCATGGACGCGAAGTTCTTCAGCTACGTGCACCCGCTCGACGTCGTCGTGCGCCGCATGGGGGCGCGCGGGCGCGGCGCCATCGTGAACATCATCGGCATGGGGGGCAAGGTCGGCAATCCCGTGCACTTGCCCGGTGGCGCGGCCAACGCCGCGCTCATGCTGGTCACTGCCGGATTGGCCGCAGCGTATGGACCCAAGGGCGTGCGGATCAACGGCATCAACCCGGGCGGCACGCTGACCGGCCGCGTGCAGGAAGGCCTTGCCGCCGAAGCGCGCATGAGCGGCACGCCGGCCGACGCGCTGCTCGCGGCCCAGCAGGCGCGCATTCCGTTGCGGCGCCTGGGCACTCCCGAGGAAATCGCCGAAGTCACGATCTTCCTTGCGTCCGATCGCGCAAGCTATGTCACCGGCGCCATCGTGCCGATGGATGGCGGCGGCAGCGCGGTGATCTGACCGCGTCGTCGGCCGCGTCGATCAGCCGCCGCTGAGGCCCGGCGAGCCGCCACGGCGGTTCGATGTGCCGGGCAGGACGGTATCGGGATCGACGGTCTTGACCTCCTTGGCCTGCCGGTCGCTCATCGGCAGGTTGCTGCCCGTGCGGTATTGCTTCTCCGGCGTTCCCTCGGCCGTCTTCTCGGGCGGCAGGGCGCATCCGGCGCACAGCGCGCCCAGCGTGAGCACGGCAAAGATGCCGAGGCGCGTCTTGTTCAAGGCCATGTGATCCTCGTATCCAGGTGGTCCGGCGCACGCCACGGATGACCCGTTCGCGACACCGGGCGGCCAAGGGGCCGCGGGGCGCCTAGTATGCCCAATTTGCCGGCCAGGTGCGCCGGGCCGCGGACGAAACACGGTGGGACGAGGATGAACCGCTGGATCACCGCGACCGGCCTGCCCCGATCGCAGCGCGCGCCGGCGAGCGGATTTGCCGACGCTCAGAACCGGACCGCCATGGGCCGTGCGAGCGCGGCATGGCGGATCGGCGTGTCGGCGGGCAGCGGGTCTTCGATGAGCGCGATGACGCCGGCCGCATGCCGGGCATCGACCGACACGCCGTAATTGACGGCGATCTCATGCAAGCGGGTATCCCCCGGCGGACCGGTGCGCGCCAGCTCCTCGTACAACGCTTGCCAGTGATACGCCAGCGTGGCATCGCGCGGTGCCGCCGCCCGGTGCGCGCGCCAGCCGAGCGCGATCTTCGTGCACAACTGGACGGCGCTGCGCACGGGCAGGTGCGCCAGTGCGGCGAGCGCGGGCGGCACGCGGGCGAGCCGCACCGGCTGCCGCGTGAGGTCCTGGCCGGGTCCTTCGAACAGTACCGTGTGGCTACCTGGCCCCACGACCGCGGCGGGCGCGTCGGCGAACGCGCGCGTCAGCACGACCTTGTGCAGGCCGTGCGCCTCGGTGGCCCGGCGCCGGCGTGCGCGCGCGAGCGGGTGGCCGGCGTCGGCGAAGGTGTCGGGGACATACGTCTGCCAGTCGAGCGCTGCGCACAGTCCCGCCGGCAGGGCGCCGAGCCAGCGCTCGAACGCACCGCGCTGCGGCCACTTGACGAACTCGTCGGCGTCGAGGGGCAGCACGACCGTTGCGCCCGCGGCGAACGCGCGCCGCGCAAGCGCGGTGACGGTCTCGCTCTGGCGCTGCGCAGGCTGGTCGTCGTGCGCGACGCTGATGCGCAGCCCTTCGGCGACGAGGGCCGCGAGGATGTCGCGCGTCCCGTCCTCGGAGCGGTGATCGACCACGTACAGCGCATCGACGCGGCGCGCATGGTGACGCACGAACGCTTCGATGACGTCCGCCTCGTTGCGCACCATTGCGACCGCGGCGAGATGCACGAAGCGAGCGCGGTGTCGCGCGACGAATCAGGGGCTCGGCGTGCCGCTTACGGGCGCTCAGCGGCGCCGGCGCAGTCCCGCGACGACGCGATAGGCGAGGAGCCCCATCGACACATAGCGCGACAGCCGGCGCGCGCGCGTCGCGCCCAGCACGGGCAGCACGAAGCCCAGCAGGCGGCCCAGCCATGGATGGCCGCGATCACGCTCGACGCCCGTCGCGCCCAGATGCAGTGAGCGCCGCAGATCGTGCCAGGCGAGCGAGAGCTCGAGCCGGTCCAGCTCGCACTGCGCGCTCAGCAGCTCGCGGCGCGCCGCCAGGTCGTGCGCCGTCATGACGACAGCTCCGATATCTTGCCGCGCAGCGCCGCGCTGTCTGCGCGCAGCGCTGCGACCGTCGCGTCGAACAACGCGGGCGCCGTGCGCCCGAGCGTGCGGAAGCGCAGCCACAGCACGCCGGCCGCGGCGGCGTAGAGCACGGCAAGCACCGCGATCGCGACGAAGCGGCCGTCGTCCCAGAACCATGCGACGATGCCGAAGGTCACGACGGTGAGCGTAAGAAGCGCGAAGCCGAGCGTGGCGCCCACCAGAAGGAGCGACTGCACGAGGCGCACGCGCGCTTCGGCGAGCTCGACACCGGCGAGCTCGAGGCGCGTGCCGACGAGCCCGATGGCACGCGCGCCCACGTTCGTCGCTGCTTCGGCAAGCGGCGGCACGCTGCCCGGCTCCACGTCGTCGTCCTCGGCGTCCATGGTCGTGCGGCCGTGTGCGATCAGCGGCGGTTCATGAGCAGGCCGGCCACGAAGCCGAGCAGCGCTGCCGCACCGATGGAGCGCCATGGATTCTCGTGCACGTAGTCGTCGGTATAGCGTGCCGCTTCCTTCGCGCGATCCACTGCTTCGCCTTCGAGCTCCTGCAGGCGCAGCTTCGCTGCGAGCAGCTTGGCCTCGACCTGGGCGCGCAGGTCGCGCGCGCGCTCGCCCGTCTCGGTGCTCGCCTTCTTCAGCAGATCCTCGGCTTCCGACAGCACGGACACGAAATCGTCGACGAGCCGTTCACGTATGGCGGTCATGGCGAATCCCCTTGGCAATGGGCGGAAGAGCGGGCGCGGGCGAAACGCCGGTGAGCCGCTCCGGACCATTATAGGCGCGGGCCCGGTTGCGCTCGGGCCGCCCGGGTTGCACGGACGAGCCCGGCTGCGCCACCATGTGGCCCTCCGCACAACCGCCTTCCATCGCCATGCCAGAGCTCAAGCTGCCAGCCGTCGATCCCGCCACCGTCGCGGAAGTGCGCGGCTCAGGCTATCCCGAACCGTTCCGCTCGCGCATGGGTGAGCGCGTCAAGCGGCGCCTGGGCGACGCGTGCGGCCTCACGCGTTTCGGCGTGAACCTCGTCACGCTGGGACCCGGCGGCCAGTCGGCATTGCGCCACTGGCATACGCTCGAGGACGAGTTCGTCTATGTGCTCGAAGGCGAAGTGGTGCTCGTCACGGACGGCGGCGAGCAGACGCTCACTGCCGGCATGTGCGCGGGGTACCCGGGCGGCCGGCGCGACGGCCATCATTTCATCAATCGCAGCCATGGGCCTGCGCGCTATCTGGAGGTCGGCGATCGCGATCCAGCCGACGGCGCGGCGTATCCGGACGACGACCTGGCGGTGCAGAAGGACGCGAGCGGATTCCGTTACACGCACAAGGACGGTGAGCCATACCCGCCGCGCAAAGCCTGATTTCCCGGCGCGCCGGTTGAAATCGGCTGCGTCGGCGGCATGTTGGGATCGCGCGCGCCTCGCGCGCCTACCGTTCCTTCGAGGAGCAGACGATGGCCGATTACACCGTGAACCCCGAAACGCCTGCCGGCCGCCAGCCGCCGGTCACCGGAACGCTGGTGGTTTACGCGCTGTTCGGCGTGGCGGCGGTGGCAGCACTGCTGTCGCACGGCTTGCCGCTGATCGCGCCGTTGTTCGGGCTGCTCGGCCTCATCGCGATCATCATGGCGTACGTGCAGCGGTCGGACGCGGCCGGCACGTGGGTCGCGAGCCACCTGCGCTGGCTGATCCGCACGTTCTGGTGGTCGCTGCTGTGGGCGATCCTGGGCGGGCTCATCCTCGTCACGCTCGGCCTCATCCTGATCGGCATTCCCATCGCGTTCGCGGTGTGGATCGTCGACACGCTGTGGGTGTTCTACCGCCTCATCCGCGGCTTCCTGCTGTTCAAGGACAGCCGGCCGGTGCCCGGCATGGAATAAGCGCCGTGCGCCTGCGCGCTCAACCGGCGCGCAGGCGCGTGGCCACCGCCGCGTAATAACCTGTGTGCGCGAGGCGCGCCCCGCGCGCTTCGAGGCGCATCTCCAGCAGCGCCAGGCGCGTCGCCGCACGCCGGCGCTGGTACTCGTCCGTCGCCGCCTCGATGAGCTTGCGCAGCGAGGCGGCCTCCTTGCGCTCCTCCAGTTCCGCCGGCACGCATCCTGCGTTGCGCAGCATGCGATACGCCATGCGCAGCTCGGGTGCTACGAGCGCATCGTCGTCGAGCGTGAGCGGGCGGCCCGCTCCGGGAAGGTTATCGAGCTCGCCGCGCTTGATCGCCTCTTCGATGCGCTGCTCGGCAATCCAGTCGAACGCGTGCATGACCCGTATTTTATCGTCTAGCGTCCGACGCGGGGGTCCCAGGTCGCTGCATTCGCGTAGACCCATTGCACGAGGTTGTCGAGCGCGGGACCGCCGCGCGCGGCATTGGGATGATTGATGATCGCGGCCACGGCATAGCGGTGACCTTGCGCGTCGAGCACGTAGCCGGCGAGCGCGCGCACGCCTTCGAGCGAGCCGGTCTTGAGCAGCGCCTGTCCTGCCGCCGGTCCGGCCAGGAAGCGGCGTTCCACGGTCCCGTCCATCGCGGCCACGGCGAGCGAGCTTGCAAAATCGTCGCGCACGGCGCTGCGGTCGGCAGCCATGAGCAGCCGCACGAGCCCGCCCGCGGTGATGCGCTCATTGCGCGACAGGCCCGATCCGTTCTCGATCACGAGCTTCGGGAGCGCGATCTTGCGCAGCGCGAAAAAGCGCCGTACGACATCGGCTGCTTTCGCGGTCGTGGCGGGCGGTGGCGCTGCTTCGAGGGCGAGCGTGAGGAAGATCTGGCGCGCCATGACGTTGTTCGAGAACTTGTTGACGTCGCGCACGATGTCGTAGAGCGGTGGCGACTCGAGCACGGCCAGCGGCGCGGCGGCCGGCGGCGCGCGCCGCTCGGCGAGGCCGCCCGCGAACTGGCCGCCGGCGGCGCGGAAATACAGCGTGAACATGGCATGCGTGTAGTGCGGCGCGTCGAGCAGGGCCACCCACCAGTCGCGCTCGCCGCAGGAGGCCGGATAGCTGCCCGCGAACGACACCTGCACGGCACGCCCATCGTCGTCGAATTGCGGCCTCAGCGCTGCGCGCCAGTCGCCGCACGGCGCCCCGTCGAGCGGCGGCGCAGCGACGCTCACGGGCGCCAGCGGCGGATCGAGCCGCACTTGTGCGCGTCCCGTCGTGGCGTCCGGCGCGAACACGAGATCGGCTGCCTTGAAATTGACCAGCAGCGCATCGGGCCCGACGTTGTAAGGCTTGAGCGGCTCGCCGTCGAAGGCTGCCGGATCGTGCGCGGGCACGTCGAAGGCGGTGCGGTCGAGCACGAGTTGGCCGTCGATGCTGTCGAGGCCGGCTGCGCGCAGGCGCGTCATGAACGATTGCCATTGCTCGACCGTGATCTTGGGATCGCCGCGCCCGCGCAGCACGAGGTCGCCATGCAGCACGCCGCTGTCGAGGCGGCCATCGGCATACGCTTCGGTGCGCCAGCGGTAATCCGGGCCGAGCAGCTCGAGCGCCACGAACGTCGTGACGAGCTTCATGACCGATGCCGGGCTCATCGCGCGCTCGGCGTCGTAGGCGAACAGCGGGCGCGGCGCGCGCACCTCCTGCACCGCGATGGCGACGCGGTTGAGCGGAATGCCGGCGTCGAGGAACGCGCGGCCGACGGCGCGCGGCAGCTCGGCGTGCGCCGCGTGCGCGGCCATGAGCAGCAGCAGGGCGAGCGCGCGCTTCATGCGCCGTCCACGATCTCGCCTGTGCGCGCGACGAGCATCTCGAACGCTGCGTCGTCGACGACGTAGGGCGGCATGAAGTACACGGTGCGACCGATCGGCCGCAGCAGGATGCCGCGCGCCACCGCTTCGCTGAAGCACCAGCGCGCGAAGTCGGGCCGCGTGGTGTCCACCTCGAACGCGATGATCATGCCGCGCTGGCGAAAATCGCGCGTCTTCGCATGCGCAGCGAGCGGCGCGGCCATCCCGCTCCAGCGTTGGGCCGTCGCGCGGTTGCTGGCGATCACGTCGCCGTCCGCGAACAGATCGAGCACGGCCAGCGCAGCCGCGCAGGCGAGCGGGTTGCCCGTGTACGAATGCGAATGCAGGAAGCCGCGCGCCGCGTCGTCGGCGTAGAAGGCGTCGAACACGGCGTCGCTGGTGAGGACGCACGACAGCGGCAGCGTGCCGCCCGTGATGCCCTTGGACAGGCACACGAAGTCGGGCGCGGGGGCGCCCGCTTGCTCCCACGCGAACAGCGTGCCGGTGCGACCGAACCCGGTCATGATCTAGTCGGCGATCAGGTGCACGCCAAACCGCGTGCACAGCGCGCGGGCGTGCGCGAGGTAGGCTGCGTCGTACATGACCATGCCGGCGGCACCTTGCACCAGCGGCTCGACGATGAGCGCCGCGATGGCGTCGTGATGCTGCGCGAGCGTCGCCTCGAGCGCTGCGGCGGCGTCGCGTGCCACGTCCTGCGGCGAGCGGCCGTCACGCGCTGCGCGCGCGTCGGGTGACGGCACCACGCGCTGCCCCTGCACCAGCGGCTCGTACGCCTCGCGGAACAGCGCGACGTCCGTGACGCCGAGCGCGCCGAGCGTCTCGCCGTGGTAGCCGCCGGCGAGGCCGATGAAGCCGCGCTTGCCGGCGCAGCCGCGGTTGCGCCAGTAATGAAAGCTCATCTTGAGCGCGATCTCGACGGCGGAGGCACCGTCCGAGGCGAAGAACGCATGCCCCAGATGTCCCGGCGCCAGTGCGCGCAGGCGCTCGGCGAGCTGCACCGCAGGCGCGTGCGTGAAGCCGGCAAGCATGGCATGCGGCAGCTGCCGAAGCTGTGCCTCGATCGCCCCGTTGATGCGCGGATGCGCGTGGCCGAACAGGTTGACCCACCACGAGCTGACCGCGTCGAGATACCGTCGACCGTCGAAGTCGTAGAGCCACGGACCTTCGCCGCGGGCGAGCGGCACCAGCGGCAGCGTCTCGTGCACCTTCATCTGGGTGCATGGATGCCAGACGGCCGCGCGGCTGCGCGCCAGCCAATCGGCGTTGCGCGACGCGGGAATCACGCCCGAGGCGCTCAGGCGCCGCCCGCGCGCCGCGCGCCCTCGCGCCCGAGCCGCTCCTGCAGGCGCCGCACGGCCGCGACGAGCTCGCGCGTGATGCCAGGCTCGCGCACCGAGTGACCTGCGTCCGGAACGATCACGTAGTCGGCCTCCGGCCACGCCCGCGCAAGCGCATCCGCGGTGATGGGCGGACAGACGACGTCGTAGCGGCCCTGCACGATGGTGCAGGGCAGGTGGCGGATGCGGTGCAGGTTGCCGAGGAGCTCGTCCTCGGCGAGAAAGCCCTGGTTGACGAAATAGTGCGCCTCGATGCGCGCGATCGCGAGCGCAGCGCCGTCGTCGTCGAGGCGCATGGGCAGCTCCGGCTTGGGCAGCAGCGTGGAGCAGGCCGCCTCGTAGCGGTCCCATGCGCGTGCAGCGGGCAAGTGCACGGCGGGATCGGGATCGGTGAGCCGCCGGTAGTACGCGCTGAGCAAGTCGGCCCGCTCGTCCTCGGGCAGGAATTCCGTGAACGCGCGCCACGCTTCGGGAAAGAGATAGCGCATGCCGTAGAGGAACCACTCGATCTCGGTGGGCGTCGCGAGGAAGATGCCGCGCAGCACGAGCCCGAGCACGCGCTGCGGGTGGGCCTCCGCGTACGCGAGCGCAAGCGTCGACCCCCACGAGCCACCGAACAGCACCCAGCGATCGATGTTCAGGTGCGCACGCAGGCGATCGAGATCGGCGACGAGATGCGGCGTCGTGTTGTCGGCGATTTCGGCGACGGGACTCGAGCGTCCGGCGCCGCGCTGGTCGTAGAGGACGATGCGCCAGAAGCGCGGATCGTAGAAGCGCCGGTGATGGGGCAAGCTGCCGCCGCCCGGCCCGCCGTGCAGGAACACCAGCGGAACACCGTCGGGATTGCCGGACACTTCCCAGTGCATCGAGTGGCGCACGGAAAGGCCGAGCTGGCCGCTCGCGTACGGCTCGCATTCGGGGAACAGCACGTCGTCGGGCGCGTGCCCTGTGACAGCGTCGCTTGCGATGCGCAGTCCTTCGGTCACGATGATGCGCCGCCTAGTGCGCCGGGTCGAGGGTCACGTGCATGACGCCGAGCGCGCCGAAGGTGACGGTCAGCGGCGTGGCAAGCGGCACTTCCAGTGCGCCCGCATAGCTGCCCGTCGTGACGATCTGCCCCGCGCGCAGGCGCTCGCCACGCTCGCGCAGGAAGTTGGCAAGCCACACGAGCGGCTTGTGCGGATGGCCGTCGGGATGGCGTCCCGCGCGCTCCAGGCGAAAGCCTCCGGTGCCCGCAATGGCGACTGGAAAACCCTCGAGCGAGGGCCACGTCGCCTGCGCGATCACCTGGCCGACGACGAGGCCTTCGTTGTTCGCGCCATCGGCGAGCATCTCGGGAAACGGAACGTTTGCCGGGTCGTCGTAGCGGTTGCCGAGTAGCTCGAGCACCAGATGCGTTTCGCCGATCGCGGCAAGCACTTCGTCGGCGTCGTACGGGCGTGTGCGCGGACCGAGATCGCGTGCGAGCACGAAGGCGACTTCCGGCTCGATCGGCGCGGTGGCGCCGCGCGCGAACACCGTCGCATGCGCGCCGCGATGGATCGTGCTCGCATAGATCGGCGCGGCAGTCATGCGGTCGGCCGCCGGCAGCGAGCATTTCCAGCCCCCGATGGTGCCCATGCGCACGGCGACGCGATGCTGCAGCGCGAACGCTTCGGTCAGAGTGATGGGCCGCAGCGCCGGGTCCAGCCGCGGACCGCGGCGGCCTTCACGGCGGCGGCGGGCCAGCTCGGTGGCCGCGGCGTCGTCGATGGTCATCGGAAAGGGGAAAGGGGAGCCTTGCGCGCCGTGGCAGTATGCTCGCAGCACGCCGCGTGTGGCGTCATGATACGAAACGCGCGCGGCGCTCGCAAATCGCGGTGCTGCGTCACTCCGAGGACCCATCATGAAAGAGCGTCTCACCACCGCCGCCTGCCTGCCCGCCGATCACGCACGCGCGCTGCTCGTCGGCCGCCTGCAGGTCCCGGCGCTGGGCGGCCCCGTGCTCGTGCGCATCACCGGCGAGGACGTGCTGGACCTCTCCGCGGTGGCGCCGACCATGCGCGACCTGCTCGAGCTCGATGACCCCGCTGCCGCCGTACGCAGTGCACGGAGCGCGCCGCGCATCGCCGCGACGGCTGCCGTGCTCGCGAACTCCGCCGAAGCGACGCGCAACCCTGCGCTTCCATGGCTGCTCGCGCCGTGCGACCTCCAGGCGGTGAAGGCGGCGGGCGTGACCTTCGTGGCGAGCATGCTGGAGCGCGTCATCGAGGAGCAGGCGCGTGGCGATCCCGCCCGGGCGGAGCGCGTGCGTGCCGCGGTCGTCGCAATCATCGGCGAGAACCTGCGCAGCGTGAAGCCCGGGTCGCCCGAGGCCGCGCGGCTCAAGGAAGCGCTGATCGCGCAGGGGGTATGGTCGCAATACCTCGAAGTGGGCATCGGGCCGGACGCGGAGATCTTCACCAAAGTCCAGCCGATGTCCTCGGTGGGCCTGGGGGCCGATATCGGGATCCATGCGCAGTCCGCGTGGAACAACCCCGAGCCGGAGATCGTCCTCGCCGTCGACAGCCGCGGGCGCACACTCGGGGCGACGCTCGGCAACGACGTCAACCTGCGCGATTTCGAAGGACGCAGCGCGCTGCTCCTCGGCAAGGCCAAGGACAACAACGCGTCGTGCGCGATCGGCCCGTTCATCCGGCTGTTCGACGCGGGCTTTGGCATCGACGACGTGCGCCGCTCGACCATCGCGCTGACCGTCGACGGACCCGACGGCTACCAGCTGCGCGGATCGAGCGACGTGAGCCAGATCAGCCGCGACCCGCTCGACCTCGTGCGCCACGCGATCAACGCCAACCACCAGTATCCGGATGGCCTCGTCCTGTTCCTCGGCACGATGTTCGCGCCGATCGATGACCGCTATGCCGCCGGCCAGGGCTTCACGCACGCCGTCGGCGACATCGTGACCATCGCCACGCCGTCGCTCGGCGCGCTCGTCAATCGCGTCGAGCACGCCGATCGCATCGCGCCGTGGACGTTCGGCACGGGCGCGCTGATGCGCAACCTGGCGCAGCGGGAGTTGTTGTAGACGAAGGCTCGTCGCCCCCGCGAAGGCGGGGGCCCAGCGTCGTTCGAACGTCACTGGATGCCCGCCTGCGCGGGGATGAGGGCAGCACCCGCGAAAGCAGGGGACCAGGGTCTTTCAGCGCCGTCCCTTGAACGGCACCACCCGCTGGCGCTGCTCGCCCAGGCCTTCGATGCCCAGCGTCACGACGTCGCCCGGCTGCAGCCACTTGGGCGGCTTCATGCCGAGGGCAACGCCCGGCGGCGTGCCGGTGGTGATGATGTCGCCGGGCACGAGCGTGACATAGCGCGACGTGTCGGCGACGAGCTTCGCCACGTCGAAGATCATCGTGCGCGTATTGCCGGTCTGGCGCCGCTCACCGTTGACGTCGAGCCACATGCCGAGATTGCCCGGGTCCTTCATCTCGTCGGTGGTGACGAGCCACGGGCCCACCGGACCGAAGGTGTCGCATCCCTTGCCCTTGCTCCATTGCGTGCCGGACAGCTTGAGCTGGAAATCGCGCTCGGACACGTCGTTGCAGATGCAGAAGCCGGCGACGTAGCGCATCGCGTCCTTGGCGTCGACGTAGCGCGCGGTGCGCCCGATGACGAGCGCGAGCTCCACCTCGTAGTCGAGGGCCTGCGAATCCTTCGGCTGCATGATGTTGTCGTTGGGGCCGCACAACGACGTCGGCGACTTGTAGAACAGGATCGGATTCTCGGGGATCGGCGAGCCGGTCTCCTTGGCGTGGTCGATGAAGTTGAGGCCGATGGCGAGGAATTTCTGCGGCATCGCGACGCACGAGCCCAGGCGGGGCTTGCCCTTCACCACGGGCAGCCGGCGCACGTCGAGCTTGCGCAGCGCCGCGAGCGTGGTCGGGGAAACGGTCGCGCCGTTGATGTCGGGAATCTTGCGCGACAGATCGCGCAGCGCGCCGGCCTCGTCGATCAGGCCCGGCTTTTCCTTGCCGGGCGGTCCATAGCGAACCAGCTTCATCGGTCGTTCTCCTTGGGTTGAGCGAGCGTCTAGATGGTCATGCCGCCGTCGCACGAGTACACGTTCCCCGTGACGAAGGCCGCCTCGTCGGAGGCGAGAAAGACGATCAGCGGCGCGATCTCGTCGGCCGTCGCCAGCCGCCCCATGGGCTGGCGCGCGATGAACATCCGGCGCGCCTCCTCGGGATCGGCGTAGGCGTTGATGCGATCGTGCAGCGAAGGGGTGTCGACGGTGCCGGGTGCCACGGCATTGCAGCGGATCCCCTGCCGCACGTAGTCGGCGGCGACCGCCTTGGTGAGCCCGATCACCGCCGCCTTCGAGGCGCCGTAGACGAAGCGGCTGGGCAGCCCTTTGATCGATCCCGCGATCGAGGCCATGTTGATGATGCTGGTCCACTCGCCGGTGGCCTGGTGATGCGCGAGCATCCTGGGCACGGCCGCGCGAATCGCGACGTACATGGCGCGCGCGTTGAGGTTGAAGCTGAAGTCCCAGTCCTTGGGCGCGCATTCGAGGATCGTGCCGTTGTGCACGTAGCCCGCGCAGTTGAACATGACGGTGAGCGGCGGCAGGTCGGCGATCGTGCGCTCGACGGCCGCATCGTCCAGCACGTCGAGCACCCGGGTCGTGACGTTGGCCACCCCCCGATACGAGTCGAGCAACGCGGGCTTCACGTCGGTTGCGAACACCGTCGCGCCTTCGCGCGCCATCGCGCGCGCCGCGGCGGCGCCGATGCCCTGCCCCGCCGCCGTGACGAAGGCCGTCTTGCCGGCCAGCCTGCCGCTCATTGCATGCTCCTGTTCCGGTTGCTCAACGCATGGACGGACGCCGCGCGATCGCAGGATCGTCCCACTCGAGGTTGGGCACGTGCGCGAACCAGCCGGGACGGCCCGGGTCGCGATCGTACGCGTAGCCGCCGAGCTCCTGGTAGAGCGCGTGATAGCGGGCCAGCTTGTCGCGGTCGAGCGTCACCCCGAGGCCGGGCGCGTCCGGCACGCGGATGGCACCGCCTTCGTAGCGCATCGGTCCGCCGACGATCACGTCGTCGCGCAGGTGATGATAGTGCGCGTCGGCGGTGTAGCTTAAGTTGGGCAGCACGGCGCCGAGGTGCAGCATGGTGGCGAGCTGGATCCCGAGCTCGCCGGAACTGTGCACGGCGACCTGCATGCCGGCGGTCTCGCATACGCCGGCCGCCTTGATGCAGGGCCGGATGCCGCCCCAGAACGTCGTGTCGAGCAGGATGACGTCGACCGCGCGCGGTGCGAGATTGGCCGCCAGCTGCTCGAAGTTCACGACGACCGTGTTGGTGGCGAGCGGAAGGCGCACGAATTCGCGCAGCGCCTTCATGTGCGCGATGCCGTAGACCGGATCCTCGAAGTAGTCGGTGGGCAGGTCCTCGATCGCCTTGCCGAAGTGCACCGCGTCGACGAACGTCAGGGCGCCGTTCGGGTCGTAGCGCATGCGCTCGCCGGGCAGCGCGGCGGCCACCGCGCGATAGCAGGCGAGCTCGTGCGCGGGCGGATACACGCCGCCCTTGAGCTTGTGCGTGCGAAAGCCGTGCCGCGCCTTGAGCTCGCGGGCGCAGGCCACCAGCTGGTCCGCGGTACGCACTTCGCCTTCGCCTGACTCCGGATCGGGATAGCGAAAGAACAGGTAGCTCGCGAACTCGACCGCGTCGCGCAGCTTGCCGCCGAGCAGCGCGTGGACCGGCACGCCGAGCTTGTGCCCGATGATGTCCAGGCACGCGAACTCGAGCGCGGCGTGCATCTGCGTGCGATTGTTGTACAGGCTGGCGGTCGGGTTGCAGATGGCGAGGCGCATCGCCTCGAGCGCGAACACGTCGTGGCCGCGCAAGTAGGTCTCGAGGCCGGCGAACGCGCGCGTGGCATCCTCGCCGCCGCCGCCCATCTCGCCCAGCCCGACATAGCCGTCGGCGGTCTCGACCTCGACGATCGTGCGCACGAAGCGCCCCCAGTGCGTGCCGTTGCTGTGGCGCAGCGGCGCTTGCAGCGGCACCGTCACCGGCGTGGCGCGAATGGAGGCGATGGTCGTGCCGGGCATGGCGGATGAACGCAACGCGTGGGAGCGCGCGCGGAACGGCGAAAAGCCGTGGATTGTACGCCGCGCGGCAGGGTCGCTCAGCGCGCGGCCTCTTCCCCGCGGCCGAACGCCTCGTCCAGGAACGCGAAGGTGGCCCTCCAGGCTGCGCGCGCTTGCGCTTCACGGTAGCTGTCGCGGTCGAAGGTCGCGAAGGCGTGCGGTGCATCGGGGAACACTGCAACGGTGTAGCGCTTGTTGGCCGCCGTGAGCGCCTGCGCAAGCCGGGCGTGCTCGTCGGCGGTGATGGCCGTGTCCTTGGCCCCGTATACGAGCAGTTGCGGCGCGCGCAGGTCCGGCACGCGAGCCAGCAGCGCCGGCCGCGGACCCTTCACTTCAGCGGGCGCGATGCCGCCGCCGTAGAACGAGACCGACGCACGCAGGCGATCGCCGTGCACGGCGTTGGCGAGGAACGCCGCGCGGCCTCCCATGCAGAACCCGATGATCGCGTTGCGGCGCGCGCCTTCGGCCTCGAGCACATCGAGCGCGCCCCCGACTTCGGCCATCATCGTCGCGTCGTCGAGCGTGCGCAGCTTGGCCATCGCGCCGTCGCGATCGGCGTAGGGAAAGACGGCGCCGTGATAGACGTCGGGCGCGCACGCGATGTAGCCGGCGCGCGCGAATGTGCGGCACGTCTCGCGCACGAACTCGTTGAGGCCGTACGCTTCCATGACGACCACGATGCCATCGCCGGTGCGGCCGCGCGTGTGTGCGAGAAAGCCGCCGACGCCGGGAGCGACCGATACGTTGCGGGTTGGAACGGTGGTATCAGGCGATGTCATGGGCTCCTCCGGCGGATCGAAACGTCGAGGATGCCGCAAGCCCGCGGCCGCGCGCAACGTGCGCGTGCAGCGCGCAGCGGCGGTGCTAGACTGGCCGCACCGTCAACGAAGGAGCTGACGCGTGAATGCGCGATCCTCCATGTCCGCCCGGGTGGCGCGTTGCGCCGGCTTCCTGCTGGCCGTTGCCTGGCTCGCCAGCGCGGTTGCGCAGCCGAGCGGCATCGCGCTCGCGACCTATGACGGCGCGGACCGGACGGTCAAGCTCATCGAAGGTGCCAAGAAGGAAGGCGACGTCGTCGTCTACACCTCGGCGCCTTCGGACGACATCAAGGCGCTGGCCGATGCATTCGAGCAGAAATATGGCGTGAAAGCCAAGGTCTGGCGCGCCAGCGCCGACAAGGTGCTGCAGCGCGCCACGTCCGAGGCGCGCGCCAAGCGGTTCGAGGCCGACGTGTTCGAGACGGACAGCCCCGCGCTCGAAGGCCTGGTGCGCGAGAGCCTGCTCACTGCGGTGCGTTCGCCCGCGCAGGACGACCTCGTGCCCGAAGCGCGCTTTGCGCATCAGGCCTGGGTGCGCGCCCGCTTTTCGGTGTACGCGCTCGCTTACAACACCAAGAGCGTGCACAAGGCGGACCTGCCGCGCGCCTACGAGGGTCTGCTCGACGCGCGCTGGAAGGGCAAGCTCGCCATCGAGGCCGACGACGGCGACTGGTTCTCGGCGCTCGGTCAGATGCTCGGCGAGGCGCGCACGCAGAAGCTGTTTCGGGACGTCGTCGCGAAGAACGGCGTCGTCGTGCGGCATGGGCACAACTATCTCGCGGAGCTCGTCGCAGCAGGCGACGTGCCGCTCGCGATCACCGTCTATACCGGCAAGGTCGAACAGCTCAAACGCAAAGGGGCGCCCATCGACTGGTTCGTGCTGCCGCCTGCGGCGATCGCGCGGGCCAGCGGCGTCGCCGTCGCCGCGCGCGCGGCCCATCCCCACGCCGCGCTGCTGTGGTATGACTTCGAGCTCTCGGAAGAGGCCCAGAAGCTCCTGGCCGAGCGCGGGTACGTGCCGGCCAATCGCAAGGTGGCTCCGCCCGAGCGCATGCCGCTGCATTTCATCGATGCCAGGACGGTGCTCGACGACGGCGAGAAGTGGGACAAGCGCTACGCCGAGATCTTCGGGAGCCACCGGCCCGAGAAGTAGACACGTCCGTGGAGGTGTCATGAACGTCGCGTGGTCGATCCCGTTGCTCGCCATCGCCCTGATGGCAGAGACCGCGCCCGCCCAGATCCTCGAGCCGTGCATCGCGAGTCGTACGGACACCATCCCCGCGCATCCCGGCCCCCAGGAGCGCATCGGGCTGCATACGCCGACCGCGTTGCTGGTCCCGCAAGCGTATCCCGTGGTCGCGGCCGCCACCGTCATGAACGGTCTCGTCGATCTCGACATCGTGATGACGGACGATCCCGACGCATTTGCCGGTTATCGCCGGGTGGGAGACGTGGTCCTCAATGCCGCCGCCTACATCGGCCCCATGGCACCCGGCGTCTATCCGATCCATACACGGATCCGGCAGGTGGTGGCCGGGGTCGAGACGCCGTTGTGCACGCTTCTCCCGGCCAGGCTCGAGGTCGGCACGGCGCCGCTTCCGGTCGCGCTCGTTGACGCGGTCGAGTTCTTCAATCCGGCGCGCAATCGCTACTTCCTCACTGCCGACGCTGGTGAGCAGGCTTATCTCGATTCCGGCGGAGAAGCGGGCTGGACGCGCACGGGGCAGCACTTCGCGGCGTACCTGCCGGGCATGTCGGACAACCGCGGTCGCAACGTCTGTCGTTTCGTGTCGCCGCCCGGCGTCGGCATCGACGCCCATTTCCTGAGCGTCAGCTTGTGGGAGTGCTTCACGGTGAGTGTCGACCCGGCCTGGCGGGAAGAAGGCGACGCGTTCGACATCGGTGTACCGGATGTACTGACCGGGGAATGCGCTGGCGGGCTCTTTCCCGTCTACCGGCTGTGGAATCCGCGGACGGGCGATCATCGATGGATCGCCGATGCAGGGCTGGCCGCCGCGCTGGCAGCGCAAGGCTGGGTCCGGGAGGGCTATGGCGACGCCGGCGTGGCAATGTGCGCGCCGGCGGCCTAGCGCACGGCTCGCCGTCCCAACTGGTCCGACCACTTGACCAGTCCGGGCTCGCCGGCTAGCCTTCGCCTTCCGGGTGGATGCCCGCCCGGGGTCGCACAGGACGCCCGACGGCGCATGCCGTTCCAGAGCATCGAACCCCGCCGGCTGTATCGCCAGATCGCCGACCAGATCCGTACGCTGATCCGCAGCGGCGAGTACGGGCCGGGCGCGCGACTGCCGCCCGAGCGCGACCTGGCCAAGCAGCTCGGCGTGTCGAGGCCCTCGGTGCGCGAGGCGGTGATCGCGCTGGAGGTGGAGGGGCTGGTCGAAGTGCGCATCGGTTCCGGCATCTACGTGCGCGCCGCGCCGGAGACGCCGGCGGTCGCATCGGCAGAGGCTACGGCCGGGCCGTTCGAGCTGCTGCGTGCGCGCTACGTGATCGAGGCCGAATGTGCGGCGCTGGCCGCCAAGTCGGTGCGCCGCGGGCAGCTCCAGGCGATGGCCGAAGCGCTCGATGAAATGGACAGGGAAATGGGGCAGGGACGACAGCCGCTGCACAGCGACCGCGATTTCCACCTGCGCATCGCCGAGGCGACGGGCAACGGTGCGCTGGTGCAGGTGGTGAAGATGCTGTGGGACGAGCGCGCCGGGCCGCTCTATCAGCAACTGGAGCACCACTACGACACGCCCGAGCTGTGGCGCGCTGCGCTGGCCGAGCATCGGGCGGTGATGAAGGCCCTCGCCGAGCGCGATCCGGTCGCGGCGCGCACGGCCATGCAGCGGCACCTGAACCAGGCATACAAGCGCTTCAGCAAAGGCTGGGACACGCTTCACTAGGAGATCACATGCTCGCCTGCAAGATCCACGCGAAGGACGATCTGCGCGTCGAAGCGGACGCCATGCCGGCGCCGGGCGCCGGCGAAGTGCTGCTGCGCCTGGGCGCCGGCGGCATCTGCGGCTCGGACCTGCACTATTACTTCGAGGGCCGCAACGGGAGCTTCGTGGTGCGCGAGCCGCTCATCCCGGGGCACGAGGCGTCGGCGGTGGTCGAGGCCGTGGGTCCTGGCGTGACGCGCGTCAAGGCCGGCGACAAGGTGGCCGTCAGCCCGTCGCACGCGTGCGGGCGCTGCGATTATTGCCGCCAGGGCCGCGAGCAGCTCTGCACCAACATGCGCTTCCTCGGCAGCGCGAGCCTGTTCCCGCACGTGCAGGGCATGTTCCGCGAATATTTCGTGATGGGCGAGCGGCAGTGCTATCCGGTCGGCGGCGACGTGTCGCTCGGCGAGCTGGCGTTCGCCGAGCCGCTCGCGGTGGGGCTGCACGCGGTCAATCGCGGCGGCGACCTGCTCGGCAAGTCGGTGCTGATCACGGGCGCCGGAACGATCGGGTGCCTCACCGTGATCGCCGCGCGGCTCGCCGGCGCGGCGAAGATCACGGTGAGCGACGTGCTCGACCGGCCGCTTGCGCAGGCGCGCATCGTGGGCGCCGACGTCACGCTGCACGCGCAGCGCGATGCCGAAGCGCTGGCCCGGCCGCAGTTCGACGTGGCCTACGAAGTATCGGGCAACTTCAATGCGCTCAAGTCGTGCATTGCGGCGACCAATCGCGGCGGCGTCGTGGTGCAGGTCGGCACGCTGCCGCACGAGCCGCTGCCATTCGTCGTCAACGAGCTGATGGCGCGCGAGCTCGACCTGCGCGGCGCGTTCCGCTGGGGCATCGAATTCGATTGGGCAGTCGAATACCTGTCGTCCCGCCGCGTCGACGTGCGCCCGCTCCTTTCGGGGCAATATCCGTTGCAGGACGCCGTGGCGGCGTTCGAGGCCGCCGCAGACAAGAATCGCAGCACCAAGGTCCAGGTGATCGCCGCCTGATCGCTTTCCCAACCGTTCTCATAAGACCGCGCGCGTCACGGCGCGCAGCGCCACCAGGAGGATCCATGCGCATGTTCTCGAAAGTCGTTCTTGCCGCCGTCGCGGTCATTGCACTGACCGCGGGCGGCCCCGCCGCCGCCCAGACCAAGCTCAAGTGGGCGCACGTGTACGAGACGTCGGAGCCGTTCCACAAATGGTCGGTCTGGGCCGCGCAGGAGATCGAGAAGCGCACCAACGGCCGCTACCATATCGACGTGTTCCCCGCGTCGACGCTCGGCAAGGAAAGCGACATCAACCAGGGCCTCACGCTCGGCACGGTCGACATGATCATCTCGGGGTTGTCGTTCGCGGCGCGCACCATGCCGCGCATCGGCGTCGGCTACTACCCGTACACGTTCCGCAGCGGCGACCACCTGATCAAGTGGGCCAAGAGCGATGCGTTCAGGGGCATGACCGATGAATATCGCCAGAAAACCGGCATCCAGATCACGGCGATGACGTATTACGGCACGCGCCATACCACCTCCAACAAGCCGTTCAACGATTGCGCGGGGATGAAGGGCCTCAAGATGCGCGTGCCCGACGTGCCCGCGTATCTCGCGCTGCCCAAGGCCTGCGGTGCCAACCCCACGCCGATCGCCTTCGCGGAGGTGTACCTCGCGCTGCAAAACGGCACCGTCGACGCGCAGGAGAACCCGCTCACCACCATCGAGGCGAAGAAGTTCTACGAAGTGCAGAAGGCCATCATCCTGACCGGCCACATCGTCGACTCGCTCGCCACCCAGATTGCCCCGCACGTCTGGACGAAGCTGTCGGACGCCGACAAGAAGGTCTTCACGGACGTGACGCAGGAAGCCGCCGCCAAGGCGACCGACGAGATCACCAAGCACGAAGGCGAGCTCGTCGCGGAGTTCAAGAAGAAGGGCCTCCAGGTCATCGAGCCGGACAAGAAGTCGTTCCAGGACGCGATCACCAAGACGATCACGCTGGAGTCGATGGGCTTCGCGAAGGCCGACTGGGACAAGATCGAAGCGATCAAGTGACTTTCGTGGCGTAGCCGCGAAAGTCATCGCCGTGAAAACGGGGATCCAGTGTCGTTGGATTGCAACGAACGCAAACTCGACGACACCGGGTTCCCGCTTTCGCGGCAGCGACGAGCACGACGCTTTCGCAGCGAACGACCAGTAAAGGCAACGACGCCAGGTCCGCGCTTTCGCGGGGACGACGAGCCTAAGGCACACCATCCATGACCCGACCCGCCACCTCAGCCGACACCGTCGTCCCGGGCAGCACGCCCGAAGAACACGTGCTTGACGAGTCGGGTCACTTCCACGTCGAGGATGCGGCCGTCGACCTGTCGCACTACCCGATCGAGGCGTGGATCGCGTTCGTGTTCTTCTGGCTGCTCGCCCTCAATGTCTTCTACCAGTTCTTCACGCGCTACGTCCTCAACAACTCCGCGTCGTGGACCGAGGAGATCGCGCGCTATCTCCTCATCTGCATGGTGTTCATCGGCATCGCGTGGGCGGTGCGCACCACGCGCCACATCCACGTCGATTTCGTGTATCGCCTCGTGCCTCCGCGAGTGGGTCGGGTGATGGCGCTGTGCGTGGACGTCGTGAAGATCCTGTTCTTCGCGTACGTCACCGTGCTGACCTGGCAGATGATGGAGAAGATGGGCAATTACAAGATGACCATCGTCGACCTGCCGATGAACCTCGTGTACGGCGTGTGCCTGGCCGGCTTCGCGTTCGCGGCCGTTCGCTCGGTGCAGGTGCTGGTGGAGAACTGGCGTCGCGGCTACAGCCAACTCGAGCGGCCCGAGGCCTTCATGGAGAAGGTGCTGTGACGCCGGCGCTGCTCGGCTCGTTCCTCGCGATGATGACGACGGGCGTGCCCGTTGCGATCGCCATGGCCGGCTCGGCACTCATCTACATCCTGCTCACCGGGGACCTGCCCGCTTTCGTCGTCGTGCACCGCATGATCAGCGGCATCGACAGCTTTCCGCTGCTCGCCGTGCCGTTCTTCATCCTGGCCGGCAACCTGATGAACAACGCGGGCATCACCAACCGCATCTACAACTTCGCGCTGTCGCTCGTGGGCTGGATGAAGGGTGGGCTCGGGCACGTCAACATCCTGGGATCGGTGATCTTCGCGGGCATGTCGGGCACCGCCATCGCGGACGCCGCGGGCCTTGGCACGATCGAGATCAAGGCCATGCGCGACCATGGCTACGACATGGGCTTCTCGGTCGGCGTCACCGCCGCGTCCGCGACGCTCGGGCCGATCATCCCGCCGTCGCTGCCGTTCGTGATTTACGGAATGATGGCCAACGTGTCGGTCGGCCAGCTGTTCCTCGCCGGCATCGTGCCGGGCGTCGTGCTGGCCGTGCTGATGATGCTCACCGTCGGCTACTTCGCGCACAAATATGGCTGGGGCGGCGACGTCAAGTTCGAATGGCACCGCATGGGCAAGGCGTTCACGGAGCTCGCCATCGTGATCGGCTTCCCGCTCGCCATGTGGGGGCTCGTCGTCGCTGGCCTGCCGTTCAACGCGGCGTTCGGTGTCGGCCTGCTCGCGCTCTTCGCCTCCGACTGGTTCTTCAAGTTCGATGCCGTCATGCCGATCATGACGCCGGTGCTGCTCATCGGCGGCATGACGACGGGCGTGTTCACGCCCACCGAAGGCGCCATCGCGGCGTGCGTGTGGGCGCTCATCCTGGGGCTCGTGTGGTATCGCACGCTGAGCTGGCGCATGCTCGCCAAGGTCGCGATGGACACCATCGAGACCACGGCCACCGTGATGTTCATCGTCGCGGCCGCCTCCATCTTCGGCTGGCTGCTCACCGCGACGCGCGTGACGGATTTCGTGGCTGCGTGGGTCCTGGGCTTCACGCACAGTCCCTGGGTCTTCCTGCTGCTCGCCAATCTGCTCATGCTCTTCGTGGGCTGCTTCCTCGAGCCCACGGCCGCGATCCTCATCCTCGTCCCGGTGCTTATGCCCGTGATCCTGCAGCTCGGCATCGACCCCGTGCACTTCGGCCTCGTCATGGTGCTGAACCTCATGATCGGCCTGCTGCATCCGCCCATGGGCATGGTGCTGTACGTGCTCGCGCGGGTGGCCAACCTGTCGATCGAGCGCACCACGATGGCCATCGTGCCGTGGCTCGTGCCGCTGCTGCTCTCGCTGGTCCTCATCACGTACGTGCCGCAGATCTCGTTGTGGCTTCCGCACGTCTTCTACAAATAGGCCTGTAACGTGTCACCCATCATCGAGCGCGTGGAGATCCTGCAGGTCGATCTCACTCCGAAGGTCGTCCGCACCGATGCGATCCAGTCGTTCGTGGCGCAGGAAACGCCGATCGTGCGCATCACGTGCGCGGATGGTGCCGTGGGCGTGGGCTACACGTACACGATCGGCACGGGCGGCTCGTCGGTGGTGGCGCTGCTGCGCGACCACCTCGCACCCAGGCTGATCGGACGCGATGCCGCGGAAGTCGAGCGCCTGTGGAAAGAGCTGTTCTTCCACACGCATGCCACGGCGGTCGGCGCCATCACCAGCCTGGCCCTCGCAGCGATCGACACCGCGCTGTGGGACCTGCGCGCACGGCGCGCCGGCGCGCCGTTGTGGAAGCTCGCCGGCGGCGCGCAGCGCGCAGTGCCTGTTTACACCACGGAGGGCGGCTGGCTGCATCACGCGGCCGAGCAGCTCGTCGACGAAGCGCTGGCGGCGAAGGAGCAGGGCTTCCGCGGCGCCAAGATGAAGGTCGGCAAGCCGACCATCGCCGAGGACGTCGCGCGGCTGACCCGGGTGCGCGACGCGGTGGGGGACACCTTCGAGGTCATGGTCGACGCCAACCAGGCGTTCACGGTGAGCGAGGCGCGGCGCCGCGCGCACGCCTACGCGGGCCTGGGGCTCGCCTGGCTCGAGGAGCCGCTGCCGGCCGAGGATCTCGGCGGCCACGTCGAGCTTGCCGCGGTTGCGCCGATGCCCATTGCCGTGGGCGAGTCCATCTACCACCCGTCCCATTTTCGCGAATACCTGGTCCACCGCGCCTGCTCGATCGTGCAGGTCGACTGCGCGCGGATCGGCGGCATCACGCCGTGGCTCAAGGTGGCGCACCTGGCAGAGGCTTTCAATGTGGCCGTCTGCCCCCATTTCCTCATGGAGCTGCACGTCTCGCTCACCGCCGCCGTTCCCAATGGCGCCTGGGTCGAGTACATCCCGCAGCTCGATTCGATCACCTCGTCGCGCATCACGCTGAAGGGCGGCTTCGCCGTTCCGCCTGACGCGCCCGGCCTCGGCCTCGAGTGGGATTTCGCCCGCATCGAAGCGCAGGCCGTGGCGCGCGCGACGATCGCCGCTTAAGACGCGGCTGGAGAACCCCATGCTGACCCGCACTTCGCTCACCATCCGCCTCCACCCCAACGACGACGTCGTCATCGCCCGCGCGCAGCTCGTCGGGGGCAGCAAGCTCCTCGACGAGAACGTCACCGTGATCGGTCTCGTTCCGCCAGGCCACAAGATCGCGACGCGTGCGATCGCGCGCGGCCAGCCGGTCAAGCGCTATAACCAGGTCATCGGCTTCGCGAGCCGCGACATCCAGCCGGGCGAGCACGTGCATCTGCACAACCTCGCGATGGGCGCGTTCGACCGCGACTACGCGTTCGGCGTCGACGCCAAGCCGGTGCAGCCGGTCGACACGCCGGCGACGTTCGAAGGCATCGTGCGCGCGGACGGCCGCGTGGCCACGCGCAACTACCTCGGCATCCTGTCGACAGTCAACTGCTCGGCTACGGTCGCGCGCGGCATCGCGGGCCACTTCACTGCGGAACGTCTCGCGGCCTGGCCCAACGTCGACGGCGTGGTGGCGCTCACGCACGGATCCGGCTGCGGCATGGACACGCACGGCGAAGGCATGAAGATCCTGCGCCGCACGCTGGGCGGCTATGCGAAGCACGCCAACTTCGCCGGCGTGCTGATGATCGGGCTCGGCTGCGAGGCCAACCAGATCAGCGCGCTGCTCGGTGCCGAGTCGCTGGAGGAAGGGCCGCTTCTGCGCACCTTCTCGATCCAGGACACGGGCGGGACCGCCAAGACGATTGCGCACGGCATCAAGCTCATCGAGGAGATGCTGCCCATCGCCAATCAGGTGACGCGCCGGACTGTGCCGGCGTCGCACCTGATCGTGGGTTTGCAGTGCGGAGGGTCCGACGGCTATTCGGGCATCACCGCCAATCCCGCGCTGGGTGCGGCGGTGGACGAGCTGGTGCGCCACGCCGGTACGGCCATCCTGTCCGAGACACCGGAGATCTACGGCGCGGAGCACCTGCTGACGCGCCGTGCCGTCTCGCGGGAAGTCGGCGAGAAGCTCATCGAGCGCATCCGCTGGTGGGAGGAGTACACGGCGCGCGAAAAGGGCGAGATGAACAACAATCCGTCGCCCGGCAACAAGGCGGGCGGCCTTACGACCATTCTGGAGAAATCGCTCGGCGCCGTCGCCAAGGGCGGCACCACCAACCTCGTCGACGTGTACGAGTACGCCGAGCCGGTCACCGCCAAGGGATTCGTCTACATGGACACGCCCGGCTACGATCCCGTTTCCGCGACCGGGCAGGTGGCCGGCGGCGCCAACATGATCGTTTTCACGACGGGCCGCGGCTCCGCGTACGGTTGCGCACCTTCGCCGTCGCTCAAGCTGTCCACCAACACGGCGCTGTGGAACCGCCAGGAAGAGGACATCGATCTCAACTGCGGCGAGATCGTCGATGGCACGGCGAGCGTGCAGGACGTGGGCGAGCGCCTGTTCGCCCTCATGCTGCGCACCGCGTCGGGCGAGCGCACCAAGAGCGAGCTGCACGGCTACGGGCAGAGCGAGTTCATTCCGTGGTACCTCGGAGCAGTCATGTGACTGCGGGTTGACACCCGCGGGCACCGCCCGTAGTCTCGATCGCAACCTTGCCGCCTCACGAAGAGCGGCGGTACGACAACCAAGGAGGAGTCGCATGAAGCTCTTGTCGAGGATCGCGGCGCTCGCGGTCGCTTGCGCCATGATGGGCGCGGCGATGCCCGCTGCCGCCCAGGAAAAGCTCGTCGTGTGGTGGGTGAAGGGCTTCTACAAGAGCGAGGACGACGCGCTCTACGAAGCCATCAAGAAGTACGAGCAGAAGAGCGGGATCAAGGTGGAGCTGTCGCAGTACGCCGTGCAGGACGGCATTCCCAAGACCGTGTCGGCGCTCGACGCCGGCACTCCGCCCGACGTCGCGTACATCGACGTGTTCGATTTCCAGGTCACGGGCAAGTGGGCCTACGACGGCAAGCTCGAGGATCTCTCGGACGTGCTCACGCCGATGAAGGACAAGTTCCTGCCGAACACGCTCGAGACGACGTACCTGCTCAACGCCAAGACGAACAAGCGGGCGTACTACGCGTTCCCGCTCAAGCAGCAGACGATGCACATCGAGTACTGGAAGGACATGCTCGCCGAGGCGGGCGACACCCAGATACCCGATACGTGGAAGGAGTACTGGAGCTTCTGGTGCGACAAGGCGCAGGTCGACTATCGCAAGAAGACCAGCAAGCGCATCTTCGGCATCGGCCAGCCGCTCGGCGTGGACTCGAGCGACTCGTACTACTCGTTCCTGACCTTCATGGACGCGTACAACGTCAAGCTCGTCGACGACAACGGCAAGCTGCTGGTCAACGACCCGAAGGTCCGCGCGGGATTGATCAACACCGTGCGCGACTACGCGGCGCCCTACACGAAGGGCTGCAGCCCGCCGTCTTCAACGAGCTGGAAGGATCCCGACAACAACGTCGCGTTCCACAACAAGACGACGATCATGACCCACAACGCGACGATCTCCATCGCCGCCAAGTGGTTCGACGACATGAACAACGCCACGCTGTCGCAGGCGGAGCGCGACCAGGCGAAGAAGAACTATTACGAGAACATCGTGACGGCCGGCTTTCCGAAGAAGCCCGACGGGTCGCCGATGAACTACCGCGCGGCCATCAAGACGGGCGTGGTGTTCGCCGATGCCAAGAACAAGCGCCGCGCCAAGGAGTTCGTCGCGTTCCTGCTGCAGGACGAGAATCTCATCCCGTACGTCGAAGGCTCGCTGGGCCGCTGGTATCCGGTCACCAAGTCGGGCGCCGCGCGGCTGTCGTTCTGGCTCGCCGATCCGCACCGCACGTCGGTGCAGCGGCAATTCGCGGCGGGCACCAGCACGTTCGAATTCACCAAGAACTACAAGTTCACGATCCTCAACAACGAGAACGTGTGGATGAAGGCCGTGAATCGCGTGGTCAGCGAGAAGTGGCCGGTGGACAAGGCGGTCGACGAGATGATCGCCCGGATCAAAGAGGTGGCTGGCTGAGGCACAACCGTCGTCCCCGCGCAGGCGGGGCCCAGTGTCGTAGCGCAAGTCACTGGGTTCCCGCTTTCGGGGGAACGACGAGCGGGCGATGTCCAAATGTCCACCATAGCGCTGCCGCACGAGGAGCCGGTCGCCCCGGCTCCCCGCCGGCGCATGTCCACGTGGCAGACGTGGGGCTTCATCCTGCTCGCGCCGTATGCGCTGATCTTCCTCGTTTTCGTGCTGTACCCGGTGGGCTACGGCCTGTGGCTCGCGCGGCATCCGCAAAGCTACGTCGCGCTGTTCTCCGACCCGATCTTCGAGACCTCGGTCGTCAACACGCTCGTCTTCATCATCGTGGCCATCAACCTCAAGATGGTGGCCGCGCTGTACCTCTCGGGCTTTTTCGTCAACACGCGCACCTGGATCAAATGGCTGTCGGTGCTGTTCATCCTGCCTTGGGCGGTGCCTTCCATTCCCACCATCCTGTCGGTCCGCTTCATGCTCAATCCCGAATGGGGCGTGATCAACCAGCTGATCTTCAAGCTGACCGCGGAGGATGGGCCCAACTGGCTCAACGATCGCTGGCTCGCCCTGAGCATGGCGATGCTCGTGCACGTGTGGAAGAGCCTGCCCTTCTGGACCATGATCCTGATCGCCGCGCGGCTCGCGATCCCGCACGAGCTCTACGAGGCGGCCAGCGTCGACGGCGCCACCGCGTGGCAGAAGTTCAAGTCCGTCACGTGGCCGTCGGTGCGCACGATCTACGTCACCTCGCTCATGCTGTCGATGATCTGGACGCTCGGCGACTTCAACAGCGTCTACCTGCTCACCGGCGGCGGACCGGCCGACCTGACGCACATCCTGGCCACGCTCGGCATCCGATATCTGCGCCTCGACCAGGTCGACCTTGCGATGGCGACGATCGTATGCGCGCTGCCGCTGGTCCTGCCGCTCGTGTACTTCATGATGAAGCGGCTGTCGCGATGATGCAGCCCTGCGCGGTTCGCGGATGACACCATGAAGAAATTCTGGACCGAAGCGCGGCTGATCCTCATCGGCATCCCGGTGGCGATCTGGACGCTGCTCCCCATCTACCACCTGTTCCTGTTCTCGATCTCGACCAAGGACGAGGCGTTCGCCGGCCGGCTGTGGCCCGAGCACCCGACGCTGCGCAATTTCGGCACGGTGTTTCGCCAGGAGCACTACTTCCTCAATCACTTCTGGGAGCAGCTGGGCAATTCGCTCGTCATCGCGATCTCCGCCGGGCTGATCACGTTGTTCGTGGCCACGACCGCTGCCTTCGCCATCAGCCGCATCAAGGCGCGCGGCGGGCGCACGGTGCTCAACCTCGCGCTGTTCACCTACTTCATTCCTGCCGCGTTCCTCGCCGTGCCGATGTACAAGGCGATGGGCTCGTACGGCTTGCTCAACCACCAGCTCGCGCTGATCCTCGCGATGGTCACCATCGCGGCGCCGTACTCGATCTGGGTGCTCAAGCAGGCGTCGGACAAGCTGCCGTTCGAGCTCGACGAGGCCGCGCGCATCGACGGTGCTTCGCCCATGCAGCTGTTCCGCCTGGTGTACCTGCCCCTCATGATGCCGTCGCTCGTCGCGGTCGGCACCTACGCGCTCCTGCTCGCGTGGAACGAATATCTCTACGCGTTCCTGCTGCTTTCCAACGACCGCGACATCACGCTGCCCGTGGCCCTCGGCCACTTCCTCTCCGCCGACGACTCGCCGTGGGAGCTCCTGATGACGACGGGGCTCATCTACGCGCTGCCGCCGGCGGCCATCTATTACGTGTTCAAGCGCTACATGGTGTCCGGCCTCACGGCCGGCGCCGTCAAAGCCTGATCGGAGTCGTCATGGCGTCCGTTGCATTCCGCGATATCGAGAAGTCGTACGGCACCACCAAGGTCATCCACGGCATCGGCTTCGACATCGCCGACGGCGAATTCATGGTGCTCGTCGGCCCTTCCGGTTGCGGCAAGTCGACGCTGCTGCGCATGCTGGCGGGGCTCGAGGAGATCACCGGCGGGACGATCGCCATCGACGGCAAGGTGGTCAACGACATCGACTCCAAGGACCGGGACATCGCGATGGTGTTCCAGAGCTACGCGCTGTATCCGCACATGACGGTGCGCGACAACATGGGCTTCAGCCTCAAGTTGCGCAAGGCCGAGAAAGCGGTGATCGAGCAGCGCGTCGGCAACGCGGCCAAGATCCTCAACCTCGAGCCGTACCTCGGGCGCTTTCCGCGCGAGCTCTCCGGTGGCCAGCGGCAGCGCGTGGCCATGGGGCGTGCGATCGTGCGCGATCCCAAGGTGTTCCTGTTCGACGAGCCATTGTCGAACCTCGACGCCAAGCTGCGCGTGGCGATGCGCGCCGAGATCAAGGCGCTGCACCAGCGCCTGAAGACGACCACCGTGTACGTGACGCACGACCAGATCGAGGCGATGACCATGGCCGATCGCATCGTCGTGATGCACGACGGCCGCATCGAGCAGATCGGTGCGCCGCTCGAGCTGTACGACCGGCCCGACAATCTCTTCGTCGCGCAGTTCATCGGCTCGCCGGCGATGAACGTGGTCAATGGCACGCTGCGCCGGAGCAATGGCAGCGCGTACGTCGAAGCCGAAGGCGGCACGAGATGGCCGCTCCCGCCTGGCGCGGGGGCCGATGGCCAGCCGGTGGCACTCGGCGTGCGTCCCGAGCATCTGGCCCTCGGTGGCAGCGACATGGCGGTGCCGGGCGAGATCGTGGTGGTCGAGCCGACCGGCGCGGAGACGGAGCTGCTGGTGCAAGTGGGTGCGGCACAGGTCACGCTGGTCACTTCCGGGCGGCCGGGCGTCAATCCGGGCGAGCGCGTCGCGCTTACGGTGGACCCGGGCATGGCGCACCTGTTCGACCGCGAGTCCGGCAAGCGATTGTCCCAGTAACGTCACGCACATTCCATGAGCTCCAAACCTCCTGCTCCGAAGAAGCCCCTGCGCTCCACCCAATGGTTCGGTCGTCACGACCGCGACGGCCTCGTCCATCGCTCGTGGATGAAGAACCAGGGCATCCCGCACGACCAGTTCGATGGACGTCCGGTGATCGGCATCTGCAACACATGGTCGGAAGCCACGCCGTGCAACGCGCACTTCCGCGAGCTCGCCGAGCACGTGCGCCGCGGCGTGCTCGATGCCGGGGGCTTTCCGCTCGAGTTCCCGGTGATGAGCCTCGGCGAGACGCTCATGCGTCCGACCACCATGCTGTTCCGCAACCAGGCGGCCATGGACGTCGAGGAGTCGATCCGCGCCAATCCGTTCGATGGCGTGGTGCTCTTGATGGGGTGCGACAAGACGACGCCCGCGCTGCTGATGGGCGCAGCGTCGTGCGACCTGCCCACGATCGGCGTGTCCGGTGGCCCCATGCTGAACGGCAAGTTCCGCGGGCAGGACATCGGCTCGGGTACGCACGTATGGAAGTTCACCGAGATGCTGAAGACCGGCGAGATGACCGAGGCCGACATGGTCGAAGCCGAGTCGTGCATGTCGCGCTCCGCCGGTCACTGCATGACGATGGGGACGGCGTCGACGATGGCGTCGATGGTCGAGGCGCTCGGGATGGGCTTGCCCACCAACGCTGCCATTCCCGCCGTCGATTCGCGGCGCAAGGTGCTCGCGCGCATGGCCGGGCGGCGCATCGTCGCAATGGTGAACGAGGACCTGCGCATGTCGCAAATCCTCACGAAGCAGGCGTTCGAGAACGCGATCATGGTCAACGGCGCGATCGGCGGATCGACCAACGCGGTCGTGCATCTTCTGGCCATCGCGGGGCGCATCGGCGTGAACCTGACGCTCGACGACTGGGACCGGCTCGGACGCGAGATGCCATGCCTGGTCGACCTGATGCCGTCGGGCCGCTTCCTGATGGAGGACTTCTACTACGCCGGCGGGCTGCCCGTGGTGATCAAGGAGATCGCGCAGTTCCTGCATCGCGATGCGCTGACCGTGAATGGCCGCACGCTGTGGGACAACGTCAAGGACGCCGTCAACTACAACGCCGAGGTCATCACGCCGCTCGCGCGCCCGTTCAAGCCGCAGGGCGGCATTGCGGTGCTGCGCGGCAACCTCGCGCCCGACGGCGCGGTGCTCAAGCCCTCGGCGGCCACGCCGGCCCTGATGAAGCACACCGGGCGCGCGGTCGTGTTCGAGGACATCGACGATCTCAACCGGCGCATCGATGATCCTGCGCTCGACGTCACGCCGTCCGACATTCTCGTGCTCAAGAATTGCGGCCCGAAGGGCTATCCCGGCTTTCCCGAGGTCGGCAACTTCACGCTGCCTACCAAGATCCTGAAGCAGGGGATCACCGACATGATCCGCATCTCGGATGCGCGCATGTCGGGCACGGCGTACGGCACGGTCGTGCTGCATACCGCGCCCGAAGCCGCCGCCGGCGGTCCGCTCGCGCTGGTCCGAAGCGGTGATCGCATCGAGCTCGACGTGGAGCAGCGCGCCTTGCGCCTGCTCGTTTCGGATGCGGAGCTCGCCACGCGCCGCGCCGCGTGGCGCCCACCCAAGCCGCATTCCGAGCGCGGCTGGGTGAAGCTGTATTGCGACACCGTGCAGCAGGCGGACAAGGGCGTCGACCTCGAATTCCTCGTCGGCGCCTCGGGCGCGCCCGTGGGACGCGAAAGTCACTAGCCTTGCCGCGTCCGGCCTGAATTGCGCATCTTCACCATCGGCCATTCGACCCGGCCGCTCACGACCTTCATCGAGCTGCTGCAGCGCCACGAGGTCGCGCTCCTCGCGGACGTGCGCCGCTTTCCGGCTTCGCGCACGCAGCCGCAGTTCAACCGCGATACGCTGCCGGGCGCGCTCCGCGACGCGGGCATCGCGTATGCATGGCACGAAGCGTTGGGCGGGCGCCGCCGCCCGCGCGCCGACTCGCGCAACACGCGCTGGCGCAACGCCTCGTTTCGCGGGTATGCCGACTACATGGACACGCCGGCATTCGCGGCGGCCTACCAGTCGGTCGTGGCGTGCGCGCAGCAGCGACGTACGGCGCTCATGTGCGCCGAAGTGCTGTGGTGGCGCTGCCATCGCTCCCTGCTCGCCGACCTGTTGCAATCGCAAGGGTGGGCCGTGGAGCACATCGGCCCGGACGGCGAGCTGATCGCCCATCCATACACCGCGGCCGCATGGCTCGACCACGGGCGTCTGCGTTACGACGGCGATCCCGAGCAGCCCGCGCTGCCCCTTTGACACGGAGCGTGCGGCGCCGAAACTTCGCGCGACATGCGGCCTCCAACCCCACGGGCGTTCGCGCCCGTCGTCATCGTAACCGGGGTAAGTGCATGAAAGACCTGACGAACAAACGCGTGGCCATCGTTGCCACGGACGGCTTCGAGCAGTCCGAGCTGCTCGAGCCCAAGAAGGCGCTGGAAGCAGCGGGTGCGCGCGTGGACGTGATCTCGCTCAAGCCGGGGCGCATCCGCGGATGGAAAATGAAGGATTGGGGCGACGAGGTGGAGGTCGACGCCGTCGTCGGCAGCGTGCGTGCGGACGACTACGACGCGCTCGTGCTCCCGGGCGGCGTGATCAACCCGGACAAGCTGCGGCTGCACGAGGACGTGCTCGCGTTCGTGCGCGCGTTCTTCGAGCAGTCGAAGCCCGTGGGCGCCATCTGTCACGGTCCCTGGACGCTGATCAATGCCGGCGTGGTCAAAGGCCGCCACGTGACGAGCTGGCCGTCGCTGCGGCAGGACCTGCTGAACGCAGGCGCGCGCTGGACCGATGAAGAGGTGGTTGCAGAGCGCGGGCTCGTCACGTCGCGCAAGCCCGACGACCTGCCCGCCTTCAATCGCAAGCTCGTCGAGGAGATCGCCGAAGGCGTGCACGCGCCGGCGTGACGCGCACGCTCCGCGGTCATTCCACGGCGCCGCGCATCGGCGCGGCGGGGCGGCGCGTGTAGTAGCCGTCGAAGACGACGCTCCACGCGCTGCCGTCGCCCGACGATTCCCACAGCTGGCGCACGCGGCCGTCGGCCAGCGCCTGCCAGGCGATGCGCTGCTGCTGCGCCGGTGCGCCCGGCGCCGCCGCGGCCTGTCCGCTGAGCACCATGCGGCCGTCGGTGAACGCGCCGTCGAGCAGCAGGAGCCCGCCGGTGTTGTCCACCCACGTCTGATGCCAGCGATTGCGGTCGACGTCGAACACGTTGAGGCTGGTGCCGGTGACCCCGCCGTTGCCGCTCCATTGCTCCTGCAGCGCGCAACCGCCCTCGACGCGCGTAATGCGGTTGCGGCCGACCAGCTTGCCGGTCGCGTCGCGGACATCCCACTCGCCGAGCCAGAAGTCGAACTGATGCCGCGCCGGCGCGTCGCATGCCGTGCCCGGTTTCTGCGCGCTGTCGCCGCCAGCGCCGGCCGGGGCGACCAGGAGTGACGTCACCGCGCAGATCGCCAGCGCAAGTGCGGCGATGTCGAGCATGAGGTCGAGCGTGAGCCGTCGTTCCATGGGACGATCATCGCCCGCTAATGGCCCGCCGTGAAGGGCCATTTCAGGCTAAGCTGGCGAGCCATTCGGAGGACGCCATGCCGCGCGCAGGCCTGCTTGCTCTGCTCGACGACGATGCCGCGCTCGGCGTGCGTGCGCGCATCTACCGCACCTGCCTCGACGCCATCGTGGCCGGCACGCTCGTTCCCGGCGCGCGCCTGCCATCGGCGCGCGCGCTCGCGTCCGACTGGAAGGTCGCGCGCAACACCGTCGACGATGCCCTTGCCCAACTGCAGTCGGAGGGCTGGATCGAACGGCGGGTGGGCGATGGCACGCGGGTCGCAGCGAGCCTGGGCGGCCACCGGCTGCCGCGCGTGGTGCCACCGCGTGCGCCGAGCGCGTTCGGCCGCGCCGCCGTCGCGGCGCTGTCGCGTTTCGGCCGGGCGGTAGAGCGCCGGCACGTTCCGGCAAGCGTGCCGCGGCCGGTCGCTTTTCTCGGCGGGATGGCGGACTTGCGCGAGTTTCCCGTGGACCTTTGGCGGCGCGTGGCCGCGCGCCGCGCGCGGCTCGACGGCGCAGCGGCGCTCGGCTATCCACCCGCGCTCGGGGACGAGCGGTTGCGTGCCGCACTGGCGCGGCATCTTGCAGCCGTGCGCGGTCTGACCTGCGCGCCGAGCCAGATCATGATCTGCAACAGCGCGATGCAGGCCGTCGAGCTCATCGGGCGCGTGCTCCTCGAACGCGGCGATGCAGCATGGGTCGAGGACCCGGGGCACTTGAACGCGCGCACGGCGCTCGCCGCCTGCGGCGCGCGGCTCGTGCCGGTTCCGGTGGACAGGGCAGGCGTCGATGTCCAGGCCGGCGTGGCACGCTGCGCCCGTCCCGCGCTCATGCTGGTCACGCCCGCGTGCGCACACCCGACCGGCGCGACGCTGAGCGTGGCGCGCCGCGTGGCGCTGCTGCGCGCTGCCGAAGCGTGCGGCGCGTGGATCGTGGAGAACGATTACCAGGGGGAATTCGCGCATTCCGCCCGCGCAAGCGCGCCGATCGCGCGGCTCGACACCGGTGCGCGCACGCTGTGCCTCGGTACGTTCAGCCACTCGATGTTTCCCTCGCTGCGCCTTGCGTGGTGCGTCGTGCCGCCGGGCCTGGTGGACGTGTTCGAGGCGGTGCGCCGGCAGCTCGACGACCACACGCATGGTCCGCTGCAGGGCGTGCTCGCGGATTTCATCGACAGCGGCCACCTTGCCGCGCACCTGCGCCGCATGCGCGCGCTCTACACCGCGCGGCGGGACGCGCTGCTCGCGGCCTGCGACCGCCTGCCGGCGTTCGTGCAACCGGGGGCGCGCGAGGCGGGCATGACCCTCGCGCTGGACCTGCCCGCACGCGTGCGTGATACGGCGGTGACGGCCCGCGCCGCTGCAGCGGGCGTGGACGTGCTGCCGCTGTCGCGCTACGCGCTCGAGTCGCGCGTGAACGGGCTGCTGCTCGGTTACGCTGCGCTCGATGAGCGCGCCATCGAGGCGGGCGTGTCGGCGCTCGCCGCCGTGCTGCGCGCAGCAGGCCGGCGCTAGAACTTGCCGAACTGCAGGTACGCCTCGACGGGATCCATGCCGCCGATCAGCGCGCGCCGCATGTCGCTCTCCGTTGCCACGACCGCCTCGGTGCGCGCGACCACTTCCTCGACGCACGCCGCCGGAATGATGACCACGCCGTCGCGATCGCCGAGCAGCCAATCGCCGGTCTGTATGGTGACGTCGCCGATGGTCACGGGCTGCGCATAGTGTCGCGGCACCCACCGCTCAACGATGTCGGCCGGCGTCAGGAATGCGCAGAACACAGGGAATCCCTGCTCGAGCACGAGCTCGGTGTCGCGCGAGCCGCCATCCACCACGTAGCCCCGCACGCCCCGGGCCTTGAGCGTCTGTGCCGAAAGCTCGCCCATGAGCGCGATCTCGCGGGTGTTCGGCTGGCAGACGACCACGTGCCCGGCCGGCGCGCGCGCGAGCAGCGTGCACCAGCCGAGCAGGCAGTCGTGGCGCGAGCGCGTGCGGTCGGGCTCGCCTTCGACCGTCCAGACGGGGCCTGCGAGCCGGGTGCCCGGTGCGATCGCCTTGATGGCCGGCGGCAGCACGAAATGATCGTGCCCGAGCTCGCGCAGCACGTCGTGCACGGCGCCCGTATAGCAGGCGGCAAGCCGCTCGATGAGTCCGATCGTCATGGTGTCTTTTTTCCGCAGAGGGTGGCGCCGGGCCAGTCTGCCCAACGCGCCGCGAGCGCGCAACCGGGACCTGGAGGGCTCGCCGCCCGCCTGCGGTGCCGTTACCATCCCGCGATGCGGATGCGTGGATGGTGTCGATGACGCAGCGTGCGGGGCGGGGCGAGGCATGGGCGCGCTGGCGCGTGCACATGAAGGAGGGCGGCGAGCCATTGTGCATCGCGCTTGCCAATACGCACCCATTGCGGGAAGGCGCGACGGACCAACTCGCGCGCAGCGAGGACCTCGTCGCGTTCGCCGTTCGCCAGGGGTTGTGCGATGAAGCCACGCGCGTGCGCCTCGCCGCCCATGTCAACGAGCATCCGCGCACCGCGCAGGCCGAGCTTGTGGCGACGCACGCCGTGCGCAGCGCCATCCTGCGCCTGCTGCTCGATCCTGCCGGCGGGGCCGCCGACGATCGTGCGTTGCTTGCACGGGAGTTCGAAGGCGCGCAACGCGCCATCGCCGTCGAGCTGAGCGACGGCGCACTGCTGCTGCGCCCACGCCGCGACGGCACGTGGCTGGACACGGTGCGTCTGATGTCCGCGGCCTCGGCAAGCGCGCTGCTCGGCTCACCGCAGGCCGCGAACGTGCGCCGCTGCGCCGACGAGCGCGGCTGCGGGCGGCTCTTCGTCGACGCGACGCGCAACCGGTCACGGCGCTATTGCATGTCCGGCGAATGCGGCAACCGGGCGCGGCAGGCGGCGTTTCGCGCGCGCCAACGCGACGCGCGCGCGCGCTGACCGCGGTCCGTTCGCGGTTTTCGGGCAGCCGTTCACCCGCGTCGCGGCGCCTCCAGCCAATCGCCCTGCGCGTGCGCGCGCGGATCCCTACACTGGAAGCGTGCCCGCTCTCCAGCCCAAGCGACCATGAAGCCCCTGCTGTCCGCATACGATTCGGCCTGCACGACGACCGTGCATGTCGCGCGGCTCGTCACGCCGGTCGGCGTCATGCACGTTGCGAGCTACGCCCGTGGCGTGTGCGCCGTGGTGTTCGACGACCGGGTCGAAGCGCTGGAGCCGCGCCTGCGCCGGGCCTTCGGTCCGTTCTTTCGCGTCGAACCGGGCGACCCGCTGGACCTGGCGCCGCGCTTCAGCGGCTATTTCAACGGTGACGATGCGGCGCTCGCCGGCGTTGCCATCGCCGCGCCCGCCACGCCCATGCAGCAGCGCGTCTGGGACATGGTCCGCGGCGTTCCGCAGGGCCAGGTGACGACCTACGCCGCGCTCGCGGAGCGCATGGGCATGCCGCGGGCACAACGGGCGGTCGGCGTGTGCCTCGCCTCGAATCCCGTCCCCATCCTGGTGCCCTGTCATCGCGTGATCGCGGCGTCCGGAGGGCTGGGCAGCCACCCGGGCGGCATCGCGGTCAAGGCGGCGCTGCTGCGTCACGAGGGTGTCATGCCGGTGCGCGACCTGGCCCCGGCGCGTGCGCTGCGCAAGCGCATCAACCTGCGTGAACGTTCGGGCGTGACGCGCGGCGACGGCCTGGACTTCGTCGACCTTCCGCTGGCCATCGGCTCCTGATCGCCGGGCGCGCGGCGCCATGCGCCGGCCGTCCGACCGCAGGACGCAAATGTCCTGCGGTGACGCTCAGTCTCCGGGCAACGCGCGCGCGAGCCCGAACGCCTGCTGGATGCGCGCGCGATAGCTGCGTCCCGACGACAGCTCGGTGCCGTCGTCGAGCACGATGACGTACTCGCCGTGCACCTGCGGCCGCAGCTCGCGCACCACTCGGATGTTGACGGCATGTGAACGGTGCACGCGCAGGAATTCGCGCGGGTCGAGGCGCTCCATCAGCCCGGTCAGCGTTTCCTTGTGCAGGTACGGACGGTCCGTCCAGATGCGCACGTAGTTGTCCTCGGCCTCCAGCCGCCGGATCTCGGCGACCTGCACGATCACGATGCGATTGATCGAGCGAACGGGAATGCGCGTCAGATAACCGCCCTCGCGCGCCGTGTCGCGCGGCGGCACGTCGGCGCCGTCGTCGGTCTGTTGCGGCGCGAAATAGGAATCGCGCGACATGAGGGTGTGATGGTCGGGCACGCGGCGCATCGAAGCCTCCGGCTCAGGCCGGCGCTTGGCCGGCGTCATCCATGTACGTACATATAAGTGCCGACACTAGCGCGGAACGCCGCGCGGCGCAACCGCAGCCGCGCGTTCGCCCACCGCCTCGTGCGCGAGCGCATTTTCCCAGCCCACGTTACCGCGCGCGCGGCGCCCGGGTCATGGCGGCCGACACGCCGTCGCGCCGGGCGACGAAGCGCCGCGCCGGCCGACGGAATGCAGCGCCGCGTCACCGCCCCGCGGCCCGACGGAATGCAGCGCGGCCTCACCGCCCCGGGTCGACGGCGCGCGCGGCCGCTGGCACCAAGTCCTTGCGCGACACGAGTGCAGATGCCCATGAGGCAGCAAAACGCCTGGTTCGTGCCCTCGTGTCGTGACGGTTCGCACATCGAATCGAGCGCTTCGCCCACGCGCCACGGCCGTTCACGAACATTGCATTGCGACCGCGCAAAGCGCTCACCTACGCTCTGACGGTCGCGACCGCGCGAAGCGCTCGGCCGTGCCTCATTCAACCGCACGACTTACTGGGGGAGTTCCCATGAATGGATTGAAGGTGCGCAGAAAGCACCTCGAGATCGCCGCGGGCGTGGCGTCGGTGATCGCCGCGCTGTGCGCCCCGGGCGTTGCAGCCCAGGACATCCGGGTGGAGGTGACCGGCTCCAACATTCGCCGGGTCGAAGGCGAAGGCGCCCTCCCCGTGCAGGTGATCACGCGGGAGGAGATCCAGAAGACCGGCGCGGTCAACGCGATGGAGCTGATGAGCCTCATCTCCGCGAACAACAGCGCCGGCAACGTCAGCCTGGGCAACACCATCGGTTCGACCACGTTCGGCAACCAGACGGCGTCGCTGCGCGGCCTGGGTGGCTCGTCGACGCTCGTGCTCGTCAACGGTCATCGGCTGGGGACGTTCGCCGGCGGCGTGTCGGGCACCGAGGGCGTGAACCTGGCGGCGATTCCGTTCTCCGCGATCGAGCGCGTCGAGGTGCTGAAGGATGGCGCCTCGGCCGTGTACGGCAGCGATGCCATCGGCGGCGTGATCAATTTCATCATGCGGCAGGATTTTCGCGGCGTCGAGGCGACTGCGTTCTACGGCACGCCCACGCGCGGCGGCGGTGGCGACCAGTACGAGATCTCCGGCACGGTGGGCGTGGGCGACCTGTCGAAGGATCGCTACAACGTGTTCTTCTCCGCGATGTACAACGAGCAGAAATCGCTCGAGCAGCGCTCGCGCGATTTCTCGAAGACGAACTACCTGCCCGACATCGGCCTCAACACCACGTCCGGTCAATCGTTCCCCGGCTTCATTTCCACCGGCGGCATCGGCAACCCGGGCTTCCCCGATTGCCAGGGACAGCTTTCGGTCGGTGGGCGCTGCCGCTTCGACCCCGCACGGTTCCCCGGCACCCAGGACCTGCCGGAGACCAAGCAGCTCAATCTCTTCGGCGCGGGCCGCTTCCAGATCAATTCCGACTGGCAGGCGTATTTCACCGGCTTGTATTCACGTCAGGAGACCAACGTCTCGATCCAGCCGGTGCCGATCTCCGATCAGATCTTCACCACGGCCACGGCGACCGGCGCTGCGGACATCCTGCTGCCTCCCACGAGCCCGTTCTATCCCCATGCCGCGGCGAGTGCGGCCGGCGTCGATGGCCAGCCGCTCAACGTGCGCTATCGCTGCGTGGAATGCGGCAACCGCCAGTGGACCGACAAGAACGAAGCCTGGCAGGCGGTCGCGGGCGCCAAGGGCACGTTCAGGGATTGGGACATCGACGGCTCGATCAACTACAGCGAGAACACCGCCAAGGAAACGCCGACCGGCGGCATTCCGCTCTACTCGCGGATCCTGCCGCTGCTCAACAGCGGCCGCGTGAACCTGTTCGGCCCCAACACGCCGGAGATCACGCAGGAAGTGCAGAGCACGGGATTCACCGAAGAAGCGTTCCACGCCAAGCTGTACGGCTACGGCGTCGACCTGAAGGGATCGGGCGAGATCTACAAGATGCCGGCGGGTCCGCTCGCGCTCGCGCTCGGTACGCAATGGTTCAAGGAAAACCTGACGCAGAACCCGAATCCGGCGCTGCAGACGGGCGACATCTCGCACTACGGCGGCAACTTCCAGAACATCGACCACTCGCGCACGCAGTACGCGCTGTTCGGCGAGCTGAACGTGCCGATCGTGCGCAACCTCGAAGGCAACGTGGCGGTGCGCTATGACCACTACGACGACTTCGGCAGCACGACCAATCCCAAGGTCAGCCTGCGCTGGCAGCCGGTCCGCCAGCTGCTCCTGCGCGCGTCGTGGGGCACGGGCTTCCTGGCGCCGTCGCTCTACCAGCTGTTCAATCCGCAGACGCCGGGGCTGTCGCAGGCCGGCGTCAGCGATCCGCTGCGTTGCCCGGATCCCAACGATCCGAACACCACCAACCCGGACTGCAACACGCAGTACACGGTGACGTTCGGCGGCAACCCGGCCCTCAAGCCGGAGAAGTCGCAGCAAACCACGCTCGGCTTCGTGTTCGAGCCGGTGAGCGGCACGTCGATTGGCATGGACTTCTTCGACATCGACCT
>DATILY010000019.1:0-69871 GCA_035475895.1 Casimicrobiaceae bacterium | reverse complement strand
ATCGACGGGTCGCTCGCCAAGCAGTTCGAGGGCACGGGTCTGGGGCTTGCGATGGTGAAGCGGCTGACCGAGCTGCAGGGCGGCTCGGTGTCGCTCGACAGCGCGCCAGGCAAGGGCTCGACGTTCACCGTCCTGCTGCCGCTGCGCCAGTCGCGCGCGGACGGATCCGCAGCGCCGCTCGCGAGGCGCGCCGAAGAATCACCGCACCTGGCCGTGATCGTCGAGCCGGACGACGGCGCAGCCGACGCGCTGCGCATCGAGCTGGAGACCGCGGGCCTGCGGACGATCCGTGCGCGCGATCTCGACGATGGCCTGGCCGCGGCGACCGGGCATGCGCCCGATATCGTGCTGTGCTCGGCATCGCTGCACAGCGACGCATGCAGGCAATTCGTCGCGCGCGTCAAAGGCGACCCCGCACTCGCCTCGACATCGGTTGTCCTCCTCACCGAAGCCACGGCCGCGAATGAAGCGACCGGGCGCGACGACGTGCCGACGCGGCCCGACGTGCGCGCCGCACTCGCGGCGCTCGCCTTGCGCCCGGAGACCGCGCGGCAGCTGACCGCCCTGGTGGTCGACGACGAGCCACGGGTCGCCGAGGTGTTCGACGCCTATCTGCAGACGGCCGGGCTGCGCGTCATCCGCGTGATCAATGGCGCGGATGTGCTCGCGCGCGCATGCGCCGAGCACCCGGATGTCATCGTGCTCGACCTTGTCATGCCGGCCGTGTCGGGGTTCGACGTCATCGAGATGATCCGTGCCGTGCCTGCGACCCGCAACATACCGATCGTGGTCATCACGGCAAAGAGCCTCACCTCCCAGGATCGTTCGGCGCTGGCGGGCCAGGTGCACGACGTGCTGAGCAAGACGGGATTCAAGCGCAACGACTTCGTGCGTGCCGTCGTACGCGCGGCGGCCAGCGCCGACAAGGCGTAGCATGGCCCGCATCCTGATCGTCGAGGACCACCCCGCGAACCTGAAGCTCGCGCGGCTCATCCTCGAAAGCGCGGGCCACGAAGTGCTGGCGCGCGACAATGCGGTCGACGGCCTGCAGGCGGCATGCGACCTGCGGCCAGAGGTCATCCTCATGGACATCCAGCTTCCCGGCATGGACGGACTCGAGGCCATCCGCCGTCTGAAAGCCGACCGTGTCACGGTCGACATTCCGGTGATCGCGCTCACCGCCTTCGCCATGCGCGACGACGCGAAGCGCATGCATGCCGCCGGGTGCGATGGGTACCTCGCCAAGCCGTACCGCAGGGCGGACCTCCTCAAAGCGGTGACGGATGCGCTCGACGTCGTGAACGCCCGACGTTGACGGCGCTTCTTGCGGCACGCTGAGAGATAGCGCATTGCGGCCGTTCTGACCGCAGGTGCATCGTGCGCTTCAGCGCAGGCCCATCGCGCCATCGGCGGAGATCCTGCCCGGACCGTAGATGGCCACGACGAGCAACAGCGCGCCCCACAGGATGTGATCCTTGAGGCCGGCGGCGCTCAGGTCGGGATACGAAATCACCGCGACCGCGTTGACGAAGAACAAACCGAGGGCTGCGGCGCGACCGCCCAGGCCCAGGATCAGGAGCGTGGCAAAGCCGAGCTCGCCCGCCGTCGCCATGACCGCGGCGACGTGAGGTGACAGCACCGGGACGTGATACTCGTTCTCGAAGAGCGCGATCGTCGAGTCCCAGCGCGACAGCTTCAGCCAGCCGGACAGCAGGAACACCTTGCCGACGTAAAGCCGCATCGCCAGGCCGGCGATCGGCTGCAGCGATGCGAGCAGCCGCGAAAATGCGTCGTGCATGCGCGCCACGCCGCCCTTCGCGGTGGCTGGACGCGGGATGGAATCGATCATGGCAGGCATGGGTTGTTCCTCGGGAATGGTGTTGGCGGGTCGCCGGGATGCATGATCAACGCTCGGCCACGGCAACAATCGTTCCGCTCTCGATGTGCGCGCGAAGTGCTGTCCCCAGGTCGAACGACGGCTCGACGGCGAACGCTGCGTCGATGGCGGCGCCGAACGTCGCGCCTCGTGCAAATGCCGCGAGCCACGCGTGCTCGCCGGCAGACAGCGTTTCCAACGCCACGCCATCAGGATCCCGCCGCACGAGCAGGCGCGTGGCACCTTCGGCGAGATCGACCCGCTCGTGGCCGGAACGGTCGGTCTGGTTGACCCGCCAGATCCGCAGGATCGGAAACGACGACGCGGTGAGGCGGCAGGACGCGGCGAGCACGAGGTGCACCTCGGGGAGTTGCCCGGGTGCCACGATCGACAGGGCGGCGAGCACGGCGTCGGGCACGCGTGCGCAATCGGCCGCACGGTTCGCTTCGTCGATGCCCCATTCGAGTTGCGCGACGTCCGCAAGATAAGGTAGCTCGACGGCGGGCTCGTACCGTTGCAGGAATGACGCGAACCCGCCACCGTAGACGTTGAGGTCGCTCGCCACCGGCGGGTGGGCGGCAACGAACGCATCGACGGCTGCGTTGAAGAACGGCGTACCCGTCAGGCGCCGGATCACGGGAAACGTTGCGCCAAGAGCGTTGCGATAGTTGGCCCGGCCGTTGGCGCGGTAAATCGCCAAGCCGTCTGCGGCCAGCGCAACGCGGCCGCTTGCCGGAAGTCCGGCGAGCGCCGCGGCGAAGTCGATCTGCATCTCACGCAGCGAGGGCATGCGCCGCCTCCAGGATGTCCTGTGCCAGGCGCGCTTCGGCTTGCAGGATGGCGAACGCGGGAATATCGGTGTCCCATTCGACCAGCGTCGGGCGCGGCCCGATGCGGGTGACCGTTCGCTCGAAGAGGTCCCATACCTGCGCGGCGACGGGTGCTCCATGCGTGTCGACGAGACATGCGCCGGTCGCGTCGAAGCCGGCCAGATGATATTCGACCACGGCGTCGGCGGGAATCGCCGCGATGTACGCATCCGCGTCGAAGCCGTGGTTGGTCGCGTTGACGTAGACGTTGTTGACGTCGAGCAGCAGCTTGCATCCGGTGCGGCGCGCCACGCTGGCGACGAATAGCGCCTCGGACATGTCCGCGCCGGGAAACTGCACGTACGCCGAGACGTTCTCGACGGCAATCTCATGCCCCAGCATGTCCTGCACGCGGGCCACGCGCGCACAGACATGATCGAGCGCTTCGCTGGTATAGGGCAAGGGCAGGAGATCGTTGAACGCACGCCCGCCCACGCTGCTCCAGCACAGGTGCTCGGAGACCTGTGCGGGTTCCACCCGCGCGATCAGCCGCTTGAGCTTGGCCAGGTGATCGCGGTCGAGCGGATCGGTGGACCCCAGCGACATGCCGACACCATGCAGCGACACCGCGTAGTCGGCCCGGATCTGCATGAGCGCTGCGAGCGCCGGACCGCCGTCGGCGAAGTAGTTCTCGCTGTGGACCTCGAACCACGAGGATGCAGGACGCGTCTGCAAGACCTCGCGCACGTGCGGCGCGCGCAATCCGACGGCAGCAGCTACGGGTAGCGACGGGCATCCAGGCATGGTCGCGCCTCTGGTGACGGAAGGCGGCCCCGGCGGCGCGGTGCCGCTTTCACGGTTCGGTGGCTTACTTCGGCGCCGATTTGCCGCCGACGGATTCGCACGTCCCCTTGGCGACGTACTTCCATTCGGTCGGATCGTTGTCCGTCTTGGCACCTTCGCCGGCGCACGCGTGCTTGGCGGTGCCGCAGTCGTTCTGGCCTGCCTTCGCGATGCCGTAGCACTTCTCCTGGCCAGCCTTCGGCGTGACCGGGCCGGCGCTCGCGGTGGCGGCAAGACCGAGGGCGAGAATGCCGGCGAGAGCGGCCTGGATGGCGGCTTGGTGGTTCATGGTGGACTCCTGTCGATGATGAAAGGTGGGGAGGGCAGAGCGCCCGTCCGTGACAATGGTCGGCCGATCCTGCCGGCCCTTACGCGCGTCGTGCGAGCATCGCGCCGGCGATTGTAAGCGCCATGCTGGTCATCGCCACCCACGCGTAGCCGAAGAGCAGTGGCATCCCGACCAGGATCAGGCCGTCGTTCCCGCCGGGGATGAGCAAGCTGCCCCAGCCCATGAGCACGCCGCTTGCGAAGCAGCGTGCGAGACGGCCGGGCGTCACCCGCGTGCGCGCGAACCGGCGCGCGGTCAGGCCGCCGGTCAGTGCGCCGGTAAACAGGGCGAGCATGAGCAGGCCGCGTGCCGCAAGGTCGTGCGGCATCCGGCGCGCCACGTCGGCGAGCGCGTCGGTGTAAGCCCAGGGTCCGACGAGCAGCATCATGAAGAAGAACGTGACGCCGATCACGGCGGTTGCCGCACCGGGCGACCAGACGCGGGCGGCGAAGCCCAGCCCGTGCATGCCGGTCGGCGCCATTGGGGCGGCTGCGTCGCGTTGCGCGCCATGTGCGGCATCGCGGGCGGCTCGATCCGCGCCCGCATCGCCGGGGTCGCGTGGGGCGGCGAAGGCACCCGCAACGACGAGCACGATCAGCACCCCGGCCACCCAGGGCGCTGCACCGAGCACGCTCGAGCCCTGCGGCAGCGCGCTTGGCATCATCGGCATGAAGAGCGCATCCACGCTGACGCAGCCGGCGAGGAACCCGACCGGAACCAGCAGATAGGACCATTCACCGTTGCCGAAGCGTGCGATGGCCCCGAATACGCACGCACGCCCCAGGAATGCACCGAAACCGAGCAGCGCGCCACCGAGGACGGTCCAGCCGGTGATGGCGTAGCCGACCGGCATGCGCGGCAGCACGCCGCGCCATTGCGCGAGGAGCAATCCTGCGAGCACCCACAGCGAAGCGGACAGCATGGCGGCCAGGCGCGCGAAGCGCCGCCTGGTCACCACCTCGTCCACCGCGGCGACCATGCAGGTGGCGCCGCGCTGGATCGCGAATCCCATGATGGCCGCGAGCAGCGCGGAGAGCAGGAACCGCGGGCTGTCGAGAAGGATGTCCATGAACCGGTTCGGCGGCATCCGCAAAAACATTGCCGGTGTGGAAGCGCGACGGGACACGCGTGGAACGTGCCCCGTCTCGTCGATCGAATGCCTGCGGCGCGTCGTGCGCCGCGTGGTGCCTACATCACGTTCTTCGCCATGGTGTCGGGCTTCTTGTCGTTGACGATGTCGGCAATGGTCAGCGTCACGACGGTGGTGCCTTCGTTCTTCCACCAGTGCTGCGTGCCGAGGAATTCACGCGAGATGTCGCCGGCCTTGTGCTGGATGGGGACCAGGCACTTGCTGCTGTTCTCGTAGATGGCGCCGGTGTTCACCATGATGAGCGCGGGACGGTCGGCGTGCGAATGCAGCGGCACGACGCCGCCGGGCTGGATCTGCATGGCGCGAAAGCGCAGGCGGCGATCGTCCAGGTGCACATTCTCCTTCGACAGGTCGACTGAGGACAGCTCGTGCTCGGTCACGCCGACCGGCGCCGTGGGCGCGTTCTGCAGCGTGTTGACGCCGAGCTTGTCGGCCGGGCACTCGCCGGCGAATGCGGGCGCCGCCGCGAACAGCGACGCGATCGCGGTGGCGAGGATGAAGCGAGCGGGGTTGCAGCGGAACGGGTTCGACATTGCAGTCTCCTTTGGGATGTTGATCGAGAAACGCTTCGTTGAATGGGCGGCGCGTCGATTTGCGCCTGCACGAATGGTCGCGCGCGAACGCGATTGCTTACGGTCAGCGGGTCCTGCCCGAGAATCCATCGATCCCGCGCGCAAGCTTCGGCTCGGGATGCGCGGGATCCTGGTGGATGATCACGCCCTCGACGGGGTCCGTGGGCTTCGTCCACGGCGCACGTGCGAGCATGCGCATCGTGTCGTCGTGTCCCGCAGCCCAGCGCGCACGGATGCCCGCTGGCGTGAAGTCGATGTCCTTGGTGTGGTCCTCGCCGTCGACCGTGGGCGCGAGCAACCGCACGATGTGCATCGTTGTGCCGCATCCCCAGGCGTTCAGCTCGCGTACGTGCGCTGCATCGCGCAGCTTCCCGGGCACGTGCTTGTACAGCTCGCGGATGACGTGGCGCAGATGATGGATCTGCTTCTGGCGCGCGATGTGGCTCTTCGAGCGGCTCGCATACTGGATGTCCTTGTGCTTGCCGATGACCTGCCACAGCGTCTCCGGCTCGGGACCCTCCGGGTTCCACAGCTGGACGTTGAAGATCACCGAGTCCTTGCGCGGGTTGTCGTCGAGCACCGCCTCGATCGGCGTATTGGAATAGATGCCACCGTCCCAGTACGGCTCGCCGTCGATGCGCACCGCGGGAAAGGCGGGCGGCAGCGCGCCCGATGCCAGGACGTGATCGATCGAGAGCGGCTCCTCGCGGCTGTCGAAGTAGCGCATCTCGCCGTTGCGCACGTTGACCGCGCCGACGGTGAGCCGCACCTTGCACTGGTTGATCTGCTCGACGTCGACGAGCTCCGCCAGCGTGGCCGCCAGCGGCGAGGTCGTGTAGTAGGCGGCGGCCTCGACGCCGAGCGGCGAGTGCAGCCCTATCCATGCGGGCAGATGAGGCGTGAAGAACGACGGGATGCCCTGGCTGACCGTGGTGAGGTTCGCCCCCATGTTGGTGAGGCTGAACCAGAAATTGAGGAAATCGTGGCCGCTCTTCTGCTCGACGCGCGACCAGAACGCCTTCAGCTTGTCGAGGCGGTCGGCGTGGGTGTTGCCCGCGATGATCGCTGCGTTGACGGCGCCAATCGACGTGCCGATGACCCAGTCGGGCTCGACACCGGCCTCGTGCAGCGCCTCGAACACCCCGGCCTGGTAGGCACCCAGCGCGCCGCCACCCTGCAGTACCAGCACGATTTGCCCCGGGAACGTGGCGCGGGCGTGAGTGCGGGCCGGCGCGTGGGCAGCCTTGCGCTTGGTCTGCGTGTTCATGGCACTGTCTCCCCTGCGTCGAATCAGGACCGGTGACGGGCTTACTGCGCCGTCCAGCCGCCATCGATCGGAATGACGGCGCCGGTGATCGACGCGGCGTCGCGGCTCGCCAGGAACGCCGCGAGCGCGGCGACCTCGCCCACCTGCACGAACTGCTTGGTCGGCTGCGCTTGCAACAACACGTCGTCGATGACCTGCTGCTCGGTGAGGCCACGCGCTTTCGCCGTGTCGGGGATCTGCTTCTCGACGAGCGGGGTCCAGACGTAGCCGGGGCAGATCGCGTTCACCGTGATGCCGTGTGTCGCGACTTCGAGCGCCACCGTCTTGGTCAAGCCGGCGATGCCGTGCTTCGCCGCGACGTAGGCGGCCTTGTACGGACTCGCGACGAGGGCGTGCGCGGACGCGACGTTCACGATGCGCCCCCATCGCTTCGCCTTCATGGCGGGCAGCGCGAGGCGGATCGTGTGAAACGACGCGGTCAGGTTGAGCGACTGGATCAGGGTCCACTGGTCGACGGGAAACTCGTCGACCGGCGCGACGAACTGCACGCCGGCGTTGTTCACCAGGATGTCGATGGCGCCGAATTCGCTGATCGCCTTGTGCATCATCGCCTCGACCGGTTCCTGCCGCGACAGGTCGGCGCCGTCGTAACGAACCGTGACGCCATGCTCGGCCGCGAGCGAATCGCGCAGGCGCGCAATCTCCCCCGCGTCACCGAAGCCGTTGAGCACGACGTTCGCACCCTTCGCGGCGAACGCCGTTGCGATGCCCAACCCGATGCCGCTGGTCGATCCGGTCACGAGCGCCGTGAGCCCGTTGAACATGTGATGCTCCATTGATGGTGAAGAGGTGAACGAGGCCAAGGCCGTCCGCGCCGAAACCGCTCGACGAGCCGGCGCGCCTGCCAGCCGACGATCGTACGTGAGAGCGCGGCTGGCCGCGATTGGACGGTTAGTCCCGCGGCACGGGCAAACCTTACGCACCCGGGCCGGTCGACTTGAGGCAAGCGGAGCAACGCCCTGCGTTACCCGCTCATCGGCGCGACCCGATGCATCCGCGACGATCGGTGCGGTACGCAGCGGGTCGCGCACGGCGCTATTGCCCGGTCTTGTCGCTGAAGATCCGCATGACGTCCGGCACGGACAGCATGCCCTTGCGGCCCTTGTCCATCGCGTCGAATTTCTTTTCCATCATCGCCATGAAGTCCCGCTTGGACACCATGCCGTCCTTGTTGGCCATGGCCGTCACTTCCTTGGCGAAGCTTTGCATGCCGTCGCCGTCGGCGGCGAAGGCGGGAGTGGAAATCGCCGCGAGCGCGAGGATCGTGCCCGCCGCGAACATCCTTGCGGCCTTGATCATGTGCATTTGAGTGTCTCCTTCGGTCGAGTGGTTGGCGCGTCGTCGCGCCGCGAAGGCGGATCGTTCGTGACCCGCCATGCGCCGATAGTCGCCACGCCGGGCGGGCCCTTACAGGGAAACTTGCGTTATCGATTGCCGTAAGCCTGCAGCTGTGTTGCGCGACCAACGCGGGCGGCAGCGCACGGGCGCGCATGCCGCGTTGACCAAGGACGAGGCGGGCCGATGTCGAACGAAGGCGTGAAATCGGTCTTGATCGGCTGGCTCGCGAGGAATCTGCTGGCCGCCATCCGGCAGCAGCCGACGCGGCCGTTCCGGCACCGCTCACGCGGCGCGATGGCCGCCATCGGGCATCGGAAGGGCGTTGCGCAGGCGATGGGTCTACCGCGCCGGGGCCTGCCCGCGTGGCTCCTGTGGCGCGTGGACTATCTATCCCAGATGCCGACGCTGGGCCGCAAGCTGCGCATCTTCGTCGAATGGACCCTCGGTCTGTTCTTTCCGAACGACATCACGCACCTGCGCTTCATCCGCAGCCCGGAGCTCGATCGCGACGCTGCTCAGGTCCTTGAAACCCTCGGGGCGCAGCCGACGTCGAGCGTGCGCGGCAGCGCTACTGCGTCCACCGCCCGCTAGGCTGGCACGACTGCGAGCACGACGCGCGACGAGTGCTCGCGCGACAGATGGACCGTATTGCGGGCGATGCGGGTCGTGCGACCGGTCCCTTCGGGCGCGCCGGTGTTCGGGTTGACGTCGAACTTCGGGAAGTTGCTCGACGAGATGTCGACGCGAATGCGGTGTCCGGCCTTGAAGACGTTGGCCGTGGCGAACGGCTCGATCGTGATGCGGAACGGCTCATCCGGCACGATCGGCATCGGACGGTCCCAGCCATTGCGATAGCGACAGCGGAAGATGCCGTCGGTGATGTTCATCGCATAGCCTGTCGGGTAATCGTCGTTGGGCGGATGCACGTCGATCACCTTGGCCGTGAAGTCGGTGTCCGGCGCATCGGACGATACCCACAGCTCGACTTCGATGGGCCCGATCACCGTCACGTCGTGCGCGAGCGGCGGCGTCTCGAACGCGAGCACGTCGCGCCGCGCCATGAGCGGCAGGCCCGGCCGCGTGCAGGCGAAGAAACGCAGATCTTCCCGCTGGTCGTACGCGCCGCCCTCGAAGACCGGCTCACCGCTCGTCAGGGCGCCGCCCAGCGTGGGCACGGGATCGCGCGGATCGAAGTCGAAGGCGATCCACGCGTCGTTGTCCGGCTTGGTCTCCGTCAGCGAGCCGTTGTCGCGCAGATAGAACGACGCGAGACGCGTCTGCGGCAACGGCCACGCCGAAGCATCGATCCACCGGCCGCCATGATCCAGATATCCGTCGGGCGTCTTGCGCCCGGTACCCCCGCCCATGACGAACAGGCGCACCGGCGCCACGTCGCGCGCCGGCGCGTCCTTGAGCCAGCGGTCGAACCACGCACGCCGATACGCGATCCAGCTCGCTGCCACATGGCCGTCGAAGGGTGCCTGCGGACCGAAGTCCACATCGCCGAACACGGCACGATTGCGGTTGCCATGCGTCCAGGGGCCCATGACGAGCTCGACCGCGCGTGCCGGACGCCGCCGCAAGCCGGCGTAGTTGTCGAAGGTGGTATGCACGTATGCGTCGTACCAGCTCGACATCAGGAGCACGGGGATGTCCGGCAACGTGTCGTAATGACCGGCAGCGTACAGCCCCACCTGGCGCCAGTAATCGTCGAAGGTGCCGCGGCGCCACTGGTCGAGCAGATACGCTTCGTACTCGGGTTCCCAGCGCACCGGCGATCGGCCGTGGTCCCAGGGCATCGCGTGGAACCAGGTACGGATGTCTTCGCCTTCGAGCGCGCGGACGATCGAAGGATCGGCTTCCGCGCGCCGGCTCTCCTTCGCCTGCTTGTACGCCCAGGTTGCCTGCTTGAGCTCGAACGCGCCCCCTTGGCGGATGCCACAGCGGTAGGCACTCGAGAAGCCGCCTGAATCGAGCACCATGCAGGCCAGCCCGGGCGGATCGAGGCAGGCCGCGGCCATCTGCGTATGCGCGGCGTACGACAGCCCGAAGGTGCCGATGCGGCCGTTGCACCACGGTTGCCCGACGATCCATGCGAGCGTGTCGTAACCGTCGGGTCCCTCGGACAGGTACTTGGTGAATTCGCCTTCGGACGCGTAGCGCCCGCGGCAGTCCTGGAACACGACGACATAGCCGGAGGCGACGAATGCACGCGCGACGTCGCTGCGCAGGCGCGGGTCCTGCATGCCGACGTCGATCTCCGAGCGCGAGCGCAGGTGCTTGCCATAAGGCGTGCGCTCGACCAGCACGGGCAGTGGCGCAGCCAGCGCGGCGCCGTCGCGCGCGGGGCGGTAGACGTCGGTGGCCAGATGCACGCCGTCGCGCATGCGCACCATGACGTCGTGCTCGACGAGCACGTCATGCGCCACAGGGGTGTCGATCATGGGCCGATGCCGGCCAGCGATGCGCGCGTGTCTTCGTCCTTGCCAGGGACGTACGTGAGGTTGCCGTGGGTCGCCCAGTAGAGCTTCGGCCAATACAGGGGGATCAGGGCGACGTCGCTCATCGCGCTGCGCGTCGCGTCGGCGAGGAGGGCGCCGCGCTTGCGCTCGTCGAATTCCTGCATGGCCTTGGTCAGCGCCGCGTCGAACGCGGGATTGGAATAGCGGGTCCGGTTGAACGCGCCGGTGCCTGCCTTTTCGTCATAGGTCTGCAGCACGTTCATGAGGGCGAACGACGAGCTTGGCGTGGTCGTGCCGAAGGAGAACACGAACGCGCTGTAGGCCCGCTGGGTCGCGGCGGTGGAGTACACGTTGTACGGCTGGGTGACCACGCCGACGACCCTCAGCCCGCCCCGCGCGAACATCTGTCCGATCGCCTGCGCGATGTCCTTGTCGCCGTGAAAGCGATCGTTGGACGAGTGCACCGTAATGCCGAATCCATCCTTGTAGCCCGCGTCGGCGAGCAGCGCCTTGGCAGCGGCCACGTCGTACGTCTCCGGCTTGAGCTCGGGCGCGAAGCCGATCACGCCTTCGGGCACCAGCTGGCCGGCCGGCACGCCGGCGCCATCGAGGATGCGCTCGACGATGAGTGGCCGGTTGATCAGCTTGGACAACGCAAGCCGCACCTTCGGATTGCGCAATGGATTGGGCGTGAGCGGCTTGCCGTCCGCGCCCACGATGTAGGGGCTCGCATCGCGGCTCGTGTCGAGCGCCAGATAGATGATGCGCGCCGACGGCGTGGAGAATACGTGCATGCCGGACGACGACTGCACGCGCTTGACGTCGGCGGGCGGGACGCTGTCGATCAGGTCCACGGCGCCGGACAGCAATGCGGCAACCCGCCCCGCATCGTTGGTGATGAACCGTACGGTGACGGTGCCGAACGCCGCCTTGTGACCCCAATAGGCGTCGTTGCGCGTGAGCACCATGTGGTCGCCGGGCACCCACTCCTTGAATTTGTAGGGTCCGGTGCCCACCGCGACGGCCGGCCCCTTGAAATCGTCGCTTCGGTGCTCCCCGACCGCCTTCTTCGACACGATGTACACGCGGCCGATCTGCTCGATGAACTCGGGCGTGGGCGTCTTCGTCTTGAAGCGCACGGTACGCGCGTCGACGACGTCCATGCCCGCGATGCCGCGCACGGCACCGGCGAACGTCGCGGGGCTGTTCTGGATCTCGCCAGCGCGCTTCATCGAGAAGACCACGTCGTCGGCGGTGAACGGGCTGCCGTCGTGGAAGTTCACGTTGTCCCGCAGCTTCACTTCCCACGTCAGCGGATCGAGCGCCTTCCAGGAGACCGCCAGCGCCGGCCTGGTTTGCAGGTTCGCGTCGTTCTCGATCAGCCGGTCGAACAGGTCCTGCGCGGTCATCAGGTTGTTGCCCGTGCGCGAAAACTGCGGATCCATCGACGATTGCTCGTTGGAACGGCCGATGCGAAGGTCGACACCGTGTGTTGGAGCCGCGAGGACGAGCGATGCGACGAGGACCAAGAGCCGGGCGGTACGTTCCACCGATGTGCTCATGCGAGCTCCACGAAAAGTGGAATTATGCCGCTGGGCGAGGACGGCATTGGCCTAAAATGGAGCTGGGACCCGCGGGCACACACCGCGCCGGCCCCATCCGTCACGGCAGGGCGCCCGGCCACGCGATCGTGGCGCGCTGCCTGTCTCGCCTTCTTCTTTCCGGAGGATTGAATGTCCCATTACATCGACGCCATCGTGATCCCCGTTCCCCGTGCCAACCTCGACACTTACAAGCGCATGTCGGCCGAATGGGGCAACGCGCACTTGCGACACGGCGCGCTGTATTACTCCGACTCGATCAGCGACGACGCGCAGCCTGGCAAGGTCACGTCGTTTCCGCAAGCGGTCGATCTCAAGGATGGCGAGGTGATCGCGCTCGCCTGGGTGGTGTACCGCAACAAGGAAGACCGCGACCGCATTGGCAAGGCGGTCATGGAGGACCCCGCGCTGAAGGCGTCGATGGATCCGTCCAAGATGCCGTTCGACGGCAAGCGCATGTTCTGGGGCGGCTTCGAGACGATCACCGAGCTTGCCGGCGGTCGCTGACACGCCTGCGACCTGCGACTCGCTTCTCCATCGGCCGGTGCAGGTAACCGGCGTCCATCGTACGCATTCCACCAAAGAGCCGCCACATGGCACGACTCGGATTCGTCGGCCTGGGCGTCATGGGCAGCCGCGTGGTCAAGCGGCTGCTCGACGCCGGGCACAGCGTTACAGGCTACAACCGCACGGTAGCGAAGGCGCAATGGCTGGTCGACGCGGGCATGGTCCTCGCACCGTCGCCACGCGCCGTTGCCGAGTCGGCGGACGTCACGTTCACCATGGTCACGAATACGGCGGCGCTGCGCAGCGTCATGGAAGGCGAGCAGGGCCTGCTCGCCGGCATGCAGCCAGGGCGCATCCACGTGGACATGAGCACCGTGAGCCCCGCGATCAGCCGCGAGCTGGCTGGCCGCGTCAAGGCCGCGGGCGCCTCCATGCTCGATGCGCCGGTGTCGGGCAGCGTCGTCACGCTCGAGGAGGGCAAGCTCACGCTCATGGTCGGCGGCGATGCCGATGTCTTCAGGCACGTGCAGCCCATCCTGCTCGACATCGGGCCCCGCGCGACCTACGTGGGCGGCAACGGCCTGGCGGTCACCATGAAGATCGCCACGAACCTCAGCCTTGCCGTACAGATGCTGGCCTTCAGCGAGGGCGTGCTGCTGGCCGAGAAGAGCGGGATCAGGCGTGAGGTCGCGGTGGAGGTGCTCGTCAACAGCGTGATCGGCTCGCCGATGGTCAAGTATCGCGGGCCGTTCGTGCTGCAGATGCCCGACGAGGCGTGGTTCAACTGCGACATGATGCAGAAGGACATGAACCTCGCCCTGGAGCTGGGACGGCAGCTCGACGTGCCGCTTCCCAGCACGGCCACCACCAACGAGCTCCTCACCGCCGCGCGCGGCATGGGCCTCGAGCACTACGATTTCGCGATCGTGTTCGACGTGCTCGCCCGCATGTCGGGCGTGACGACACCGCGCAGCAATAGCTGATCGCGCGGGCCTTCGCCGTGTCGGGGGGCCCCACTTGACGCCGGCCAGCATTTTCATTAAAAATACTAAAATTGCTTGTCCGGGCCTGCCATGTACACCGTTGCGGTCGATATCGGGGGCACCTTCACCGACGTCGTGGTCATCGAGGACGATTCCGGGGAGACGTTCGCCGGCAAGTCGCTGACCACACCGGACGACCTGCAGCGGGGCGTGTTCGACGGCCTCGAAGACGCGGCAGGCCACGTGGGCATCGACGTGCGCCGGCTGCTCGCGCGCACGGGGCGCATGGTCCATGCGACCACGCAGTCCAGCAACGCGATCTTCTCGTTCACCGGCGCGCGCACTGCGGTGCTTGCCACGCGCGGCTTCGGCGACACCCTGCTCATCATGCGGGCGACCGGCCGCGTCGCGGGATTGACCGTGTTCGAGCGGCACCACTACCGCATGACGCAGAAGCCGCGCCTGCTGGTGGACGAGCGCGACATCTTCGAGATCCCCGAGCGCGTCGACTATCGTGGACGAGTCGTGCAGGCGCTCGACGAGGCCGCGGTGCGGCAGGTGGCCGCGACGCTGCGCGAGCGCGGCTACCAAGCGGTCGCGGTGGCGTTCCTCTTCTCGCACAAGAACGCCGGCCACGAGCGGCGCGTGCATCAGATCCTCGCCGCCGAGCTGCCGGGGGTGTACGTGTCCCTGTCGTGCGACGTCGCTCCCGTCATGGGTGAATACGAGCGCAGCGCCACGGCGCTGTTCAACGCCTATGTGGGCCCGGTGATCGAGAGCTACGTGAGCCGCCTCGCCGGAGCGCTCGCCGAAGCGGGGCTGAAGCAGAAGCTGCTGATGATGCAGGCCAATGGCGGCGTGGCAACGGCCGCGCACACGGTGCCCATCTTCACGATCGAGTCCGGTCCGGCCGCCGGCGTGGTGGGGGCGGCGCAGATCGCATCATCGCTCGACCTGCCCAATGTCATTGCGACGGACGTCGGCGGCACGACGTTCAAGGTGGCGATCGTGGACCGCGGCCGCTGGGGCTACAGCCGCGAGACCGTGCTCAACCAGTACCAGCTGCGTCTGCCGATGGTGGACGTGGCCTCCATCGGCGCGGGCGGTGGGTCGATCGCATGGGTCGACGGCCGGCGTTTGCGCATCGGTCCGCAGAGCGCCGGCGCCGCGCCGGGACCGGCCTGTTACGCGCTTGGCGGCGAAGAGCCTACGGTCACCGACGCGGATCTCGTGCTGGGCTATCTGTCGCCCGATCGCTTCCTCGGCGGACGCATGCGACTCGATCCCGAGCGTGCGACGCAAGCGATCAAGCACCGCATTGCCGATCCGCTGCTCGGCGGCGATACGCTCGCCGCCGCCGCGGGCATCCGCACGGTGATCGACAGCCAGATGGCGGACCTGATCCGCAAGTCGACGCTCGAGCGCGGCCACGATCCACGCGACTTCGTCGTGTTCGCCTACGGCGGCGCTGGTCCCGTGCATGCAGCGTCGTATGCCGAGGAAGTCGGTGTCGCGCGCATCATCGTGCCGTTCTTCGCGACGGTGCACTCGGCGTTCGGCGCGGCGCGCTCGGACGTGCGATTCTCGTTGCAGCACTCGCATCCGCTGGTGCCCCCCGTGGCGCCGCAGATCGTCGAGGACATCTACGTCGCGATGGAAGCCGACGGCGCGCGGCGACTCGCCGAAGCCGACGTGCCGCCGGCGCGCCAGCGCCACGAGCGCTGGGTCGAAGCGCGCTATCGCCGCCAGGTCCACAACCTGCGCGTGCCAGCGCCGGCGCGCATCGACGAGGCGGGCCTCGCACGCATGCTGGCGGACTTCGAGCAGGAATACGAGCGGCTGTTCGGCAAGGGCGCTGCGCTGAAGGACGCCGGCATCGAATTCGTCAACTACGGCGTCGATTCGATCGGGCTCGCCGCCGCGCCCGTCACGGCGCGCTGGGGTGAGGGCCGCGCCGTCGCGCCACGTACCTTCCGCATGACGTGGTGTCCGCGCAGCCGGGACATGGTGCGCACGCCGATCTACGACGGCCCTTCGTTGCCGGCGAAGGCTCGCATCGCCGGTCCGGCGGTGATCGAGCATCCCGGCACGACGATCGTCGTGCTGGCGGGCCAGACCGCCAGCGTGGACGAGCAGCGTCACACCCACATCGCCACGAGCGCGGGGAGGCTCTCATGAACCGACGCATCCCCGCGGCGGTCGATCCGGTCGCATTCGAGGTGCTGAACCATCGCCTGCTGTCGATCACGGAGGAGATGGGGATCCAGTACATGCGCTGCTCCGGGTCGAACGTGCTGATCACGGGCAACGATGCGGCAACCGCCATCATGATGCCCGACGGGGCGCTGGTGTCGGTCGGTCCGTACATCGTCACGCAGGGCAACGTGCTGCCGCTCATCGTGCAGAGCACGCAGCGGCTCACGCACGCGGACACCGGCATCCACGACGGCGACATCTTCATCTGCAACGATCCGTACCTCGGCGCCATTCACCATCCCGACTTCGCGACCGTGAGCCCCGTGTTCCACGACGGCGAGCTGGTCGCCTGGATCGGTGCGTCCGGCCATCAGCTCGATACGGGCGGCATGGATCCCGGCGGCTTCTCGATCAAGGCGGTCGACACGCACCAGGAAGGGCTGCGCATGCCGCCCGTCAAGCTCGTCGAAGCCGGCAAGGTGCGCGAGGACGTCCTGGCGTGGATCATGAACCAGGTGCGCGATCCGCTGGTCGGCCTCGACGTGCGCGGGCAGATCGCGGCGCTCAACAGCGGTCGCGCGTCGCTGGTCGCGCTGATCGCCCAGTTCGGCATCGACGCCGTGAAGGCCGTCATGAACGGCGTCATCACGCATGCGCGCGAGAAGCTCTCGCAGCGGCTGCGCGAGCTGCCCGACGGCCGGTGGCGCGAGACGCAGTACATCGACCACGACGGCCACGAGTCGAAGATCTACCAGGTCGTGTGCACGCTGACCAAGCGCGCCGACAAGCTGACGTTCGACTTCACCGGCACGAGCCCGAACGCGCGGGGCCTCATCAACTCGACCTACTCGGGGCTGCAGGCGGCCGTGCTGTCGTCCATGTACATCAACCTCTGCTGGGACATCCCGTGGAACCGGGGCGTGCGCGATTGCATCGACATCGTCACGCCGTCCGGCACGGTGAACAACTGCGATTATCCGGCCCCGTGCGCGATGGCGACCATCTCGGCCGTCATCGTGACCATCGACGTGACGTGGCGCTGCCTGTCGCACATGCTCGTCGCGAGCGAGCGCTACGCCGACCAGGCCATGGCGGTGTGGTCGGGCACGTCGATAGCGCCGATCTTCGCTGGCACGAGCCAGCACGGCTTTCCATTCGCGGCCACGGAGATGAGCCATTTCGGCGGCGGCGGCGGTGCGCGCACGTATGCCGACGGCGTCGACACGGCAGGCATCGTCTTCAACACGACGCCCAACATGCCGAACATCGAGGACCAGGAAGCGGAATACCCCGTGCTGTACCTCTTCCGCCGGCACCTGCAGGACTCGGGCGGCCCGGGGCGTTATCGTGGCGGCCGCTCGGGCGAGCTCGCCTACACGATGTACGACGCGCCCAACGATCACCTCGAGGGCCTCTTCGCGGGCACGGGCGCCGAGATGCCCAACGCCATCGGATTGGCAGGCGGCCTGCCGGGCGCGGCCATCCGCGTCGCGCGCGTCGTGGAGACGGACGTGTCCGAGCGCCTCGCTGCCGGCACGGGCTTGCCCGACAGCCTGGACGGCATCGAGGGCCGGCGCGAGATCCTGTGCTGCAAGCATGTGCGCACGCCGCTCGCGCGGGGCGACGTCTGGTATCACAGCTGGCAAGCGGGTGGCGGCTATGGCGATCCGTTGCTCCGCGAGCCTGCGCGGGTTGCCGAAGACGTATTGCGCCGCGCCGTATCGCCGCGGGCCGCGCGTGACATCTACGGCGTCATGCTGCGCGAGGACGACACGGTGGACGAGCCGCAGACGACGTCGTGCCGCAACCAGATGCGCGCCGAGCGCGTCGCGCGCTCGGCCGCGCCGCACGACGGTGGCGCGTTCATCGTCCGCGGCAGCGGCCAGCAGCGCTACGGCGATGTCCTGCGCGCCGACCTGGACGCCGGGCGGGTGTCGTGCGGGCATTGCGGCGAAGCGATCGGCGCAGCGGGCGAGAATCTGATGTCGCGCCTGCGCACGTTCAGCACCCCGCTCGACGCAGCCGGTCCGGTGCGCGGCGAAGCGTACGATGCCGGGCGCTTCGCGCTGCGCCATGTCTGCTGCCCGCATTGTGGCGGTCTCGTCGACGTCCAGGTGGCGCTGGAAGGCGTCGCGCCGCCGCACGTCGAGTTCGATTTCGTGTAAGACCCGTCGAACGGAATCTCATGGAACTCGTCCGCTTTCGCACGAACGACCAGCCCGCGGCACGCATCGGGCTGCACGGGGACGGCGTCATTCACGACGTGTCGACCCGGTTCGATACGGTGGCATCCTTCGTTCAGGCCCACCCGGACGGCTGGGCAGCCACCGCCGCGGGGGCCGGCGCGCAGGCACACGCACTGCGCGACGTGACGCTGCTGCCCCCCATCGATGCTTCGTCCACGCTGTACCTCGTCGGTGCGAACTATCGGCAGCACGCAGACGAAGCGGGCCTGTCGGTGCCGAAGACCCCGGTGTTCTTCAGCAAGCCGGCCACGGCGCTCATCGGCCACGGGCAGGCGATCGAGCTGCCGCCGATCTCACGCGAGATGGATTACGAAGGCGAGCTCGCCGTGATGATCGGACGCCGCGCCCGCCGCGTTTCCGGCGCGGAAGCGCGCCATTGCGTCTGCGGCTACACGATCGTCAACGACGTGACGGCACGGGACCTGCAATGGGTCGAGCTTGGCAAGAACCGCATCGTCGACTGGTTCAGCGCGAAGTCGCTGGACGCCTCCACCCCCGTCGGGCCGTGGATCGTCCCGGCGAGCGACGCGGGCGATCCGCATCGGCTGCACTTGACCACGACGCTCAATGGCGAACAGATGCAGGACAGCGACACGTCGCTCATGGTCTTCTCGGTGTGGGACCTGATCGAGTACGCCAGCGCGCGCGTGACGCTCAATCCCGGCGACGTGATCTCGACGGGCACACCGTACGGCGTGGGCGGCTTTCGCAAGATCTTCCTCAAGCAGGGCGACCGATTGCGCGTCGCGATCGAAGGCGTCGGCGTGCTGGAGAACGGCGTCGTGAACGGCTGATGACGTGATGGCTTCCAACGCCAAGCGCCGGCGCAGCGCCGCTCACGCGGACGCCGTCACCCGCGCGGCCGGCGCGCGGGCGAAGGAGCAACGGCAGCGTGCGCAACCGGGCCGTGACGTCCATGCGAGCCTCGGCCAGCGGACGGCCCAGGCGACGTCCAGCCCGGAGCCGCACACCAGCCCGTCCGCCGGAGACGGCGAATCCGATCTTGGGCGCTCGCTCGGTCCACTCATGCGCCAGGCCCGCAAGCGCAAGGAGCTCACGCTGCAGCAGGTGGCGGAGCGCGCCGAGCTGTCGGTCGGCTACCTCAGCCAGATCGAGCGCAACCTGTTGACGCCCTCGGTGGCCACGCTCAAGCGCATCGCGGGGGCGCTCGACATCCCGACCGGCCAGCTCATCGCCCCCGACGCCAATGGCGCTCGCACGATGGTGTCGGTATTGCGGAAGCATCAGCGCAAGCGCGTCGCCTTTCCGCAATCGAGCATCCGCTACGAGCTGCTGATGCCCGACTTCCGCCGGCGCGCCTCCGCGTTGTGGCTGGTAGGCGAGCCCGGCGCCGAAAGCGGACCGGCGCAAAGCCACGAAGGCGAGGACATCGTGATCGTGCTCAACGGCCGTCTCAGCGTCGACGTGGCGGGCACGTGGTACGAGCTCGCGGCAGGCGACAGCATCTGCTTCAACAGCGAGCTGCCGCATCGCTGGTGCAATCGCGGCGCACGCCTGACGCAGGCGATCTGGATCAGCTCACCGCCGTATCTTTGATCCATGAAGACGCGAGCGAACCGGCGACCCCTGCGCGACAGGCTGCTGCCCGTCATGGGGCCGCTGCTGCTGGTCGGTTTCTGGTGGCTCGCAGCCGCATCCGGCCTGCTCAACACCAAGCTCGTCCCGGCGCCGGGCCCAACGCTGACGACGACGTTGAACGCGCTCGCGTCGGGCACGATGGCCCATGATCTCCTGCAGACGCTCATCCGCGTCCTGTACGCATTCGGCGTCGCCGCAGGTGTCGGTGTGCCGCTCGGCATCCTGATCGGCGCCAACGAGCGGGTCTATCGAAGCATCGAGTTCCTCATCGACTTCTTCCGCTCGACCCCGTCAACGGCCATGTTCCCGCTGTTCATGCTGATTTTCGGCCTGGGCGAAGAAGGCAAGATCGCGCTTGCCGCCTTCGCTGCCTTCCTGATCATCGTGTTCAACGTCGCCTACGGCGTGCTGAACGCGCGCAAGACGCGCATCCTCGCCGCGCGCTCGATGGGCGCGTCGCCGCTGCGGATCTTCGCTGACATCATCTTCCTCGAGACGCTCCCCCAGACTTTCGTGGGGCTGCGCGCAGGCGTGTCGGTGGCGCTGGTCGTGGTGGTGGTGGCCGAGATGTTCATCGGCGGCGTCGACGGCATGGGGCATCGCATCATGGAGGACCAGTACTCGTACAACCTCAAGGACATGTACGGGTCGCTGCTCGTGTCGGGCGCGTTCGGCTACGGGCTCAACTACCTGTTCCTGCTGATCGAGCGCCATTTCGTGCACTGGGCGGGGCGTTGACGATGGGCACCGGCGCCGCACAGCTCGATGCCGCGCCGCGCGCCGCGGCCGGCGAGCCCGCGCGCGACGGCGCGCCGCATCGCGGCATTCGCATCCGCGGGCTCACCAAGCGCTTCGAGGCGGGGTACGTGTACCGGGACTTCGACCTCGATCTGCACGACGGCGAGTTCGTCTCGATCTTCGGTCCCAACGGATGCGGCAAGAGCACCCTCATCAACCTCATCTCGGGGCTGGCGCCGATGGATGCCGGCGAGGTTCTCTACAACGGCAAGCCGATCGGCCAGACCAAGCTGTCGTACGTCTTCCAGAATTACCGCGACGCGCTGTTCCCCTGGATGCGGGCGCTCCACAACATCCAGTATCCCCTCAAGCTGCTGCATCTCGACAAGGCCACCCGCGACCGGCGCGTCGAGGCGCTCCTTGCCGAGTTCGACGTGAAGATCGACCTGCACCGCTATCCATACGAGCTGTCGGGTGGCCAGCAGCAGACGGTGTCCATCCTGCGCGCGCTGATCACCGACCCCGAGGTGCTCTTCCTCGACGAGCCGTTCTCCGCGCTGGACTACGAGATGACCCTGTTCATGCGCGAGCGCCTGCAACACGTCTTCATGAAGCGGCGCAACACCATGATCTTCGTGTCGCATGACCTCGAGGAGGCCGTGCAGTTGTCCGATCGGGTTCTCCTGCTCACGCGGCCGCCCACGCGCGTTGCCGAGATCGTGCCCGTGAAGGTACCGTGGCCGCGCGACGCGCGCGCGTTGTCACAGCCGGATTTCGTCGCCGTGAAGAGTCACTGCCTCGACGTGTTCAGCCGCGAGGTCGCTCGCGGCGTTCACGGCTCGATCCGCTAGGCGCCGGTCCGTGCGTTGCGCGCTGCAAGCTTTTGAGACGCGGTGCCCCGAACGGGCGGCCATCGCGATTACGCGGTTTTCACCGGTGGCCGCGAGGTGCCTCGCCGAACAACCGGACATTCCTGAAGGAGAGCTCTCGATGCATACGCGAATGGCAGATCGGCTTTCGTCGTTGGGCAGGACGGCTTCGGCGTTGCGCGTGGCGCTGGTCGCCGCCGCGCTGGTGACGCTCACCGCGTCGGCGCAGGCGGCCGAGAAGGTCGTGTTCGCGTGGGTGCCGGCCATCGACGCGCTGCCGTACATGGTCGCGCTCGAGGAGAAGGCGTTCGAAGCGCAGGGCATCGAGGTGGTGGATCAGCGTCTCAACTCGCCCGCGGGCCTGGTCGACGCGTTCATCGCCGATCGCGCCGAGGTCGGGCCGTATGGCACTGCGCCCGGCATCGCCATGGTGGCGGAATCGCAGAACCCCGGGTCGCTCAAGATCTTCGGTTTGTCCGGCGGCCTGGCCGATTCGCCGTACGTCAACAGCTCGCTGCTCGTGCGCAAGGGCAGCGGAATCCGTTCGCTCACCGACCTCAAGGGCAAGAAGCTCGGACACAACCCCGGCGGGCAATGGCGCACCAACGTGCGCTACATCCTGCGGGGCATGAACGTGAAGGACAGCGACGTTACGCTCGTCGAGCTGCCGTTTCCGCAGCAGGTCCCCGCGCTGATGGCCGGCACCGTCGATGCGACCATCACCATCGATCCGTTCGCCGCGAGCGGGCTCGCCACCGGCGACATCGAGGCGCCCATGATCAATGTCGGCGCGCGCTACGTCGCGAACCCGTGGTTCGGCGGCTGCGCCGTCATGACGACGAAATTCCTGAAGGAGCGGCCGGAAACCGCCCGCAAGGTGATGCTCGTGCTGCGCGACATCACCAAGCGCATCGAAGCCGATTTCGACCGCTACAAGCCGCTGCTGGCCAAGTACGCGGGCATTCCGGCCAGCTCCCTGTCGTATGTGCGGCCCATCATGTTCCGCAACGAGGAGCAGATCAACGAGCGCGACATCGGCGCCATGCAAAAGGTGCTCGACATCTACCATAAGGAAGGCGCGCTCGGCTCGCAGATCGACTTCACGAGCAAGCTGGTCCGCCTGGGCGACGTGAAGTGACGCTGCGCTCGCGCCTGAGCCGCTGCGCCGAGCCCGCGGCGTCCCGGGGTCGCGCGTGACAGGGGCGGATCGTCGCGTCGTCAAGCTGATCGTCTTCCCCGGCGGCTTCAATTGGCCGGTGTGGGTCGCCGAAGACCAGGGGTTCTTCGCGCGCCGGGGCGTGGCGGTGGAGGTCATGACCACGCCCGGCTCGGTGTTCCAATGGTCGACGCTCGCGGAAGGCCGCGCCGATCTCGCCATCACGCTGATGGACAACGTCGTCGCCTATCGCGAAGGACAAGGTGCGCGTGGAGTCCTCGTCGACGACGCCATAGCGTTGATGGCGGTCGACACGCGCGCCATGCCGACGCTGATGACGACGCCGGACATCGAGACGTATGACGGCCTGCGCGGCAAGACGCTTGCCGTCGATGCGCTCCTGACCGGCAATGCGCTGGTGCTGCGCGGCATGCTGGCGCGGGGGGGCCTGACGAGCGCCGACTATGTTCTGGAGCAGGCAGGGGGCGTGACGCAGCGTTACGAGGCGATGACGCGCCACGCGTATGCCGGCTCGCTCTTCAACGCACCGCTCGACGCGCAACTGAAGGCCATGGGCTTCCACGCGCTCGATTCGGCGAGCAGCCTGCTGCGCCGCTTCCAGGGTCACGTCGTGACGAGCCGGCAAGCCTGGGCGGAGGCTCACCGGGATGTCGTCGTCGACTTCCTGCGCGCGCTGCTGGATGCGCTCGCGTGGCTCTATGCGCCGGCGAATCGAGCGGCGGCGCTCGCGCTCTACGCGGCGCGCCTGGAAAGGGGTACCGCGGACGCGGCAGCGACCGCGTACGCCGTGCTGTTCGATCCGGTCAGTGGCTTTCCGGCGAGCGGCGACATCGACGTCGAGGGCGTCGCGAACGTATTGCGGTTGCGCGAAACCTACGGTGAGCCGCGCACGACGTTGCGCCAGCCCGCGGCCTATTACGACCTGACGTTTCTGGCCCAAGCGGCCGGGCACGCGTGACGCCGCCCGCCCGCGCGCGTCCATTCACTGGAGCCACTTGCATGAGCGCGCGCGCGTTGCAGGACCCGGCGGTTCAAGCCATCCTGGCGCAACCGTATGGGCGGTTCTCCGCGCGGGAGTTCGCGCGGCGCCGCCAGGCGCTCGCTGCGGTCGCACGGCGTCACGCTTGCGACGCGATCCTGCTCTGCGGCGAGGACCGGGCCGGAACGGGCGTGTACTGGCTCACCGGGTGGCCGACATCGTCCGAGGCCATCGTGCTGTTCGCTCCGGATGAGCAGGACGTGCTCTTCGTCGAGTTCCACAACCACGTACCGAACGCGCGCAGGATGGCGGTGGACGCCGAGGTACGCTGGGCCGAGCGCCGGGGCGCGCAGGCCGTTGCCGAAGAGCTCACGCGGCGCGGCGCGCGGCGCGTAGGCATCATGGGCCTGCTGTCATGGCGCAAGGCGCGCGAGCTGTCCGGGCGGTTCGAGCTGCTCGATCTGGGTGAGGAATACCAGTGGCTGCGCATGCGCAAGTCCGATGAGGAGATCCAGTGGATGCGCGTCGGCGCGGCGTTCAGCGACGCTGGGCTCGACGCCCTGTTGCGCCATGCACGCGTAGGAATGACGGAGCGCGAGCTTGGTGCGCTCGTCGAGAGCGCGTATCACCCGCTCGGAGGGTCGACGATCATCCATTTCATCGGCGTCAACGACATGCGCCGGCCGGACACGTGCGTTCCGCCGCAACAGCATTCCTCGCGCAAGCTGCGCCAGGGCGACATGCTGTTCGTCGAATTCAGCGGCACCTTCTTCGACTACCCTGGCCAGGTGCTGCGCACGATCAGCGTCGCCGCCGATCCTCCGCCGCTCTTCCAGGCGCTCTACGCCACCGCGGATGCGGCGTTCGCCGCGATCACCGGCGTGCTGCGCGACGGCGCGTCCGCCCAGGACCTCGTCGACGCAAGCGGGGTGATCGAAGCGGCAGGGTTCTCCATCTACGATGACGTCGTGCACGGATTCGGCGGCGGCTACTGGCCGCCGGTGCTCGGGCGGAACAGCCGGGAGCCGGGCTCGATCCCGGACATCCGGCTGGAAGCCAACATGACGCTGGTGGTGCAGCCGAACGTTATCACGCTCGATGAGACCGCCGGCGTCCAGCTGGGCGAGATGGTGCGTGTGACGGCCGCGGGATTCGAGCGCATGCACGACGCGCCGTGGGGATTTCTCACGATCGCCGGATGATGCCAAACGCCGCTCCTGCGGGACTGCAGGTGGCGCATGGCATCATGGACGGCCTGGCGTCGCGAGATCAGTTGAGGATCGGCGCGAGCGCCTGCCCGATGCGGGCCATCTGCGCGTCGCTCACACTTTTTTGCAGCAAGCCGGCGAAGCGCGGGTCCTGAACGCCGGACACGATGTACTGCCATCGATAAGCGCTCAGGAAGGCCTTTGCCACCTCCGCTTGCGCGTCCGCGGAAAGCCGCTCGGCGCATCGGCTGACGAAGTACTCGGTATCCGCCCCAGCCTGCATTTGCAGCAGTCCGTCGACGGCGCCGACGAGGTCGATCAAGTCGCCGACCGCCTGCTCCCGCGCCTCCTGCGAGATCTTCGCATCCTCACGTGTCCATTCGAGCTCGTCGATGATCGCGTGCTGCGATTCCTCCTTCGCGTGGAAGGTGAAGACGTCCTTCCAGACGGTCGAAAGATCGGCGTCGGGCTCGATCGCCTGACGGTAATGGGCCAGGACGAAGATCTCGATGTGGCAGATCAGCGCGAGCACCGACCAGGTCGATTTGCCGAGCACGACCGACGCGACCGCGTTCGCATCCGGCAGGAACTTGTAACCGTCCGGCATGCCGACCGCGCACATGCGGTCGATGCGCCGGAACAGCTCCTGATGCTTCAACTCCTCGTCGGTGAAGCGGACCAGCGCTTCGAACGCGTTCTGATCCCCGAGCCAATGGTCGCGGCTCACCTCGAGCATCTTCGGTCCGATGAATCGCTCGACCAGGCCGAACATGTTGGCGTAGGTACGGCCCTGGACCTGGCTGAAGAACCGGCGATCCGCGGACGCAAGGAACGGCAGCCGGTTCAGCTGCGACAGGCCGTCAGGCATGAACTTCTGGTCGAAGTCGAACGTGCGACCGCGGATCACATCGCGCTCGATTTCCCAGCGGATGCGCTTGGATACTTCGACGCATTTCGCGTAGGTCCTGGTCGCGACAGGGTCTGATTGAATCTGTGCTTGCATGGTGGTTCTCCCAAGTGTGGATGAAGACGTCATTGCTTCGCCGAAGCCGTTTGCCCCGGCAGCGTGCATGGACCAGGCATCGACGGCTGAACGCGAGCCCACGCCGTTCGGATCCGTATGCGGCGCAATGCCAGGGCGTTTCGATCGCGAGCGTGGTCGCGTCATGAGATCGGTGGTCACGCCGCGGCGCTCCTCAGATGGCGCGCCGATTCGGGCACGGACGAGATCTGTTGCGCGAGGAACGGCTCGATGCGGTCGTTGACCATGGCGGTCGCCGTCACGGGTCCCATGTGGTCGAGCCCGTCGAGCGTCTGCGTCAGCACGGCAGGCAACCCGTAGGACAGCAATTCGGTCAGCCGGCGCGTCGATGCCTTGGTTCGCGCGCCCGCCAGGAGCAGCGTCGGCATGCCGAGTTGCCGATAATGGTCGAGTCTCGCCGTGTCGGCGGCGAGCGCCTTGAAGTGGCGATCGATTGCCGGCATGCGGGAGGCGATCGTGGTCTTTTGCGGTCCGGTCAAGCCACGCCATGCCTCGACGCCGGACCAGTACGTGACGAATCGTTCCGCTGCCGCTTCGATGTGCCCCGTTCCGAGCGAACGGTCGATCCCGTCGGCGAGGCTCCGCACCTCGGCTGCTGCCGGGTTCTTCGCGTCGTACGCAAACAAGGTCGCGAAGGGCACCGGCTCGTAGAGCGTGAGGCTGGCAACGCGCTCCGGCAGCTCGAGGGCGATGTGAAGCGCCACGGCACCGCCGTATGAATGGCCGATCAGGTGGACCGGCCGGCTCGAGCCAGCGAGAAGGCGCAACACCCGCGAAGCTTCGTCACGCAACGTCAGCGGACGCGGCTGATTCCACGTCGGCGCTTCGCCATGCCCGTAGAAGTCGGGCGCGACGACGCGAGCGCGATGGCCCATGCGTTCGATCAGGCCATTCCATTGGCGCGCCGAGCTTCCCGAAGCATGCAGGCAAACGACGGTCGCACTGGCATGAGTCACCGTATCGACTGCTGACAAATTCGTTTTCATCGGATCCGCATTCCTGTCGTGTTTCAAGGTCGCGCGTGATGGCGCGGCGGGTCTCCTAATGCAGCGGCCGTGCCAGCGTGCGGCCGGCCACATTTCTGCGGCGGATCAGGTGGTTGCGAATCGCGGGGAGGCGCCCGACGCCGCCACATGCAGCGGAACCGTCGCATGCGACGGTGGCTGCCGCGCAATGCGGCGCGCTAGCGTGTCTTGCGAATGCCCAGCTTGCGCATGCGCCCGCGCAGCGTGCTGGGATTGAGGCCGAGCAGCGCAGCGGCGCCGCGCTCGCCTTCGATGCGCCAGTCGCTGCGCGCGAGAACGCCGCGGATGTGCGCACGCTCCACCGCTTCGAGCGTCGCGTCGGTCGGTGTCGACTGAGCAGGTGCGTCGAGACCGGGAGGCTCGAGCGACAGGTGTTGTGCCTCGAGCGTCCCGTCGTTGGACATGATCAGCGCGCGCTCCACTGAATTCTCGAGCTCGCGGATGTTGCCGGGCCAATGGTAGGCGCGTGCGCGCTCCAGGAACGCCGGAGCAACCGAGGTGAACGGCCGGCCGGTCCTCCGGGACGATGAAGCCGCGAACCGCTCGACGAGCTGCGGAATGTCCTCCGGACGCTCGCGCAACGGCGGTACCCGGATCGGAAACACGTTCAGGCGGAAATAGAGGTCGGGCCGGAAGCGCGAGCCGGCCACCTGGGATTGCAGGTCGCGGTTCGTCGCAGCGACGATCCTTACGTCGACCTTCAGCGTTTGCGTGCCGCCCACGCGCTCGAATTCGCGTTCCTGGAGCACCCGCAGCAGCTTGGCCTGCGCTTCCAGCGGAAGCTCGCCGATCTCGTCGAGGAACAGCGTGCCGCCATCCGCGATCTCGAAACGGCCCCGTCGCTGCTGCGTCGCACCCGTGAACGAGCCTTTCTCGTGGCCGAACAGCTCGCTTTCGACCAGCTCGCGCGGCAGCGCCGCGCAGTTGATCTTGACCAGCGGCCGATCACGACGGTGGCTCGCATCGTGGATCGCGCGTGCAACCAGCTCCTTGCCGGTTCCGCTCTCGCCCTCGATCAGCACGGTGCTGTCCGTCGAAGCGACGCGTTCGATCTGCTCGCGAACCCGGCGCAGCGCCGCCGACGCGCCAATCATTGCACGGCCGGAGCGTATCTCGTCCGCGAGGCAGGCAAGCGTCGCCTTCGACTTGCGGTGCGCCTCGATCTCGCGGCGCAGGGCGATGTGCGTGCCGATGCGGGCGAGCAGCTCCTGCGTCTCGAACGGCTTCGACACATAGTCCACGGCACCGGCAGCGAACCCCTGCACCTTGTCGAACGTTTCGGTCAACGCGGTCAGGAAGATGACGGGAATCGCACGCGTCGCTTCGCTGCCCTTCAGTCGACGGCACGCCTCGTAGCCGTCCATCCCGTGCATCATCACATCGAGCAGGATGAGGTCCGGAGCGTGCTTTCCTGCCATCATGAGCGCTTCCGCGCCGCCCGTTGCGGCAACGGTCGCGTAACCCGCCGCTTCCAGCTCTTGCTCGAGCAGGTCCACGTTGAGCGGCTCGTCGTCGACGACGAGCACGACCGCTTTTCCGTCAATGGCCAAGATATCGGTCCAGCGTGCGGTACAGGAGCGCCTCGTCAACCGGCTTGGTGAGGAATGCGTCGCAGCCGCTCTCACGGGCGCGCTGCTCGTGCGTGCGCATGGCGTGGGCCGACAACACGACGATGGGGATGCGATGCAGGATGCGGTCGCTTTTGAGCCTGCGCGTCGCCTCCCAGCCGTCCATGCCGGGCAGGGACAGGTCCATGAGGATCAGGTCGGGGGCTTCGTGGCTGGCCTGCTCGATGGCCCTCTCGGCGTCCTCGGCGACGAGCAGCCGGTAACGATCCTCGAGCAACTGGATCAGCAGCTCGCGGTTGAGCTCGACGTCCTCGACGATCAGGATGGTCTTCACCGGATCAGGCGCCGTAGCGCAACGGCAGCCTCAGCGTGAACGTCGAGCCGTCGCCTGGCGTGCTCGTGACCCGGATGTCGCCCTGCATCAACCGGGCGAGACGCCGCGAGATCGCGAGGCCGAGGCCGGTGCCGCCGTAGACGCGCGCGCTCCTCGGATCCGCCTGCTCGAATTCCTCGAAGATCGAGTCGAGCTTATCTGCAGGGATGCCGATTCCCGTATCCACGACGGCGATCTCGACCGCCGCGTCGACCACGGCGGCGCGCACCTCGATCCGGCCTGCTGGCGTGAACTTCGCCGCGTTGCTCAACAGATTGATCAGGATCTGCAACAGCTTCTCGTCGTCGACGAGCATGGTGGGCAGCTCGCCGTCGAACCGCTTGACCAGGGTCGTGTCACGCTTGACGAGCGGCTCGATGGTGCGCATCGCGTCCTCGAGCATTGCGCCGAGTTGCGCGTCGCGCGCATTGATGTCGACTCGCCCCGCTTCCACCTTGGCAAGGTCCAGGATGGCATTGATCAACGCGAGCAGATGCTGGCCGCTCGTCAGGATCTTCTCGAGGTTCTCGTACTGCTTGTGCTCCAGGCGTTCCTGCGACCGGCGCATGACGATGCGCGTGAAGCCGATGATCGCGTTGAGCGGCGTGCGAAGCTCGTGCGACATGTTGGCGAGGAACTCCGACTTGTGACGGTTGGCGACCTCGAGCTGTCGGCTCTTCTCCTGGATCTCGTTGAACAGCCGGACGTTTTCGATGGCGATGGCCGCTTGATCGGCAAACGTCTTCAGCAGCGCGATCTCGCGGTCGGAAAACGAGCTGACGTAATCGCGGCCGACGAAGATCACGCCGACACCGCGTCCTTCCCACAGCATGGGTGCAAAGATGACCGATTTGACGCCGATGGCCGCACAACCCTTCTTCGTCGGCGGTGGGACCTCCGGGCCCCCCTCGACGTCCGGGTAGTTCACCACGCGCCGCGTCATGATCGCGAGGCCGGATCCCGATTCCTCCGCGACCCGGAGCGGGAACACCCGCTCGAGCTCGGCGCGACCCGAGCCATGAAATGCGCCGATATGCAGGAGCCCGTCGTTGCCGATCAGGTTCAAGCCGACGATCCGGCCTGCGAAGAGCCGTTGGCAGCTTTCCAGCATCTTGTCGAACACCGGCCCGGTGTCCGCGATCGACTGGCTGATCACGCCAAGCACCTCGGCTGCCGCCTCCTGCTGCTCGAGCGATTCACGGATCTCGTTGAAGAGGCGCGCGTTGTCGATGGCGATCGCCGCCTGGGCCGCGAACGTGCGAAGCACCGCCGCCTGCTCGCCTGAAAACGGCTGGTCCCGACGACGGGCGATGACCAGCGCGCCGAGGAACGCCGAGCCCTTCACGAACGGAACCACGAGCAGCGTGGGCACGTCCAGCAGCTTGGCGGTCCTTTGCCGCAATGCCTCCCAGGCAGGCGCAGCAGCGCCCGGGCCGGCCTCGTGCGCCAAGACCTCCTCGGCTGCTCCGTGCCGCAGTGCCGAACGCAGCGCCTCGAGGTTCGACGGGCCCAGTGCCGCTTCGGAGGCGGCCAGCTGATGCGCGTCGAGACCGCTCGACGCCGCAAGGCGCAGCCGCATGCCGTCGTCGCGAAACACGAGACCGATGTCGGCGTCGCACAATGCGCTCGCGCGTTCGAGGATGACGTCGAAGACCGGCGCCAGCGCACTGGGCGAGCTGTTGATGACGGACAGGATCTGCGCCGTGGCCGTTTGCACCCGCAACGCGCCTTCCGCGGCATCCCGCGCGCGCCGCAGCTCGAGCTCGACCAGCTTGCGCTCGGTGATGTCGCTGAGCGCACCGACGAGCTTGGTGACCCGCCCGTCGGCGCCGCGCACCGCCACGCCGCGATCGAGCACCCATTTGTAGCCCGCGCTGCCGTCCGCGATGCGGTACTCGAGCTCCAGAATCCGGTTGCGGCCCTTGAAGTGCGCGACCAGCGCCTGGCGGTACCGCTTGAAATCGTCGCGATGCACGCGCGCGTTCCATTCGGCCGGAGTGAGCGTGTCGCCGGAGAACGAGAAGAATTCCTTGGCCCGGTCCGTCAGGAACAGCGTGCCCGCCGCCACATCCCATTCGTAGATGCCCTCGACCGCCGCCGAGGTGGCGAGAGCGTAGCGCTCCTCGCTCTTGCGCAGCCCATCCTCGATGCGGCGCTGCTCGGTCACGTCCGTGTACGTGGACACCATGCCGCGGCCCCCGGGAAGCGGCTTTCCGTGGATCGCGATGACACTTCCGTCCGGGCGCGTACGCTCGACCGCGTGGGGTCCGAGGCGGCGCGCGACTTCCATGCGCTCGCGCACCATGTCTTCGACGTCCCCGGGACCGTATTCGCCGCGGAGCGCATTGAACCGGAACGCATCCGCCAGGTGGAATCCGACGGTGAAGCGATCAGCCGGCAGATCGAGCAGCTGCAGGTAGCGCCGGTTCAGCGCGATCGTGCGCAAGTCGGCGTCGACCATCGTGATGCCCTGGTCGATGTTCTCGAGCGTGGTCTCGAGGACGCTCGTCTTGTGCGCGAGCTCGGACTCGCGCTGCTTGAGCTCGGTGATGTCGCCGATGGAACCGATCATGCGTACCGCGCGTCCGGCTGCATCGCGTGCGGCCATTCCGTGATGGCGCGCCCATCTCCACGTTCCGTCGTATCCCTTGAAGCGATACTCGCACTTGAAGCGCTCGGTGGAGCCCTTCAGATGCGCAACGAGCGCGCTGGCGTACGGCGATCGATCATCCGGATGAATCCGGACCGTCCAGTCATCGACGCTGGTGAGCAGCTCGGGTGGCAGGCCAAGCACCCGCTGCATGTTCTCCGAATAGAAGATGCAGTCGTGCGCGATGTCCCATCGATAGAAGCTCTCGTTGAGAACCCCCATCGCCGTGTCGTAGTGCTCGCGCACGGCCTGAAGGCTGGCCTGCGTCACGCGAAGGCGCTCGTGCAGCGCGCGCAGCGTGTTCTCGTCAGACGTATCGCCCGGTTGCTGCGCGTATTCCATCGCCCTGGAGAGCACTTCGCCGGGCTTTAGCATAGCGTCTTTGCCGCAGCGCGACCAGACGCGCGCGCGGGCCGGCCGAACGCCTAGCCCTGCGCGGCCTCGTTCAGCACCCGGCCGCGGGTTTGGATGATCCTGGCGTAGAAGCGGCCGCTGTCCTTCACGGTGCGCGTCTGGTCGTCGAAGTTGACGTGCACGATCCCGAAGCGCTTGGAGTAGCCGAGCGACCATTCGAAGTTGTCCAGCAACGACCAGGCGAAGTAGCCGCGCACGTCCGCGCCGGCGGCCATTGCCGCGTGCACGGCGGTCACGTGGCCGCGCAGGTAATCGACTCGCAACGGGTCGTTGACACGCCCCTGGGTGGCAACCGGAGGGTCGAAGAACGCCGCGCCGTTCTCGGTGATGTAGATCGGCGGATTCCCGTAGCGCTCCTTCACGCGCACGAGCAGGTCGGTGAGCGCCTGCGGAAACACTTCCCAGCCCGTTTCGGTGTACGTCGCGAGCTTCTGCCGGGCGGCCGACGCGCGCAACGGCCACGCCGTGGCATCGAAGCGCGTCACGTTGCGCGTGTAATAGTTGATGCCGACGAAGTCGATGGGCTGGCTGATCGAGGCAAGCTCATCGGCCGGCCACGCCGGCCACGCTTCGCCGAAGATCTCCTGCAGCTCCGGCGGGTAGCTGCCCAGCAGCACGGGATCGAGGTACTGCCGATTCATGTACGCATCGGCGCGCTGCGTCGCCGCGAGGTCGGCCGGATCGCTCGATGCCGGATATTTGGGCTCCAGGTTCACCACGATGCCGATGCGGTGCCTGCCCAGCGCGCGATAAGCGGATACCGCGGCACCATGCGCGCGCAGCAGCTGGTGGGAGGCGATCGGCGCCTCGAAGCGATTGCGATGGCCGGGTGCGAGCGCGCCGTGCAGGTAGCCTCCGTCGGTCACGACCCACGGCTCGTTGAGCGTCGCCCACAGCTTGATGCGATCGTCGAGCTTGCGGAACACGACGGCCGCATAGTCGGCGAACCAACCCGCGACGTCGGGGTTGAGCCACCCGCCGCGATCGTCGAGTGCCGCGGGCAGATCCCAGTGAAACAGTGTCGCCATCGGCTCGATGCCCTGCGCGAGCAGCGCATCGACGAGGCGCTCGTAGAAGTCGAGCCCTTTCGGGTTGACGGCACCGCGACCGGCCGGAAGGATGCGGCTCCACGCGATGCTGAAGCGATACGCCTTCAGGCCGAGCGTACCCATCAGCGCGACGTCGTCGCGATAGCGCCGGTAGTGATCGCATGCGACGTCGCCCGTGTCGCCGTCGCGAACCAGGTTGGGCGTGTGGCAGAAGCGCTGCCAGATGCTCGGACCGGCGCCGTCGGCCAGCGGAGACCCTTCGACCTGGTAGGCCGACGTTGCCGCGCCCCACAGGAACTGTGGTGGAAATTCGATGGCGTTGTGCATGCTGTTCATCGCTTGGCTCGTGGGCTGGGGGTGGGCGCCTGGACGACCACGTCGGCGGGAAGCTCGGCGATGTGCAACTCGCCCTCGCGCCATGCCGCGGGCTTGCCGTTGATGGTGGTCGCGCCCGGCGCGCCGCGCCCGGGCCAGGGCAATACGATACCGCCTGCGGGCGGTCGCACGCCCGCGTCGACGTGCAGAAGCGTGCGCGGGCCCTCCTGCCGCAGCGAGTAGCCGAGCGCTCCGTAGGGAGTGGACAATCCCGACACCGCGATGCCGCGGCCGGCGAGCCACGCAGCCGGAATGCCGGCCGCAATGACCAGCGCGTCGTCGCTGCTGCGCTCGTAGGCGAACAGATCCAGCACGGCGCGCATGTAATCGGAGGCGATCCACGCGTGCGGCATGTCGCCGACGAAGCGCACCTTGCGTGCCTCACGCCCCACGACCTCGGCCCACTGGTTCCATGCCGCCGGCCGGCGGTCCGCCATGAAGAACGCGAGCAGCTCCTGCGCACGGTCGCGCCAGCCGAGCCGCACGAAGCTGCCCACGGTGCGCAGCTCGTACGGCGTGTAGTCCTCCCACATCCTGCGACCATCGCGCCGCTCCACGAACTCGCGCCAGTACCGCTCGAACGTCGGCGCGATCAGCTTCGCCGGGATGGGCTCGAGGTCGCCTGCGGGCGCCAATGCGATCGTCGACGAAGCGGGGTCGAAATCGCCGAGCTCCGCCGCGCCGGGCAGGTAGTCGATGCCGTGGGCAGTGGTGGATGCGAGCAGCGACGCGTGCAAGTCGCGCACGAATTGCGCGCGCTGCTCCCGCCAGGTCTGCGCCTGGCTCGTCTCGCCGAGCGCATCGGCGATGTCGATCGCTGCGTTGTAGCCCTTCAGCGCCCACAGGTCGTCCCAGTACGAATGCATCGGCTTGGCGGCGTAGCCTTCGTGGCTGATCGAGGCGGGCAGCAGGCCGTAGAGAAGACCCGGCGCGGCGGCGTTGGCCGGCGTGCGCTCCGATTGCCGCTGCCGGTCCAGGTAGCGCATCGCCCATTGCACGCGCGGCCACAGGCGCGCGATCAGCGTGCGGTCGTGGGTGTACCGGTAGATCTCGCTGGTGAGGAACACGAACTCGCCTGCGCTGTCGTTCTCGGGCACCGGATCGGCGCCGCGCTGGTCGATGCAGCACGGCACCTTGCCGCTGGCGAACTGGTAAGGCGCGTACCAGCGCAGGAAATCCGCCGCGACCTCGCCCCGGCCCACGCGCAGCAGCGCATCGCCCATCATGGCGCCGTCGCGAATCCACGAGCGTGCATAAGCCCGGGTGCCGGGCCGCAGGATCGGCCCATCGCGCGTGATCAGCACGTGCGCAAGCGCCGTGCGCAGCGTGTTCGCGAGTGGCTGCGCCGGCAGCGGCACGGTGAGATGCACACCGTTGAGCGCTTCGCGCCACAGCGCGGCCACCGCGCCCTGCTCATGGTCGATCCACGCGTGCGGCGCGACACCGGCCATCACGGGCGGCGTTCTGCGGCCCGACAGCGGCATGGCCAGCGCGACGGTCGCGGTGGCTCCAGGCGCCAGGTGAAGCGGATACGCGAGCGCCGCCGAGGCGTACCCGAATGCGTCGTGCACCTGCTGGGGGCCCGCCCATCGACGTGCCGCGATCACCTTGCGGATCGGACCGCTGTCGAACGCGAACGCGCCGACGCGTTGCGGCCGCATGAGCGGATACACCGCACGCTTGCCGTTGATGGTGAGCGCGCCATCCTGCCACGCGATGTCGCCGATCGCGGCCACGCCACCGGGCGCGTTGAGGAACTGTGCGGGAGGATTGACCTGCGAGGGCCGGATGGCGAGCACGAGCTCGAGCGACTGCGGCCGCGCGGTCAGATTGCGCACTTCGTAGCGAGCGAAGAGGCGCGACTCGGCGTGGATGCCCGACGCGAACGCGGTCACGCGCAGGCTCCACGCCTTGCGCTGCCACGTCACGCTCGGGATGGGCAGGTAATCCTCCTGCAGCGATTGGCGCGGGTCGACGTCGGCCCAGCCGACGACGCGCGCACCGGTGCGCACGAACGGCTCGATGGAAAACCCGCCCTTGGCGACTTCCAGCGCACCGTCCTCGGACAACAATCCGGTGTCGCTGCCTCCGTCGATGCCCACGATCGTCCAGTACGATTGCTCGCCGGAGAAGCCGCGGGGGAAATAGCCGCGCGGATATTCGTGCGCCATCGCCTCGAAGAACGCATTGGCGGATGCGCCGAACGCGAGATCGCGAATCTCGACGTCGGCGAGCCCGTACGCGTGGAGGGGACCGTCGTGCAATGCAAGGCGCACATAGCGGGCCTCGGCCTCCGACGTGAGCACGCCATCGACGCCGCCGCGGCCCGCGACGACGCTGCGCACCGTGCGCCACTGCTGCCCGTCGTCGGAGAGCTGGACGTCGTAGCGTGACGCATGCGCGCCGGGCCGCCAGCGCAACACCAGGCCGCCAAATTCGCGCGGCCGGCCGAAATCGAGCGTCATGCGTTGCTCGGCGCCCGTCGAAGGATCGCTGCGCCATGCGGTGTCCGGCTTTCCATCGACGGCATGGGCGGGCGGCGCGTTAGGCAGCGCCGACGAGGCTTCCACCGCGGGCGCGTCCCAGGCCGCCGGCTCTGGCGCACGCTCGCGCAGCGTCAGGTGGCTGATGTAGATCGAGCCGGCGCCGCCGCCGGTGCCGGCTGCGACGACGAACTCGAGCCGTGCCGCATGCGTGAGCACGCGGTCCTGCGTCGGTCCCCAGGCGAACTCGATCTGCCGCTTCTTGATGGTGACGTGCTGCCATTCGCGTGGAAAGCTGAAGTTGGCGCGCCTGTACCACCACACGTTCTCGCCGCTCGCGTCGACCAGCTTTACCTGGAAGTCGTTGACCGCAGCGTCGGCGCGCAAGTCGAATGCAATCTCGTAGTTGGCGGGCAGGTCGAGCGCGAGCGGCCGCGAAGCGAGCGCGTAGCCGGCGGTGCCACCCAGGTCGAAGTCGAGTCGCAGCGCAAGGCCGTCGACGCCGGCGCCGGCGTGGATCGCCGCGTGCACGCCGTCCGACGCAGACGCTTTCCATAGCGCCAGGTCGTCGAATGGATCGAGCACGCGCCACGGGAACGAAGGGGCCTGGCAGAAGGCGCTGCCCGCGAGGGTGCCCAGCAGCAGCGCGACGAGCGCCGTTGCCGTGCGCACCCAGCCTCGGCACGCGGGCCATGGGCGCGCCGTCATGTCTTGACGCTTCCTGCCATCAGGCCCGCCACGTAATAGCGCTGCAACGCGATGAAGATGACGAGCACCGGCAGCGTGGTCACGACCGCCCCCGCCATCATGAGCTCGTTGTCCGCGACGTGCTCGCGCGACAGGCTCGCGAGCGCGACGGGCAGCGTGTACAGGTCGTTGTCGGACAGCACGATGAGCGGCCACATGAAGTCGTTCCACGTCCCGAGGAACGTGAATACGGCGAGCGTCACGATGATGGGCTTGAGGACGGGCACCACGATGAGGCCGAAGATGCGCGGCTCGCTCGCCCCGTCGATGCGCGCGGCGTCGAGCAGGTCGTCGGGAATCGACAGCGCGTACTGGCGCACGAGGAAGATGCCGAAGATGGAGGCCATCGCAGGCACGATCACGCCGCCATAGCTGTTGACGAGACCGAGCTGCTTCAGCAGCAGGAAGAGGGGCACCATCGCCACCTGGGAAGGGATCACCAGCGCCCCCAGCATCAGGTTGAACAGGCCGGTGCGGCCGCGGAACCGCAGCTTGGCGAACGCATAGCCCGCGGCGACATTGAAGAGCAGCGAGACCGCCGTCACGCTGCACGCGAGCATGACGCTGTTCGCCAGGTAGCGGCCCATGCCGGCGCGCGCGAAGAGCTCGCGATAGTTGTCGAGGGTGGCGCGGCCCGGAACGAGCGGCGGCGGATAGGTGCTCGCTTCGCCTGGGCTCATGAGCGAAACGGCCGCCATCCATGCCAGCGGAAAGAGCGTCACCGCCGTCAGCACGACGAGCGTGCCGTTGACCAGCAGGCGCGCGTCCCCCCGCTTCATGCCGCAACGCTTCGGCGCGCAAGCCGCGCCTGCACCGCGGTGACGGCGAAGATCAGCAGGAACAGCAGGAATGCCACTGCCGAAGCCGATCCGAGGTTCCACCACTTGAATCCTTCCTCGTACATGAAATACAGGACGCTCACCGTGCTTTGCAGCGGACCGCCCTGGGTCATGACGTACGGCTCGGCGAAGAGCTGGAAGTAGCCCGCGATGGTCAGGATCGCGACCATTGCGAGGATCGGTCCCAGCATCGGCAGGGTGACGTGGCGGAAGCGGCTCGCAGCGGACGCGCCGTCCACGCGCGCGGCCTCGTAGAGGTCCTGCGGAATGCTGGTCAAGCCGGCGAGCAGGATCACCATGTTGTAGCCGAAGCTCTTCCACACGGCGAACAGGATGATGGCGGGCATGGCCCAGTGCGGATCGCCGAGCCAGTCAACGGGCGGGATGCCGACTGCCGCGAGGACGTAATTGAGCATGCCGTAGCGCGTGCTCAGCAGATAGCGCCAGATGACGGCGACGGCGACCAGCGTGGTGACCACCGGCGTGAACAGCGCGGTGCGAAAGAAGCCCTTGAACCGTGCGAGCGGAGAGTGCAGCAGCAGGGCGGCGCCGAGCGACGCACCGATGGACAGCGGGACCCCGACGACGACGAAATAGAACGTGTTGCCGAGCGCCTGCCAGAACAGCGGGTCTTGCAGAAGGCGCAGGTAATTGCGCAGGCCGACGAGGCGCAGATTGCCGACGTCGGCGAGCGCGTAGAGATCGAAATCGGTGAAGCTGAGCGCCAGGCCTGCAAGCACCGGCAGCACGAAGAACACCGCGATGACGACCAGCGCGGGTGCGACGAACCACCACGCTGCGGGACTGGCGCGGCTCAAGGCGCGCTCGCGCGCGCCAGCACGGCGCGGCGCTTCTCGAGGATGCGGTCGGTGCGCGCGTCGAGCGCCTGCTGCGCCTGCTCGATGGTCAGCTCGCCGTGCACGACGCGCTCGGCGACGAGGCGGATTTCGTTGGCGATGCGTTCCCACTCGGGCACGCGCGGCGTCGCTTCCACGCGCTCCAGCTGCTCGCGGAACGCGCGCGCATGCACGTCGTCGGCCAGGGGCGCGTCGCGCCACGCGCTGCGCCGCGGCGGCAGGTCGCCGGTCAACGCATGGAAGCGGCGTTGCACGTCCGGCTGCGACAGGTACTCGAGCAGCTGCCATGCAGCGCGCTTGGCTCGCGAGGCATGGAACACCACGAGGCTCGAGCCGCCGGCAATCGAGGCGCCCGGCCCGCTCGGCCCGGGCAGGGGGGCGGTGGCCCAGCTGTCCTCCAGGTCCTTCGGCAGGCGTCGTGACAGCTCTCCGATGTTCCAGGGCCCGGAGACGTAGAACACGAAGTGACCGCGGCCGAATTCGTTCCAGATGTTGGAGACGTCGGCATCGCGGGTCGCGGGCGCGTACCCGGCGGCGAACATGCCGGCGTAGAAGCGCAGCGCCCGCGCGAAGCCGCCGCTGCGGAAGTTGCCGAAACGCCCGCCGTCACGCAGCAACGGATCGTCCTGCTGCAGCGCGAGTGCGACGAGCGGCTCGAACTCGTTGACGGGCAGGACGATCCCGTAGCGGCCGGGCAGCCGCTGCTTGATGGCGTCCAGCATCGCGGTCCATTCCGTCCACGATCGCGGTGGGGTCGTGTAACCGGCTTCGGCAAGCAGGTCGCTGCGGTAGAACAGCAGGCGCGTATCGACGTACCAAGGCACGCCGAACAGCGCGCCGTCGACGCGGTTGGTCTGCCAGATGCCGCCGAAGTAATCGGCCGGCTGGATGGTGGACGAGGCAGCGACGCTCGCATCGAGCGGCTCGAGCGCGTGCAACGCGACGAACTCGGGCACCCACGTGTTGCCGAGCTGGCACAGATCGGGCGTGGACCCGCCCGCGAATGCGGTGAGGAGCTTTTCGTGCGCCGCGCTCCATGGCAGTTGCTGGACATCGACGCGAATGCCGGGGTGCGTACGCTCGAACTCGGGCACGAGCGCTGCGACGACCTCGCCTTCGCGGCCCATCGCCCAGAACCGGACGACGTTCGGATCGTCGTGCCGCGCGCTGCAGCCGGCGACGGCGCCGACGAGCGCGGCGAGCAGGAGCCAGCGGCTGCCGGCACGCAGCCAGCCGCGCAGCACGGGACCGTCTAGTTGGCCGAGGCCGTGAGCCAGCCGCCGTCGAAGCCCGCGCGCGTCAGGCCCCGGCGCACGTACGGGTTCTTGCGCATCACGTCCCAGATCATGCCGCTGCGGTAATTCTCGATCATGGCGAAGATGGCGCCCTGGTCGATGCCGAGGTAGTCGCCGTCCACCCAGCCGAAGCCGGGAATCGAGCGGCCGTTTTGCACCGGCACCTGGAAGTCGAAGCTCGGATTGAAGGCGTCGAGGAAGCCGTACTTCGAGTAGATGTATTGGCCGAAGCGCCGGTGCATGTCCAGCACCGCGGGGATCGCGAGCTCGGGCGCGAACGGCAGCGACCCGACGACGGCGGTCGGCGCGAGCGTGCAGTCGTCGTAGGCGCCCGCATCGCCGGCCCCACGAGCGGCATACATGCGGAACATGCGCGCCGAATCGCCGTGGCCGAGCTTCATGTCGCCCGGGCCGTCGCTTGCGGTGAGTCCCCATATGGTGGCGCCGTACGCCGTGCAGCCGCGCGGGTTGGCAATGGCGTAGGCCTGCTGCGCGTACACGGCGCGGCGCGTGTTCTCGAAGTAGTCCAGGCCCCGCCGCCGCATGTAGGCATCCTGCAGTTTGCGGAAGTCGATCCATACATGCGTGTATTGGTGTCCGAACAGCGGCGCGAAGTTCAGGAATTCCTGCCCGAAGAGCGTGCGCCAGCTGGTCGTATCATACGTGCTCGTCCACTCGCTCCACGCCTCGGGACCCACCGCGTGCGTCGGCGATCCGAGCGCGAGCAGGTACACCATCATCGCCTCGTTGTAGCCGCGCCAGTCGTATTCGAGGAAGCCTTCCTCGGGCGACCATCCGAGGTTGATCGCCGGCGCGCGCGGCTGTGCCCAGCGCCAGTCGACGCGACGGTAGATCTCGTCGGCGAGCCGGCGGATCTCCACTTCCTCCGCGTCGTTGCCGTCGAAGTACGACTGGCAGAACAGCGCGCCGGCCAGGAAGATCGCGGTGTCGACCGTCGACAGCTCGCTGTCCTCGAAGCGCTGCCCGGTCTTCATGTCGAGGAAGTGGTAGTAGAAGCCCTTGTAGCCCGTCATCCCCTTGACGCCGTGGCCTTGCGGTGCGTTGCGGAAGAAGCGCAGCGTGGCGAGCACGCGCTTGCGCGCCTGCTTGCGCGTGACGTAGCCGCGCTCCACACCGGCCGGATAGGCGGTCAGCGCGAAGCCGACGGCGGCGACGCTCGAGTACGACGGCGTGGGAAAGCGGTCGGGCACGAGGCCGTTCTTCGGATTGGCCGTGTCCCAGAAGAAGTGGAACGTGCGCTCCTCGAGGTCGATCAGGAACGGGTCGACCACCGGGCTCGTGCTGCGCGTCGACGAATAACCGAGCATCAGCTCGAGGAGCTCGCTCGCGCGGCTGGACGAGAAGAGGAAGAACAGCAGGGTCGCCGTCGAGGCGATCAGTGCAACGAGCAGCTTGTGACCGCGTGGCATCGGCATCCGCATGGGTCAGGCAACGCGCTGCAAACGGCGCAGGAAGACCTCGTCGCGCCAGGCAGCGTGGCTCGCACGACGGTCCCCTGTGTCGGTAATCGAAACGTATGGCATTGCAGTGCTGCACCGCGCGCCCGGTTGGCCCGACACGCGCTCTGGTGCCGCCGCTGTGACCCTGCGAGATTGCAGTCTTCGCGGGCCTGGCGATCGGGCGAAAAGGCACGCCAAACCGGCCCTTCAAGGGGCAACGAATGCAGCAAGCGGCAATGCAGTGATCAGGACCCGTGGTGCCGGCGCGCCCTGCGCGCCTGTGCCCTGTTATGTCGTTGTTCTAGGCGAGAAATTGTACTCCCGGTTGGACGGGACCTCAAGTGCGGGGACGCGCGGGGCGCCGGCGGCGGTTGCCGGCGTACCATTGCGACGACACGTGCGCTGCGTCGCCTGCCGGGTGACGCGTCCCGCTGATGCCACGAGCCTCCTCATCGAAGATCGCTGTCTGGGCTGCGCTCGCAGGCAACGTGCTGGTCGCCGCGACGAAGGCCGTCGCAGCGTTCTGGACCGGCAGCTCGGCCATGCTGAGCGAGGCGGTCCATTCCGTCGTCGATACCGGCAACGAAGTGCTCTTGCTGTACGGCATGTGGCGCTCGGCGCAGCGACCGGATCCGCAGCATCCGCTGGGCTACGGGCGCGAGCTGTATTTCTGGAGCTTCATCGTCGCCGTGCTGATCTTTGCCGTCGGCGCGGGCGTGTCGATGTACCAGGGCGTGCTGCATGTCCTGCATCCGGAGCCGATTGCCGACCCGCTGGTGAGCTATGTGGTGCTGGCGCTCGCGTTCGTATTCGAAGGGGCTTCGTGGATGGTGTCGTGGCGCCAGTTCAGCGCCGCCAAGGGCGAGCTCGGCTATTACGAGGCGTTTCACCGCAGCAAGGACCCGCCCGCGTTCATGGTGCTGCTCGAGGATACCGCGGCGCTGATCGGCATCGTGATCGCGGCGCTCGGCACGTATGCCGCCTCGGCGCTCGGCCGGCCGGTCTTCGACGGCATCGCCTCCATCCTCATCGGCGCGTTGCTCGGGGCCATCGCCATCCTGCTGGCGCGCGAGAGCAAGAGCCTGCTGATCGGCGAGCGCGCCGATCGCCGCCTGTCCGATTCCATCCTGCGGATTGCGGCCGGCGAACCGGGGGTGGCCAGCGCGAACGGCCTCATCACCGTGCAGCTCGCACCCGACCAGGTGGTCGCCGCCCTGAGCTTGCAGTTTGCCGACACACTGCATGCCTACGAGGTGGAGGCGGCGGTGCTCGGCATGGAGCACAAGGTGCGCGCGGCGCACCCGGAGGTGGTGATGCTGTTCGTCAAGCCGCAGACCGACCGCGTCTTCCGCGAAGCGCTGTGCGAGCGCTACGGCCTCACGGTGGCGGAGGCCGAGCCGGCAGCCCGGCGCATCGCGACTGCAGCGCTGGAGCGGCCGCCAGGCAAAGCGTGACCGCGGCGCGATGAGGCTCGCCCTGACGCGAGAGCGCGTCGCTTCATCGCGGATCGATGCGGCCGCGCATGCTCCACCAGGACCCGAGCAGCTATTCCACCAGCTCGAGGTCGTCGATCCAGGCGATCTCGCAGTCATAGTCGTGCAGTGCGAGCGAGCTCGTGTAGCGGCCGCCTGCCGGTGACGTGACGTCGACCAGGATGCCGGAGAAGCGCACCACCTGTCCCGGGCGGATGGCGGCCAGCTGCGACGCGATGCTGTCGCTGGCCGCGATGGTGTGCACGTGCGTGAGGTTGGCGAGCAGGTAGGCCTGCGTCTCGGCGAACGGACGCTGTGCCAGCGCCGTGCCGGCACGCAGCTCGGGCGCGACGTAGCGGCCGCTGAACGGAGATCCGCGCTGGTCGAACGAGAGTTGTGCGTATGCGCGCGGATCGGAGAGCGGGCCCCATACGATGGCCAGGTCCGTAGGGGCCAGGTGCGCAAATTCGCCGATGGCGTAGTTGCGTCGCGACACCACCACGACGCGCCCGGCGAAGCGGCCGAGTGCGCCATAACGAAAGCCGCGCGCGTCCGTCCACGGGGGAAGCTGCGAGCCGAGCGCGATCGCCGGCTCCTCGGGCGCCAGCGGCCCGGGCGCGTGATGCACGGCGCGCTCGTAGAGGAACCAGTGTCCCGCGCCCCATACGCTGGCAGCGAGCAGCACGAGGAAGAGCCAGTGGCGCATGGAGGCGGGCGGTCTAGCGCAGCATCGCGTGCAGCTTCGCGGCGAGCTCGTCGTACGTGAACGGCTTGGTGATGAGCTCGACGCCCGGGTCGAGGCGCCCCTGGTGGACGATCGCGTTGCGCGCATACCCGGTCGTGAACAGCACGCGCAAGTCGGGGCGGCGGCGCCGCGCTTCGTCCGCGAGCTGGCGTCCGTTCATTCCGCCCGGCAGGCCGACATCCGTGAACAGCAGCCCGATCGCCGGACGAGCGTCGAGCGCCTGAAGCGCGCTGTTGCCGTCGGCGGCGTCGACCACGGCATAGCCGAGCTCGCGCAGCATCGCCACGGTGTGCGCCCGCACGTCATGGTCATCCTCGACCACCAGCACATGGTGGTCCGTGGGCGCGTGCGCCAGCGCACCGGGTTGCGTGATTGCCTCGTGCCCGTCGGCGGCGCCGTCGAGGCGCGGCAGGTACAGCTTCACCGTCGTGCCGTCCCCCGGCTCGCTGTAGATCCTGGCGTGCCCGCCGGACTGGCGGATGAAGCCGTAGACCTGCGACAGGCCGAGCCCCGAGCCTTTGCCCGCATCCTTCGTGGTGAAGAACGGCTCGAACGCCTTGGCGATCACTTCGCGCGGCATGCCGGTCCCCGTGTCGCTCACGGCGAGCATCACGTACTGGCCGGGCCGCGCATCGTGCGTGTCGGCGTACGCCTGATCCAGGCTGGCGTTCGCGGTCTCGATGGTCAGCTTGCCGCCGCGCGGCATGGCGTCGCGCGCGTTGACCGCCAGGTTGAGGAGGGCGTTCTCCAGCTGGTTGGCGTCCGCGTCGACGCGCCACACGTCGCTCGCCAGCACGGTCTCGATGCGCACCGCTTCGCCGAGCGTGCGGTGCAGGAGCTCCGACATGCTCGTGACGAGGCGATTGATGTCGAGCGGGCGTGGATTGAGCGGCTGGCGGCGCGAGAACGCCAGAAGGCGCTGCGTGAGGCTGGCCGCGCGCTCGGCGCCGCGCGTGGCGGCCAGGATCATCCGCCGCGTCTCGTCGCCGTCCTCGATGCGCCTGCGCTGCAGCGCCTGGAGGTTGCCGAGGATTACCTGGAGCAGGTTGTTGAAGTCGTGCGCGATGCCGCCGGTGAGCTGCCCGATCGCTTCCATCTTCTGCGCCTGGCGCAACGCCATCTCGGCTTCCTCGCGCTGCGCGATCTGCGCGCGCAGCCGCTCGTTGGTCGTCGCGAGATCCTCGCCCTGGCGCTCGAGCCGGTCGTTCGCCGTGGCAAGGCGCCGCTGCGATGCGCCCAGCAATACGAACAGCAGCGCCGCCATCAGCACGAGCAGCGTGATGGCGCCGTACCGCTCCAGCCGTCGCACGAGCGGTGCCACGAGCGTCTGCAGATAGACCGTGCCGATGCGCGTTCCCTGCACGACGGGGATGGTGACCGCGAGCTGGTCGTCGCCGAACGCCGCGGCGCTGTCGTGCACGCCTGCCGGCGCGACGTGGCCGGCGCGCGTGTAGCTGGCGAACAGGCTGCCGCGCGCGTCGTACACGGCGGCCACCTGGATCGCGTCGTCGACGGCGAGCGCGTTGACGTATTCGCGCGCCGCCTCGCGATCGTCGAAGACCAGCGCGGCGGCGACGGTCGATGCCAGGATGCGCGCCTGCGCGTCGGCCTGTTGCACCTTGCCTTCGCGGTACGCGCGCTCGTTGTACGCGACCATGACGATGCCCGCGATGACGAGCAGGGTGACGCCCAGCGCTGCGACCGCCGTGGTGAAGGTCGGCCGCAAGCCGCGGCGGGTGCGCGTGCGCGCGGGCAGCGTGGGCGCGCCGTCCATGCTATTGCCGCACCGCGGCGGCGAGCGCCAGCAGCTTGGAGCTGACGGCCAGCCGGTTGCGCTGCGCCGCCTTGAGGTCGATGTCGAAACGCACGCGATTGCCCTGCAGGACGAAGTTGATCACGGCCGAGCCCGCCGCGGCGGATCCGTCGACGACGGTGAGGACCGGCGCTCCAGCCACGCTGTCGACGAGCGCCGCCATGGCGGGACGCGCTGTCTCCGCCACATAGAGGATATGGCAGCGCGGCATGCGCGCCCCCGGCGCAAGATGCGTCACGACGAGCGCATGCCCGTCGACCGTCTGACCGAGCGCGGCGTCGTCGACGAGCGCCGTGACCCCGTCGTTGCCCGCCACGCAGATCACGAGCGGATCCGCAGCCGACGTGAACGCACCCGCCGGCCATTCGACGAAGGCCGCGAACTTGTAGAGGAAGGTGGCCTTCACGGCGTATTCGACCGCGCGATCCTGCGCGGACGTGCCGAGCGCGCTCACCGCTGCGGCAAACGCCACCACGAAGCTCCACGTGATCGCCGCGCGCGGGCGGCGGGTCGCGTGCACTAGCGGAAGCTCCAGCGGGCTTCGAGATACATGTTGCGCGGAATCTCGTGGATCGGCGGCTGGCTGGCCTCGGCGTGGCGCGCGTGCACGAGGTTCTGGCCGGTGAGCGCGACCTCGAGGTCGGGCCGCACGTGCCACGCGAAACGCAGGTCGGCCTCGACATAACCCGGCACGCCGATGTCGCCGAGCGCGGCTACGCGACGCACCGCGGCGTACAGCTCGGTGTTGTGCGGCAGGTCCATGTACGAGCGGAGGAACCATTGATTGGCAGGATCGTGTCCCAGTACCGTCTGCGGTCCCGCCGCGTCGATGGCGCCCGGCTTGAGATGGAACGCCTTGTGCAGCAAGGTGACGCCAGGATTGAGGCGCCACCATGGCAGCACCGTATAGCTGCCCCATGCTTCGAGGCCGACCGTGTGACCCTCGAGCCCGTTGCGGAAGTGTCCGGGAAAGTCGCCGGGACCGAGCGAAGTGGTGCGCAGGTCGGTGTAGCGGTTGTAGAAGACCGAGACCGACGCGGTGGCCTGCGGCAGCAGCTGCGCGCGCCAGCCCGCTTCGTACGCGATCAGCTTCTCGGTCTCGAAATCGGGCGAGGTGTCGAACAGGCCGGGAAAGGTCAGGTCGCGCTCGACGCGCGAGGGCGGGCGCACGGCGCGCGACACGGCCGCCCACACGAAGCTCTTCGGCGTCGCCTGCCAGCCTGCGCGCACGCTCGGCATCACGTCCCAGCCGCTGAAGCTGCTGTACTCGAGCTTGAGGCCGCCCGTGAGCGTGACGTCGGCGCCCACGGCCATGATGTCCTGTGCGTACAGGTTGGTCAGGCTCACCGACTGGCTGCGCGGATCGAGGACGAATCCGTTCAGCGTATTGACGAACTCGTCCCGCCAGCTGCGGTGGCCGAAGCCCCACACGGCACGATGCGCCCCGGCCGTGAAGGTCTGCTCCGCCTGGAAATCGAACGTGCGTACTTGCTCGGTCGCAATGCCCGGCTGCCCGGCGCCTGCGGTATCGCTGCGATTCTGCTGGTCGTAGTACGCCTGCAGGTCGAGCGACGAGCGCTCGCTCAACGCGCGCGTCCAGCGGGCCAGCACGTTGCTGCCGCTGCGCCGCCCGGAAGGATCGTCGATGCGGTTCTCGAACGCGTCGCCCTGGAGCGTCACGGCACCGCCGAGCGCGCGAAGATCGGCGCGAAAGCCCGCCTGGCGGGCGTGCCAGTCGTCGTGCGCATTCGTTCCGTCGGCGAGGTCGGTGTGGCCTTGCGAAAAGCCGAGCGCGTAGGCGCGATAGGTTGCGTCGTCGCCGGCACGTCCGCCATAGCGCACCGCGCCGCGCTGCACGAAATCGCCGGCCTTCGCAACCACCAGGCCGCCCTGGGTCTCGCTGCTCGCGCGCGTGATGACGTTGATGACGCCGTTCACCGCGTTGGCGCCCCACAGCGTGCCGCCGGGACCGCTGATGACCTCGATGCGCTCGATGTCCGCCACCATCACGTCCTGCTGATCCCAGAACACGCTGTTGAAGAACGGCGTGAAGATGCTGCGGCCGTCGATGAGCACCAGCAGCTTGTTGGCTGCGTTGATGGAGTTGAACCCGCGCGCCGAGATCGTGTAGCCCTGGGAGCTGTAGCGCGCCACTTCGAGGTTGGGCGCGAGGCGCAGCGCTTCGGGAAGGCTCGCGGCACCCGAGCGACGGATATCCTCGGCGGTGATCACGTAGATCGACGCGGTCGAGCGGCTCAGCGACTCGGGGCGGCGCGACACCGACGTCACCTCGACTTGGGCGAGCTCCTCGATGGACAGGCCGGCGAGGTCGTGCACCGTTTGTCCGTGGGCGTACGCGGCAGCCAGCAGGGCGCCCGCGGCCGCGAGCACGCGCGTGAGCGCGACCCGGATCGTCTGACGGATGCGCGACGCCGGAGATGGCAAGACGCTCCCGTTCACCTGCTGCATGTGCGTTTCCTCCCGGATACCTTCAGCGATCCGCGAACGACGGGCTCGGCGCATGAAGGGTCGCAAGCACCCGGCGCGACCCGAACGGCAAGCGCGTGTTGGCCAGCTGCCGGCCCTCGCCGTCGGACAGGATGACCTGCGACCAGCCTGGCTGCGCCGCGAGCACGCGGGTCGCTTCCGCGTAGAACGACTGCAAATCGTTGCGCTCGAGCTCGTCGGAGGTCGCCAGCGCCTCGAGCGTCTTGATATGGCCGCGCAGCTCCGCGTCGACAGCCGACATGAACGCGCGGTTGCGGTCGCGCGCGCCGTCGCGAAACGTCTCGCTCTCGTGCTGGAGCAGGATGTAGGCGAGCACGGCCGCGAGCGCGAGCAGCGGTATGACCGTGCCCGAAACGAGCAAGAAGAGCTGGGTGCGTAGCTTCACGTGATCGGCCTGCCGTGCGCGATTGTAGCGGCGCATGGTGCGCGACCTGCCGTTTGCGCGGGCCGGCGCCGTGTGCCGGGCGACGCAAATGCAACACGGCGGCGCGCCGGTCGTCGGCGGAGCGCGATTTGTAGGACGGACGCCGATACTTGCCTGGTGCACGAGGTCGTAGAGTCGGCCGGTTGCAGCGTCATCGAGTCACGCGTGCCCGACATTCCCGTTCGTAACGAAGCCGCCCGCGAAGGGGGCATCGATCTCACGCACGACTACGAGGTGATCTACTGGACAGCCCGCCTGGGATGCTCGTCCCGCCAGCTCCGCGAAGCCGTGGCAGCCGTCGGTCCGCGCGTGAGCGAGGTGATTGCCTACCTGCGCCGCCAGGAAGGCCGCTGAAGCGCTGCGGGCTTTTCACGCCAGCTTGCACCAGTGCAGCGTTCGCGCGCGATGGCGAATGCCAGGCGCGTAGGCTACAGCGGCCGCGCGCCTTCAAGCGTTGTCTCCCGATGTCCTGATCGGCACACCAATCACGTACACCACGACGAAGCCTTCGCAGGCAGCGGCGCCGCGCGTCGCGCGCTTGTTGCGGCTCGTCGGAGGCTCCGGAATCTTCGCTTGCCGCTAGGCGGGCGCGGACACGATAATCGCCGCAGGCACGTCCGGCGCCGAAGCGCCGCGGAACCCAGGGAGGGGACCCCCTTGCCGCGTTACGGCAGGGGAGACGATGGACAAGAACACGCTTTCGATTGTCGGACAGGCGCGCGCTCTGCGCGGACTGTGCAGCGAGCTCACGCAGGGCGCGGCGCGTGAAGCGTTCGTCGCGCGGGTCGACGCGGAGATCGCGCGGCTGACCAGCGGCCGCGTCGGTGTCGCGATCGTCGTGCTTGGCGCCACGGGCGACGGCGCGACGGCGTCGTTGCTGCGCGACGTTGCACAAGCGCCGCTTGCCGACGCTTGCGTGCTCGCCGTTCTTGCGGCCCGCGGCGGTCAGGCGACCAGCGGCGGTGGCGTCGTCCACGCGGCTCTGGCACCCGCGGCACAGGCCCTCGGCATCGATCGGGCGCTGGTGCTTTGCGACGCGCGTCGGGTGTTCGGCTCTCCGGTCCTCCTCGGACGGGTGATCGAGGCCTGCGATGTCGTGCTGGTGGTCGGCCCGGGTGCGGGCCTCGACGAGCAGCTCGCGGCCGGGGTGAGGAAGCTCGGTGAATCGGCGCGCTGCGCGCTGCGCCTCGACGCGCCGCCCGACGATCCGGTGGCCGCCCGTCTCGACGGCGCATTCCGGGAATACCGCGCGGGCTCGCGGGCGAGCGGCGAGACTTCCTGGCTGCCGATGCTGGCACGCGAGCTTGGCGGCGAAGCGCGCGCAGCGGCGCTTGCAGAGGCCGCCGCAATGCGTCTTGGGCTGTGCGCTGACCTGCTGAACAAGCACGTGCAGGCGGAAATTTCACTGCTCAGGTTTCGCGCCGCCGACCTCGCGCGCCTGCGCCGCGGGGAAGACGCCCAGGAGCCGGGCGGCGATCCCCGCGAGCAAGCGGACATGCTCAAGCGCACGCTGCAGGAATGGACCGACGCGTGCAAGGCGGATCTCGCGCGCTCGGCCGAGCAGGGCATCCTCCCGTTCGACCCGCGCATGCTCGCCAATCGACTGACGACGCATGATCTGCTGCACCGCGAGGAAAAGGCGGCTGCGGTGATCAAGTATCCCGTCCTCGGCTCGGCGGTCCTGCACCCGCTGGTGACGCATCACTTCACCGTCCTGCCCGATCCAGCGGCGGTCGAGCGCATGCGCGAGAACCTCGTGACCGCGCTGCGCGCACAGGTGCACAAGGACGCCGCCGCGCTCAATCAGCGCGCGCACGACCTCGTCGCGCGGCTGCAAGCCAACCTTCCGTTGTATCCGTCGTTCGGCGCGGTCCTCACCGGCATGCGCCTGCCGACGCTGCCGCTCGCGCCCGCCGAGGAAGCAGTCGCGGCGGTGTCGCTCGAAAGCGAGGCGGAGGACAAGTTCGTGCGCGTGGGCTTCTTCAAGCGCCTGATGGAAGGCCGCATGGTCGCGAGCATGGCGTTCTCGTTCCTCACCATGTCGGCAGGCGTGTTCGTGCTCTTCGGCGATCCGTCGATCAAGCGCGGCCTGATGAAGTTCAGCGGCGTCATCGTGATCATGATGGTGCTGTACTTCATCTTCTCGCTGCTGGTGAAGGGCGAGGAAGAGAAGCAGGAGCTCGACGAAGTGCTGGAGCGCGTGCGCGCGCGGCTCAACCAGGACGTCCTGCGGCCGCTGTCGAAGGCACAGGGCGCGATCCTCAAGATGTACAACGAGTTCGTCGACGATGTGACGCAGTCGGTGCTGGAGGCGGTCGAGGCGGTCGCGCGCACCAAGAGCGCAGAGCGCGCGCGCGTCGCGGAGCAGCGCAAGGGCGAGGACGAGGCGATCAAGGCCTTCATGGCTCGCCGTCAACCCGCGGCCATGGCGGCTGCGCAGAAGACCGCCGCCTTTGCAACCGCCCTCGAGCGCGTGCGTGCCGATCTGGCGAAGCCCGCAGCCTCCGCGCCGGCGGTCGGCACGGCGCCAGGCATCGCTGCCAGGCCGGGCGTGGCCGCGTCCGGCAACGGCGCGGCCGCTGGAGAGTCGAGCCTCGCCGAGCGCGCCGCCAAGGCCCGGGCCGAGGCGCTTGCCCGTGTGGCCGCGGTGGGCGCTACGGCCGGCGCGACGCCGATGTCGGCGAGCGCGCGGCTGGCCGCGGCGCGAGCGCAGGCCACGACGAGCGGCGCGCCAGCCGCGTCGCCGCGCGAAGGGCTCAACGGTGCGACGAGCCCTGCGCCGGGTGGTGTGTCCCCTGCCGCGCGGCCTGCGCGGTCGTCGCCCGCGCCGACCACGGCGGCCGTCCATGCGCCAGCCACGGTCGCCACGCCTGCGCCGACACCACATGCCGCACCTGCAACGGCTTTCGCCCCTGCGACTGCGCCGGCTTCCCCGGCGCCTTCGTCGCCGTTGCCGGCTTCTGCGGACGCGAAGGTCGTTGACTAGGAGCGCCCATGTCCATCCTGGCCATACACCCGGGCGACCTGCACCTGCGCGCCGCCTTCATGGGGCCGCTCGACGCGCCCGCGGCGCTCGAGGACGCGGCCGAACCCGCGCGCTTCGTGACGCCGAGCATCGCGGTGCTGGACGTGGGCGGTGCGTTGCTCGGCTATCCGGCGCTGATGGCATGCGCCACGGAAAGCGGCGCGCGCGTTGCCTGGCGGTATAGCCGGGCGTCCCTGCCGGACCGGGCGGTGGTTGCGCGCGACCGCGACGGAGCGGGGGTCACGTCCGAGACGTTCCTCGCCCTGGCCGCCGCTCGGTTCGTCGCCGATGCCCGTGGCTACACCAGCGCAGCACCCGACCTTGCGTTCGCCGTGCCGCAGGACCTCGACGCGGGCACGCGTACCCGCGTAGGTCGCAGCATCGGACAGAACACGGGGCGTCCCGTGCGCCTGATCGGCGAGGATGACGCGCTGCTGGCGGCCTGCGATGTGGCTGCGGGAAAGTGGCTCGTCATCAGCCTCGACGACGACGCCATCCGGATGCGGCTCGTGGCGGGTCCGGCCGGCGAACTGAACTCGCTCGGCCGGCTGACGGTTCCGGGCGCCGGGGTGCCCGCGGTGCGTGCCCGCTGGGTGGCGGCCTGGAATGCCCAGGCCGGTGGCCTCGTGCCGCAGGCCGCGGGTTACGACGCCGACAGCTACGAGTTCGAGCGCTTGTGGCAGGAGCTCTTCGAATGGCTCGACAGCGATGGCGATGGATCGCGCATGCTGGCCTGGCCGCTTTTGCGCCAATCCACCGTATTGACGCTGTGTGCGCACGGACCCTCGCTCCTGCAGGACCTCGGCGATTGCATCACCGGGATCGCCGAGCGCGCGGGTGCGTTGTGCACCGAGTCGGCGTGCGTGCCGGACGGCCTGCTCGTCGTCGGTCCGGCGGTGCTGCGGCGCGTGCTCCTGCCGCAGCTGCAGGCCCGGCTGTCGCTGGGGCCCGAGCAGTGCCGCCAGGCGGGCGCCGAAGCGTACGCACGTGGGGCCGCGGCGCTCGCCGCGGGTGGGGCAGGTGCCATCGTGACGGAGGTGTCGGAGGCGCCGCACGCGCTTGGCGTCGTGGGTCTCGGCGAAGACGGCGCGGCGAGCGTGCGCACGCTGGTGCAGCGCGGCCAGAGCCTGCCCGCCACCGCACAGTTCACCATCGTGGCCGACCGGGATGTCCAGAAGGAAGTGACGGTGACGTTGACGTGCTCGCAGTCGGCTGCCGATGGCGTGCACCGTTATGCGTTCGGGCCGCTCGTGGGGGCGGGATTGCAGCGGATCGGCGTCGCGGTGGAGTGGCGGCGCGACGGGGCGATCGAGGCGCGGGCGATCGACCGCGAAACGGGCGTACCGCTCGCCTGCATGGATCGCATCGAGCTGTCGTGCGGTGTTCCGCTCGTCGCGGTTCATCGCCTGAGAAGCACGTAGCGACGCGATCGACGCGCAAGCCGAATCTTCCGCATTCGGCGTGCGCACGGTTCTTCATCGCGCCGCGGGGCCGTTTGGGCACGATGACGGGGAGAGTGCCGGCAGCGTGAGCCGCGCAGGTTGGGGTGCAGTATCCGGGCGCGCGGCCGGATGGGAGGAGCAACAGGGAGGTGTGCGGCTTCGGCTTCACGGGGGCGCGCCGCCAGTGAACGAAGTGGGTGCGAGGAGACCAGAATGGCAACACAGGGTTCAGGTGCCGAGCTGATGGAGCTCGTCAACCAGATGAAGGGCACGATCCAGGAGCACTTCCTGCCGACGCTCAAGGGCCTGCAGGACAAGGTGGACACGGAGTCGGCGCGGGTGACCGACTGGCTCGCCGACATCAACCACTCCGTCCAGGACGCCACGCCGGCGCTGCACGACAGCTTCGGGGCAGCCGAGCAGAGGCTCTCGGAGCTCATGCGCGAATCGGGGGATGTGATGAACGCAACCCTCAAAGCGGTGGGCGAATACGGAACCGAGGTGCTCACCGTCACGGGGCAGGTCCATGACCTCGTCCAGGCCGCGGTACAGCACACCACCGACGTCACCGAGAAGCTGCACGCGTCGGACGAAACGCACGGCGCAGTGGCCGACCAGATCGCCCACGCGCTCGGCGACTGGACCGGTCATGTCACCGAGCACGTCTCCACGATCGACGGCCATCACCACACGCTCGTCGACGCGATGCACGTCTTCACCGACAACGCGAACACGCACGTCACCGACCTTGGCTCCAAGCTGCAGCAGACGGGCGAGGCAGTCACCGAGCACGTCGCCACGGTCGTGCAGACCCATACCAGCACCGCGGCGGAGCTCCTCAGCCAGCAGAAGGACCACTTCGTCCACGCGGTGGGAGACGCGCTGGGTGGGCACGTGGGCGACGTGATCGGCCACGTGCAGGGCTTCGTGCAGACCGGTCACGAGCTGGGCGGCGCTTTCGACGGCGGCCTCGGCGACGTGCTCGAGAAGGTCGACGAAGTCGGCAAGCTCATCGACAGCATCAAGCCGGTGATCGACCTCGCGAAGAAGCTGTCCTGAGCTTCCCAACCGGAGAACACGCATGGCAACCACACATGACATCGCCGATCTCAAGGCCCAGTTCGACGAGCGCATCGGTCACCTGAGGGAAGGCTTCGGCGTGCTCGAGGCGGACATCAACCGCCTCGGCGGCTTCCAGCACGAGTTCACCTTCAGCTCGCTCGAGCAGCACCAGCAGGACGACAACGACGTCGGCCGCATCGCGACTGACCTGCACCAGAAGACCGATGCGCTCGTCCAGGCGCTGGTGGCCGACGAACAGAAGGTGAAGGAGATTTCCGACAGGTTCGTGCAGTTCATGCACGACACCAAGGGGCAGCTGGACACCCACCTCGCCCGCCACGTCGACGTGCACCACATCATGCACGACGCGGCGCAGGCGTTTTCCGGCAACATCGAGCAGGTGACCGGCGAGCTCGACCACGCGCACACGGAGTACGTGAATCACGTGCAGGAGATGCACCAGACGTTCAACGGCCTGGCCGAGAAGCTGTTCGGCGCCGCGACCTCCGTGGACCACAGCGTGCGCCAGGCCCAGACGGAGGCCCTCAATCAGGCCTCGACGGCGCTGCACACGCTGATCGACAGCCACCTGCAGGGTCACATCCCGACGAACTTCCAGGAAGCGGCGCAGCAGCTCACGCAGCACGTGCACGACCTCGGCGAGCACGCGACGGCGGCGGGCAACAACATGCACAACGAGATCGCCACCTTCCTGCAGGACATGACGCATTTCGCGCAGCAGGAGGTGCACGACAAGATCGAGGCCAAGTTCAAGCACCTGATGGAAGAGGCGCTGGCCTTCCTGATGCAGGAGATCACGGAGACGATCGTCGTGGTGACCACCGGCGTGACGACGACCGCCGCCATGTCCGAGATCATTCCGGTGCTCGCCGTGCTGAAGCACGCGCTCGACGGCATCAAGGAAGCGATCAAGATCTTCAAGACGCTCGAAGAGATCTTCTGAAACGGCCACCGACCGGAGAGACCTAGATCATGGATATCGATGTCCATTCATACCAGGAAGAGCTCGACGCCATCGTCAACGACGCCAAGGCGGTGCTCGCGCGCATGGACGAGATGAAGAACCGGTACGACGCGGTGGCCGCAAAGGTCGACCATTGCGAGCACCTCATGAACGACATGAAAACCGATATCGACCAGCACGTGGCGACCACCGCGGGCAACGTCGAGACGTTCTTCCAGGAGGCCAGCGAGAAGATCGGCCAGTTCGACGCGCAGATCGGGGAGCCCATCCAGCACGCGATGGACCAGATGGCGAGCCTGCTGAACCAGGCCGAGGAACATTTCAACGACAAGATCACCGTCGTGTTCCACGCGATGGACCAGTCGCACACGGTCCTGCAGCAGCACGGCGAGCTCGTGAAGAGCTCGGATCACGAAGTGGCGGACGGCATACGCAACGGCCTGCACACGATGCAGGACAACGTCGCGCATTTCAAGCAGGAGTTCGACGGCACGACGCATCCCGCGCTGGCCACGCTCAGCGACGCGCTCGAGCACGCGCAGCAGACGGCCGAGACCTTCACGCACGAGACGAACGACCACCTGAACCAGCTCATGCATGCCACCGACGAGCACATGCAGCAGGCGCTGTTCCAGCCGCTGCACGGCCATCTCGAGGAGACGGCGCAGAAGCTGGCGCAAATCGCGAGCGGCGACGTGGACGCGAAGCTGCACGACGTGATGCAGCAGACGCGCGAGCAACTTGAGGCGCACGCCAAGCAGGTGATCAGCAACCTGGTCGACAAGGTCGCGCAGGAGCTCGACCAGGTCTCCGATCACATCCACAAGGCGGGGCAGGGCAGCGCCATACCGAGGGAAGCGATGAAGCCGCTGATCGACGGGGTCGAGCAGCTGATCAAGCCGGTGGAGGAGACGATCGGCAACGTGAAGAGCGTCGCCGCCGCCGTCGGCTTCGACGTCTAGGCGCCAGGGGAGAACATCATGGCAGACATCCAGGCACAAGTCAGGCAACAGCTCGACGCATTCAAGGCGCAGGTGGCCGAAGCGCGCGACGCCGTCACGAGCCTCGAGGAGCTGATGGAGCAGGTCGAGACCGGTTTCCAGCACCTCGAGGACGACATCAAGGCCAAGGCCGAGCAGATCAAGCACGCGTTCGACGATCTCGATCCCAAGGTGAAGCAGCTCCACGACAGCTTCGACGAGCAGTTCACGGCGCTGCACACGGCTGCCGAGCGGGTTGCGAACGATTACGTCATGGCGGGCGAGAGCTACGAATCCGAGCTGTCGCTCATGGTCTCGCAAACGGAGCAGCTCGAGCAGGAGCTGCAGCATCACGATCAGCAGGTCGAGAGCGCGGTGCAGCACGTCAAGGACGCGGTGGACCAGATCATCGGAAAGGCGAAGGCAACGTCGCAGCACGTCGTCGACTCGAGCGCGCAGGCTGCGCAGATCGTGGTCCACGGCGTGGATACGACCGCCAAGGCCGTCCAGCACGGGGTCGAAGAGGCGCTCCATGGGATGCAGCAGGGCGTCACATCGGGTGTGCAGGGCCTGCTCGGACATGGCAACGACCTGGGCCAGTTGCTGCAGGCCCAGGCGCAGCACCTTGGCGAGGGGCTGCAAGGCCAGGCGCAGCACGTCGAAGCGGACCTGCAATCGACGCTGCACGACTTCGAGGCCGGCCTCAACGACCATGTGTCCAAGCTCATCCAGGAAGTCGAAGAGATGGACCGACTCATCTCTACGGTGTCTGAAACGGTGACCAACCTGACCAGTCACGGCGTGGACACCGTCGCGGTCATGACCGAGGCCGCCGAAACGACCAATGTCGGGCTCAACGAGATCATCGGGTGCGTCACCGACGTGAAGGACATCCTCGACGAGATCGGCCTGTAGCAACGTGGCATCGCCGGCGGCGGGGCACCGGAGCAGGGGAATCCGGGTCGCGCGCCGCCGGCGCTCGATGTTCTTCGGCGGAGGCACGGTGGGAAGGCGAAGCATGAAATCGAACGCATCGCGGTGGATCGCCATCGCGCTGGCGCTGTGTCTTGGCGCCTGCGCGGAAGGCGTCAAGGAAGAGGCGTCGCTCAAGACGGTCCAGGCGGCGCGCGGACCGGCGGCGCCGGTTCAGCGCAACATCAGCAATTTCGACGATGCGCTGTTCTGCATGGACCAGCTGCTGATCGACAACGGCGTGCACGACGTCGTCATCCTCACGGAAGACCTGACCGACAACACCAAGAGAGTGAGCGTCGGTGCGCGCGACATGCTGATCTCCGCGGTGTCCGACATGACGCGGCGCAGCCGCGCCATCCGCCTGATCGCCTTCGGCAGCGACGTCAAGAACCTGCAGGACTGGCTCAAGAACTCGGGCAACAACCAGAACGTCTACAACTTCCAGCCGGCGTACAACATTCGCGGCTCGCTGTCGCAGCTCGACGAGAACGTCGTCCAGCAGGACAAGGGCTGGCAGATGTCCGGCATCCTGCAGGGCGGGATCAAGAACACCGCCTCCACGGCGATCCTCGGCCTGGACCTGTCCGTGATCAGCACCAAGACGATGGAGCTGCTGCCCGGCGTCGCGTCGCGCAATTCCGTCATGCTCGTGCGCACGAGCGCGGGCACGGGGCAGGGCGACAAGGGGGGCATCGGCTTCAACGCCACCATCGGCAAGGTCGCGTTCGGCTTCAGCTACTCGTTCAACGTCGCCCAGTCCGATGGCCTGGGCGGCGCGGCGCGCAACCTGATCGAGCTCGCCACGGTGGAGCTGTTCGGCAAGCTGCTGCGCATTCCCTACTGGCAATGCCTGGGCATCGACACCAGCCACCCGCTCATCCAGCGTGAAGTGGAGGACTGGTACCAGAACCTGCTCGCCGAAGGCAAGCTCGTGCCCTACATGCAGAATCAGCTGCGCATCATGGGGCGCTACAACGGGGCCATCAACGGCCAGATCAACCGCGAGATGTCGGACGCCATCCGCGACCTCACCGAGGCCAACGGCATGCAGGACAAGCGCACGATCGACCTGGAGGTCTTTTCGTACGTGCTGAACCTGCGCAACAAGAATCTCAAGCCGGTCAAGGCGGGTGTCGCGCACCTCACCGAGCCCGAGCTGCAGGCGCGCTTCGCCGTCAAGAGTGCCAAGCCTCCGGCGGCCGAGCCCAGGTCGTCGACGAGCGGTGGAGCGCCCGCGCGTCCAGCCGCCGGCGCCGCGGCAGCGCCGGGCAGCAACACGGTGGCCAAGACCGATCCACGCGCGCCTGCGGCACCGGGTGGCGGCACCCCTTCGGGTACGCGCGGCGTCGCCGATTCCGCCGAGGGACCGTATCAGCCGATCGTCGTCGCGATCAAGGGCGCCGAAGCGCCGCTGCGGCCGGGCGATCCGCTGCAGCTCAACGTGCAGACCGATCACGACGCGTACGTGTATTGCTATCTCGCCGGACCGGGCGGGCGCACGACGATGCGCATCTTCCCCAATCCGCAATCGTCGGACGCCATGGTGCGCGCGAACCAGAGCGTGCCGGTGCCCGGGGAAGCGGCGATCAAGGTGGGCACCGGGCCCGAAACGGTGGCGTGCTTCGCGTCGGACAACGACCCCATCCTCACCGCGGGACGCGAGGCGCTCGGCCGCGGCTTCGAGGTGGAGCCGACGGGATTGTCCACGATACGCGGCGCCATCGGCGGCAGCGCGCAGAAGTCCTTTGGAGAACACCTCGTGACGATCCGCAAGCGAGGCACGTGATGAGACGCTTCAACGCCGCACGCCTCGCAGCGCTCGTAGCGATGGTGGGCTCGATCGCCGTGCCGGGCCTGGCAGCGGACACGCCACCGGATCCCACGCTCCTGGCCCCGCCGCGCGTGACGCCGCGCACGCCGGTGCCGCTGTTCGTGCCGGCCGAATACCCGATGCCGGGTGCCCCCGCGCCCGGCACCTACGTGATGCGCTGCTGGCAGAAGGGCCACCTGTTGTTCACCGAGAACAACCTCAGCGAAGCGGTCGTGTCCGCCCTGCCGAACAAGGTCGCTGCCTTCACGGACAAGGGTGCACGCGTGGACCCGGGGAACGCTACGCTGTACGTCGTCGACGTGGCCAACTCGCTTTGCGTCATCAAGCGAAGCTAGCCTGCGAGCACCGCACGCGCTGCCGTGCGCGCGTGCGAGCCCCCGCCACCCCGCTGTAACATCGGCACCCATGCCGGCCGACACACCGCTTCCCAGCTTCTTCGACGAGACGAGCGACCGCACGATCGCCGGCGACGTGCGCGCCCTGCCGAAGGGCTATCGCATCGACGAGTTCGAGATCCTCGAGGTGATCGGCAGCGGCGGCTTCGGCATCGTCTACAAGGCGTTCGACCACTCGCTCAACCAGGCGCGCGCGATCAAGGAATACCTGCCGCGCGGGCTCGCCGGCCGCTTCTCCACCCGCGCGGTCACGGTGCTGTCCAAGGAAGACGAGACGAGCTACCGCGAGGGCCTCGCGCGCTTCGTCGCCGAAGCCCGCCTGCTCGCCGGCATCAACCATCCGGCCATCGTGCGGGTGTATCGCTGCATCGAGGCGAACGAGACCGCGTACATGGTCATGGACCTTTGCCAGGGCGAGACGCTCGAAAAACGCCTCGCACGCAGCGTCGCGTTCGACGAAGCGGCGATGCGGCGCTTCCTCGCGGACCTTCTCGGCGGCGTCGAAGCCATCCACGCGCATCACATCCTGCATCGGGACATCAAGCCGGCGAACATCTATCTCGGCGAAGACGGCCGCCCGGTGCTGATCGACTTCGGCTCGGCACGCGAGGTGGCCGGCAGCAACCAGGCAATGACGGCCATCGTCACGTACAACTATTCGGCCCCGGAGCAATGGGACAGCACCGGCCAGTTCTCCCAGGGGCCGTACTCGGACGTGTACTCGCTCGGCGCCACGGCGTACCAGATGGTCACGGGCCGCAAGCCCAACGCGAGCAACACGCGGCTGCTGCGCGACAGCGTCGTGCCGGCCGTGGATGCCGCGAAGGGCCGCTATTCCGAGCACCTCCTCGCCACCATCGACAAGGCGCTGCGCGTCCCGGTGAAGGAGCGCTACCAGACGGCGCGCGAGTGGCTCGACGACCTCGCCGGCGGCGAGGCGCGCGCGGAGAAGCGCGGACGGCCCATGCGCTATGCGGTGATCGCCGTGCTGCTCGTGATCGGCGTCGCCGGCGGCCTGTTCTACGCCAAGCGGCACCGCACGGCGGCCGCGGCCGAAGCGGTGGCGGCCGCCGCCGTCACGCCAGCCGGCCCGGCGGCCGGCACGCTGCTGCGCGACTGCCCCGGCTGTCCGGAGATGGTCGTCGTGCCCAAGGGCGAATTTGCGCAAGGCGGCGCGGGCAACAATGCCGAAAAAGACGAGCTGCCGCGACACAAGGTGGCGATCGACTACGACTTCGCAGTGGGCCGCCTCGAAGTCACGATCGCGCAGTTTCGCGAGTTCGTGAATGCCTCGGGCTACAGCGTCCCGAGCGATGCCGCCTGCGGCCGGCGGCAGGGCAACCGCGCCGAGCGCAGCTGGAAGGACCCCGGCTTCACGCAGCGTGACGACGAGCCGGTCGTCTGCGTGAGCTGGTTCGACGCGGCCGCCTACGCCGCGTGGCTCAGCAAGGTCACCGGCCATCATTACCGCCTGCTGACCGAGTCCGAATGGGAGTACGCCGCGCGCGCGGGCAGCGAGCTCAACGCGCCATGGGGCGACGATCCTTCGAAGGCGTGCGACTACGCCAACGTCGGTGACGCCTCGTACGTCGCGCGCATGGCCAGCAAGATGGCCGCGGCCAAATGCGACGACCAGAGCGCGTTCACCGCTGCGGGCAGCCCCGAGCTGCGCAAGAACGCGTTCGGGCTGCACGACATGCTGGGCAATGCTGCCGAGTGGATCGCGGACTGCCAGAGCGCCGACTACACCAACGCACCGGCCGACGGGCACGCCGTCGACTCACCGACGTGCCAGGCCCGCGGCTATCGCGGCGGAGCATTCAACTATCCGGTCGCCGAGGTGCGCTATTCGCGCCGCGAGACGCTGCCGCCCGGTGAGCGCAAGCCCTTCATCGGTCTCCGCGTTGCGCGCGACCTCGACGCCGGGCATGCCGCGCCACCGGCGAGTCCCGCCGCCCAAGAAGGCGCCACTGCGAAGAAGGACGCCGCGGCCGGCAAGGCTGCTTCGGCGAAGGCCAAGCCCAGCTCCGCCGAGCCCGCGAAGGCACCGCATGCCAAGTGATCGCACGCGGTTCGCCCGGCGGCGCCGCACGCTCGCCGCGCTCGCGCTGCTGCCATGGGTGAGCGTCGACGTGCGCGCCCGCAACGCGCAGGTCGACGAGGACTTCGGGGACAAGCCGCGTCCGGGGGGCAAGGACAAGAGCGGCAACGCGATCCGCCAGGAGCTCGACCGCTACGCCGGAGCGCGGCCCACGAACGTGGCGCAAGTCGCTGCAGGCGGCGCGCACACGGTCGTCGTGCGCCGCGACGGCATCGCGCTTGCGTGGGGCAACAACGACGCCGGGCAGCTCGGCGACGGCACGCGCGTGAGCACGCCGCGGCCGGTGCTCGTGACCGGCGGCGCATCATGGCTCGATATCGCGGCTGGCGGCAGCTTCAGCATCGGCGTCAAGCGCGATGGCTCCGTGTGGGTTTGGGGACAACAGGGCGTCGAGCGTGACGCAGGTGCCAAACGCGCGGACGCGCGCGCGCTGCAGGGCATCGGCGGGGCCGTCGCGGTGGCCGCCGGGGGACAGCACGCGCTCATCCTCACCGGCGACGGCACGTTGTGGGGCTGGGGCGGCAACGCGTTCGGCCAGGTCGGCGATCGCAGCACGCAACCGCGCATGGAGCCGGTACAGGTCGCATCCGCGGTCGGCATCATGTCCGCCGGGGCGCGCCACAGCCTCGCGGTGCGGCGCGACGGAACGCTGCTCGCCTGGGGCGACAACGATCTTGGCCAGCTCGGAACCGGTGACGGCCAGTATCGCAATGCACCGGCGACGGTCGGACAGGGGTACGCGTTCGTCGCGGCAGGTCGCAGCCATTCGCTCGCGATCCGCAAGGACGGCAGCCTGGTTGCGTTCGGTGACAACCGCGCCGGTCAGTTGGGTGATGGAACGAGCGCGCGGCGCGTCACGCCGATCCGCGTGGGCACCGACAGCGACTGGACGGCCATTGCCGCCGGCGACGCGTTCTCGCTCGGATTGCGTGGCACGCATCTCTTCGCCTGGGGTGCGAACGACGACGGACAGCTGGGCGTCGCGAGCGCGGCGGCTGCGAGCACGCCGCAACCCGTGCCGGGAGACTTCGTGCGCATCGCCGCTGGGGCGCACCACAGCCTCGCGCTGCGCCAGGACGGCAGCGTCTGGGCGTGGGGCGCGAGCGATCAGGGCCAGGCGGGCGCGCAACGCTCCGCGGCACCGCGTCAGGTGTGAAGCGCACGATGGAAGCGAGCGTCCCGCAAGGCTCGCGCTCCGCGCAATGGATCGGATTGCTGTGCGGGCTGGTGTTCGTCGGTCTGTCGCTGCTCTACCTCGGCGCCCAGCTGGTCTATTCCTGGTCCGGGACGCCGGCGATGGGCCGCGTCATCGAATTCCACCGGGCGAGCGGGCGCAGCATGACGGTGTACGGCGTGGTCGAGGTCACGCCGAGCGACGGCCGGCCGTTCCGCTGGGAAGTGCAGGACACGTTCGGCGAGGGCAACTGGAGCGAGGGCGCCGCCGTGCCGTTGCTCTGCGCGCATCTGCATGCCGACCACCTGAGCTGCACGCTCGACTCGTTCGTCGATCGCTTCGGGGCTGGCGTGTTCTTCGGCTTCATCGGCGCCAGCGTGGCTGCGCTCTCCATCCTGGCGCTGAGGCGTCCGATGAGGGCAACCGTCGCGGGGCCGGCCTCTTCCTAGAGCGCGGCCAGGCCCGCGCGATACACCACGTTCGCTTCCTCGGGCCGCGTCACCGTGGTGAGGAGGTCACGCACGAGCCCGTCCTTCAGGCCATACACCCAGCCATGCACGGCCAGCGGCTGGCCGCGCTCCCACGCATCGCCCACGATGGTCGTCTGGCACACGTTGGCCACCTGCTCGATGACGTTGAGCTCGCACAGCGCGTCGATGCGCTGCGCCGGGTCCGCGATGGCCCCGATCCGCACGTCGTGCTTGTGATGCACGTCCTGCACGTGCCGCAGCCAGTTGTCGGCCAGGCCAATGCGCCGGTTCTCGAGCGCGGCGGACACGCCGCTGCAGCCATAGTGACCGCAGACGATGATGTGCTGCACCTTCAGCACGTCGACGGCGAACTGCATGACCGACAGGCAATTCAAGTCGCTGTGCACGACGACGTTGGCGACGTTGCGGTGGACGAACAGCTCGCCCGGCAACAGGCCGACGATCTCGTTCGCCGGCACGCGGCTGTCGGCGCACCCGATCCACATGAAGCGGGGGCTCTGCTGGCCGGACAGGCGCGCGAAGAACTGCGGGTCGTTCTGCCGCATCCGCGCCGACCAGGCGCGGTTCTGCTCGAACAGCTGCTCCAGTGCCTCGTTCATGGCGCGCCTTCGTCGCTGCGTGCAAGGGTCGCGGTCGCGTCCATCGCGAGGAATCCGCCGGTGTCGCGCGCCCACAGGTGCACCGACCCGCCCGCATGCGGCGTGCCGCAGACCTCGAAGGGCGCGAGGTCGAACAGCGGGCGTACCGCGCGAAACTCGAACCGCGTCACCGTCGCGTCGGGCAACTCGCGCCGCAGCAGGTCGAGCAGCAGGGTGGCGATGAGCGGCCCGTGCACGACGAGGCCCGGATAGCCTTCGACTTCGGTGACGTAGCGCCGATCGTAGTGGATGCGGTGCCCGTTGAAGGTCAGCGCGGAATAGCGGAAGAGCAGCACGTCGTCGGGCACCCAGGTGCGCGACCAAGCGCACTGCGCCGGCGCCGGCTGCGCGGCGGCCGGCGGGTCGCCCGCGCGCGGCGCTTCCCGATACACGATGTCGTGATGCTCGACCAGCGCCGCGTGCGCAGTGCCATCGACCACGATCTCATGGCGCACGCGCACGAACACGAGTGGTCCGCTGCGGCCTTCCTTCTCGCGCACGCTTTCGATGGTCGACGTGCGCGTCAGCGCGTCGCCGATGCGCAGCGGCGCGTGGAACGCGAGCTGGCTGCCTGCCCACATGCGGCGCGGCAGCGGTACCGGGGGCAGGAAGCCGCCGCGCTCGGCGTGCCCATCGGGTCCGAGGGTGGACCGGCGGTGCAGCGGCAGGAAGTAGAGCCAGTGCCACAGCGGCGGCAGCGGCGTGGCATCGGGCGGGCGCGCCGGGTCCCCATCCAGCGTGGCCGCCAGCGCCGCGAAGGGCGTGGGCGTGACGACGTCATGCGCGGTTTCGGAGCGGCCGATCCACGTGCTCCACGAGGCGACGTTGCCTGGCATGCGATCCCGAAGAGTAGTTCCGGCGCGCATTGTCGCAAACCGGCCATCCGCGCGATGGACGATGCGCATACAAGGGCCCTTCGCGCGGACCAAACAAAACCCCGGCGCGCGGCCGGGGCTCAATGACTGTAGCGGTATTCGAATGTGGGTGCTGCCAGCGCCCCGCGTGCGGAGCGCCTCAGGACCGTAGCGGTGCGGTCTCTATTCGTTGCGCGAGAAGAGCAGCGCGCCCAGCATCACGCCGACGACCAGCGCGGCGCCGACGGCCAGCACAGGCTGCACGCGGATGGCGTCCTCCGCCGTGCGATACCCGCGCAGCGATGCGTCGGACAGCGTGCCGGCGGCATCGGCGGCCCAGTCGCTCGCCGATTCGGCGGCGCGGCGGGCCCGCTTGGTGCTGGTGTTCAGCATGTCGCGCGCCGTGTCGCTCAGGTTGGCCGCCCGGTCGGCGGCGTCGTCGGCGGCGGCAGCCGCGGCATTGCGCATGGTCCTCTCGTTCATGAAGTCCTCCGGTGCCAGGAATGTGCGCGATCATCGCGCGAAGGCCGCCTCCGGTCCGTCAGCGGGCGGCGGGAAATCGTGTCAGACGGTTGGAAGCGTACACTCACGCGGCCGGGCCCGGTGCGCGGGGGCCGCGCCAGGAGACTCCACATGATGAAGGTCGCAGCAGCGCTGGTGTTCGCGCTGGCCGTGCCATCGGCACTCGCAGCGGACGTCGAAGCGGGGCGCGCGAAGGTGGCGACGGTATGCGCCGCCTGCCATGGTGCCGCGGGCATCAGCGTGAGCGACGCGATTCCCAACCTCGCGGGGCAGCGTGCCGCCTACCTCGAGTCGCAGCTGCGCGCGCTGAAGAACGGCTCGCGCAAGAACCCGATCATGAACGCGATCGCAGCGCAGCTCGGGCCCGAGGACATGGCCAACGTCGCGGCCTACTTCGCACAGCAGACCATTGCCACGGCCGGCGCGAAATCGGAATTCCTGCCCAACGTCGCGCGGACCTTCGTGACGTTTCCCGACGACTATCGCACGACGTTCACCCGATATCACACCGTCAACGTGGAGGCGACCAAGCGCGTACAGGCCTTCTACGCCAATGCGGTGGCCGTGCGCGCGGCGCGCGAGGGCAAGCCCCTGCCCGACGGCTCGGTACTGGTCAACGAGACGGCGTCGGCCAAGCTTGACGCGGACGGCAAGCCGGTGATCGGCGAAGGCGGGTGGTATGTGGCCGATCAGGTGCTCGGATACGGCATCATGGCGCGCAACGCCGGCTGGGGGCGCGACATACCCGACATGCTGCGCAACGAGGACTGGAACTACGCGGCGTTCGACAACGCGAAGCAGATTGGCACGAAGGTGAACCAGGCGGAATGCCTCGCCTGCCACAAGCCGCTCGCGGCTTCGAGCTTCACCTTCACGCTCGAGTCCCTGCGGGCGGCTGCGCTCAAATAGCGCTCAATACGTGCGGCCGGCGCAGTCGCCGTCCCCGCAAGGACCGGCTTCGGTCCATTTGCCGTTGGTGCAGGCCATCGGGCGATACAGCACGCGCGATCCCGGCGCGGCGGGACACATCTCGCAGCGGATCGTGCCATCGGGCTGCGGGCCATCCGGCGAGGCGCAGGCGGCGCGCGGCGCCTGCTGCGCGGGTTGCGCGCGGGCGCGCGGAGTGGGCACCGGCGCATTGGCGCGTTCGGCGGCCAGCGCAGGCAGGGCGAGGACGACGGCGACAGCAGCGGCGACAAGAGGCGCGAGGAGCGGCATGTGCGGATCGATCGCGAATGGACAGGCGCGTTGCATGATAGCGCGGGCGTGGTGACGCGCGAGCGTTTCTTCGACGCGGCCGGCGTGCCGGTGCGCTACGTCGACGAAGGCGCCGGTGTGCCGGTCGTGCTCGTGCATTGCTTCGGCGGCGACTTCGACAGCCAGTTCCTGGCCACGGGCATCTTCCCGGCCCTCGTGCAGGCGCATCGCGTGCTGGGCATGGACCTGCGCGGCCATGGCAGGAGCGGCAAGCCGCGCGATCCACGCGCGTATGGCGCGCAGCTGACGCTCGATATCGTGCGCCTGCTCGACCATGCGGGCGTCGAGCGCGCCCACGTCGTCGGCTACTCGATGGGCGCGCACCTGGTCGCGCAGCTCCTCACGCTCGCGCCCGGGCGCATGCTGAGCGCCACGCTCGGCGGCGCGTGCGGCCGCCTCCATTGGACGCGCGAGGACGACGCGCGCGTGGCGGCCGAGGCCAGCGAGCTCGAGCAAGGCTCGATGCGCGCGCAGATCCTGCGGCTGTGGCCGGCGGGCCGGCCGCTTCCCCGCGAGGAGGAGATCGCCGCCCGCTCGCGCCGCTATCTGGCGGGCCAGGACGCGCTTGCGCTGGCTGCCATGCGCCGGGCCAACCGCGACCAGGTCGTGAGCGAGGCCGCACTGGCGGCGGTCGACGTGCCGACGCTCGGCATCGTCGGCTCGCGCGATCCCTACCTCACGCAATTCCAGTCGCTTGTCGGTTGCATGCGCACGCTCCAGCTTGTGATCATCGACGGCGCAGCGCACGCCGATGCAGCGGCCCATCCGCAATTCGCCGCTGCGCTGCGCGCCTTCCTCGCAGCGCACGCGGGCGAGGGCGGTTAAGCGGTGACGCGCGAAGCGGCCGCCGGCGCAGCTGGCGCGGTGGCAACCGCACCCGGCTTGTGCGCGGGGAAGGTGACCGTCACCACGAGGCCGCGGCCGTCGCGGCCTTCGTCGAGCGCGACCGATGCGTGGCAGGCACGCGCGATTTCCTGGACGATCGACAGGCCGAGGCCCGAGCCCTCACCCTCGTTGCCGACCACACGGTAGAAACGCTCGAACACATGCTCGCGTTCCACCGCGGGGATTCCCGGCCCCGTATCCGTCACGGCGAGCCGCCAGGCCCCGTTGACGCGCTCGGTGGCGATGGTGACCTGGCCGCCCGGCGGCGTGTAGCGCACGGCGTTGTCGACGAGGTTCACGATCATCTCGAGCAGCAGGACCTCGTCCCCGTACACCGTGGCCGGCGTGTCGTCGCCGTCGGCGTTGTCCGAATCGAATCCGAGGTCGATGTGCCGGCGCTCCGCCAGGCCCGCGATCTTCTCGAGCGCCATGCGCGCGACCTCGTGCAGGTCGACGGGCGTCATGCGCGCCGGAAAGCCGCTCTCGGGCTCGGCACGCGACAGCGTCAATAGCTGGTTGGCGATGCGGTTGCTGTGCCGGATGCCGTCGCGCAGGGCCTGCAGCGCCTCGTTCTTGGCCGCGACGTCGCTGGTTGCGAGGGCGAAGTGCACTTGCGTGTTGAGCAGGGTCAGCGGCGTGCGCAGCTGGTGCGACGCGTTGGCGATGAAGCGACGCTGCGCCGCCATGCGCGCATCCAGGCGCGACATGTACTGGTTGATGGCCGCGACGAGCGGACGCAGCTCGGACTGGACCGCGCCGGTGCCGATCGGCTCGAGCGACTCGGGACTGCGCGTGGTGACCGCGCGGCCGAGGCGCAACAACGGCGTGAGTCCCCGCGTGAGGCCGATCCAGGCCAGCAGCGCTGCGAGCACGAGGATCACGCCCTGCTGGCGCGCATTGCGGATCCACAGCTCGTGGGCGAGCGCTTCGCGGCCGCGCAGGGTCGCAGCGACTTCGACGAGCACCGGGCTCGCGGCGGGCCCGCGGATCTCCTGCACGAACGCCACGGCGCGGAGCGGCTCGCCGCGGAATTCGGACGTGCGGTATTGCGGCGCATCCGGGTCGGCCGCTTCGGAGAGGGAAGGCAGGTCCGCGGTGCCGGCGAGCACGGCACCGCCCGGCGCGCTCACGCGGTAATACACCAGATCGGGCGTGGGCCAGCCGAATGCTTCGAGGGCCCCGCGCGGCACCATGACGCGCGTCGCGCCCGATTCGACGCGGATCTCCTGCGCGATCGTGCGCGCGGAAACCAGGAGCAGCCGATCGAATACGATCCCTGCCGTGCGTTGCGCATCGAGGTAGTCGTCGACGACGTCGATGGCGGTCAGCACCCCGAGCGGGATGAGGAGCCACGCGAGGAGCTGCCCGCGCAGGCTCGAGCGCATGCGCCTCACGGCGAGTTCCGGTCCTTCAGCAGGTAACCGAGGCCGCGCAGCGTGATGATCCGCGCGTCGCCCGGCTCGAGCTTCTTGCGCACGCGGTGGATGTAGATCTCGATGTTCTCGGGGCTCGACGCGTCGTCGAAGCCGAAGACGCTCTCCGCAAGCGACTTCTTCGCGATGGTCTTGTTGACGCCGCGGATCAGCGTCTCGAGCACCGCATGCTCGCGCGGCGTCAGCGCGAGCGGCGAAGTGCCGAGGCGAAACTGGCGGTCGTTGGTGTCATAGGAAAGCGACCCGCACTGCAGCACCGGCGTCCGGCCCTGGCTGGAGCGGCGCAGCAGCGCGCGGATGCGTGCGCGCAGCTCGTCGAGGTCGAACGGCTTGGCGAGGTAGTCGTCGGCGCCGATGTCGAGGCCGTTCACGCGGCTGACGCTCGTGTTGTCCGCGGTGAGGATCAGCACCGCGACGTTGTCGTTGCGCGCGCGCAGGCGCCGCAGCACTTCACGTCCGTCGAGCTTGGGCAGGGACAGGTCGAGGATGACGAGGTCGTACGTGTTGGTATGGACGGCGGCATCGGCGTCGAGCCCGGAGTACACGCAGTCGACCACATAGCGGTCCTGCCGGAGCACCTTGGCGAGCCAATCGGACAGCTCGCGGTTGTCCTCGACGAGGAGGATTCGCATCGTTGCATTCCTTCCGCTTCGGTTGCGCCCGCGCGCATCGCCCGGGTCGGTGCAGTCTAGCGCGGCGTCCGGGTGGGGCCAACCGCGCGGCGTGCCGCCTGGCCGGCATGCATTCGCGCTGACGACCGCTGCTGCAAGCCGACTGAAAGGTTCCGCTGCGTAGAATCAGCGCGCCTTCGCTGCAAACCCGGATCGTGAAGGCAACCTCAAGTGCCGGAGAGGGACTTCCTCCTCCTCTTCGGATTATCGGGCGCCCAACGAGCGCCCTTTTTTTGCGGCACTTTCCGCCGCGGCACTCATGACGCTTCGATCCACGGCATTGCACCGGCACGGCCTCTCGACATGAAGATCACGCATCCCAAGGATTTCTGGTCCGGCCTGCTCTTCATGGCGATCGGCGCCTTCGCCCTCGTCTACGGCAGCAAGTACACGATCGGCACGGCGGCGCGCATGGGGCCGGGCTACTTCCCGCGCATCCTCGGCATCCTCCTGCTGCTCTTCGGCGGGCTCATCGCGCAACGCGCGTTTCGGCTCAAGGGCGATCCCGTGCCGGCCTGGAAATGGCGCCCGACGCTGCTCGTGCTGGGCAGCGTGGTGCTGTTCGGCGCGATCGTCAAGCCGCTGGGGATGGCGCTGTCGACCGTCATCCTGATCGTGATCGCCAGCGCGGCAAGCCATGAGTTCCGGGCCAAGGAAGCGGTCATCGCCGGCGTGCTGCTCGCGGCTCTCGCCGTAGGCGTGTTCGTCGTCGGCCTCAACCTCCAGCTGCCGATCTGGCCAGGACAGGACTAGCGCACATGGATCTCATCGGGCACCTGGTCACGGGCTTCGGCGTCGCATTGACGCCGATCAACCTGCTCTACGCGCTCGTGGGATGCCTGCTTGGAACGCTGATCGGCGTGCTGCCCGGCATCGGTCCGGTCGCGACGATCGCGATGCTGCTGCCGACGACGTACGCGCTGCAGCCCGTGTCGGCGCTGATCATGCTCGCCGGCATCTATTACGGCGCGCAGTACGGCGGATCCACGACCGCGATCCTCGTGAACATGCCAGGCGAGACGTCGTCGGTCGTCACGTGCCTCGACGGCTATCAGATGGCGCGCAAGGGACAGGCCGGACAGGCGCTCGCGACCGCCGCGCTCGGCTCGTTCTTCGCCGGGACGATCGCGACCATCTTCGTCGCCGCGTTCTCGCCGCCGCTCTCGGCGCTGGCGCTGAAGTTCGGTCCCGCCGAATATTTCT
>DATILY010000018.1:0-3023 GCA_035475895.1 Casimicrobiaceae bacterium | reverse complement strand
CGCGGTGGACGTGATCACGCCCTGGCCAAGCGGTACGGCGAACGCCAGCGCCGCGAAACTCGCATTGCCGCTGCCGTCGGTCGTTACGTCAGTGGCGCCGATGAAGCTCTGGCCTTCGCCGTTCCCGGAGGCATCGCATGCCGCATTGGCGAAGAACTCGAGATGCAACGGCGTGCTCGCATTGCTGTTGATCGTGCCGGAGATCGTTGCGGTGCCCGCCGCGATGGCAACCGAGGTGATCACCGGATAATTCTGGCCATGGTTGCCGGGCACGACATCAGCGTCGCCCGCGTCATTCGCGAGCGGCGTGTTGGTGCTCCGCAGCGTGATGCCAAGTACCGTGTTCGAGTAAATCGAGTTCTGCGTGATGCGGTTGCCGCTGAGGTTGGTTTGCGAATCGATGCCGCTGTTGACATTGAACGCGATCACATTGCCCTGGCCAGCGCCCGCTCCGCCGATCGTCGATCCGTTGCCCTGGAGATTGATACCGCCGAAGTTGCCATTGGGTAGCGGACTCGTGCCATCGCGCTGGGTTCCGATCAGGTTGCCCTGCACGACGTTGTTGTCGAGCAGCGCGATACCTCCGCCCAGATTCCCCGAAACGAGATTGCCGATGACGGCGGCACCGCCGATGTTGTTCAGACCAAGCGGCGTTCCCGCGTTGAGCGCAGCGGTGCCCGTGACGTCGGTGCCGACGTAATTGCCCTGGATCAGATGCCCGCTCGTGCTCGGGAACGGCAGGATGACGCCGCCGCCGAGCTTGCCGGAGAGGAGGTTGCGGTCGGCGGCGTTCGGGCCGCCAATGACTGCGTTTATGGCCGGCGGGTCGATGCGTACGCCGTGCCCGCCACCCCCGCCCGCGGCGGTGCCAGCCGCGTTCGAGCCGAGGAAGTTGCCCGTCACCGTCAGGTTGCTGGACTGGCTCTCGATGAGATCGCTCGATGACCCGCTGATGGCAAGGCCGCGGACCGTCGACCCGTCGCTGCCGGTGGAGAAGAACAAGGTGGAGGAGCCGGTGAGTTCGATGTTGAGCACGGCGTTGATGCCGGCGTTCATCGGATTCGTATTGGCGCTGGAGCCGGGCTGCGTATACCCGTCGATGACGACGGGGCCGGTGATGGGCGGCAGTACCGACGCAAGCGTGATCGTATGGACGCCGGCGCCCGGGATGGCGAACACGACCGTGTCAGCACCCGCGAGGCCATTGGCGTCGATCAGTGCCTGGCGAAAGCTGCCGGCACCCGAGTCGTTCGTATTGCTGACCGTGAACGTTGCAGCGAGGGCGGGCGCCGCGAACAGCGCGACGAGCAACGCGAGGCAGAACGCGACGACGGGTGACCGGCTCATGCGCAGCACTCCTGGTTACCCGGGTTGGGGTGGCGCATTGTGAAGGGTCGGCCATCGTTGTCAAGGGATCTTTGCGCGTGCCGCGTGATTACCCGTGATCCGGATGCGGACCCACGAACGGGGAAGGATCTGCCGAGTCCGGGCACAATGACCAGGTTTACGAGCGACAAGGAGGTGGCATGGAGGCCGAAAAGATTCCCGTGCGCGTCACGAGCAGCGGGCAGACGCTGGAGGTGGTCGTCTTCGACAAGCGGCTCGACGTGATCCAGGTGGTGCTCGGGGAAGGCGTGCACAGCGTGCGCTGCGACCTGACGCCTACCCGCAACGGGCTCGCCTACGTCGGCAACGCCAGGGGACGCGAGATCGTGTACGAGCGCACGCGCGAGCAGGTGAAGGCCGACCTCGCGCGCGCCGCCGGCTTCCGCGACTTCAAGCGGTAGCGTTCAAGCTGCGTGGCGCTGCGCAGGTCTCGGCCTGATTGGCAAAGCGGCCCGCTCCACCAGCACCGAATCGCCGAATTCGTGCGTCCGGTAGCGGTGCGTTTCCAGCTCGCGATCGGCTTCGCGCAGTGTCGCGGCGGACACAAAAGCGCCCAGCAGCGCGTAATGACTCGTCCCCGGCTCGTGGGTGCCTGACAGTACGGCGTCGACGACGCGAAGCTGCGTCGCCGGGACGATCCGCGTCGCCGCAATGCCGGCGCCCGCGTGGACGAGACCACGCGGCGCGGCGGCCGCCTCCAGCGCACGAACGACGGTGGTACCGACAGCGATGATGCGACCGTGGCGTTCGCGCGCGCGGGCAACCGCGTGGGCGGTCGAGGAAGGAATGCGATAGGGCTCGTCGAGCGGAAGCAGCGCATCGAGCGCTTCGTCGCCGGTTGACGAAATGCCGGCCGCATGCGTGATCGTCGCGAATTCGACGCCGCGCCGGCGCATCTTCGCAAGCAATGCCCAGTCGAGCGCGAAGCCCGCCGACGGCGCCTCGAATGCCGCGGGCGCTCCGGCGAACGGCGTCCATACGTCCCACAGCTCGAGCGCAGGGCGCATATAGGCGTACTGGATGGCCCGTCCATGCAACGCGAGCCCGCGCCATATTGCTTGCGCCGTGCCGTCGAAGCGCAGCGCCACGAAGCGCGGATGCCCACACAGGTGGCGCACCGTTGCGCGCAGTGGCCCCAGCGCGAGCACATCGCCCGCGGCGAGCACAGGTGGCAGGGGGCGATCCTCGGTGGGCGTGCGGTAGTCGCCTTCGCCGAAGATCAGCGCGGCAAAGTGCCGAACGTCTTCGGGATCGAGCGAGCCACGCTGTGCGAGGCGCACTTCGATATTCCGTCCACTCGCCACATGCACGCCGCGAAGGCTCGCGGGCAACGTCGCCGCATCGTTGGCGACGACGAGATCGCCACGTGAAAGCAGCGCCGGGAACGCGCGCCGCGGCCAGTGGGTGATCCTGCCGGTCGCATCGATCACGAGGAGCTTCGCGTCCGGCGGCCGCTGGATGGGCTCGTGCGCGGCGATCATGCCTGGCGGCGAGTTTCGTGGCTGCGCTTGCGCTGCTGAGCGAGCTCGTGCAGTTCGGCAACGATCGCGCGTGTCAGCTCGCGTGCCGATGCCTCGGGCTTACGCAGTGTCGTCCGATCGGCGTCCGGGATCGCGAGCGCGTGCAGCGCGGTGTCC
>DATILY010000017.1:0-132882 GCA_035475895.1 Casimicrobiaceae bacterium | reverse complement strand
GTGGATCGTCTCGGGCCGCGCGCTGCCCGTGACCATCGGCAGCGTGGTTTCCCAGTGCGCTGAAGCGATGAGCACGGCCGCAGGACGCGGCAGGCTCGCGCCGAGCGCCTGCCATGCGCGCCCGGCGATGCCCGGCTCGATCGCCTGCATCGGCGAGCCGTGAGACAGAAACAGCGTGGGCAATTGCAACGACGCGGGCGGGTTGCCCCGCTCGGGCTTCGTGACCCAGGCGCCTGCATGGGGCAGCCCGCCTGCGTCGTTGGCGGCGGCAGCCACAGTCGGGCCGCCCCGCTCCGGCTTCGTACCCCAGGCGCCTGCGCGGGGCGGCCCGCCTGCGTCTGTCGCGGTGGCCATTACGCCGCTGCCTTGAGCAGGTGCTCGGCGCGCAGTGCCTCCTGCACCTTGGGGCGCGCCGCGACGCGGTCGAGGTACTGCGTGAGCGCCGGCCAGCGCGCGAGATCGACCTTCAGGTGCTTCGCCCAGCTCAGGATCGTGAAGAGATACGCATCGGCGATGGTGAATGCGTCGCCGGTGAGGTAGGTCTGCCGGGCGAGGAACGGCGCGAGGTAGTCGAAGCGCTTGCCGAGCGTTGCGATCACCGTTTGCCGTGTCGCGTCCGGGGTCTCGGGATGCCAGAGGGGACCAAATCCCTTGTGCAGCTCCGTCGCGATGAAGTTGAGCCATTCCATCAGCCGATAGCGCTCCATCGAGCCGAACGCCGGGGCGAGCGTGCCGGGCTTGCGATCGGCGATGTACTGCAGCACGACCGCCGCCTCCGTGAGGCGCGAGCCGTCGTCGAGCTCCAGCACCGGCACGTAGCCCTTGGGATTGATGGCGGAAAAGTCGCTGCCGTCGGGCAGCGTGTGAGTGCGCAGGTCGACGCGCACCAGCTCGTGCGGCAGGCCGGCTTCGGTCAGGGCGATATGCGGCGCGAGCGAGCAGGCCGCGGGAGCGTAGTAGAGCTTCATCGAGCACCTCCTGGTTGGGTTGGACGCCCGGTGGTGGCGCGCCGTTCGTCATGCCTGAACTATGGAGGAGGCGCAGGACAAGATAAATGCGCCGTCATGGGATACACTATTGCGAATATCGCAACAATCATGGACCACTTCCATGTCCTGACGGCGTTCGTGCGCGTCGTTGAGACCGGCAGCTTCGCCAGGGCGGCCGAGCGCCTCGACCGCTCCGTGTCCGCGGTTTCGCGCGCCGTCGCCGAGCTCGAGACCCATCTTGGAGCCCGCCTGCTCAATCGCACCACGCGCAGGCTTTCGCTCACAGAAACGGGGCAGGCGTTCCACGAGCGTGCCGTGCAGCTGCTCGCCGACCTCGAGGAAGCCGAGGCCGCCGTCGGCGCGTCGACGCTCGAGCCGCGCGGCACGCTGAAGCTCACCTGCGCGACGACCTTCGGCATCCGTCACCTCGCGCCCGCCATCGCGGCGTATGCGCAGCGCCACCCGCGCGTGCGCTTCGACGTGGAGCTGTCCGATCGTGTGGTCGATCTGGTGGAGGAAGGCTTCGACCTGGCGATTCGCATCGGGACCGTGCGCAGCCAGGCGCTCATCGCGCGGCGCATCGGCACCACTGCCCTGGTGTGCTGCGCCGCGCCCGCCTATCTCGAGCGTCACGGTGCGCCCGAGGCGCCGCAGGACCTCGCGCGCCACGCGTGCCTGACGTATGCGTACTCGCAGGAGCGCAACGTGTGGCGCTTCACCGATCGCGATGGCGTCGTGCAGGCGGTGACCGTCAGCGGCCCTGCGCACTCGAACAACGGCGCGCTGCTCACCGCGCTTGCGGTTGCCGGCATGGGGCTTCACCTGGAGCCGGACTTCGTGGTGGCGCCGCACGTGCGTGCCGGACGCCTGGTGCGGATCCTGCGCGGCTATGCGCCCGAGGCGGGCAGCATCAATGCCGTGTACCCGAGCCGGCGCCATCTCTCCGCCAAGGTGCGGAGCTTCATCGACTTTGTCGCGGAGCGCTTCGCGGCCGACCCGGCCTGGACGCTGCCGGCGCGATGAGCGCAAGCGGGTGCGCCGCCGGCCGGCGACGCGCGCCCAGGAGAGCGCCTTGACGTCGACGGCCCACGCGATGGCCGCACCGGCAGTCGTCGGCTCGTGCCTTACGGCAGCTGGATCTTGCCGCCGCCGCCGAGCGGCCCGCCGGGAAGCCCGGCGGCCCCTGCGGGCGGGATGACGATCGATGACGACTGTTGCCGGCGCAGCTCCTGCAGCTCGCGCATCGCCCGATCGACGCCCGCCTTGGTCGCCTCGCCATAGCGCGACACGGCCTCGGCAAGGTTCGACGCTTCGATGTCGAAGCTGATCGGCAGCGGGCCGACGTTGGTCATCAGCTGCGCTTCGCCTTGGTAGAGCGTAGGACGCTTCGCATCCGGGCTGCCGTCGGCCTGCACGGGCACGAGGACGCGCAGCGTGCCCACCTTCCGGTCGGTGTAGATCTCTTCGCGGTAAAGGGCGGCGGCGTCCATGGTGGGCTCGCCCCCGCGGGCGCTATCTCGGGTTGGTTCGGCCATGGGGAAAAAGTGTGGGCGTTACGGGATTTCACAAGCGTACGGCATCGGCTCCCGCGAGGCGAGCGGGCGCTTCCTACCTGCGTGCAATTTGTGCACCGGGGCCAAGGTAAACGTTGCGACGGCGACGTCGAGCGCGGCCCCAAGCAACTGAATCCAAAGCCGTAAACGGGTGGTACGACAGTTGCGACCTTGGCGTGAGACCCACAGGGGTCGAGGAGAAGCCATGCCCACCCGTTCCCCGCGCTCGACTCGCACCAACGGCCACGCCACCGGCGGGGCAACCCAGGCCGCCCGCAAACGGCGCGGCGGCTCAGGCGGCCGCGCCGCGCCGCAACGCACGGAGGTACCGCGCGCGCCGGCGTCCCGGCCGGTATCGCCACGTGCGGCGGTGGACAACGTGCTCGCGGTGCTGCGGGCCGATCACGACCGCGTGCTGGAGCTGTTCGCGCGCTTCGACAAGCTCAAGTCGAACGGGCCGCAGAAGGCGCAGCTCGTCGAGCGCATCTGCGACGAGCTGGAGCTGCACACGCGCGTCGAGGACGAGCTCTTCTATCCGAGCGTGCGCCCGGCGATCGGCGATGACGATCTCATGGACGAAGCAGCGGTCGAGCACGAATCGTCCAAGACGCTCATCGAGCAGCTGCGCGGCATGAAGCCGGGCGACAACCGCTACGACGCGATCGTCACGGTACTGGGCGAATACGTGAAGCATCACGTCGTCGAGGAGCAGGACGTGATGTTCCCGAAGGTGAAAGCCACCGACCTCGATCTCGTCGCGCTCGGCCGCGCGGTCAAGACGCGCAAGCGGCAACTGAAGGGCGACGCGGGCGTACAGGGCCTGCTCGGTCTCGCGGCGTTCCCCGGCATGATGATTCCCTGACGGCGCTGCAGCGCGGCGCGAAGGAGCAACGCATGGCGCGTGCATTGTGGAAAGGCGCGATCGTCTTCGGGCTGGTGAACATCCCGGTCGACCTCTATCCGGGTGCGCGCAGCCACACGCTCGACCTCGACTGGATCGACAAGCGCGACATGGCGCCGGTCGGTTACCAGCGCATCAACAAGACCACCGGCAAGCCGGTGTCGAACGAGCAGATCGTCAAGGGCTACCAGTACAGCAAGGGCCGCTACGTGATCCTGTCCGACGAGGATTTCAAGCAGGCGAATCCGAAGGCCACGCAAACGGTGGACATCAAGGCCTTCGTCGATGCGAGCGACATCTCGCCGCGCTATTTCGAGACGCCCTATCGCCTGGCACCCGGGAAGCGCGGCGAGAAAGCGTACGCGCTGCTGCGCGAGACGCTGCGCGAGACGAACAAGATCGGCATCGCCGAAGTGGTCATCCGCAGCAAGCAGCATCTGGCCGCGGTGATGGTGCAGGACGACGCGCTCGTGCTCGAGCTCTTGCGCTGGGAGGACGAGCTCCTCGACCCGGCGGAGTTCGCGCTGCCGGACCGCAAATCGGTGAGCGACAAGGAGCTCGACCTCGCGAAGCGGCTGGTCGCCGACATGACGGAGAAGTGGAAGCCCGCGCAGTACCACGACACGTATCGCGAAGACCTCGAGAAGCAGATCGAGCGCCGCGTGAAGGCGGGGAACACCGAGGTGGTGCTGGAGGCGCCCAAGGAGCGCACCAAGGGCGGCGCGCAGGTGATCGACCTGATGGCGGCGCTCAAGCAGAGCCTCGAATCGAAGCCGGCGAAGCGCAAGTCCGGCGGCGGCGAGCACAAGACCGCGACCAAGACCCACGCCCGCGCGGCAACCAAGGCGCGCAGCGCGAGCCGCAGCCACTCCACGGCGCGCAAGCGCGCGTAGCGGAGCCTCGGTGCAGTCGCCGCTCGCGCCGTATCGTCGCAAGCGCGATTTCGCGGCGACGCCGGAGCCCGGCCCGCGAGTGGGTCGCCGGCGCGCGAAAAAGCTCGCCTTCGTCATCCAGCAGCACCATGCGCGCCGGCTGCACTGGGATTTCCGGCTCGAGCTCGACGGCGTGCTGAAGAGCTGGGCGGTGACGCGGGAGCCCACGGGGGAGGCGGGTGAGCGACGCCTCGCCGTGCACGTCGAGGATCATCCCGTCGCGTATGCAGGCTTCCATGGCGACATTCCGGCGGGGCACTACGGCGCCGGTCACGTCGACATCTGGGATCGCGGCGAGTGGATCCCCGAAGGCGACGCGCACGCGGGCCTGCGTGACGGTCATCTCGACTTCGAGCTGCGCGGCGAGCGGCTGCGCGGCCGTTTCGTGCTCGTGCGCATGAAGGGACGCGACGGCGACAAGCGCGACAACTGGCTCTTGATCGCACGGCGCGGCGAGGCCGCGCAGGCGGCCGCCATCGCGGGCGTGACCATCAGCAACGCGGCGCGGCCCCTGCCGGCGGCCGAAGGCGCGGTCAAGCTCGATCTTGCGCGCTATTACGAAGCCGTCGCGGACGCGTTCCTGCCGGAGGTGGCGAAGCGTCCCCTCGCGCTGGTGAAATGCCCGGGCGGCGATTTCGCGCACTGCTTCTTCCAGAAACACGCAGGCGATCCGCGCAAGGCGGCGACGCGACCCGCCGACGACCCGCCGTACATGCGGCTGCCGACGCTGCGCGCCATCGTCCAGGCCGTGCAGAACGGCGCGATCGAGTTCCACACCTGGCAGTGCGCGTTTCCGCGCCTGGACCGGCCCGATCGCCTCGTGCTGGATCTCGATCCCGACCCGGGCGTCACGTGGGTGCAATTCCGCGAGTCGGCCGGCATCGTGCGGGCGCTGCTGGAGCGCGTCGGGCTCGCATGGTTCCTCAAGACAACGGGGGGCAAGGGCTTGCATTTCGTGCTGCCGCTGGAGCGCCGGCACACGTGGGACGAGGCCAAGCGCTTCGCCGAAGCGCTGGCGCGCAGGCTGGTGGCCGATCACCCCGACCGGTTCATCGCGACGGCGAGCAAGGCGCGGCGCAAGGGTCTCGTGTTCGTCGACTGGCTGCGCAACAGCGACGGCGCGACTGCGGTGGCAGCCTATTCGTTGCGGGCGCGCGAAGGGTTGCCGGTGTCCATGCCCATCGACTGGCGCGACCTGGCCACCGACGTGCGGGGCGATCATTTCAACTGGCGCAACGTGCCGGACATCCTTGCGAAGCGCCGGCGCGATCCATGGGCGGCTTACGAGGCCTCGCGGCAGCGCTTGTCGGCGCGCGCGCTGCAGGCGCTCGAGCGCTAGAAGCGTTCCTCGCGATCGCGGAACGCGCGCCTCGCGCGCTCGCACGCAGCGGCGATGGCAGAATCGCGGCTGCAGCGGGCGCCCGAGTCCCGCGCCGACGAGGACTGCAGCGCATGGCCAGCAAGGATCCGCAACGCCCCAACGTAGTGTTCATCGTGAGCGACGACCAGGGGCCCTGGGCCCTTGGCTGCGCCGGCAATGCGGAGATGCGCACGCCGGTGCTCGACGCGCTCGCGTCGCGCGGCGTGCGCTTCGACCAGTTCTTCTGCGTGTCGCCGGTGTGCTCGCCGGCGCGCGCGTCGCTCTATACCGGCGACATCCCGTCGCGCCATGGCGTGCACGACTGGATCCGGGTGGGCAGCATGGGCGACACCCGGGTGGACTATCTCGCCGGCCAGACGCTCATCACCGATGTCGCGGCTGCTGCGGGCTATCGCTGTGCGCTCATCGGCAAGTGGCACCTCGGTGCGAGCGACGTGCCGCGCCGCAGCTTCGTCAAATGGTTCGCGCATCAATCCGGCATGGGACCGTACACCAATGCGCCGATGGTCGACGGCGATCGTCCGTGCACGGTGCCCGGCTACATCACCGACGTGCTCGGCGACGCCGCGGCCGACTTCGTGCGTGCCGAGGCCGTGCGCAACGAGCCGTTCTGGCTGTCGCTGGCATTCACCGCGCCGCACTATCCGTGGATCGACAGCCATCCCACGGCGTACACGGACCTGTATGCCGACTGCGCGTTCGACTCCTGTCCCGACGAGCCGCCGCATCCCTGGTTCATCGGCGGCAAGGCCGAGGTCGAGCGCGGTCGGGCGGAGCGCCGCGCCAGCCTGATCGGGTACTTCGCGGCGGTGAGCGCCATGGATGCCGCGATCGGGCGCGTGCTCGGCGCCGTCGAGGACGAAGGGCTCGGGCGCAGCACGCTCGTCATCTTCATGAGCGACAACGGCTTCAACTGCGGCCATCACGGCATCTGGGGCAAGGGCAACGGGACGTTTCCGCAGAACATGTACGACACGTCCGTCAAGGTGCCGTGCATCGTGGCGCAGCCGGGGCGCGTCGGCTCCGGCCGCGTGCGCAGCGAGCTGTTGTCCGGATACGACGTCTTCCCGACGCTCGTCGATTACCTCGGCCTTGCGCATGCGCCATCGCATGCGAAGCCCGGCCGCAGCTTTCGCGCCGCGCTCGAAGGCGACGGCGTCGCAGCCGACCGTCCGGTGGTCGTGTACGACGAATACGGTCCCGTGCGCATGGTGCGCACGCGGGAATGGAAATACGTGCATCGCCATCCCGAAGGCCCGCACGAGCTGTTCGACCTCGTGCGCGACCCGGGCGAGCGGCACAACCGCGTGGATGATCCGGCGGTCGCGGCCGTGGTCGCCGACTTGCGTGGCCAGCTCGACGGCTGGTTCCGCACGTACGTCGACCCGGCACGTGACGGTGTCGACAAGGGCGTCACCGGATGCGGCCAGCTCGGCCGCGTCGACCGCGTCTCACCCGCGTTCGCCGCGGACCACACCGAGAGCACGGACTGGGACCTGTGGCTGACGAAGAAGCGCGCGTGATGTTCGCCTTGCCCGCCCATTTGCGCGGCGTCGCTCGCGATAGCGCGCGCAGCGGCTGCCAATCACGCGAGGTTCGGCCGCGAGGCGGGCCGGCGCCGGCAGGCGCCGGAACACCAGAAGCCGGAAGGCGCCGGCCCGCCGCGCGGCCCGCCCCGCGGCCAGCCCCCTCTCAACGCAGCATCCCGATCAGCCGATCCACGACGTCCACGGGACCGACCAGCAGCGGCTGGCGCACCGGAAATCCGTAGGGCGGCTGCAGCAGCCGCTCCACGTCGAACGTGGAGCCATCGAGATAGCGCTCGACATGGCCGAGCGCGCGCGTGAACGGCAGCGCGGGCGCGACATCCCAGATGTAGCACGGGCCCGCGATGATGGCGTCGCAGCGGCCGGCTGCGAGCATCATCAGGTGATAGCACGTCGAGCCCAGGTTGTGCAGCCGGTAGCCTTGCACGCGGCGCACGTCGACGAAGCGGTGGATCGCCGTGATCATGACGTTGAGCGTGTCCGGCGCCAGATGCGCCGGCGCGGGGGGAATGGCCGCGCCGTTGAGCTGTGCGACGCCATTGTCGAACGTGAAGGTCTGGCCGACGACCGGAAAATGCAGGTAACCCGCGACGGGCTGCGGGCCGTCGAGCAGGCCCATGCCGAGGCCCCAGACCGGTAGCCCGCGCGCGAACGACGCCGTGCCGTCGAGCGGGTCGACCGCCCATTGCCACCGCGCGTGCGGCAGATAGGACACGCGCTCCTCTTCCGAGATGACGCCGTAGTCGGGCGTGTAGGCGTTGAGCCGGCGCAGCACGTGCGCGGAGGCTTCGCGATCCGCGCGCGTCACCGAGGAGCCGTCGACCTTGTCGTCTGCCACGACGGCGCCGTGCAGCGGCACGGTGATGGCGGCATACTCGGCGAAGAGCTCGCGCACGAAGGCGAGGTTGTCCTGAGGCATGGGTGGGCTTTCGCGGATTCGAATCGGGTGCGCGTCGCGTCGCGGTTCCGCCGGTGGGACCGCTAGCGGATCCCCGCGCGCAGGAACGACTGCACGAACTGGCGCTGGAACAGCAGGAAGGCGACCAGCAGCGGGCCTGCGCTGAGCAGCGTGGCCGCGGTGATGATCGACCAGTCGATGCCCTGGTCGCCGGAGGAGAAGATCTGCAGGCCGACCGTCAGCGGCCGCGACGTGACCGAGTTGGTCACGATGAGCGGCCACAGGAAGTTGTTCCAGTGGTAGCTCACCGAGACCAGTCCGTACGCGAGGTAAACCGGCTTGGCGAGCGGCACGTAGACCTTGAGCAGCGTGAGCATCGTGCCGGCGCCTTCGATGCGCGCGGCGTCATCGAGCTCGCGCGGGATCGACTTGAACGTCTGGCGCATGAGGAAGATGCCGAACGCCGAGCCGAAATACGGCATGCCGATCGCGACGATCGTGTCGACCAGCCCCAGCTTGGCCATCGTGCCGTAGTTCTCGACGATCAGGACGTCCGGCATGATCATGAGCTGCAGCAGCACGAGCACGAACATCACGTTGCGGCCCGGCCAGCGGAAGCGCGCGAACGCATAGCCTGCGAGCGTGGACAGCGTGAACTGCACGATGATGATCAGCGTGACCAGCAGGAACGTATTGAGGAAATAACGCGGGAACGGGGCCGCTGCCCACACGTACGCGAAGTTCTTCCAGGTCAGCGGCGCGGCGAGGTCGAAGCGCGTCGAATCGCCGGCGAGATGGAAGGCGGCCCACGCCGCATAGAGCAGCGGCAGCGCCCACAGCACGCCGAGCATCCACGCGGCGGCGGTCTCGAGGACTTTCTGGAACGTCGTCTCGGCGCCGACGCTCACCGGTAGTGCGTCCGTCGATCGAGGATCAGGAACTGCCCGATTGCCACCGCGCCGAGGATCGCCAGCAGCACCATCGACATCGCCGCGGCGTAGCTCGTGTCCCAGTACTTGAAGCCGACTTCGTAGATGTAATACAGCAGCAGCATGCTGGCGTTGTCCGGGCCGCCCTTCGTCATCACGATGATGTGATCCACCAGCCGGAATGCGTTGACCACCGCGTTCACGAGGACGAACAGCGTGGTGGGCATGAGCAGGGGAAAGGTCACTTTCCAGAAGTAGTACCAGCGTGACGCGCCTTCGATGGCGGCGGCCTCCGCCAGGTTCGCCGGCATGTTCTGCAGCGCGGCGAGGTAGAAGATCATGAAGAAACCCGCTTCCTTCCAGATCGCGACCGCGGTCACGCTGGCGAGCGCGGTGGAAGGCTGGCCGAGCCAGTTGTGCGGCGCCAGGCCAAGCCACGCGGTGGCCATGTTGAGCAGGCCGATCTGCGGAGCGAAGATGAACAGCCAGATGTTGGCCACGGCCACCATCGCGAGGATGGTCGGCGCGAAATACGACATGCGCACGAGCGCCCGTCCCGGCAGCGCGCGGTTGACGAGCAACGCCATGCCGATCGCCAGGCCGATCGACGCCGGAATGGTCCCGAGCGCGAACCAAGCGTTGTTCGCGAGCGCGTTCCAGAAGATCGGGTCGTCGATCATCGCTGCGTAGTTGTCGAGGCCGACGAAGCGCGCAGCACGCCCTGCCTTGGCGTTGGAGAACAGGCTCTCGATCAGGGTCGCGATCGCCGGGTAATAGGTGAAGGCCGCGAGGAATGCCGCGGCCGGCAGGAACAGCGCCCATCCCACCCACGGCGATTGCACGTCGTCGCTCGAACGGTCGGTCATGACGTGCAATCGCGCGGTGGGTGGCCGGGTCAGCGCTTGTAGGACCGCAGGATGCGCGTCGCCTCCGCCTGTGCGTCGGCGAGCGCCTTCGCGGGCGTCTTGGTGCCGGTGATCGAGGCGTCGATCGCGTCTTCCAGGGCCTTCGTCGTGCGCGGGCCGTCATGGGTAGAGAACTCCGGCGCGCAATACGGCAGCTGCTGCAGCGCCACTGCGGCAGGCGGAAAGTCCTGCGCGTATTTCTTCATCACCGGCAGGTTCCACGCATCCTGGCGTCCCGCGACGTAGCCCGTGCCGATGCTCCAGCGCGCCGCCTGCTCGGCGCTGGTCATCCACTTCACGAACTTGAAGCTCGCGTCGAGCTGCTCGGGCGTGCTCTTCTTGAAGATGTAGATGCTGCCGCCACCGGTGGCCGAGCCGCGCTGCTTGCGCTCGGGCAGCATCGCCACGCCGAAGTCGAACTTGGCGTTGTTCTTGACGTTCGTGAGGTTGCCGGTGGAGTGGAACATGATGGCAGCACGGCCGTCGATGAACTCGTTGGGAGCAGCGCCGGTGTCGATGATGCCCGGCTGCATGACCTGGTACTTGCGCGACAGGTCCACCCAGAACTGCAGCGCCTCGATCGCTTCCGGCGTATTGAGGTACGTCTCCGTGCCCGAGTCGTTGGTGAGCTTGGCGCGATTCTGGGTCGTGAAGCCCTGCAGGAACCAGTGCGACGTCACGCCGGACGGAATGATGAGGCCCCAGCGCGTCACCTTGCCGCTGGCGTCCTTCACCGTGAGCTTCTTGCCGTATTCGACCAGCTCATCCCAGTTCGCCGGCGGCCGGTTGGGATCGAGCCCCGCTTCCTTGAATGCGGCCTTGTTCCAGTACATGACCTGCGTGGAGCGCTGGAACGGAACGCCGTACGTCTTGCCTTCGTAGCGGCCGTTCATCATGAGCGCCGGGAAGAAGCCGTCGAGCCACGCCTTGTCGTCGGCGGTCTTGACGAAGTTCTCCATCGGCGCCACGGCGTCCTCGTCGATCACCGTGAGCGCATCGGATGCCACGAGCACCGCGACCTGCGGCGGCTGGCCGCTCTTGTTGGCCGTGAGCGCCTTGGCCAGCGTTTCGCCATAGTTGCCGGAGTAGATCGGCTTGACGGTGATGCCGGGATTCGCCTTCTCGAAGTCCGCGACCATGCCTTCGATGATCTTGGTCAGCGGGCCGCTGACGGCGATCGGGTAGTAGAACGAGATCTCCACGGCGCGTGCCGGAAGCGCTGCCATTGCGGCCGCGAACGCGGCCACCGCCATCAACAACCTCATCGCCTTGTGCTTCACCGGTTACCTCCTGGGTTGGGCTCGATCGTGTCGAGCGTCGTCATTGCGGCGCGGCGACCGGGCTTGTGCTGCACCCGCTCGACGCGATGACCGCTGGTCTCGTCGAACAGATGCAGCGCCTCGTCCGGCCACGACAGGCGCAGCGCGTCGCCCACCTGCACGGGCACGTTGCGTCCGGCGCGGACCAGGATGTGCTCGCTGCCCACGCGACAGCGCAGCATCGTGTCGGCACCGAGGTATTCCTTGCCGACGACGCTCGACTCGATCCCGTCGTCCGCGCCGAGCACGATGTCTTCGGCGCGGATGCCCGCCACCACGCCCGGCGCCGCGTGCGCGATGACCGCCGCGCCGTGCGAGCCTGCGATGGCGGCGCCGCGGGCTGTCTGCTCGAGCCGCAGCACGTTCATCGCCGGCTGGCCGATGAACTGCGCGGCGAACAGCCCCGCGGGGCGCGAGTACATCGCGGCGGGCGCGGCGACCTGCTCCACGCGCCCCGCCGAGAGCAGCACCACCTGGTCGGCCATGCTCATCGCCTCGATCTGGTCGTGCGTGACGTAGAGCATCGTGATGCCGAGCTGGCGCTGCAGCGCCTGGATCTCGGTGCGCATCTCGTTGCGCAGCTTGGCGTCGAGGTTGGACGTCGGCTCGTCCATCAGGCAGACGGGCGCCTCGGCAATGATCGCGCGGCCCATCGCGACGCGCTGCTGCTGCCCACCCGACAGCTGCGAAGGCCGCCGATGGAGGAGCGACGAGAGCCCGAGCAGCGACGCGACCGCGCGCAGGCGCTCATCGCGTCGTTTCGCATCGACCTTGCGGATGCGCAGCCCGAAGGTGATGTTCTGCTCGACCGTGAGGTGCGGGAACAGCGCATAGAACTGGAACACCATCGAGATGCGCCGTTGGTGCGGCGGCAGCAGCGTGACGTCCACGCCGTCGATCACGATGCGGCCCGACGTGGCGCGGTCGAGGCCGGCGACGAGGCGCAGCAGCGTCGACTTGCCGCAACCGGAGGGCCCGAGCAGCACGGTGAGGCTGCCCTTGGGCACGTCGAACGACACGTCGTCGAGGGCGCGCACGTCGCCCCAGTGCTTGGACAGATGCTCGATGCGGATCGGATTCATGGACCGTGCGCGCCTTCACTGCGCGAGCGCCGGATACCGCTTCAGCACGTCGAGCAGCGCGGCGTGCACACCCGGAGTGCCGACGACGATGTGCCCGCTGGTGAGGAACGATCCACTGCCGCTGAACGTGCTCACCGTGCCGCCGGCTTCCTCCACCAGCAGGCTGCCCGCGCCGACATCCCATGCATTGAGGCCCTTCTCCCAATGGCCGTCGGTCCATCCGGCAGCGACGTACGCGAGGTCGAGCGCGGCCGCGCCGGGACGCCGGATGCCCGCGCACCGCTGCATGATCTCGCGCAGCGACGCGAGGTAGTCGTCCAGGTAGTGCCAGTCCTTGAACGGCAGGCCGGTGCCCACGACCGCTTCGCTCAAGCCGGGCCGCCCGCTCACCTTGATGGGTGCGCCGTCGAGGAACGCGCCCTGGCCGCGCATCGCGGTGAAGAGCCTCCCGCTGGTCGGATCGAACACGACGCCCACTGCCGTGACGTCATCGATGCGCAACGCGATCGACACGCAGTAGTACGGGATGCCATGCAGGAAATTGGTGGTGCCGTCGAGCGGGTCGATGAGCCAGACGCAGGACGAGGTGCCGCTCTCGCCCGATTCCTCGGCCTTGTAGGCATGATCGGGAAAGCGCGCGGACAGCGTGTCGAGGATGACGCGCTCGGCGCGCTTGTCGATCTCGCTCACGAAATCGTTGACCGTCTTGCGCTCGATGGTCAGCGTTGCGCGCTGGCCCGCGCCGTCGCGGATGACCGCGCCGGCCGCGCGGGCGGCGTCGATGGCCGCCGCGAGGAACGAAGCAAGCTCGTGTGCCGCAGGAGCGGGCGGATCGGACGCGCGCATCGCCAGCCTCCGGGGTCAGTGGAAGGGAAACGGTCCTTCGAACCGGCCCACGTTGAGCGTATGCGTGAACAAGTGGCGGCCGGTCCAGCGATGCAGCTGGAAGCCGGGCGGCTCGAGCGTGAACGAATCGACCCCGTTCGGCCGCAGGTCCAGCGCCGCCTGATGCGCGGTGCTCGGGCACGCCGACAGGATCGTGCCGCCGAAGCGGACCTGGGTCGATCGATGCACGTGCCCGCAGAGGACCCGTTCCACTTGCGGGTGACGCGCGATCACCCGCTCGAGCTCGTCGCCGCGCTCCATGCCGACCTCGTCGACGTGGTGCAGACCGGTCATCCATGGCGCGTGATGCAGCATCACGAGGGTGGGCGCATCGGGTCGCTCGGACAGCACGCGGTCGAGCCATGCGAGGCGCTCGTCGCAGATCGCGCCGCGCGTGCGGCCCGGCACGACGGAATCGACGGCAACGAGGCGCAGCGGCAGCGTTTCCACCGTGTAGTTGATGAATTCGCCGGTCGTCGGCAGGTAAGGCTGGTCGGCGAACGCCAGGCGGAACTCCGCGATCTTGTCGTGGTTGCCGGGAATCACGTAGAACGGCGCGCGCAGGTCGGCGAGGATCTCGCGCAGATGCGCGTACGCCGTGCGTTGTCCCTTGTCGGCGAGATCGCCGGTGATGAGCACGACATCCGGCTGCGGGTCGAGCCGGTTGAGGTGCGCGATCGCCTCGCGCAGCATGGTTGCGGTGTCGACGCGCCCGTACGCGAGCTCGCCCTTCGGCATGACGTGAAGATCGGAAATGTGCGCGAGCAGCATGACGCCTCGATGACTCCTGACGGTTCCCCTGACGATGCCTGTTGGTGCCTATTGCGTCGGGGTGATTTTATTTATACCCTCCGAACAAATGTACAGCAGGGAGGCGGGAAATGGAAGCCCGTGAAGCGAGCCTCGCCATACGGGCGGCCTGGCTCTACTACGTGCACGCGCTGACGCAGGCCGAGGTGGCCGACCGCCTCGGCATCTCGCGCGTCAAGGTCCACCGGCTGGTCGCGCGCGCGCACGAGGAAAACTGGGTCAAGGTGTTCGTGGAGGGCAGCACGGCGGAGGGCATCGCGCTCGAGCAGGCGCTCAAGGAGCAGTTCAACCTCGACTACTGCACCGTGGCCCCGTCGGACATCGACGGCTGGGCCGCCGGGCACGACGGACTGTTCCGCAGCCTCGGGTCGGCCGCTGCGCTATATCTCCACCAATATCTGGAGCACCATCCCAAGGGCTCGATCGGCGTCGGGCACGGGCGCACGCTCGCGGCCGTCGCCGACGCGCTGCCCAAGATCGCGCGGCCCCAGGCGCAGTTCGTATCCATCCTCGGCAGCCTGACCCGCCGCTCCACCGCCAACCCGTTCGACGTGATCTACCGCTTCGCCGAGCGCACCGGCGGCGCCGGGTATTTCGTGCCCGCGCCGTTCTTCGTCGACTCCGTGGCGGACGCCGACGTGCTGCGCGGACAGCGCGTGGTGAAGAGCGTGCTCGACCTCGCGCGCAAGACCGACATGATCCTGGTCGGCATCGGCAACCTGCGCAACACGCCCGCGATCTACGAGGCGGAGCGCAAGGCGCTCGCTGCGCTGGGCGTGGTGGGCGAGGTGCTCGGCCAGTTCCTCGATGGCGACGGGCGCGTGGTCGATTGCGACATGGCGCAGCGCTCGATCAGCCTGCGCCTGACCGAGCTGCCCGGCCGCCCGACCATCGCCGTCGCGGGCGGGGCCGACAAGGTCCTGGCGATGCTCGCGACGCTGCGCAGCGGGCTCTTGTCGGGCCTGGTCACCGACGAGGCTACCGCACGCGGTATTCTGGCGGCCCGCCCGGCGCGCCGGGCAGCGAGCCCGCCGGGACGCCGCGACCCCAAGACCAGACCCACCAGCAAGCGCGCAACGCGCGTGGCATGAGCAGGAGCATCGAGATGACCGACCAGCGTGAAGCCATGACCGCCATCGTGTGCCATGCGCCCGAGGACTATCGCGTGGAGCGCATCGCGCGCCCCGTTGCAGGACCCCGCGAGATGGTGATCCGCATCGGCGCGTGCGGCATCTGCGCCAGCGACTGCAAGTGCTGGTCGGGTGCCAAGATGTTCTGGGGCGGCGCGAGCCCGTGGGTCAAGGCTCCGGTCGTGCCGGGCCACGAATTCTTCGGCACCGTCGAGGTGCTGGGCGAATGCGCCGGGGAACATTTCGGCGTGACGCAGGGCGAGCGGGTGATCGCCGAGCAGATCGTGCCGTGCGACCGCTGCCGCTATTGCCGCGCGGGGCAATACTGGATGTGCGAGGTGCACAACATCTTCGGCTTCCAGCGCGAGGTCGCCGACGGCGGCATGGCGCAGTTCATGCGCATTCCGTCCACTGCGCGGGTACATCGCATCCCGGAAGAGCTGCCGCTCGAGGACGCCGCGATCATCGAGCCGCTGTCCTGTGCGATCCACGCCGTGCAGCGCGGCGACATCCAGCTCGACGATGTCGTCGTGATCGCGGGTGCGGGCCCCATCGGGCTCATGATGGTGCAGGTTGCGCATCTCAAGACGCCGCGCAAGCTCGTGGTGATCGACATGGTGGAGGAGCGGCGCGCGCTGGCGAAGCAATACGGCGCCGACGTCACCATCGATCCTGCCGCCGAGGACGCCGGCGCCGTCGTGCGCGGCCTCACCGACGGCTACGGGTGCGACGTGTACATCGAGGCCACCGGCTCGCCGAGCGGCGTCACGCAGGGCCTCGACCTCATCCGCAAGCTGGGCCGCTTCGTCGAGTTCTCGGTGTTCGGCAAGGACACCGCGGTGGACTGGAGCGTCATCGGCGATCGCAAGGAGCTCGACGTGCGCGGCGCGCACCTCGGGCCGTACTGCTATCCCATCGCGATCGACCTGCTGTCGCGCGGCCTCGTCACCTCCAAGGGCATCGTCACGCACGGCTATGCGCTGGAGCAATGGGACGAGGCGATCCGCATGGCCAACTCGCTCGATTCGATCAAGGTGCTCATGAAGCCCGCGTGACGGGACGAAGGGCGCACGCTCACCCCAGGAGGAACGATGAACCGCATCCGCCACACGCTCGCCGCCGCGTTGTCGATCGCCGTGCTCGCATTGGGCGCGCAGCACGCGCTCGCCGCCGACGCGCCCGGCAAGGGCGTCACCATCAACATCGGCTATTTCCCCGTCGTGTCGCCCGTGCCGATCATGCGCGCGCAGCACCAGCTCGAAGACAAGGGCTACACGGTCAACTGGGTGCCGATCAACCAGGGCCTGCCGGGCGCCGCGAGCGCCATCGCCGCCGGCAAGCTGGACATCGCGTGGGGCAACAGCATCTCGGCGGTGGTGATCTTCTCGCAGTCGCCCGACGCCGCGCAGTTCGTCGGCCAATCGTTCATCAACGCGAACGTGACAGTGGTCGCGGAGAAGAGCCCGATCAAGTCGCCCAAGGACATCCAGGGCAAGAAAGTCGTCGTGAGCGGCCCGAAGACCGCGTCGACGCTGTTCTTCCAGATCGGCCTCAAGAAGGCGGGCGTCGACCCGATGAACAACGAATACTTCGTGTCCGGCACGGGCCCGGGCATGGTCGGTGTGCTCGACTCCGGTGGCGCGGAGGTCGTGGCCGGCTACGTGCCATACGTCGCCGACATGGTGCTGAAGAAGATCGGCCGGGTGCTGTTCACCGGCTCGGATGCGATCGGCCGGGCCGCGCCCGGCGACGGCTTCATCGCGAGCACCAGCTTCATCCGCGAGCATCCCGACGCGGTGAAGGACCTGCTGCGCGCGCAGTTCGCCGCGACCGACTACATCAAGTCCAACGCGGCCGACGCGTACAAGCAGATGGCCGAGTTCGCCAAGGTCGACGAAGCGGCCGTGCGGTATTCGTTCGAGAAGAACCTGATCGGCGTGGCGTCGTCGTACGTGCCCGATGTCGAAGGCATCGCGGCAACCGAGGCGGTGGCACAGGACCTCGGCTTCGCGCCGGCTGGCGTGAACCTGCCCACCTACGCGCACAAGTTCATCAACACGGACCTGGCGCGCGAGGTGCTCGCCAAGCGCTAGGACCGCGACGCATGGATCCGAAGCCGGAGGCCGCCGGCAACCGCCGGCGGTCGCCGCACGCGCAGGCGTGGCTGCTCGGCGCGGCCGGCGTCGCCATCGCGCTGGCCGCGTGGACCTTGCTCGCGTATCTGCTCGCCGGAGGCGGTGGCGTGATCAATCGCCTGCCCACGCCGCTGCGCGTCGCACGCGACCTCCTCCGCTACGCGAGCGCCGATCTTGCACGCGACGTGCTGTCGAGCCTGCGCGTGTTCCTGCTCGGCTGGCTGGGTGGGGTCGTATGCGCCACGCTTGCCGGCCTGCTGCTCGGCCGCGTGCGGCTGCTCGCGAATGTGTTCCTTCCGGTCGTCGAAGCGATCCGGCCGGTGTCATCCATTGCGTGGGTGCCGCTGTCGATCGTATGGTTCGGCTTCGGGCTCACCGGCAAGGTGTTCCTGGTCGGTCTTGCGGTCTTCCTCGTGGTGATCGTGTACGCGCTCGATGGCGCGCGCCGCATTCCGCCGGATCTCGTGCGCACGGCCTCGATGCTCGGCATGAACGCGCGCCAACGATTCGCGAGCCTGGTGCTGCCGGGCACGCTGGCGGAGGTGCTGATCGGTTCGCGTGTCGCGCTCATGGCCGGCTGGGGCACGGTGATCGTCGCCGAGCTCGTCGCTGCCGATTCGGGGCTCGGTGCCCACCTCATCGGCGTGGAGCAGAGCTACGACGTGCCGGCCGTGATGGCGACCATGGCGTGCTTTGCGCTGACCGGCTTCGCCATGAATGCGCTGTTCACGCTGGCGGAGCGGCGCCTGATGCCGTGGCGCAGCGACGACACGCTGGCCGCGCCATGACGCACCCGCGTGCGCACGCGCGGCTCATCAAGGATCGGCTGCTGTTGCCGTTGGCGGGCGTCCTGCTCGTGCTCGCTGCATGGGAGGCCACCGTCGTCGCGTACCAGCTGCCGGCGATCGTCCTGCCCTCGCCATGGGCGGTCTTGCGTGCGCTTGGCGAGCTCGTGCGCACGAGCGCGTTCTGGCACGACGTCGGCGTCAGCCTGTACGAATTCGCGGTGGGATACGCGTTCGGGACGGTGCTGGGCATCGCGTGCGGTCTCGTCATGGGCGAATCGCGCGCGTTCCGGCAGGCGGCCACGCCGGTGGTGGAGTCGCTGCGCTTCGTGGTTCCGTTCGCGTGGATCCCGCTCACCATCCTGTGGTTCGGAACGAGCGTCGTGGGCAAGATCGTGCTCGTTGCCTACGCGGTGTTCTTCGTCATGATCGTGTCCACGGCGCGCGCGATCGCACAGGTCGATCCGACGCTCACGCGCGTTGCCCGCATGCTCGGCATGACGCCCGCCCGCCGCGCCATCGCCGTGCATTTGCGCGCGGCCGCGCCGACGATCGCCAGCGCAGCGCGCGCTGCTGCAGCGATCGGCTGGATCGCCGTCGTCGCCGCGGAATACGTCGGCGCGAGCGCCGGGCTGGGCCTGATGATCACCAACGCCGCGACGTCGCTCGCCACGCCGGTCGTGATCGCGGGCATGGTCGTGATCGGCCTCGTCGGCGCCGGCGTCAGCGCGCTCATCGGCATCCTTGCGCGCAAGCGGCTGGAGGCGCCATGAATGCGCCCGCCGCGGCCGTGGCACCGCACGCAGCGTCGTCGCCCTCCGGCGGTGAGCTGGCCGTCGATGGCGTGCATCACCATTACATCGCAGCGCTGCGACGCACCGACGTGCTCGATGATGTGTCGTTCGTGATCCCGCCGGGGAAGGTGGCCTGCGTCGTGGGGCCTTCGGGCTGCGGCAAGAGCACGCTGCTCGGTCTTGCCGCGGGCCTCATCACGCCGGCGGCGGGCACGGTGCGCTGGGACGGCGAGCCGGTCCGCGCAGGTGCCAATCGCCATCTCGGCATGGCGTTCCAGCAGCCGGGACTGTTCCCGTGGATGACCGTGCGGCAGAACGTCGCGATCGGCCTGTCGACGCGCGGGCATCCGCGCGCCGAGGCCCGGCGCATCGCCGACGAATTTCTCGACACGGTGGGACTCGCCGATTTCAAGGACGCCTATCCCAGCCACCTGTCCGGCGGGATGGCGCAGCGCGTCGGCATCGCGCGTGCGCTGGCGCTGAAGCCGCGGTTGCTGCTGCTCGACGAGCCCTTCGCGGCCGTGGACGCGTTCACGCGCCTCAAGCTCCAGCAGGAATTCAAGCAGCTGCTGCGGCTGCAGCGGCCCACGGTGCTGTTCGTGACGCATGACGTTCCCGAGGCGATCGCGCTCGGCGACATGATCGTGGTCATGACGCAGCGCCCTGCGCGCGTGCAACGCATCATCCCCGTGCAGCGCGAAGCGCGCGATCGTGCGACGCCCGCGTACGCGCGCCTGCTCGCAGAAGCGCTCGAATGCCTGGGCGTGACGAGCGACATGGATGAGGAGGAGGACGCTCAATGACCGGACACGTCATCGGCGTGGACATCGGCACGCAGAGCACGAAGGCCGTGCTGGTCGCGGCCGACGGACGGCTCGTGGCGCAGACGTCACGGGCCTACCAGGTGGATACGCCGCGCCCGTTGTGGGCCGAGCAATGGCCGCAGGTGTGGCTCGATGCGGTCGTCGCGTGCGTGCGCGAGGTCGTCGTGCAGGCGGGCGTCGCGCCGTCCGCCATCCAAGCGCTGTGCATCGATTCGCTCTACGGCGGGTCGGGCATTCCAGTCGATGCGGCCGGCGAGCCGCTGCATCCGTGCCTCATCTGGATGGACCGCCGCGCGCAGGAGGAAGTGGACGCCGTGCGCACGCGCATGGACGTGGAGCGCCTCTACGACATCACGGGCAACGGCGTCGACAGCTATTACGGCTACACCAAGATGCTGTGGCTGCGCGACAAGCGGCCCGACGTCTGGAAGCGCACCCGCGCGCTGCTGCCGCCGAACACGTACGTCAATGCGCAGCTCACGGGGCAGGTCGCGGTCGACCACAGCTCCGCGGGCAACATCGGCGGTGTGTACGACATCGCCGCGCGCGCGTGGAGCGCCGAAGCGCTGGACATGCTCGGCATCCCGCGCGCGCTCATGCCCGAGCGGCTGGTCGAGTCGAGCGCCATCGTCGGCGGGCTGCTGCCCCGCTACGCCACCGAGCTCGGCCTGCGGGAGGGCCTGCCGGTCGTCGCCGGCGGCGTCGATGCGGCGGTTGCCACGCTCGCGGCGGGCGCCCGCCGCGCGGGCAATCACGTGGCGATGATCGGGACGAGCATGTGCTGGGGCACGATCCGCCAGCAGGTGGACGCGCGCCACGGGCTGATCGCCATGCCGCACGTGGTGAACGGCCTGCACGACCTGTACGTCTTCGGGGGCGCCATCACCGCGGGCGCGTCCGTCACCTGGTTCCGCGACACCTTCTGCCGCGGTACCGGCCCTTCGCTGCAAGACGCAGCCGTCGACGTGCACGCGGTGCTCGAACACGAAGCGAAGGATCTTCCGGCCGGGGCAGAGGCGCTGCTTTTCCTCCCGTACCTCATGGGGGAGCGGAGCCCGATCTGGGATGCGCGGGCCAGCGGCGCGTTCGTCGGGCTCGGGCTCCATCACGGGCGCGGACATCTGTATCGCGCCGTGCTCGAGGGCGTGGCGTACGCGCTGCAGCACAACATCGAGACCGGTCAGCGCGCCGCGCAAACGCTGGATCACGCGCTCACCGTCGTCGGCGGCGCGAGCCGCTCGGACCTGTGGATGCAGATCATCGCCGATGTGACCGGCCGTCCGGTGCGCACGATCGCCGACGACGTCGAGGCGTCGCTTGGCGCTGCGATGCTCGCTGCCGCTGCGGTCGGGTTGACGGACGCGGCGAGTCCGGGGGAAGGCTGGGTCGACCTGCGCGAGCGATCGTCGCCGCGGCCGCACGAGCAAGCCGTTTACGCCAAGCTCTTCGCGCAATATGTCGCGCTGTACCCAGCCTTGCGGCCGGTCATGCACGCGCTGGCGGCGCTCGCGGCGCCGGCGACGACAACGGCCTAGTAGTGCCCCATGTGCCCGCCCCCGGTCGGGGCGCGGCGCACCCGCACCTCGGGCTTCAGCGCAATCGTCCACGCCATCTCGGCGTGCTGTCCCGCCGCGATGTCGAGCGGCTTGCCCGTATCCTGCTCCGCGCCGTCCTGTTGCGGATGCCATACGCGCACGGAGTAAGACCGGGGCGGCAGGTCGCTGATCCGTGCCTTGCCGTCGGCGCCTGTCTTGGCGAACCAGGGCGACTCCGACACGTAGACGTAGCCGATCATCCAGTCGTGGATGTTGCAGCCGAGGACGACGACCCCTGGCTTGTCGAAGAGCACGGGCTGCGACGGCAGCCCGGCGTACAGCGGCAGCTCGAAGCGCTTGGCCGGCGAGAACGAGTACACGTGATGGCGCACGCTGTCCTGGTTCGGAAACGCGACGGTCGAGCCGACGAACACCGGCCGCACCTTGGGCACGAACTCCTTGTCGATCTGCTCGATCTGCTCGGCACGCGGCTTGGCGCCGGAGAGCGCGGCCGGATCATTGGGCACCGCCACCACGACGGCGTCGGCGATCGGCTGCCCGCCCGTCGTGCGGACGGTCACGTCGAGCGTTGCCGTCTGCGCGTGACAGCAGGCGCTCGCGCCGAGCAGCAGACCGGCGAGGATGGACAGTCGTTTCATGGCGTCCTCAGTAGCGGTAGCTCCACGTCGCGCTGAGGAGCTCGCCGCGGTATTCGAAGTGCTGGACTGCGCGCGTGAACGCGTACGCGTAGGTGAAGTCGAGCGCGCTTCGATCGCCGAGTGCATAAGAGAGCGTGGCGCTGCCCGTCTGCGTGGTGCCCGGAAGCCGATAGTCGAAGAAATCCGGCCCGAAGGCCTGGCTGCGTCCGATCGCGTCGGACGCGACGAAGATGGTCAGATACGGATGCGTGGTGGCGACGACGTCACCGTGACGGTAAGCATAGCTGCCATGGAGCTGCCAGCGGTCGTCCAGCGCGTAGCCGAGGCGCGCGCTGCCGGTATGGCCCGCGACGTCCCAGACGGCGCCGGAGATGCCGGGCACCACCACATCGTCGTGGTGAGCGTAGCGCCGGTCGTACGCGTAGCCGAGCGATCCGTCGAGCCGCTCCGAGAAGCGTTGTCCGACGGACAGAAAAAGCGCCAGCCGGTCGCTGTCGCGTAGCGTCTCGCGATACGACTCGTGCGCGAGCGTGACCGAAGCCGCCACCCAGGGGGCGGTCAGACCGAGGCCGAGCTTGCGCTGCCATCCTGCGGCAGCTTCCGCGCCCGCGAACGAGAGACGGGTGAAGTGCAGGTATTCGGCGGCGCGCAGACCCGCGCTCAACCACACGGCTTCCGCTTCGCCGGCAGGCCAGCGCAGCGTCGCGCTGCCGTTCGCGGCGACATAGCCGTCCGTCCGGATGTCGTCGCGCAACGCGCCGCGCGTGACGTTGCCATCGTAGGCGGCCTCGACGCCTGCGTCGAAGGACGTCTCGACTGCACGGCAGGGCGCGGCGGCCGCGATGGAAGCCGCGGCGGCGAAGGTGACGCGCACGAAAGTGGAAGCGCAGGACATGAGCGGAGCAGGCCCATGCATGGCGCGTGCCCACCGCCGCCTGTCGGGCGCTTCGTCGTCAAGTCTTTGTTTTTGCGCCCGAGGTGGCGCCGCGCTCTACGCGCCGTGGAATCGGAGCCGTTATCGCTGGTACGCCCGCGCCTGCGTGCGCGCGGCTGCGCGGCGCTTTGCGACGCTGTGCGCGAGCCTCGAAAGCTTCGACACCGTGATCACCGACCGTCCGAACCGCCGTAGGCGCATGCCTGCCTTGCACAGCCTGCAAAGCCGGATCGTCGCGCTGTTCGTCCTGTTGATGCTGCTGGTGCAGGGCGGCGGCTTCGTCCTCATCAACACCGCAGGTCTCGCCGGCGCGCGCAAGACGGTCGCAGACGAGCTCGCAACGGGTGAGCGCGTGTTCCTGCGCATCATGGACCAGAGCGCGCAAAGGCTGGTCCAGGGTGCGCGCCTGCTGTCGTCCGACTTCGCGTTCCGCCAGGCGATCTCCAGCGGCGACCGCGAAACCATGAGCTCGACGCTGCGCAACCATGGCGACCGGATCGACGCGGCGTACATGACGCTGATCGGTCTCGACCGGCGGGTCGTCGCCGACTCGTTCGATTCGAGCACCGAAGGCCGTCCCTTCGCATTCCAGCGACTCATCGCCCAGGCGGAGCGCGACGGCAAGGCTGTCGCGATGGTTGGCGTCGAGGGTGCGCTCTATCAGGTCGTCGTCGTGCCGGTCCTGGCGCCTGTGCCGATCGCGTGGGTCGCGATGGGCTTCGCGGTGAACGACACGTTCATGCAGGACCTGCGCCGGTTGACCGGGCTCGACGTGTCGTTCGCGAGCCGCCCGCCGAATGGCCTCTGGTCGCTGCCTGCGAGCACGCTGCCCGTGTCGATGCGCCCGACCCTCCTGCAGGAGTTCGCGGCGGGGCATCTGCAGGGCGATGCCGCCGCTTCGATCAGCGTCGCGGGTGACGAGTATCTCAGCCGGACCGTGCCGCTGCCGGCACGCCAGGACGAAGCGATGGTCGCCGTGCTCCAGCAGCCGCTCGAAGTCGCGCTCGCGTCGTTTCGCCGCCTGCAGCGCGACCTGGCCGTGTTCTCGCTGATGAGCCTTCTCGTCGCCCTGGCCATGAGCGTGGTGATGGCGCGCGGCATCACCCGGCCGCTGCAGCAGCTCGCACAGATCGCGCGGCGCATCGCGGCGGGCGACTACTCCGCGCCCACGCCGCCACCGGGTGCCGGCGAGATCGGCGATCTGACGCTGGCGTTTCACTCGATGCAGGACGGCCTGGCGACGCGCGAGACGAAGATCATGGACCTCGCCTATCGCGACACGCTGACCGGCCTGCCCAATCGCGCGCTCTTCTCCGACCGCCTGCAGCAGGCACTGCGCATGGCGGCGCGCCTCGGGCCGACCGGCCTGCCGGACCCGCGCGGAACGTCGCGGGAGCCGGCCGTCGCGGCTGCGCCGGTGAGCGTCCTCCTGATGGACGTCGACCACTTCAAGTACGTCAACGACACGCTGGGCCACCAGATCGGCGACCTGCTGCTGCGCGAAGTCGCCGAGCGCCTGACGGGCGTCGTGCGGCGCGAATCCGACACGGTCGCGCGGCTGGGCGGCGACGAGTTCGTCGTTTTGCTGCCCTCCGACAACGCCGACGGCGCGCGCCGGGTGGCGCGCAACATACAGGGCGCGCTGGAAGCACCCATGACGCTCGACGGACATGTCGTCGATTGCCGCGTGAGCATCGGCATCGCGACGTTCCCGGAGCACGGCGACAGCGCGACGACGCTGCTGCGCCGCGCGGACGTCGCCATGTACACGGCCAAGCGGCTGGGCAACGGTCTCGCCGTCTACGACGACCGCGACGACGAGGACAGCCGCGCGCGGCTGTCGCTCATGGGCGAGCTGCGTCGCGCGGTCGAGCGCGAGGAGCTGATCCTCCACTACCAGCCCAAAGTGCATCTCGCCGATCCGCGCGAGCTCTACGTCGAGGCGCTGGTGCGCTGGCAGCATCCGGGCCGCGGCCTCGTGCCGCCGTCGGAGTTCATTCCCTTCGCCGAGCAGACGGGCTTCATCCGCGCGATCACGCAATGGGTGCTCGCGCGCGCCGTGCGGCAGTGCGCCCAATGGCGCCGCGAAGGCCTGCGCATGAACGTGTCGATCAACATCTCGGCCCGTGACCTCCTCACGCCCGACCTGTGCGAGCGCTTCGCCGCGCTGCTCGCCGAGCATGCGTGCCAGGCGGGCTGGATCAGCCTCGAGATCACCGAGAGCGCCATCCTCGACGATCCGGGCCAGGCGCTGCGCAATCTCGAGCGCCTGCATGTGCTGGGCTGCCGCATCTCCATCGACGACTACGGCACCGGTTACTCGTCGCTGGCGTATCTCAAGCGCCTGCCCGTCAACGAGCTCAAGATCGACCGCTCGTTCGTCATGGGCATGGTGAGCGACACGAGCGACGCCGTGATCGTGCGCTCGACCATCGACCTTGCCCACAACATGGGCCTGTCGGTGGTGGCGGAAGGGGTCGAGGACGAGGCGACGCTGCGCCGCCTCCGCGAGCTCGGTTGCGACATGGTGCAGGGCTATCACCTGAGCCGCCCGCTGCCGGCGGACGACGTGGGCAAGTGGCTGCGCGAGCGCGCCCTCACGCGGCCCACCGAAGCACCGGAGCTGCGGCGCGTCGTCTAGCGGGCGGCGGCGGCGGCCTCGCGGCGTTCTACAATGCCGCGTGCGCGCTGCCGTCGGCGGCGCTTCCGGAGACTCGTCCCATGGCCTGGCAATCGCGCGCCCGAGCGCTGGCGCTGCTCGTCCTGCTGCTGGGTTGCGCCAGCGTCGCCTCCGCGCAGACGTGGCCCACCCGCCCCGTGCGCATCATCGTGCCGAGCCCGCCTGGCGACGGGTCGGACGCCGTTGCACGCGCGGTTGCCGACAAGCTCACCACCGCGCTCGGGCAGCCGTTCGTGGTGGAGAACAAGCCCGGCGCCGGCGGCGTCGTGGGGGCGGAGCAGGTGGCGCATGCGCCCGCCGACGGCTACACGCTCATCATGGGCAACGCCGGGTCGCACGGCATCAACGCCGCGGTATACACGCAGCTCAACTACGACGTCGTGCGCGACTTCGCGCCGATTACGCTCATCGCCCAATCGCCCAACGTGCTCGTCGCCAATGCGGATTCGAAGATCCGCAGCGTCAAGGACCTGATCGACACGGCGCGCGCCAATCCAGGCAAGCTCGACTTCGCCTCCGGCGGCCAGGGATCGTCGGCGCACATGTCGATGGAGCTGTTCAAGTACATGACGCACACCGATCTCAACCACATCCCGTACAAGGGCGCCACGCCCGCGCTCACCGACATCATCGCCGGCACGGTGCCCGTGATGTTCGTCAACCTGCCGCCGGCGATGGGTCATATCAAATCCGGGAAGGTGCGCGCGCTCGCCGTGACCACCGCGCAGCGCTGGCCTGCGCTGCCTGACGTGCCGACCGTCGCCGAGGCTGGCGTGCCGGGCTTCGAGACGGTTGCGTGGTTCGGACTGCTCGCGCCTGCCGCCACGCCGCGTGCGGTGATCGACCGGCTCGCGCGGGAAGTGCACGCAATCGTGCAGATGCCCGACGTGCGCGCCCGCATCGAGGCCACGGGTGCCGAAGCGGTCGGCACGACGCCCGAGGCGTTCGCGCAGCGCATCGCAAGCGACGTCGACAAGTGGAAGCGCGTGGCCGCCGCCGCCAAGATCCACATCGATTGAACCGACCCGCATGACACGCGTTGCTGCAGTCAAGACCCATGCGGTAGGCATCACGCCACGCACCAACTGGGTGTTCGTCGAGCTCACGACCGACGACGGGATCACCGGCGTCGGTGAGGCGTCGCTGAACGGGTGGGAGCCGCTGCTGCTGGCGTATGCGGAGCGCCTGCGCGGCGCCGTCGAAGGCGCAGACGTCGCCGGGCTGGAGCGTGCAACGCGCTATCTGCCGCATTCGCCGGGCGGGCTCGTCGCGCACGCCGTGCGCAGCGCGCTCGAGCAGGCGTGGATCGACAACGACGCGCGCCGTACCGGCGTGCCGGTCTATGCATACCTCGGCGGGGCGCGCCGCACGCACGTTCCGGTGTACGCGAACATCAACCGCGCGACGACGGACCGCTCGCCTGCCGGCTGTGCCGCCGGCGCGCGCCAGGCGGTCGAAGCCGGTTTTCGCGCGGTGAAGATCGCGCCGTTCGACGGCGCCGTCGCGGAGGATCGGGCAACCACGCCGTTCGCCGAGCGCGTGGCTGCAGGCGTCGAGCGCGTGCTCGCGATGCGCGATGCGATCGGGCCCGATGTCGCGTTGCTGGTCGACTGTCACTGGCGCCTCGACGCCATGACGGCGAGCGACGTGATCCGCGCGCTCGAGCCGGCACGGCTGTACTGGCTGGAATGCCCGGTGTCCGAGCACGTATGGCAGCTCGACACGCTCGCGCGCCTGCGTGCGGTTGCCCACGAGCACGGCATGCGTCTGGCGGGCGCCGAAACCGTCGCGGGCGTCGACGAGATCGAGCCCTTCCTCGCGCGCGGGTGCTACGACGTCGTGATGCCCGACCTCAAATACTGCGGCGGGTACCGCGGCCTGCTCGCCATCGCGACCGCGGCGCAGCGCCACGGCGTCGAGGTCTCGCCGCACAACCCGACCGGGCCGATCTGCAACTTGGGCTCGGTGCACGCCTGCGCGGCGATGGAGCATTGCCTGAGCCTCGAATACCAGCTCGCGGAAAGTCCGCTCTACACCGAGCTCGTCGGCGGCGTGGCGCCTGCGCTCGTCGACGGTGAATTTGCGGTGCCCGATGGGCCGGGCCTGGGTGCGACGCTCGATGCCGCCGTCGTCGCCGCACATCCGTGGCACGCGCTGCCCGCCGGCACGGGTCTGGACGAGCGGCTGGGCTAGCGCATCACGCGTTGTGCGCTGCGTCGCGCGGCGCAGCCTGGGCGCGTCGCCATGCGGCCGGCGGTGCCCCGAATTCGCGCCGGAACGCGCGGCTGAACGCCGTGTCGGTCTGATAGCCGACGTCCTCCGCGATGCGCGCGAGCGGCGCGTTGCTGCGTGCGAGCAGGTTGGCGGCGAGCATCATGCGCCACTGCGTGAGGTATTGCATCGGCGAGCTGCCGACGAGGTGCTGGAACCGCTCGGCCAGCACCGAGCGCGACGTGCCCGCTTCGCGCGCGAGATCCTCGAGCGTCCATGCGTGCGCAGGCCGCTTGTGCAGGGCGCCCAGCGCGCTGCCGACGATGCGATCACCCACGCCGGCAAGCCAGCCGGTGCGTCCTGCGGCCTGCTCGTTCATGTACAGGCGCAGCACTTCGATGAACAGCACCTCGGAGAGCTTCGCCAGGACGCCCGCACCCCCCGGACGCGGCGAGCGGGCTTCGGCGAGCGCGTAGCGCACCGATGCTTCGAGCCAGATGCCGGCGTTGGACCCGCGCACGTTCACGCGGACCAGCGGCGGCAGCCCTGCCAGCAGCATGCGCGCAAGCCGCGCTTCGCATGCCAGGTAGCCGCACACCAGCCGCGTCGCCGCGCCACCGCCGCCGTAGGCGAGCTGACGCGGCCGGCGCGCAAGCACTTCGCCGAGCGGCTTGCCCGCAGCAGGCGCGAGGCCGGGCACCGAGCACATGCGATGCGCGTGGCCCTGCGGGAAGATGACCACGTCGCCCGCGATGAGCCGGGCGGGCGCGCTGTCGCCAAGCTCGCAGTAGCACTCGCCTTCGGTGATCAGGTGGAAGATCACGACGCGCTCGGCGCCGGGTTCCAGGTGCGGCGCCGCGCTGTCCGCGCTCGGCGACTGATAGCACCAGGGCGCCGTGAAGCGCGCGTTGATGAAGATCGCGCTGACCAGACGGACGACCCGCAGCGTCTCCGAGAGTGCGTCCATGCGCGTCAGCCGATGTCGATCTGCACGTCGAGCCGCGTCGCGTCCGCGACAGCGCTGGGAATGGGCGAGCAGCCGCATGCGCGCTCGACGATCGCGCGCAGGCGCTCGGGCGCGACGCCATCCGCGGCGACGCGAATGCGCAGGTGCACCTCCCGCGGGCCGGCCGGCACGCGCGTGCCGTCCACGTCCGGCATGTCGAGGATGCCCCGCATGTCGGTGCGGCTGCCCACATGCGCTTCGAGCGCGGACAGCTCGATCCCCTCGGCCGCTGCGCGCATGGCGATGGTGGTGACGGCGCATGACGCGATGCCCGCACGGAACAGCCAGCCTGGCGTCACGCGATCGCCGGTGCCGCCGACCTCCGTGGACATGTCGGTCTCGATGCGCGTGCCGTTGGCATGGCTGGCCACGCTGCGCACGCCGCGCTCCCAGCGCGCGCTGGCGGGCGCGTCGTCGTGCAGCCCGGTGTCCGGGCGGCGCTCCAGCACGCGCTTCACGCGATGCAATGCGGCGGCGACCGGTTGCAGGCTCATGCAGCGCTCCTCCGGCGAATCGATGCACCCATTGTGAGCGTCCGCGCCCGCCGGGCCAAGGGCCGTGCGCATCCGCGCGCCACGCGCCCGGACGGTTGGGCAGCAATCGCGGACGCAGGGACAGCCGACCCACGTTCGGCTCGACCGGCCGGACGTGCGGTCATGCATCCAAGACGCCGGGGCAGGACGGCTTCGCGGCACGACGCCACAGTGCGGGAACGACCGGCGGCATCCGCCGGCGCAACCGATCGCATCGATCTTCGAGGAGTCGCCGTTCCATGAACGCACCAAACGATCTCGCCGCGCTCAAGGGCCGCCAGCAGCTGGCCTGGGGAAGCGGCGACTACGCTGTCATCGGCACCACGCTGCAGCTCGTGGGCGAGCTGCTTGCCGAAGACTGCGACCTGCGCACCGACGAACGCGTGCTCGACGTCGCGGCCGGCAACGGCAACGCCACGCTCGCGGCCGCGCGACGCGGCTGCCGCGTCACGTCCACGGACTATGTCGCCACGCTGCTGGAGCGCGGGGCCGAGCGCGCACGGGCGGACCGGCTCGAGGTCACCTTCGAAGTGGCCGATGCCGAAGCGCTGCCGTATGCCGACGGCACGTTCGATGCCGTGCTGTCGACGTTCGGCGTGATGTTCGCGCCCGATCAGGCGACCGCGGCAGCCGAGCTGGCGCGCGTGTGCCGGGCCGGCGGCCGCATCGGCCTCGCCAATTGGACGCCCGACAGCATGGTGGGGCGCATGTTCAAGGTGCTCGGCCGCTACGTGCCGCCAGCGCCGGGAACGAAATCGCCCGCGCTGTGGGGCGACGAAGCGCATCTGCACGCGTTGTTCGGCGTGCGTGCGTCGTCCATCCACGTGACGCAACGCGTCTTCAACTTCCGCTACCGCTCGGCCGCGCATTTCATCGACGTGTTTCGCAACTGGTATGGCCCGGTGCACAAGGCGTTCGCGGCGTTGCCGCAGGACAAGGCAGCGGCGCTCGAAGCCGATCTCACGGAGCTGCTGGAATCGCTCAACCGCGCCGGCCGGGCCTCGCTGGTCGTGCCGAGCGAGTATCTCGAAGTCGTCGTCACGCGCAGCTGATGCACGCCGCGCTGCAGCGGCGCGTGCAGCGCTACGGATGGGACCGCGCGGCGCAAGCGTACGAGTCGCTCTGGCAGCGGCAGCTCGCAGCCGCGCACGCGTGCGTCCTCGCGCGCGCGGCCATCGGGCCGGGCGAGCGCGTGCTCGATGTCGCGTGCGGCACGGGCCTCGTGAGCCTTGCGGCTGCCGCCGCGGCACTGCCTGGCGGCGAAGTCGTCGGTGTGGATCTGTCCGGTGCCATGGTCGAGGCCGCGCGCGGCAACGCTGCGGCCCGCGGCGTGCGGAACGCACGTTTCGCGCGCATGGACGCCGAGCGGCTCGAGCTGCCGGATGCAGCGTTCGACGTGGTGCTGTGCGCGCTGGGTTTCATGTACCTGCCGGATCCGGCCGCGGCCGCGCGCGAGATGCGCCGCGTGCTGCGTCCGGGCGGCCGCGCCGTCATCGCGATCTGGGGTGATCGGCATCGCTGCGGCTGGTCGCCCGTGTTCGATATCGTTGCCGCCGAGGTGTCGAGCGACGTGTGCCCCCTGTTCTTCCGGCTCGGCGAGCCGGATGCGCTTGCGCGCCTGTGCACCGACGCCGGCTTCGCGGCCGAGGCGGAGCGCATCGACGCGACGCTGGCGTACCGCGACGGCGACGAAGCGTGCCGCGCGGCGCTCGTCGGCGGGCCCGTCGCGATGGCCTGGTCGCGCTTCGACGCGGAGACCCGCAGGCGCGTGGCCGCTCGCTACCTGGAGTCGCTGGCCCCCTGGCGTGACGGACCGGGGTATCGCATCCCCGGCGAGTTCGTGGTCGTGCGGGCGCTGCTGCCCCGCGCGGCCCGCTCAGCGCAGGATGCCGTCGCTTGACAGTATCGGATGCGCGCGGGCGTAGTCCGCACCGGCGGTCGCCTCGCGCGCGACCGACGTCAGCTCGCTGCGATCGAAGCCCAGATCGTGCAGCGCCCGATCGTCGAGCTGGCGCAGCGCGTCGTACACCGCGCGCGCGTCGCGCGAGCGGCGCCGCCGCGCGCGCAGAGCGTGCAGGCCGGCGCACAGCGTCCGCCATGCGTCCAGGACGAACGCGCGGACGCGCGCTCCGGGCGGCGGCGTGACGATCGCCGGCGCCGCAGCGCGCCCGGGCGCCATGTCGCATGTAGGGAGTGCGCCTCCAACGCCGTGGCCCGCGAGCGCGTGGCGTGCCCAGGCGCGCTCGTCAACGGGCTTGCGCATGATCATGCTCCGGGGTGGCGGAGGCGTCGACGCTCGCCGGCGCGTCGCCGCGGGCGAGCGCGGGTGCCGGATCGGCGGGCGTGAGCACGTGGACGACCGCGGCGACAGCGAGGTACAGCGCGACATAGACTGCGACGAGCGCCACGCCGGCGCCGAGCGGCAGTCCCTCGATCATCCTCGCCACCCGCAGTGGCGACGGGCTTGCTTGCATGAGAGTCTCCTTCGATGTGCGCGTGCTGCTCGCCGCTCCACTCGCCGCGGGGACGGCGTAGAGGTCCTGAAAGAGCATGCGGGTCCAGTGCGTTTGCATTGGCAGCTGGGTCGTTCGAGGACGCGAAGCCACGAACTGTACGAAGCGGCCGTCGCCGCGGCATTGCAGCCGCGGCCCCGTTTTGTTTCGCATGTATCGCCGGCGGCCGGGCAGGGAGGCGCCCGGGGGCGGCTCCGGCGCATTGTTTCGTTTGTTTCACGCCGCGCGACGGCAGTCGCTTTTGTGCCGCGAGCGCTATACGATGTCGGGTTCCGCTCCCGCCCGAAAGAACGCTCGCATGACGACGTCACTGCAGAACCGTGCGGCCGGTGAAACGATGCCGCTCATTCCGAAGGCCACGCTGCTCGTCGTCGACGACGAGCCCGACGTGCGCGAAGTGCTCGAGGAGTACTTCGTCACGCACGGCTACGCCGTCGAGTCGGCGCACGACGCCGCGGCGGCACGCGCCATCGCCGCGCGGCGGCCGATCGACCTCGCGTTGCTCGACATCCACATGGCCGGCGAGGACGGCCTGAGCCTCGCCCGCCACCTGCGTGAGCGCTATGCCGGCATCGCGATCGTGATGCTGACGTCGGCGGCAACCGTGGTCGACCGCATCGTGGGCCTGGAGATCGGCGCCGACGACTACGTGCCCAAGCCCTTCGATCCGCGCGAGCTCGCGGCCCGCGTGCGCAGCGTGCTGCGCCGCACGTCGTCCGCGGCGCGCGGCGACATCGGCGCTGCGCGCGTGCGCATGGGCCGCTGCGTGCTCGACGTCGAGGCGCATCGGCTCACGGATGGCGACGGCAACGAAGTCCCGATGTCGCCGCTCGAATTCGACCTGCTGAAGGCGCTTGCCGAGCATCCCAACCGGCCGCTGTCGCGGGAGCGCATCCTCAACCTGAGCCAGCAGCGCGACTGGGATCCGTTCGACCGCAGCGTGGACCTGCGCGTCATGCGCGTGCGCAAGAAGATCGAGCCCGATCCCGCGCACCCGCGCTTCATCCGCACGATCCGCAACGAAGGCTATGTCTTCGTTCCGGACGGTGCATGAGCCGGTCATGACTGTGCGCAGGCGTTCGAGCCTGCTGCGGGCGGCCGTGGTCGCTGCGCTCGGCGCGCTGCTCCTCGTCGCGGTGACCGCATGCAGCGAGCCGCAGGCCGCGCTGCGCATCGGCACCAACGTCTGGATCGGCAGCGAGCCGCTCTATCTCGCGCGCGAGCTCGGGCGCCTCGATCCGGCAGCCGTGCAGCTGGTCGAATATCCGTCGGCCAGCGAGGTTCTGCGCGCCTTTCGCAACGAGGCCATCGACGGCATGGTGATCAGCCTCGACGAGCTCTTCGGGCTGGCGGCCGACGGGTTCAAGCCGCGCATCGTGCTCGTGGTGGACGTCTCGCACGGAGCCGACGTGGTCGTCGGCCGTCCCGGCATGCGGAGCATGCGCGACCTCAAAGGCAAATCCGTCGCCGTCGAGAGCAGCGCGCTCGGGGCCTTCGTGCTCAGCCGGGCGCTCGCAGTCAACGGCATGCAGGCGAGCGACGTGAACGTGGTGCATCTCGAGTCGAACGAGCAGACGGGCGCATTCGAAAAAGGCGAAGTGGACGGTGCCGTCACGTTCGATCCGTACCGCGCGCAATTCCTGCGCACAGGCGGCACCGTGCTGTTCGACAGCACCCAGATTCCGGGGGAGATCGTCGATCTGCTCGCCGTGCGGGCAAGCGTGGTGGAGCGGCACCGGAGGTCGGTCCAGGCGCTGCTGACGGGATGGTTCGACGCCATCGACTACATGAACAGCGACCCGCGCGATGCCGCGCGGCGCATGGGTGTGCGCCAGCAGACCGACGCCGAAGCGTTCATGGAGGCGCAGAAAGGGCTCCACATCCCGTCACGGGAAGAGAACCTGCGCATGCTCGGCGGCGCGTCGCCCGAGCTGGGTGTCACCGGGCGCCGCCTCATGGCGCTGATGCTCGACGCGAAGCTGTTGCGCGAAGCAGTGGACATCCAGTCGGTGCTGGCGCCGGCCGCGCTTGCCGGCCTCGCGCCATGAGCGCCAAGCGTTCAGCGAACGCCAAGGCCGTGCGGTGAGCCTGCGCATCCCGGCATCGCTCAAGTTCACCGTTCCGCTCATCCTGCTCGGATTCGCGGCGACGCTGAGCGCGGTGAACCTGCTCTATCACGTGCCGCAGGCCGAACGGGCGGCGGAGGAGGAAGGGCGCAAGCGGCTCGCGCAGGAGATGTCGCGGCTGCAAAGCACGCTCGAGTACCTGCTGCTGAAGGGCGACACCGAAGCTGCGCAGCATGAGATCGCCGTGCAGGCGCACAACCACGACGTCGTCGTGGCGGCCCTGACCGACGACCAGGACGTCGTCGTCACGGCCACCCGTCGCGCCTGGCTCGGGCGGCCCGTCGCCGAGGTGCTGCCCCAGTTCGACCTGCGGCATGCCGCGCAGGAGATGCGCGAGCGGCGCGCCGGCCTGGTGATCGACTCGGACGGCAACGAGCTCCTGGGTCACGCGGGCATTCTGCTCGGCAACGACCGCCAGGTGCTGCGTCCGTCGCGCACCGGCGGCGTCTTCCTGGTCTACGACCTCGCACGCTACAAGGCCGAGGCGCGCGAGCAGGTCGTGCAGCAGTCGCTGTACTGGGCGAGCTGGGTGACGGCGCTGGCGCTCGCGATGTGGCTGGTGTTCCATTTCCTGCTGACGCGCCGTACCGCGCGCCTGGTCCATGCTGCCGAGGAGCTGGCGAACGGCAACCTCGCCGCGCGCAGCCACCTCAAGGGGACCGACGAGCTCGGCCGCTTGAGCCGCGCATTCGACGCCATGGCACGCGAGGTGGCGCACACGCAGACCCGGCTGCGGCGCGACATCGCCGAGCGCGCGCGCGTCCAGCGCGACCTGGAGAACAGCGAGGCCAGCTATCGGGCGATCTTCGACGCGGCCGAGGACGCGATCTTCGTGCACGACGTGCAGACGGGTGCCATCGTCGACGTCAACTCGAAGGCGTGCGAGACGTTCGGCTACACGCGCGAGGAGTTCCGCACGGTCGATGTCGGCACGCTCGGCACCGGCGAGAAGCCGTACCGGCAGGAAGACGCGATGGTGCTGATCCGCCGCGCCGCCGCGGGCGAGGAGCTGAGCGTGGAGTGGCACGGGCGCAGCCGCAGCGGCTCGATGCGCTGGCACGAAGTGTTCGTCAAGCGGGTCACGATCGGCGGGCGCGATCGCGTGCTCGCCCTGGCACGCGACATCACGGGTCGCAAGGTCGCCGAGGCCGCCCTGCGCGCCAGCGAGGAGCAATACCGCGCCATGTTCAATGCGTCGATCGACGGCCTCGCACTGTGGAGCGCCGACGGGGCGATCGTCGACACCAATCCGGCGTTGCGGCACATGTACGGGCTCGACGACACCACGCCGTTCAGGCTGCCGTGCGAGGACGCCGGCCCGTGCTATCGACGCGAGTTCCTGCGCGCGGTCGCCACCGGCATGTCGCTGCACGAGGAAGTGACCGAGCTGCGCGCCGACGGCTCGACGCTCGAAGTGGAAGTGCACGGGATCCCGATGCAATACCAGGGCAGGCCGCACGTGCTCACCATCGCGCGCGACGTCACCGACAAGAAGCGCTCGGCCGAAGAGCTCGCGCGCCAGCGGGAGTCGCTCTACCAGCGCGAGAAGCTCGCCGCGCTCGGCTCGCTGCTGGCCGGCGTCGCGCATGAGCTCAACAATCCGCTCTCGGTCGTCGTCGCGCGCGCGGTGCTGCTGGAAGAGCAGGGCGATGCGGCCACCCAGGCGGCGGCGCTGCGCATCCGTACCGCTGCCGAGCGCTGCGCCCGCATCGTGCGGACGTTCCTCGCGATGGCACGCCAGCAGCGGCCCGAGCGCGGCCCGGTGGCGACCAACGAGGTGATCACGGCCGCGCTCGACATGACGAGCTACGCCATTCGCACCAGCAGCATCGAGGTCGCCGTCGACCTCGATCCGGATGTCCCCCTCATCCATGCGGACGCCGACCAGCTGCACCAGGTGCTCCTCAACCTCATCATCAATGCCCAGCAGGCGATGCAGGACCACGCGCCGCCGCGCCGTTTGCGCGTGTCGAGCCGGTTCGATGGCCCGTCGCAGCGCGTACGCATCGAGGTCGCGGACAACGGCCCGGGGATTCCGCCTGCGCTCCGGGCACGGGTGTTCGAGCCGTACTTCACCACCAAGCCGACGGGGATCGGGCTTGGTGTCGGCCTCGCGGTGAGCCTCGGCATCGTCGAAGCGCATGGCGGCACGCTGGGCGTCGAGTGTCCGGCGACAGGCGGCGCCACGTTTTGCGTGGTGCTGCCGGTCGGCGCCACCGATCTCGCACTGGCGCAGCCGCATGCAGCGTCGCGTGCCGCGTTGGCGCAGCGGCGGTCGATCCTGGTCGTGGACGACGAGCCGGAAATCCGCGCAACGTTGGCCGAGATCCTCGTCGGCGCGCAGCATCGCGTCGTCACCGCCGACTCGGGCCGGGAGGCGCTCGAGCGCATGGCGGGCGAGCACTACGACGTGATCCTCACCGACATCCGCATGCCGGATCTGGACGGTCGCGCGCTCTACCAGGAAATCACGCGCCGCTGGCCCGCGCGCGCCGGCACGGTGATCTTCGTCACGGGCGACACGCTCGCCTCGTCCATGCGCGACTTCGTATGTGAAAGCGGCCGGCCGGTGATCGAAAAGCCGTTCCTCCCCGGCGAGGTGCGGCGCATCGTCGCCGAGCTCGCGCTCGCCGATCACCCAACCGGGGGGTGAGCGCGCGCCCGGCTGCGCAACCAACGAAACAAGAAGGAGGTCGGCGCGAAGCGCGGCGGACGTACCTGGTTCCTACACTGAAGGTCCTGCAGCGTGGACAACTTCCACGCGCACTTCACGCCTTCACGAAGGAACGCCATGAACCGTTACGCACCCTGCCGCCCGCGCGCTGCATTCGCCATGATCGCTGTCGCGCTTGCTGCGCTCAACTTCGCCGTGCTCGTGGCGCTCCCCGCCGTCGTGGAGGCGCCCGATGATCGCCCCGCCACGCTGGCGAGCGTCGAAGAGCCGCACGTCGACAGCGGAGCACAGGTTCTGGAGCGGGTACGTGCGGCCCGCGAGCGAAGGCATGATCTCGTTGCGCGCGGCGTCGGTAACGCGGCGCACGCCAGCGACCGTTTATGGGCGCGATCGCCCGATTGACGCAGTTCAACCAGGAGCACCATCGACATGGGTACGTATGCGGGAACCTGTTTTTGCGGCGCCGTGAAGCTCGAAGTGACCGGCGACCCTGTGGCACAGGGCTATTGCCATTGCGAATCGTGCCGCAGCTGGTCGGGCGGGCCGGTCAACGCATTCTCGCTGTGGAAGCCGCAGTCGGTGCGGGTGACGAGCGGCGCGGAGCGCATCGGCGAATACCACAAGACCGAGCGCAGCTATCGCCAATTCTGCAAGAGCTGCGGCGGTCACCTGATGACCCGCCATCCGCAGTGGGATCTGGTCGACGTCTTCGCCGCCACGATCCCCGCCTTTCCGCACCAGGCCGCCGTTCACGTCAACTACGGCGAAACGGTGCTGCGCATCAAGGACGGGCTGCCCAAAATGAAGGACCTGCCGCGCGAGATGGGCGGGTCGGGTGACATGGTCGCCGAGTAGCTCTAGCGCTGCAACACCCACTTGCCGTCGTGGATGCGCACCATCACGCGTGCGCGCGCGTCGAGGCCGAGGTGATCGGTCTTCGACATGTTGACCGCGCCATTGCTCACCTCGAGGTTGCGCGTGCTCTCGAGCGCGTCGCGCAGCGCGCGGCGAAACTCCACGGTGCCCGGCTGCGCCGTCTTGAGCGCGACGGGAATCGCATTGGCGAGCTCGAGGCAGGCGTCCCACGTGTACGACCCGAACGCCGAGACGCTCCCCGGTCCGTTGGCCGCTTCGTAGAGCGCCGTGTACTCCATCGCCCGCTTCTTCGCAGGATGGTCGTCGGGCAGCTGGCTTGCGACGATCACCGGGCTCGCCGGCACGAACATGCCTTCCACATCCTTGCCGCCCACGCGCAGGAAATCGTTGTTCGCGACGCCGTGGTTGAAGTAGATGGTGCCCTTGTAGCCGCGTTCCACGAGCGTGGTGGCCGGCAGCGCGGCCGGCGTCCCCGACGCGCCGATCACGATGGCATCCGGCCTGGCGCTCATGAGCTTGAGCGCCTGGCCCACCACGCTCGTGTCCTTGGGCGCGAAACGCTCGTTGGCCACGAGCGGGATGTTGCGTGCCTTGGCGGCCTTGTCCACCTCGGCGAAGAAGGCCTCGCCAAGCGCGTCGGAAAAGCCGACGTAGCCGAGCGACTTCACGCCGTGCGTGCTGGCATGCTCGAGGATCGCGCTGGCCATCATGACGTCGGTTTGCGGCGTCTTGAACGACCATGCCTTCTTCTCGTCGACGGGCTCGATGATGCGCGCCGAGGATGCGAGCGAGATGACGGGCGTCTGCGCGTCGGCGAAGACATCGATCATGGCCAGCGAGTTGGGCGTGGTCGTCGAGCCGATGATCGCGTCGACCTTGCTCTCGCCGATCAGCTTGCGCGTGTTCTGCACTGCCGTGGTCGTGTCGGTGGCGTCGTCGAGCACGATGTACTCGATCGTCCTGCCGCCGGCGTTCTTGGGGCACATCGGGATGGTGTTGCGCTCGGGAATGCCGAGCGAGGCCGCGGGACCCGTCGCCGAAACGGTGACGCCCACCTTCACCTGGGCGCTGGCCGCCATGGCCAGCACCCCGATTGCCACCGCCACCGCGGCGCGCGCATACGCGTGCTTCATCCAGTCCTCCTCATGTGCCTCGTCGACCGCCGAGCGCGGCCGCAGCGGCATTCTAGGCCGGCGCCAGGCGCACGGGCAGGCGGAGGAAACCGCGGAAGCGCGCGCGGCCTCCGCGGGTAGGTACGCCGTCGAGCGCGTAGCCCGGAAAGCGCGCGAGGAACCGCGTGATCGCGATGCGTCCTTCGAGGCGCGCAAGATTGAGGCCGGCACAGGTATGAATGCCGAAGCCGAATGCCAGGTGACGATTCGGGTCGCGGGCGGCGTCGAACGTGTCGGGCGCGGGAAACTGCGCGGGGTCCCGGTTGGCGCCGCCGATGCAGATGGTGATGCGGCCATCCGCGGGCAGCGCGACGCCGCCGACGACCACCGGCTGCGTCGTGATGCGGTTGCCCAGCTGCACGGGGCTGTCGAAGCGCAGGAATTCCTCCACCGCGGTTGCGATGAGGGCCGGCTCCACCACCAGGCGGGCGCGCTGTTCCGGCAGCGCCGTGAGCGCGTACAACGCGTTGCCGATCAGGTTGGTCGTGGTTTCGTGGCCCGCGTTGAGCAGGAAGATGCATTGGTGCAAAAGCTCGATCTCGGTGAGCGGCTCGTCGTCGGCATCCGTCATGAGCAGGCGCGTCAGCACGTCGGTGGCCGGATCGCCCGGCGTCCGCCGCCGCTCGGCGATCAGGAGCTTGAGGTAGGCGCCGAAATCGCGCACCGCCTGGTTGCCTTCGCGCGCGGCTTCCGCCGTGAGCACGGGCTCGAGCGCGCCCAGGATGGCGAGCGACCAGTCGCGCAGCGGCCCGCGGTCGGCGTGCGGGATGCGCAGCAGGTTGCCGATGATGTCGACCGGGATCGCCCCGGCGAACGCTTCGATCAGGTCGACGCGACCTTGCGTCGCCATGGCATCGAGCAGCCGGTCGACCAGCGCAACGAGCCCTGCTTCCATGGCTGCGATGTGGCGTTGCGAGAGGGCGCCCACGATGGCACGCCGCACGCGCGTGTGCAGGGGCGGGTCGTTGAAGATCAGGCTGGTGGTGTGATGCTCGAGCAGCGGCGAAGGCCCGAACTTGGGACCGAATTCCTTGTTCTTGTCCGAGCTGAACAGTCGCGCGTCGCGGTACACGGGGACGATGTCCTCGTAGCGCGTCAGCAGCAGGGACCCGTCGGGCATCCGCCTGGCGGGGGCATGCGTACGCAGCGCGTGGTAGTACGGGTACGGATCGGCGTAGAAATCCGCCGGCAGCTGCGTCAGATCGAACGACGCCGCGATGGCGCGGGCGCGCCCGGCGTCGAAACGCTTGGCGTCGCCATGCAGGGACGATGCGGACGTCGGCATGGGGTTGCAGCCCTCAGTGTGCCAGCCGGGCGCGTTCAGTATGACACGACGACGCGGTACCATCGCGCGCATGCCCCGCCCCACCCGTACGCCGCCGCCGCGCACGTCTACGCGTGCCGCGCAGGTGCGCACGGTGCCGGCGCCGGCAGCTGCGCCGTATCGCATCGGCTTCCTGCTCGTGCCCGAGTTTCCGATGATGGCCTTCGCCGCGGCGATCGAGCCGCTGCGCGCGGCCAACCGGCTGACCCGCGCAGAGCGCTTCGCCTGGCAGCTGTTCTCGCGCGACGCAAAGCCGGTGCGCGCGAGCAACGGCATCGACATCGCCGTGCATGGCGGCGCCGGCGACGAGCAGCCGCTCGACATGCTGCTCGTGTGCGCCGGGACCCCCGACGCGTGCGCCGGGGACACCGCGGTGCTCCGCTGGCTGCAGGCGCTCGCGCGGCGCGGCACGGCGCTCGGTGGGGTGAGCCTCGGGGCCTACGCCCTCGCGCACGCTGGGCTGCTGAACGGACGCCGCTGTGCGCTGCATTGGGAGAGCCTCGACGCGTTCGCGGACCGCTTTCCGCGCATCCGCCCGGCCACGGACATCTTCGTCGTCGACGGCAACCGCTACACCTGCGCAGGCGGCACGGCAGCCCTCGACATGATGCTGCAGGTGATCGCCGAGCGCGACGGCCGCGACCTGGCGAACGGCGTATCGGAGCAGTTCATCCATTCGCGCATCCGCGGCACGCGCGATCCCCAAAGGATGGGCGTGCAGAGCCGCCTGGGATTTGCGAACGAGAAGCTCATCGCGGCGGTGTCGATGATGGAAGACGCGAGCGAGGATCCGCGTCCCGTGCAGCGCATCGCCGCCGATGTGGAGCTCTCGCCGCGCCAGCTCGAGCGCCTGTTCGCCAAGTACCTGCGCACCACGCCCGCGCGCTATTACCTCGACCTGCGGCTTGCGCGGGCCCGGATGCTGCTGCTGGAAACGACGCGGCCGATCCTCGACGTCGCGGTGGCGTGCGGATTCGCCTCCGCGTCGCATTTCAGCCGCTGCTACCGCGCGCTCTACGGCCAGCGTCCCAGCGACGAGCGCATGGGCAAGGCGAGCACGCGCGCAGCATCGCGGAGCTAGCGGGCGCCCGGGGCTGTCCAAGCCCGGTGCCCATGCCTACAATGGGCACGCAAGGCAAGGAGCAGCCATGTCCAGGCAGGTCGTAGCGGTCGCGGTCGTCCTCGTGCTCGCCGGCGCATCGACGCAGGCCGCGCATGCCGACGTTTACACTTGGGTGGATGCGGCGGGCAACCTCAACGTCAGCAATCTGGCCCCACCCGCGGGCACGCGCGTGAAGAGCGTCGCACGCGAGGATCCGGCGGCCAAGCTGCGCGCCGAGGCGATCCGTGACGCCGCCAAGGACACGGAGCTGCGTGCCCTCACCCAGCGCGTTGCCGAGCTCGAGCGCGCCAACGAGCCCGAGCCGTGGCCGGGCCGTCCGCCTTACACCGTGCCGCCCCCGTACGGAGCGCCCATGGCGTACGGAGGCCCAATGGCATACGGAGGGCCGCCGGCCCCCGCGCCGGCGCCGCGCTTCTCCCTTACCATGATGCCGAGCACACCGGAGGAGACGACCTCTTCGCTGTCGCCGTGGTGTGGCTCGCTCGACTGCGTGCCGATGCTCGGCTCGCCGTTCTACGCGCCATCCGTCATCGTGATCCCGGCGACGCACTACCACCATCATCACGGCCGCGCGACGCGACGTCCGAACCCGCCCGCGATGGCGCCCGCAGCGCGTGGCCCGCGCCGGGGCTGACGCAGCTCGTGCCGCACCCGTGAGCGCGCGCGAAGGAGGCCGGCACGGCGCTCCTTCGCAGCGCGGGTGCGCCGGAACTATTGGCCGTGCGCGCGCTCGGTGTACGACGGCCCGAAGTCCCAGACCGTGTCCGGCGCGTGGTAGACGTCGCGATACACGACGACGGGCTCGCGGTACGTCGTGATGCGCTCGCGGTACACGGTCGGGCCGGGTGCCACGACGGCCGCGCCTGGCGTGTACGTTGCCGACGGGGTCGTGTCCGTCACCGCGGGTGCACCGCTCGGTGGCGCGGCGACCTGCGGCGTGAGGGTCGGCGCCGGCGCGTTCGCGGTCGCCGCGGGCGCGACGACGGCGTCGTGGTAGACCGTCACGGGCTCGCGGTACACGGTGGCGTGCTCGGTCGTGACGACGCGCGGCTCGCTGCCCGCGATGTGGCTGTCGTACCGGTAATAGCCCGGGCCTACGTCCATCGATGTGGCGCATCCGCCGAGAAGACCGACGGCTGCAACAGCGACGATTGGCTTGATTGCAAAGCGTGCCATGAATCACCTCCATGAGGATGCATAGCGTGTGGCAAGCGCGGGCGCGCCCTGGTTCCGGCCGCTGCGGGAATGATTTCCGAGATTCGCGTCGGACATACGCCTACAAGCGCGCATCGCGCCCGCGACGGACCGCATGATCGTGCACCTCATCGATGGCACGTACGAGCTGTTCCGCCATTTCTATGGGCTGCGCAGCTTCAACAAGGGCAAGGATCGGCCATTCGGTGCCGTGACAGGCGTGCTCAATGGCGTGCTCGAGATGGTCGAGCAGGGCGCAACGCATCTCGGCGTCGCAACCGATCACGTGATCGAGTCGTTTCGCAATGCGCTGTGGCCGGGCTACAAGACGGGTGCCGGCATCGACGCGGTGCTTCGTGCGCAGTTCGAGCCGCTCGAAAGGGCGCTCGTCGCGATGGGCGTGGCGACGTGGCCGATGGTGGAGCTGGAAGCCGACGACGCGCTCGCGTCGGCCGCCGCGCTCGCCGCCGCGCGGCGCGAGGTGGACAAGGTGTGCATCTGGACTCCGGACAAGGATCTCGCCCAATGCGTGCGCGGCGACCGGGTCGTGCAGGTCGACCGGCGCAGCAAGAAAATTCGCGACGAGGCCGGCGTGCAGGAAAAGTTCGGCGTGGGACCGGCGCTCATCCCGGATTTTCTCGCGCTGGTCGGTGACGCAGCGGACGGCTATCCCGGCGTGACAGGCATCGGCGCCGTGACGGCCGCGCAATTGCTCAACCGCCATGGACCGATCGAGCTGTTTCCGCCGAACGTGCTCGGCGAACGCTACGAGCAGGCGCTGCTGTTCAAGCAGCTCGCGACGCTTCGCACCGATGCAAAGGTGTTCCGTTCCATCGACGCGCTGCGCTGGCGCGGCCCCACCGACGCTTTTGCGCAGTGGACCGCGCGCATGGAGGCGCCGCGGCTCCTGGAGCGCGCCCAGCATGCGGCCGCGGCGCCGGCCTCGAGAGGAGCCTCATGAACGTCGACTCGACCGCGCATGACGGCCACACCGGCGGATGCCTTTGCGGGGCCGTGCGCTACGAAGTGGCAGGACCGCTGCGCGACGTCGTGCTCTGCCACTGCGAAATGTGCCGACGTACGCACGGGCACTTCGCCGCGTACACCGCGGCGCCGAAGGCCGCTTTGCGGCTCGTGGAAGCCGGCGGCCTGCGCTGGTTCGCGTCATCCGCCTTCGCGCGACGCGGCTTTTGCGGCCAATGCGGCGCGAGCTTGTTCTGGGAGCGTACGGCCGGCGATCTGGTGTCGATCGCCGCGGGCAGCGTCGATCCGCCCACCGGATTGCGCACGACGCTGCAGATCTTCGTCGAGGACGCGGGCGACTACTACGCCGTCCCCGACGCCATCCCGAGCCGCGCGCGCTGACGTCTAGAGCTTGGGCGCGTATTCCTTCTGGACCTTCGCGATGCGCTCGTGCGTGCCGAGGAACGCGTGCTTCGACATGTCGGGCGAATAGCGGCTCGCCGGCGGATGCTTGCCGACGGATTCGGCGAGCGCGCGGATGTGATGGGGCCCTGCGCCACAGCACACGCCGAGGTAGCGGATGTCCAGCGCGAGCGCTGCGCGGCCGAAGTCAGCGATCTCGAAGCGGTTGCACGTGAAGGGATCGAGCGCGACGGGGAACGGCTTGCCGCCCGGCGCATGGTGGTAGTGCTCGTCGTGCAGCGACTGGAACGACGGATGCTCGGGCGTGGTGCGAAACGGCACCGGCAGCGCGGCGACGTGGCAGCGCACGCTCTGCCGCACTTCGGCGAGCAGCGGCATCATCGTCTCCGGGCCGCGAATGCAATTGAGGCCGACCACGTCGGCGCCCGCGTCGGCCAGGCGGCGGCACGTCTCGCCCACGCGCCAGCCTTCGCGCGTGACGTCGGCCTGGTGCATCGCCAGCGTGATGACCGCGGTCTGTCCCGCCTTCTTCACGACGTCGAGGGCGATGAGCGCTTCGGCGCCCCATGAGAACGTCTCGCCGATGACGAAGTCCACGCCCGCATCGACGGCCCAGCCCACCTGTTCCTCGAACATCTGGCGCACGGCCTTGTGCGTCGCTGCATCGGCAGGGTCGTAGACGTTGGTGTTGCAGATGTCGCCGGCGAAGAGCGCGCCGGTCTCGCGGGCGACGCCGCGGGCGATCTCGAGCGCGCGCCGGTTGATCGGCTCGAGATCCTTCTCCCGGCCGATCACGCGCAGCTTCTCGCGGTGCGCGTAATACGTGAGCGCCTCGACGACGTCCGACCCGGCATGCACGAAGTCGCGATGCAGCTGCGCCACGCTTTCCGGGTGCTCGAGCACGACCTCGGGCACGAACGCGCCCGCCTGCAGGTAGCCACGGCGCTCGAGCTCGAACACGTAACCCTCGGCGCAGATCACGGGACCCGCGTCGAGGCGGGCGAGCAGGGACATCGTGTTCTCGGGGGCGGTCATGGGCACGCTCGTGTCGTGGGGATGGCGCGGACTATCGCATCCTGTCCTGTTTGCGACCGGTCGGCGTGCGACTCCTGCTGTCGCCGACGCGACGCACGCCGGCCTTCCGCCCGCCGGCGCCTGCAAGGCCAGTGTCCGGGTTAGGATACAGGGTGTCGCATCCGTGATAATTGCGGCGGTGAGCCGCAGCTATCCTTGCGCCGCGGGCGACGCGCCTGCGGCGACGCAACCCGGAGGGGGCCGTGGAAACGTTGGCGTTCATCCTTGCCAATCTGCCCGCGATCGGCCAGCGAACGGTGCAGCATCTGTCCATCGTCGGCGTGGCCGTCGGGCTCGCAGTGCTGACCGGCGTCCCGATCGGCATCGCGATCACGCAGAACAAGCGCGTGGCCGACGTGGTGCTGTACGTGGCCGCCATGATCATGACGATCCCCTCGATCGCGCTGTTCGGAATCATGATCCCGGTCCTCTCGAAGATCGGGCAGGGCATCGGATATCTGCCCGCCGTCATTGCGGTCCTGCTCTATTCCCAGCTGCCGATCATCCGCAACACCTACACCGCGATCACCAACGTGGACCCGGCGCTGCGCGAGGCTGCGCGCGGGATGGGCATGGCGCCGCTGCAGCGACTCTCGCAGGTCGAGCTGCCCATTGCGGTTCCGGTGATCATGGCGGGCGTGCGCATCGCGGTGGTGATCAACATCGGGATCACGGCAATCGCCACGTACATCGGCGCGGGGGGCCTGGGCGCTTTCATCAGTCGTGGCATATCGCAGACCGATCCGCGGCAGCTCATCACCGGCGCGCTGGCGGTCAGCCTGCTCGCCATCGCGGCGGACTACGGCCTGCTCTGGGTGCAGCGGCGGCTCACGCCGCGCGGGCTTCGCGCGAGGCTCGTCGCCACATCGGCGGCCTGAGCAAGAAGCCGATGATCAAGCTGGAGAACGTGACCAAGGTGTTCGACACGCCGGCCGGCTCGGTCGTCGCGGCGCAAAACATCAGCATGGAAGTGCCCGAGGGCGAGATCTGCGTGCTGCTGGGGCCGTCCGGCTGCGGCAAGACGACGACGCTCAAGATGGTCAACCGCCTCGTGCAGCCGTCGTCGGGAAAGATCACCATCAACGGCAAGGACACCGACGACTACGACCCGGTCGAGTTGCGGCGCACGATCGGCTACGTGATCCAGCAGATCGGCCTCTTTCCCAACATGACCGTCGAGCAGAACATCTGCGTCGTGCCGAAGCTTCTGGGCTGGGACATGGCCAAGGCGCGCGCGCGGGCTGCCGAGCTGCTCGCCACGATCAACCTCGAGCCCGCCGTATTCCTCAAGCGTTATCCGAAGGAGCTCTCCGGCGGCCAGCAGCAACGCGTCGGCGTCGCGCGTGCGCTGGCGGCAGACCCGCCGGTACTGCTGATGGACGAGCCGTTCGGCGCCATCGACCCGATCAACCGCGAGGTGATCCAGGACGAGTTCCTGAAGATGCACCGGCGCTTGCGCAAGACCGTCATGTTCGTCAGCCACGACATCGATGAAGCGGTGAAGATGGCGGACAAGGTGGCCATCTTCCGTGCGGGCAAGCTCGAGCAGTTCGACAGCCCGGACAACCTGCTTGCACATCCAGCCAATCGCTTCATCGCCGATTTCGTGGGCGCCGACCGTACGCTCAAGCGGCTGCGGCTCGTCAAGGTCGCAGCAGCGCTCGAGCCGCCGTCGCCGACGGTTGCGGCCGCCGACGACGTGGAGCGCGCAATGGCGCTGATGGCCGAGCGCGACCACAAGTACATCGTGATGGTGGACCCGCAGGGGCGCCCGCAGGCCTATCTGGGGCGCGATGCCTGCCGCAACCAGGCGGGCGCCGCGGTGAAGCACAGCACGCCATTGCCCGCGACGGTCGGGCTCGACGAGGACCTGCGGGCGGCGGTATCGATCATGTTCATGCACGACGTGCGCTGGCTCGCGTGCGTGGACGCGGACGGCGTGTTTGCCGGCTACATCACGCAGCCGGGCATCACGCGCCTGCTGCGCGAAACTTACCGCACCGGCGTCGAGAACGTGTCCTGATCGATGCAGCGGTCCTGGCTCGCCCGCACCGTCCTCGTGCTCGCGTTCATCGCGACCTTCACCCTCGGACTGCTCGTCCAGCGCAGCGGACTGTTCGACCAGATCGCGAAGTACTGGAGCGACATCTTCTACCTGACGCGCCAGCACGTGCGGCTCGTGGCGATCTCGGGCGGCCTCGCCATCCTCGCCGGCGTGCCGATCGGCCTCGCGCTCAGCCGCCCCGCGATGCGCCGCTCCGCCGAGTCGATCATGCAGGCGCTCAACATCGGCAGCACGATCCCCACGCTGGCGGTCATCGCGCTTTCGATGACGCTGCTCGGCATCGGCGCGCTGCCGGCGATCTTCGGGCTGTGGATCGCGTCGCTGCTGCCGATCGTGCGCAACACCTATGCCGGCGTGCTCGGCGTTCCGGCGTACTTCGTCGAGGCGGCCGAGGGCATGGGCATGCGCCCGCTGCAGGTGCTCGCGCACGTCGAGGTTCCGAACGCGCTGTTCGTCACCTTCGCCGGCATCCGCACGGCCCTGGCGATCAATGTCGGCACGGCACCGCTCGCGTTCCTGATCGGGGGCGGGGGCCTGGGCGAGCTGATCTTCACGGGCATCGACCTCAACGAGCCCGGCATGATGCTCGCGGGCGCCGTGCCCACGGCATTGCTGGCCGTGCTCGTCGACCTGCTGGTCGGCGCCGTATCGTTCTGGCTGGTCCCGCGCGGAGTCAACCCGCTGCGATAGTCGCCGGCATCCGCCGTCGATCGAACGTGAATCCGGAGGAAATGATGAACATCAAAAACGCATGCTCGATCCTGGCGACCGGCCTGCTGCTCGGCCTTGGCGCGTGGGGCGCCGTTGCGCAGCCGATCGTCGTCGGCGGCAAGAACTTCACCGAACAACAGATCATGGCCGCGATGACGGCTCAGCTGCTGCGCGCCAAGGGCTTCACGCCCGAGGTCAAGGCGGGCATGGGCAGCGCGGTCCTGCGCCAGGCGCAGGAGAACGGACAAGTGGACGTGTACTGGGAATACACCGGTACGTCGCTCATCACGTACAACAAGGTCGCCGAGCGCATGTCCGCGGGCGACACCTACGCGAAGGTCAAGCAGCTCGACGCGGCCAAGGGGCTCGTATGGCTCAACCCGTCGAAGGCCAACAATACCTACGGCCTCGCCATGAACAACGACGACGCCAAGAAGATGGGCATCGCCACGATCAGCGACCTCGCGAAGAAGATCAAGGATGGCGCCAACATCACGTTCGCCAGCAACGCGGAGTTCTACGCGCGTCCCGATGGCCTCAAGCCGCTCGAAGCGGCGTACGGCTTCGAATTCCCGCGCGACAACGTCAAGCGCATGGACACGGGCCTCGTCTACCAGGCGTTGAAGGACAAGCAGGTGGACGTGGGCCTCGTCTTCGCCACGGACGGGCGCATTCCGGCGTTCAACTTCGTCGTCCTGCGCGACGACAAGGGGTTCTTTCCCTCGTACGCGCTGACGCCGGTGGTGCGCAAGCAGGTGCTCGACGCCAACCCGAAGATCGCCGACGCGCTGAACGCAGTCTCGGCGAAGCTCGACGACGCCACGATGGCCCGCTTGAACGCGAGCGTCGACGTCGACAAGAAGACCGTGGAAGAGGTCGCGCAGACCTTCCTCAAGCAGCAGGGACTGATCTGACGGTCATGGCCGCGCACACGCCGCTCAACGTCGCGGCCGCGCAGGTCGCGGCGGTTCCGGGTGACGTCGCGGCCAATTTGCGCAAGCATCTCGACGTGATCGAGGCCGCTCGCAGCGCGCAAGCGGCCGTCCTGCTCTTTCCCGAGCTTTCGCTCACCGGGCACGGCGGCGGGGCTGCGGCGCTGGAGATCGCGCTTCGCGCCGACAGCGGCATCGTGAAGACGCTCGCGTCGGCCGCGGGACCGATGTGCACGACGTTCGGCCTCGTCGAGGAAGCGGCCGGAGTGCAGTTCTACAACGCCGCGGTGACCGTGCGGGACGGCGCGGTGATCCACGTGCATCGCAAGGTGAACCTCGCCACCTACGGCCGGCTCGACGACGGCAGGCATTTCGCCGCCGGACGGCGCGTCGGTACCTTTACCTGCGCCGGCCCGTGGACGGCGAGCTCCCTCATCTGCGCGGACACCTGGAACCCCGCGCTGGTGCATCTGGCCGCCCTGCAGGCCGCGACCCTCCTGCTCGTGCCGGTCAGCTCCGCGCGGGAGGCCGTGGCCGACACGTTCGACAATCCGGCCGGCTGGGAGATCAACACGGCATTTCACGCGCTCACGTACGGGATGCCGCTGGTGATGGCCAATCGCGTCGGCAGCGAGGGTGATCTGACGTTCTGGGGCGGCTCGCGCGTGCTCGACGCGCATGGACGTGTCGTCGCGAAGGCGGGCACGGCGGAGACATTGCTCACCGCGCGGCTCGACTATGACGACGTGCGCACCGCGCGCTATCGCTTGCCGACGGTGCGGGACGCCAACCTGCGGCTCGTGCGCGCGGAGATCGACCGCATTGCGCGCGCGCAGGCGCGCACGGTGGACTGACCCACATCATGCGCGACTTCGTCCTGGACGACGAGGACCGCGCCTTTCGCGCGGAGGTGCGGGACTTCCTGGCGCGCGAGCTGGCGCCGCGAGCGCAGGCGATCGAGGAGCACGACGACTGGTCGTCCATCGCCGCGGTCGTGCGTGCGCTCGGAGAGGCCGGCTATCTGACGCTCCTGTTTCGCGACCTTTACCGCGGCAATCTTCGCAAGCCCGGCCTCACGCACGCGACGATCCTGTCGGAGGAGGCGGCCTATCTCAACTACGCCTTCGAGACCACCATCGCCACGGCGCTGTCGTGCGCCTATCCGCTGCACCGATACGCGACGCCTGTCGTACGCGAGCGCTACCTTCGGCCGGTCGTCGAAGGCCGGATGGTCGGCGCCATCGCCGTCACCGAGCCCGATGCAGGTTCCGACACGTCGCGCCTGCGCACGACCCTGCAATTCGATGCCGCGCGCGCCGAGTACGTCGTCACGGGGCGCAAGCGCTTCATCTCGAACGCCTCGGTGGCGGACGTCTACCTCGTCTACGGGGTGACCGACCCCGCTGCGGCACCCGGCAAGGGACTGGGCGCGGTCGTCGTCCCGGCCGGCACGCCCGGGCTCGCATTTCCGCGCCGCTACACGTTCATGGGCCGGCGCGGCTGCGTCGTCGGCGAGGTCGAACTCGACGGCGTGCGGGTGCCCGCCGATCACCTGCTCGCCAAGCCGGGCGAGGGCATGCGCATCATGGTCGGCATGTTCAACTTCGAGCGCGTCATCCTGGGCGGCTCTGGCCTCGGCGTGGCGCGCAGCGCCTTCGACATCGCGCGGGCGTACGCACAGCGGCGCGAAGCCTTCGGCGACATGCTCGGATCGAAGCAGCTCATCTGGAGCCAGATCGCCGACATGAGCTGGCGCATCGACGCCTCGGAGCTCCTGACCTACCGCGCCGCGAAGCTGCACGATGTCGGCATGACCGGCAAGGCGTTGATGAAGCCCGCCGCGATGGCGAAGCTCGTGGCCACCGAAACGGCGACGTTCTGCGCCGACCGCACGGTGCAGATCCTCGGCGGCGAAGGCCTCACCCGGCAATTCGGGCGCGCCGAGCAGATCTACCGCGACGCGCGCGCGCTGCCCATCGTGGGCGGTACCTCCGAAATGGCGCGCTACCTCATCGCTGCCGCCGACCTGCCCGCCATTCGACCCGGCCTCTAGAGCCGGGCGCCAGCCAGCACGCCGTGATGGACATTGCCAGCATCTTCGTACAGGCCGCCGAGCGCTATCCCGATCACACCGCGCTGATCTTCGAGGATCGCCGCTGGACGTATCGCCAGTGGTATGCGCGCGTGCGCCGTTTCGCCGAAGGCCTGTCCGAGCTCGGCGTGCGTCCGAGCGACCGCGTCGCGTTCTACGTGACCACTTCGGAAAATTCGGTCACGACCTATTTTGCATGCCAGATGCTCGGTGCCGTGGCGGTGCCGCTCAACTTTCGCCTTGCGGCCGGCGAGGCGGCCTACGTGCTGCAGGACTCGGGATCCCGCGTGCTGGTGTACGGCCGCTATCTCACGCCGAACGTGCTCGAGGTGCAAAAGCGCCTGCGCAGCGTCCACGACTACATCTCCTGTGCCTACGACCCGGCCAATGTGCCGGCGGGCCATCACCACTTCGACACGATCGCCGAGCAGACGGTGGACACCCATCGGCCGCGGCCGATTCCCTCGTCGGACCACCTGTCCGCGATCGTCTACACGTCCGGCACGACGGGCCGCCCCAAGGGCGTCATGCACAGCCACATCAACGACGTCGCGATCGCGATGAACTGCGTCATGGAGTACGGCTTGCGGCACACCGACGTGGCGCTGCACATCGCTCCGCTCTATCACGTGGGTGGCATGCAGGCGTTCTTCATCCCGCACATGATGGTCGGCGGCACCAACGTCGTGCTGGGCTACTACGACCCCGTGCGCACGCTCGAGGCGATCGCGGCGGAGCGGGTGACCACGCTGTTCGCCGTGCCCACGCAGATCCAGGAGATGCTGCTGCACCCGCGCTTCAGGGAGTTCGATCTTGGCACGCTGCGGATGATCACCACCGGCGGCGCAGCGATCGCTGCCGCCACGATGGCGCGGGTGATCGCGGAGTTCTGCCCGAGCATCTTCAACGGGTATGGCATGACCGAAGCGAGCCTCACGCTGCTGCTCCATCCCGAGCACGCGCTCACGCACCTGGGCTCGTGCGGCAAGCCGACGCTCATCACCAGGTCGCGCATCATCGCGCATCGCACCACGGACGACGTGAAGCCCGACGAATATGCGGCGCCCGGCGAGACCGGGCAGCTGATCGTACGGGGACCCCAGGTCATGTGGGGCTACTGGAACGACCCGGTCGCGACGGCGAAGAAGCTGCGGGAAGGCTGGCTCTACACGGGGGACCTCGTGAGCACCGATGACGAGGGGTTCTATTACTTCCGCGGACGCGTCGACGACATGATCGTCTCCGGCGGCGAGAACATCTATCCGCGCGAGGTGGAGGAAGTGCTGTACCGCTGTCCCGGGGTTGCCGAGGCCGCAGTGGTCGGCGTTCCGGACGAGCGCTGGGGCAACCTGGTCACGGCGTTCATCGTGCCCCGCGATGCCGGCCTGACCGCCGCGGCCGTGGATGGGTTCTGCAAGGCGAGTCCCGATCTGGCCAACTACAAGCGTCCGCGTCGCATCGTATTCGTGGACGCGCTGCCGACCAATCCCAGCGGCAAGGTGCTCAAGCGCGAGCTGCTGCAACGGCATGGCGGGGTCACGGCATGAGTGGTTGTGGTTCCAGCGATCGGCGTGCGCCGTCAAGCGGGCGGCAATGAACGACGGGCGGGATGACCGCAGCGCGAGCAGCGACGCGCCGGCGCATGCAGCTTCGTTCATCCACGAGCTGGCCTGGGCCGATCTGCCGGCGGACGTGGTCCTCCAGGCGAGGCGCTGCCTGCTTGATTTGGTCGGCGTCGCTGCAGCAGGCAGTCGCACGCGCTCGGCACAGCTTGCGACCGGGTATGCAGTCGAGCAGCTCGGTGGATCGACGCGCAGCGCGCGCATCCTCTTCGACGGACGCCGTGCCGGCCTCGCGGGGGCGGCCTTCGCAGGCGCGACGACGATCGACGCCGTCGATGCGCACGATGGCCATCCGCTCACCAAGGGTCATGTCGGCGTCGCGGCGCTGCCCGCGCTGCTTGCGTTCATCGACGGCGGCGCTGTCGCCTGCGATGGCCGCGAACTGTTGGCGAGCCTCGTGCTGGGTTACGAGATCGGCACGCGCGCCGGCATGGCACTGCACGGCACGGTCGCCGACTACCACTGTTCCGGCGCCTGGAATGCGCTCGCGGCGGCGGCGATCGGCGCCCGGTTGCTTCGGCTCGACGCCGCGACAACGCGGCACGCGCTGGGCGTCGCCGAATACTTCGGACCGCGCGGGCAGATGTTGCGCGTGTGCGATCACCCGACGATGTTGAAGGACGGGTCGGGATGGGGCGCGCAGGCCGGGGTCAGCGCGGTGCTCCTCGCGCAGGCTGGCTTCACGGGCGCGCCTGCGCTCACGGTCGAAGCGATGCAGACGCGCGCGCTGTGGTCCGATCTGGGTATGCGCTGGCGCATCCGCGAGCAATATTTCAAGCCGCACCCGGTCTGTCGCTGGGCGCAGCCCGCCATCGAGGCGGCGCTGCAGCTGCGGCGCCAGCATGGCTTCGCGGCAGACGAAGTGACGCACCTGCGCATCGAGAGCTTCGCCGAGGCCGTCGCGCTCGGGTCCCGGTGCCCGCGTCCTGCCACGACCGACGAAGCGCAGTACAGCATCACGTATCCGGTCGCAGCGGCGCTCGTGTTCGGTGCGATGGACGCAAGCGCGCTCGAGCCGGCCGCGCTTGGCGATGCGCGCGTTGCGCGCCTGCTCGGCGCCACGTCGCTGGTCGAAGCACCCGAGCTGTCGCGCCGTTTCCCGGCCGAGCGCTTGGCGCGCGTGCGGGTCACGCTCGCCGACGGCCGCACGCTGGCTTCCGTCGATACGGTCGCGCGCGGCAGCGCCGAGAACCCGCTCGACGATGCGGAGCTGCACGACAAGTTCCACGCGCTCGCCACGCCGGTCATCGGCCGCGAGCGCGTGCAGCGCCTGCAAGCGCAGGTGGCGCGGCTCGGCGAGGCGGGGCCGGTCGCGGGCCTGCTGACGGACTTGCTGCGCGCCCCCTGACCGCGCGCGGGCATCGCCCGCGTGTCGCGCGGGCGCGGCTCGGCTACACTGGACGCAATCGATCGCGGCACATCACCGCATTCGCACCAGGAGGCTCCATGTTGCTTCGCAAGCCGTTCGAAAGCATGGTCGCGCGCGCCGCTGCGCTGGCCGTCGCGCTCGGGTTGTCGGCGCTCGGAGCGCCGGCCAACGCAGCGGAACCGGTCGAGATCACGTTCGCGAACTGGGCGGCCGCCGAAGGCACCACGCGACCCGCCATCGAGCAGGTCATCAAGGAGTTCGAGGCCGCGCACCCGGACATCAAGATCAAGAGCGAGGCGATCTCGTTCACCGAGATCGCGCGCCAGCTCGTGCTGCGCGTGCGCTCGGGGAATCCGCCGGACGTCTCCGAGGTGGCGGGCAACGACACCATCCTGGTCGCGCAGACCGGCAAGCTGGAGCCGCTCGACGCGTACGTCACGGCAGACGTGAAAGGCGCGCTGAAGCCCGGCGTGCTCGATCAATTCCGTGTCAAGAACCAGCTGATCGCCTTTCCGTGGGTGCAGGCGCCCGCTGGCTTCTGGTACAACAAGGCGCTGATGCAGAAGGCCGGGCTCGATCCGGAGAACCCGCCGAAGACGATCGACGCGCTGATGAGCGCGCTCGCGGCGATCAAGCGCACGCAGCCCGGCGTCATTCCGCTCGGCCTAGACACGACCAATCGCACGTTCTCGATGCAGTCGAACTGGCCGTGGATGCAGACGTTCGGCGCGTCGCCGATCGGCGAAGGCGCCAAGGGCGCCGACACGCCGCAAATGAAGGCGTACCTGACCTGGATGCGCGAGCTCGCGCAGAAGGGCTACATCGACCCCGGCCGGAAGATCGGTGAGTTCCGTCCGCTGGCCGCACAGGACAAGGTCGCGTTCATCTGGGACCAGGTGCTGCTCCAGGGCGTGATGCAGTCCGCGAACAAGATGCCCGATGCCGAGTTCTACAAGCACTGGGGCGTCACGACGCTGCCCACCGGACCGAGCGGCAAGTCGTATACGTTCGAGGGGGGCCACCAGCTCGTGATCTTCGCCGACAGCAAGCACAAGAAGGCGGCGTGGACGTTCATCCAGTATCTCGTGACGTCGCCCGCCGCGCTGCGTGAGTACACGCTGGGCGCGGGCGCGTCGTTGCCGCCGCTCGCCAAGCTTCCTGATCCGGAGCTCGCGCGGAAGCTCGACACGCCCGTGATCAATGCCTTCTCGTCGCACATCATCCCGACGATTTCCCGGCCGCCGTTCGGACCCGCGTTCACCAGCGGCGCCACCGCCGTGATGGCCGGCGTGCAGCAGGCGGTCACCGGCACCGAGCCGATCGACGCGATCGCGAAGTCCATCCAGCAGCAGCTCGGGCGCTAGTGGCGCACGCACGACGCCGGCCGAGGGCGGATGCCTGAGCGCCGCCGGGCCGCCGGAAGCTGGCAAAAGCGCGGGCCGCCTTCGGGCGGCCGCGCGGCGGCCCGCGGGCGCTCACCCGCCTTCGAGGGGAAGCGGCGCGTAGCGCCGAAACCGGGGGAGCCATTTCTGGACTGGATGGTGTTGCCGACCGTCGGCGTGCTCGCCGTCGTCGTCGGCTATCCCGTCGTGTACGCGCTCGTGCTCTCGGGACAGCATTTCAACTTCCTCGAGCCCGATCCGCCACGCTTCGTCGGGGCGGCCAACTATGTCCAGCTCCTGACCGATCCGATCTTCTGGCAGGCGCTCGCGAATACCGCGATCTACACCTTTGGCAGCGTCGCGGTGGCAGCACTGCTCGGCCTCGCGCTCGCGCTGCTGGTCGACAACTACGCGAGCCCACGCATGCGCGTGGTGCGCGCGTTGCTGCTGACGCCGTGGGCGGTGCCCTTCGTGGTGACCGCGTTCCTGTTCCGCTACATGTACCTGCAGAATGGCGGCGTGATCAACGCGCTGCTGCTCGACGCGGGCATCATTCGCGCGCCCATCGCCTGGCTCAACAACGCCGCGATCGCGCTGCCGGCAGTGATGGTCGCCAACGTGTGGGCCATGACCCCGTTCTTCTTCCTGCTGCTCTCGGCGGCGCTCGCCGGCATTCCGAACGAGGTGCTGGAGTCGGCGCGGGTCGATCGTGCGCGCGGATGGAGCATGGTCTGGCACGTCAAGCTGCCTTTCCTGCGCAACGGGCTGCTGGTGGGCAGTCTCCTCGTCGTGATCAACAACTTCAACGACTTCGGCAAGATCTGGGCGACCACGCAGGGCGGCCCGGGCTATGCGACGACGACGCTGGTGGTGTATGTGTACCGGCTCGCGTTCGAGAACTTCGACTTCGGATACGCGTCGGCCATGGGCGCCGTATGGTTCGTGTTGCTGATGGGCTTTGCGCTTGCCTACCTGCGGACCCTCCAAACGCGATGAAGCCCGCGCGCATCGTGCAGGCGATTGCTCTGGCGCTGGCGCTGGCGTGGAGCCTCGCGCCGGTCTACTGGATGCTCGCCACGTCGTTCAAGTCCGAGCTCGAGGCGGCACAGCTCGATCCCACGTGGTGGCCGCACGCCGCGACGCTCGACAACTACCGCGGTCTGGCCGGCGGAACGCTGCCTTTCGTCACCTTCTTCGCCAACACCGTCATCACGTGCCTTGCCACCGCCGTCGTCGCCGTGGTGATCGCGCTGCCGGCCGCCTATGCGCTGTCGCGCGCGCGCTTTCGCCTGCGCGGATCCGTCGCGTACGGCATCCTGGTGTCGCGCATGCTGCCGCTGGTCGTGCTCCTGGCGCCGCTATACCTGCTCCTGCTGCACGCGCATTTGCTCGATTCGATCCTGGGCCTCGTCGTGGGGTTCGCCACCTTCGGATTGCCGTTCGCGGTCTGGATGCTCAAGACCTTCATCGACGCGGTGCCGATCGAGATCGAGGAATCCGCGCGCGTGGACGGCTATCCGCGCTGGCAGATCCTGCTGCGGATCGTGGTGCCGCTGATCGTTCCCGGCCTGCTCACGACGGGGGCTTTCGTGTTCATGGAAGCGTGGAACAACCTCATCTTCCCGCTCAGCTTCATCACGACGCTGGACAAGCAGACGCTCGCCGCGGCGCTGGTGGTCACGTTCACCGGCCAGTTCAAGACCGACTGGGGCGGCATGATGGCGGCCGCCACCCTCACCACGTTGCCGCTCATGTTCGCGTTCTTCGCGGTGCAGCGGTCGATGGCGCGCGGGCTCACCTCCGGAGCGATTGCCGGTGCATGACGCTCTGGTTCGCGCGCCGGTCCGGCGGACGAAGGCTTAGGCGATGGCGCGCATCTCGCTGCGCAACATCGAGAAGCGCTACGACGACGTCGTGGCGGTCGCCGACTGCAGCCTCGAGATCGCCGACCGCGAGTTCGTCGTGCTGGTCGGTCCGTCGGGTTCGGGCAAGACGACGCTGTTGCGCATCATCGCGGGACTGGAGCACGTGAGCGCAGGCGACGTGCTGTTCGACGACGTGCGGGTCAACGACGTCGACGTCGGCGATCGCGACATCGCCATGGTGTTCCAGAACTATGGCCTCTACCCGCACATGACGGTCTACGACAACATGGCCTTCGGGCTGCGGCGGCGCGACCTGCCGCGAGCCGCGATCGACGAGCGCGTGCGGCGCACGGCCGTGCTGCTGGCGATCGAGCCGCTGCTCGCGCGCCGGCCGCGGCAGCTCTCGGGCGGCCAGCGCCAGCGCGTGGCGCTCGGCCGAGCGATCGTGCGCGACCCGGCCGTGTTCCTGCTCGATGAGCCGCTGTCGAATCTCGACGCGCATTTACGCGTGCAGATGCGCGCCGAAATCCTCAAGGTGCATCGGGCCGTGACTGCCACCGCCGTGTACGTGACCCACGACCAGGTGGAGGCGCTCACCATGGGCGATCGCATCGTCGTCATGAGCGGCGGGCGGATCCAGCAGGTCGGCACGCCGGGCGAGCTCTACGACCGGCCCGCCAACCAGTTCGTCGCGTCGTTCATCGGCACGCCTGCGATGGGATTCCTCACCTGCCGCCTCGAGCGCAGCGGAGGGTCGCTGCGGCTCGCCGGCGGCGGCGTGCATGCGCGCCTGCCGGCCGAGCCCGGCTTGCCGATCGACGTACCCGACGGTGGACCGGTCATCATCGCCATCCGGCCCGAGCGGCTGGCGCTGTCGCGCGGCGACGAGCGGGCCGACGCCGACGTCGTGGTGCAGGGAAGCGTCGAGGTGGTCGAGATGCTCGGCTCCGAGCAGTACGTGCACGTCCGGGTGCCCGCCGGCTCGGTCACCGCGCGCGTTCCGCGCGACGAGCCGGTGCGGATCGATGACCGCGTGACGCTGACCGCTTCGGCGCGTCATCTGCATGTCTTCGATGCCGAGACGGGAGCGTCCCTGGCGTACCCGCAGATGGCGCCGTCCGCCTGACGAGCAAGTCGCGCTGCTGCGCGCAACGTCGCCTGCGCGTCATCCGGCGTCGCATCCAGAGGGGCCATGCGCTGCTGCGCGGGCCATCATTCCTCCTTACTCCTTGCGCATCGCCCTGCCATGAGCCTCCTGCCGGCCTCCGCTCGCTGCGTCATCGTCGGCGCGGGCATCCACGGCCTGTCCACCGGGCTGCATCTTGCTCAGCGCCTGGCAGCGGCCGGCCACACGGTCGGTGCCAACGGCGCCCGCATCGTCGTGCTCGACAAGACCGGCGTGGCAGCCGGCGCGAGCGGCATCGCCTGCGGCGTCGTGCGCAACAACTACTACCAGCCGGCGATGCGCGAGCTGATGGCGCATTCCGTGTCGGTGTGGGAGCGCGATCCGGCGGCGTATCACTACCATCCGGTCGGCTACATGCAGATCAGCCCGGAGGTGATGCGCGAGCAGGTCGGCACGATCTACGAGCAGCAGAAGGCGATCGGCTACGAGTCGACGTTCGTCGAAGGTGAAGCCGACTCGCGCAAGTACATGCGCGGGCTGCTCGACGACTGGCAGGCCGCCGGCATCACGTCGGTGCTGCACGAAAAGCGTGGTGGCTACGCGAACAACCAGGCGTCGATGCACGGGCTCGCGGCCAAGGCGCGCGCGGCCGGCGTGGAGATCATCGATGGCGTGACGGTGACGGGCTTTCGCAGCGACGCGGGCAGCGAGGCGATCGCCGCGGTGGAGACGTCCAGCGGCACGATCGCCTGCGACGAGCTGGTCATCGCCGTCGGCCCGTGGATCAACCGGCTGTGGAACCTGCTCGACCTGCCGCGCGCGATCAGCGTCAAGGGGCGGGACGGGCGGGTGCACGAGAACGTGCGCATGTGGCATTACATGGCGCTGCAGGAAGGAACGCTCGGCGTCGACCCGGACGTGCAAAAGACCAACGACGGCCGCATGCCGCCGGTGATCCACGTCGACACCGACGTGCCGCTCTACTCGGACCGCGACGGGCGCCTCATCACCGAAGCGCTGTGGGGCCTCTACTACAAGCCCGACTTCCACTTCGGCGGCGTGCAGGGTGGGGCAATGCCCGCGGTGGTCGAGCCCGATCCGGACGACGTGCGCGTCGATCCGTACGGTCCCCAGTCACCGGAGTTCGTGGTCACCGACAACTTCGCCGACATGTGGACCTCGGCGCTCGCCTTCTGCCAGAAGCGCTTCGAAGGCCGCCACGACCTGTACAAGCAGGAGCCCTCGGGCGGCATCGGCTGCTTCACGCCGGACAGCTTCCCCGTGTTCGACCGCTTCCGCGACAACGTGTACGTGATCGCCGATTCCAACCATGGCTTCAAGATGCTCGGCGTGGGCGAGCTCGTTGCAGGCGAGCTCACCGGCACACCGAGCAAGCTGCTCGAGCCGTTCCGCTTCTCGCGCTACGAGCAGGGCAAGCTGCATCCGGTCAGCAACAGCCCGTTCCCGTGGAGCTGAATGTGCATTACACCCCGTACGGCGCGCGCCATGGTTGCGCGGCCTGCTCCACGTAACCATATTCGCGCGCCGCCTCACGAAGCCCATGCCACACGTCACGACCGAAGCTGCGTGGGACCAGCACGACAATGCCGGTCGGCGCTCGACAGTACAGCGCGCTCACGCGGCCGAAGACGGACTGGGCGCACCGTCCGGGCGTGAACACGTCCGGGTGGAGGTCGAGCGGGCAGCCCGCGGCCAGCACGTCGAGCGTCCGTGCGCCGCTCACTGCAACGGCGACGCGACTGGCTGACACGTCGAAGAGCGCCCCGCCCGCAGCTTGAACGGCGGTGCGGCAGGCTGCGAAGTCTCCGGGCGGCGCCGTGCCGCTCACCAGCAGCCACGACGCGGGTCCGAGCCACAGGGCGTCGATGGCGCCCGTCGACGTCACGGTGTTCGGCGTGTCGTCGAGCGTCACCCCGAACAATGTCGCGACCGTCGCAGCGACGCCGGCGCCCTGGACGTTCCACGCCGCTCCGATGCCGACGTGCGCGAGCCTGACGGCGGCGTTGCGTGCCGCGTCGTCGCCCGCGTGGCGCGTGGTCTCAGACACGCAGCCGCGCTCCCTCGGGATCGACGAGCACCGGCGGGCCGACCTTCACCTGAGCGCGCGCGCCGGCGAGGGGCGAGACGGCCCAGAGCGTTTCACCATGGCGCGCGCGCCCGCCGCGGAGCAGCGCGAGCGCGATCCACGTCTCGAGGTTCGGGCTCCAGCACCACGACGTGACGTGACCCAGCATGGGATTGGGCGGCGGGCGGTCCGGATCTTCGACCAGCTTGGCACCGCGCGGGATGGGCGTGGCCGGATCGGCCGACGTGAGCCCGACGAGCTGCCAGCGGTCGGGGGCGACGAGCGCGTCGCGCGCGAGCAGTGGCTTGCCGATGCACCACTTGTTCGCATTGACGAGCTTGCCCATGCCGAGGTCGTCGGCGGTGGTGCGGCCGTCCGCTTCGGCGCCGACGACGACGTGGCCCTTCTCGATGCGCAGCGTGCTCATCGCCTCGGTGCCGTACGGCATGATGCCCGACGATGCGCCCGCTGCGAGCACCGCTTCCCACATCGCCACGCCACGATCGGCCGGCACGTGAATCTCGTACGCCAGCTCGCCCGAGTAGCTCATGCGGAAAAGGCGTGCGGGCACGTCGCCCGCGGCCGTGCGCACGTTGCATTCGCCGACGGCGAGGAACGGGAACGCCGCGTTGCCGACGTCGATGTCGACCAGGTGCGCAAGCACCCCGCGCGCCTTGGGACCGGAGAGCGCAGCCGCCGTCCAGTTCTCGGTGACCGACGTCACGTAGACCTCGAGATCGGGCCAGTCGACCTGCAACAGGCTCTCCAGGTGCTGCATCACGCGCACGGCGTTCACCGTCGTGGTGGTCATCAGGTAGTGCGTGTCGGCCAGGCGCGAGGTCGTGCCGTCGTCGAGCACGATGCCGTCGTCACGCAGCATGACGCCGTAGCGGCATCGTCCAATCGCCAGATTGTCCCAGCGGTTGATGTACACGCGATCGAGGAAGCGCGCGACATCGCGCCCCTGCAACTCGATCTTGCCGAGCGTCGAGACGTCCACCAGGCCGACGTTGCGGCGCACGTTCAGCGCTTCGCGGTTCGCGGCATCGTCGCTCGTCTCGCCGGCACGCGCATAGGAGTGCGGGCGCAGCCACAGCCCGGCCGTGACGAAGCGTGCGCCGTGCGCGGCATGCCAGTCGTGCAACGCCGAATGGCGCGTGGGCTCCACGTGGTGCCCCCGCTCGGCGCCGCTGAACGTGCCCAGCGTGACCGGCGTATAAGGCGGCCGGAACGTCGTCGTGCCGACCGACGGAATCGGGCGCTCGAGGCCCTGTGCCAGCAGCGCGAGACCGACGATGTTGCTGGTCTTGCCCTGGTCGGTCCCCATGCCGAGGGTGGTGTAGCGCTTCAGATGCTCGACGGACGTATAGCCTTCGCGTGCGCCAACCGCGATGTCGTTCACCGTCACGTCGTTCTGCCAGTCCACGAACGCCTTGGCGCGCTTGCTCGGAGCGGGCACGGACCACAGCGGCTCGAGCGGTCGCGCGGTGCCCGACGCTGCTGCAGGCGGTGCAATCGCGCTCGCCCGCAAGCCGAGCCGTGACACCGCGTCGACGCCGGCGGCGTGGCCCTGCGCCAGCGCAACGTCGAGCGCGAGCGCGCCGTTCGCCGCGCCCGCCGCCGCCGACGCCTGCAGCGCACGATCGGGCACGAACGCCGCCAGCGCGTCGTCGTAACGCAACGTCCCGCGCGACTGCGAATGCAGATGGACCGCCGGGTTCCATCCGCCCGAGACGCACACGAGGTCGCAGTCCATGCGTCGGGCGCGGCCACCGCTGCGCGGTGCCACCTCGACGCCCTGCACGTGCAGCCGGCCATGTGCGGTCGTGATGACCGAGGCCTCGGCGATCGGCAGCGCCGCCTCGCGTGCGCGGCGGACCAGCGCGGATGGCTCCGGCGATGCAGCACGCGCATCGACGATCGCGGCGATCTCGACGCCCGCGGCGTGCAAGGCGAGCGCGGCATCGTACGCGCTGTCGTTGTTGGTGAACACGACGGCGCGGCGGCCCGGCTGCACGGCGTAGCGCTCGACATACGCGCGTGCGCTGCCCGCGAGCAGCGTGCCCGGCAGATCGTTGCCTGCGTAGGCAACAGGACGCTCGTGCGCACCCGTGGCCAAGATCACGTGCCGCGCGCGCACGTGCCACAGCCGCTCGCGCGGCGCATCCGCCGCATCGCCCACGATGCGCTCGCACAGGCCGACGAGGTTGTGGTCGTAATAGCCGAACGCGGTCGTACGGGGCAGCAGCGTTACGTGCGACTGGTCTGCCAGTGCGCGCACGACGCCGCTCGTCCAGGCGGCAGCCGGCTGCCCGTCGATCGTGCCGGACGTGCCGCGCAGGTTGCCGCCGGGCGTCGCATGCTCGTCGCATGCGATGACGCGTGCCCCGCTGGCCGCTGCGGCACGCGCTGCGGCTAGCCCTGCGGGCCCCGCGCCGATCACCAGGACGTCGCAGTGCGCGTGACGATGCGCGTAGCGATCGGGATCCGCGGCGGTCGCGCCACGACCCATCCCGGCCGCACGGCGAATCCAGTGCTCGTAGAACAGCCATCCGCGCGGCGTGCCGGGCCACATGAACGTCTTGTAATAGAAACCGGCGGGCAGCAGGGGCGCGAGCAGGCCGGTGAAGGCACCCGCGTCGAAGCGCACCGACGGCCAGCAATTCTGGCTGCGCGCGACGAGGCCCTCGTAGAGCTCGACCTGCGTTGCGCGCGCGTTGGGCTCGGTGCGCGCGCCGACGTCGAGCTGCACGAGCGCGTTCGGCTCCTCGGCGCCTGCGCTGACGATGCCGCGAGGCCGGTGATACTTGAAGCTGCGTGCGCACAGGTGCACGCCGTTGGCCAGCAGCGCGGCGGCGAGCGTGTCGCCGGCGTAGCCGGTCAGCGCCCTTTCGTCATAGCGGAAATGCAGCAGCCGCGTGCGATCGATCGCGCCGCCGGATGCAAGCCGGAACGGCTGCGTCATGCGCCCTCGGAGGGTGCAGCACCGTGCAGCATCGCGCTGCCCAGGATGTCGTGCGTGCGGGTGTCCCGCGTCACACGGAACCAGCGCCGGCAACCGGCGCTGTGCGCCCACAGCTCATCGTGCGGCCCGCGCGGGTTGCCACGCAGGTAGACATAGTCGAACCATTCGGTGGCGGGCGCATCGAAGGCAGGTCGCTTCACCGTCGCGTCGCCGCCATAGGTGAACTCCACCTGGTTGCGCGGGCCGCACCACGGGCAGGGGATCAGCAGCATGTCGATGCGGCGGCGGCGGCGCGCGCGTGCGAGGAGCGGCTCATCTAATGCGCCCAGGCGTACGGCCCGGCGCCTTTCTCGTCGATCATGCGGCCCTGCGCGAAGCGCTCGAGGGTGAAGGCAGCGTTGAGCGGGTGCGGCTCGCCGCGCGCCATGGTGTAGGCATGCAGCCAGCCCGAGGCCGGCGTCGCCTTGAAGCCGCCATAGCACCATCCGCCCGTCATCGTGAGGCCTTTCACGGGAAGCGTCGCGATGATCGGGCTGCCGTCCATCGTCATGTCCATGATGCCGCCCCACGTGCGCAGCAGCTTCAGGCGCGCAAAGCTGGGGAATAGCGCGAGGCACGCGCCCACGACGTGCTCGATGATCGGCAGGTTGCCGCGCTGCGCATAGGAGTTGTAGAAGTCGAGGTCGCCGCCCATGACGAGCTCGCCCTTGTCCGACTGGCTGATGTAGAAGTGCACGGCGCCCGATGTGACCACCGTATCGAGAATCGGCTTGATGGGCTCGGAGACCATCGCTTGCAGCACGTGCGATTCGATCGGCAGCCGCAGCCCCGCCATGGCGCCGACGTGTCCCGAATGTCCCGCCACCGCCAGGCCGACGCGCCGGCTGGCGATGAAGCCCTTCGACGTCTCCACGCCCGACACCGCGCCGCCGTCGACGCGGATGCCCGTGACTTCGCACTGCTGGATGATGTCCACGCCGAGCGCGTCGGCTGCGCGCGCGTAGCCCCACGCCACCGCATCGTGGCGCACCGTGCCGCCGCGCGGCTGCAGCAAGCCCCCGAGAATCGGGAAGCGGGCGTCCGCGGAGCAATCGAGATTCGGAATGCGGCGCGCGATGTCGTCGCGGGAGAGGAATTCGGCGTCGATCCCGTTGAGCCGCATGGCGTTTCCGCGTCGCATCGCGGCGTCGAGCTCGGCTGGCGAGTGCACGAGGTTCAGCACGCCGCGCGCGCTGTACATCACGTTGAAATTGAGCGCCTGCGACAGCGATTCCCAGAGCTTGAGCGAGAACTCGTAGAAATGCGCGTTGGGATCGAGGTGGTAGTTCGACCGCACGATCGTGGTGTTGCGGCCGGTGTTGCCGCCGCCGAGCCATGCTTTCTCGATCACCGCGACGTTCGCGATGCCGTGCTCTTTCGCAAGGTAATAGGCCGTCGCGAGGCCGTGTCCGCCGCCGCCGATGACGATCGCGTCGTAGCGGGCCTTGGGCGCCGGACTGCGCCAGGCGAGCGGCCAGTTTTGGTGATAGGTCGCCGCGTTGCGGGCGAGCGAGAAGATCGAATAGTTCAAACGGGGCCGCCGTGGGGTGCGCCGGCGCTTACATCACGGCGCCCGATCGCTTATCCTAGCGCACCGCGCGCCATCTACGGAGGACACGAATGCGAACATTTGCAGCCTGGATGCGACTTGCCGCACTGATCGTCCTCGCCGGCGCGGCCAGCGCCGCGCTCGGGCAGGTCGACACGCTGGCGAGCATCAAGCAGAAGAACAAGATCGTCGTCGGCGTGAAGGCCGACTACAAGCCGTTCGGCTTCACCGACCCTTCGGGCAAGATCGTCGGCCTGGAGATCGACCTCGCGCAGGACGTCGCCAAGCGCCTGGGCGTGCAGCTCGAGCTCGTGCCCGTCATCGCCGCGAACCGCATGGAGTTCCTCAAGCAGGGCCGCATCGACCTCATGATCGCGACGATGGCGTACAAGCCCGATCGCGCCGAGGTCGTGGGCATCCCGCAGCCGTACTACTACGCGGGCGCCGCCAACGTGTTCGCCAAGAAGACGTCCGGCATCAAGAATTGGTCGGATCTCAAGGGCAAGCCCGTCTGCGCGGTGCAGGGTGCCTACTACAACCGCCGCACCGGCGAGGAATTCGGCGCGCAGCTCGTGGTGTTCAAGGGCGTGACCGAGGCGCTGGCCGCCCTCGAGGGCGGGAACTGCGTCGGGATGGTGTTCGACAACACGTTCTTCGCGGGCATCGCGAGCGAGCCCAAGTGGGCCGACTATGCGATGGTCGTGCCGTCGATCGATCCCGAGCCCTGGGGCCTGGCGGTGCGCAAGGAAGACACCAAGTTCGCGGCGTACATGAGCGACGTGGTGAAGAGCTGGCACAAGAGCGGCTTCATCCTGGACCTGGAGAAGAAGTGGGGCATTCCCCAGTCGCCCTTCCTGGTCGAGCAGCAGCAGGCGGCGAGCAAGTAGAGCCGCGCGCTTGAGGCGCCGCATGGTCCGCGCATGCTTCGTTGCGGACCGCGGCGCCGTGGCGAGGCGCGCGCGTGGATGAGATCGCCCACTGGTTCGCGTGGCTGCACCAGACCACCGGCATCAAGCTCACGATCTTCTACGACGCGTACGACCGTACGCGCTTCATCAAGGGCTTCCTGACCACGCTGGAGCTGTCGGCGTACTGCCTCGCCGGCAGCCTCGCGCTCGGCGCGCTCCTGGCCTGGCTGCGCGGTGGGCGCTCCGCGCTCGTGCGGCGCGCGGTCGCGGGCTTCGTCGAGCTGTTCCGCAACACGCCGCCGCTCGTGCAGCTGTACTTCTTCTATTTCGCACTGGGCCCGGTGCTGCCGAGGTTCGGTGGCGCACCGATCCTCGGATCGTTCGGCTGGGCGGTGGTCTCGCTCACGCTGCTCGAAAGCGCGTTCGCCGCCGAGATCTTTCGCGCCGGCATCGAAGCGGTGCCGCGCACCACCGTGGAGGCGGCCGAGTCGCTCGGCTTCTCGCGCCTGCAAACGTACATGCTGGTCGTTCTGCCGCTCGCGGTGCGTGTCACCATGCCGGCGATGACCAGCAATCTGGTGAACCTCGTCAAGACCACCACGCTCGCGTACGCCATCGCCGTGCCGGAGCTTCTGTACATGTCGGCGCAGGTGTGGTCCGAGCAGGTGAACGTGCCCGAGATGATGGTCGTCCTGCTGATCGCCTACGTCGGCATCGTCGGCCTCATCAACGAGGTCATGCAATGGCTCGAGCGGCGCCTGCGCGTGCCGGGATTCGGCCAGTGAACGCGCTGCGCACCGGATCCGTGTTCGGCGGCCGCACGGGCATGGCACTCGCGTGCGCGCTCGTCGCGTCAGTCGCGCTCGCCCAGTTGCAGGCGCCCGCGGCCAAACCCGGCGTTTTCGCGCTGCTCGTCAAATGGACGCCGCTGCTGGCCGAAGGCTTCGTGTTCAATCTCGTCATCAGTGCGGGGGCCATGCTCGTGGGCACGCTCGCCGGCGCGCTACTCGGGCTCGCCAGGCTGTCGTCCCGCAGGACGCTGCGCAACGGCTCGTGGATCGTCATGCAGTTCTTCCGCAACGCCCCCTGGCTCGTGTTGCTCTTCTTCGTGATGTACCTGCTGCCGTTCGAATTCCACTGGAACGGCCGCGTCGTGCCCATCCCCGATTGGGTCAAGGCCACGCTCGGCCTGGCGCTGCCGATCATGGCGAACGTCGCGGAGATCCTGCGCGGCGCGGTGCAGTCGATCCCCACTGCGCAATGGGAGGCGGCGCGCTCGCTGGCTTTCACCCGTCGGCAGACGCTGTGGCTGATCATCCTGCCGCAGTGCGTGCGGCGCATGTTGCCGCCGTGGATGAACTGGTATGCGATCCTGACGATGGCCACGACGCTCGCTTCGATCGTCGGCGTCGCCGAAGTCATGACGCTCGTCGGCCGCGTCACCAACGCCGAAGGCCGCACCGACTTGCTCATCCCGATCTACAGCTACGTGCTTCTGTGGTTCTTCGTGTACTGCTATCCGATCGCGCGCCTGACGCGCAGGCTCGAGGCGCGGCTGGTGGAGCGATGAGCGCTGCGCTGGATGCGTTCCTGGCGCGCCACGGCATCGTGGTGCCGCGGCACGAACATCCCGCGGTGATGACGGTGGAGGAATCCGAGCGTCTCGTGCCGCCGCTGCCCGGCGCCAAGACCAAGAACCTGTTCCTGCGCGACAGGAAGGGCGCGCGGCACTTCCTCGTCACCGTGCCGCACGACGTGGCCGTCGATCTTGCCGCGCTCGGGATCGCGCTCGACGCGGGACGCCTGGGGTTCGCGTCGCCCGATCGACTCGCCCGCCATCTGCACATCACGCCCGGGTCGGTGAGCCTGCTCGCGCTGTGCAACGACGCCGATGGTGCGGTGGAATTCGTGATCGACCGCGCCCTGTGGGACGCACCGGCGGTGCAGGCCCATCCGCTGGTCAACACCGCGACGATGATCGTGTCGCACACCGACCTCGAGCGTTTTCTCGCGGCGACCGGCCACGCGCCCCGCATCGTCGACGTGCCGCGCGCGAGCCCGCGATGACGGCCACCGCGCCCTTGGACCGGCAGGCGGGCGCAAGTCCCGCGGTGCGCATCATCGACGTGCACAAGTCGTTCGGTGCCGTCGAGGTGCTCAAAGGCGTTTCGTTCGACGTGGCGCCCGGCGAAGCGGTGTGCATCATCGGTCCGTCCGGATCGGGCAAGTCGACGCTGCTTCGCTGCATCAACGGCCTCGTGGCGGTCGACCGGGGCGAGGTGTTCGTCGGCGCCCATGCCGTTCACACGCTGCGCACCGATGCGCAGATGGTCGCGCTGCGCAAGGACGTGTCGATCGTGTTCCAGCAATACAACCTCTTTCCGCATCGCACGGCGCTCGAGAACGTCATGATGGCGCCGGTGCGCGTGCTGCGGCAGCCGAAGGACGAAGTGGAGGCGCGCGCCCGCGCCCTGCTGGCCAAGGTGCGTCTCCAGGGCAAGGAGGACAGCTATCCCGGCGAGCTTTCCGGGGGGCAGCAGCAGCGCGTGGCCATCGCGCGCGCGCTCGCGATGCGCCCATCCGTGATGCTGTTCGACGAGGTGACCGCGGCGCTCGATCCGGAGACCGTGAAGGACGTGCTGCTGACGATCCGCCAGCTCGTGCTGGAAGGCATGACGTCGATCGTGGTGACCCATGAGATGGCGTTCGCCCGCGAGATCGCGCACCACGTCTACTTCACCGACCAGGGTGTCATCGTCGAGGACGGGCCGCCGGCGCAGATCCTCGCCCATCCGCGCGAGGCGCGCACGCGGGCGTTTCTCGAGCAGGTTTTATGACAACCACCGCCCGCGCCATCGTCATCGGCGGCGGCGTCGTGGGCGTGAGCGTGCTCTATCACCTGGCCCGGGCGGGCTGGCGCGACGTCGTCCTGCTCGAGCGCGACGAGCTCACGTCGGGCTCCACGTGGCACGCCGCGGGCGGCATGCACACGCACAACAGCGATCCGAACGTCGCGAAGCTGCAGCAGTACACGATCAACCTCTATCGCGAGATCGAGCAGGCGTCCGGCCAGTCGTGCGGCGTGCACATCACCGGCGGCATCCACCTGGCCGGCACGCCGCAGCGCATGGATTACCTCAAGGTCGCGCTCGCGCGCGGGCGCATCCTGGGGCTCGACATGGCGCTCATCGATGCGCAGGAGGCCGCACGGCGCTTCCCATTGCTCGACCCGCGCCATTTCCTCGGCGCGCTGTACGCGCCGCTCGAAGGCCACGCCGATCCTGCCGGCGTCACCAACGCGTACGCGAAGGCGGCACGGGCGCTCGGCGCGACGGTGCATCGCCACACGCGCGTCACGGCCATCGCGCGCACGCCGGGCGGTGAATGGCACGTGCAAACCACCGACGGCGACTTCATCGCCGAGCATGTCGTCAACGCGGCCGGCCTGTGGGCGCGCGAGGTGGGTCGCATGGTGGGCGTGACGCTGCCGCTGCTCGCGATGGAGCACCAGTACATCGTCACCGGCGACATTCCCGAGGTCGTCGCCTCGCCCACCGAAGTCCTGCACGTGATCGACTTCGAAGGCGAGATCTACATGCGGCAGGAAGGCCGCGGCATGCTGATCGGCACGTACGAGCGTGCCGGCGTGCCATGGGCCGAGCACGAGACGCCGTGGGATTTCAGCCATGCGCTGCTGCCACCGGATCTCGACCGCATCGCGCAGAGCCTCGAGGTCGGCTTCACCCATTTTCCACCGCTGGCGCGCGCGGGCATCAAGCGCGTGGTCAACGGTCCCTTCACTTTCGCGCCTGACGGCAATCCGCTCGTCGGCCCGGTGCGCGGCGTGCCCAACTACTGGGCCGCATGCGCGGTCATGGCGGGCTTCAGCCAGGCCGGCGGCGTCGGGCTTGCGCTCGCCAACTGGATGACCGACGGCGATCCGGGCTTCGACGTGTTCGCCATGGACGTCGGGCGCTTCGGCGCATGGGCGACGCCCGCGTACACGCGCGCGAAGGTCACCGAGAACTACGGGCGCCGGTTCACGATCCGCTTTCCCAACGAGGAGCTGCCTGCAGGGCGGCCGCTCGGCACCACTCCGATCCACGCCGCGCACGTCGCGCATAACGCGGTGTTCGGCGCGGCGTACGGGTGGGAATACCCGTTGTGGTTCGCGCCCCCGGGCATGCCCGCGGTCGAAGAGCCCACCTACCGGCGCTCCAATGCGCACGCAAGCGTAGGTGAGGAATGCCGGGCGGTGCGCACCGGCGCCGGACTCCTCGACGCCGTCACGTTCGCGCGCTACGAGGTGACCGGTCGCGACGCCCCGTCGTGGCTCGACGCGGTGTTCGCCGTGTCGCCGCCGCGCGCAGGCCGCATCGGGCTGGCACCGCTGCTCGCGCACAACGGCAAGCTCGCGGGCGATTTCACGCTCGCCAATTGCGGCGACGGCCGTTACCTGCTGTTCGGTTCCGGCGTTGCCGAAGGCGTGCACTTGCGCGCCTTCGAGGCGGCACTTCCCGCCACCGGCGTGAGCGTGCGCTCGTGCCGCGACGACCTGTTCGGCCTCGCGCTGGCAGGCCCGCACGCGCGCGAGCTGCTCGCGCGGGTGTGCAGCGAGGACGTGTCGAACGCGGCATTGCCGTTCCTCGGCGTGCGGCACCTCCATGTCGCCGGCGCCGCGGTGACGGCGGTGCGCATCTCCTTCACCGGCGAGCTCGGCTACGAGCTGTGGATGGCGCGTGACGACGAACGCCGCGTGTACGACGCGCTGGCCGACGCCGGCGCGCCGCTGCGTCTGCGGCCCTTCGGCGCGCGGGCGCTCAACAGCCTGCGCCTCGAGAAGGGCTTCGGCACCTGGGCGCGCGAATATCGACCGATCTACGATGCGGTGGAGGCCGGGCTCGAGCGGCGGATCGACTGGCGCAAGCCTGCATTCATCGGCCGCGAGGCTGCGCTGCGCTTGCGCGCGGCCGGGCCGGCGCGACGCCTGGTCACGCTGGTGGTCGACGCGGCCGACGCGGATGCCGCTGGCGATGAGCCCGTGTGGTGCGACGATGCCGTCATCGGCTGGGTGACGTCGGGCGGCTATGGCCATGCCGTCGGACGCTCGCTCGCGCTTGCGTACGTTCCAGCGACGCTGCAGGACGGCGCACCGCATTTGGCGGTCGAGATCCTCGGCGAGCGACGCGCCGCAACGATCGTGGCGCAGCCCCTGTACGATCCAGGCGGCAGCCGCATGCGGCTCTCCTGATGCACCGCTCGCCATGACCGCGACGACCCCACGCTCGATCCTGACCCTCTCCTGCACGGATCGCCCCGGCATCGTGGGCGCGGTCGGCACGTTCCTCGCATCGCACGACTGCAACATCCTCGAGTCCGCGCAGTTCGGCGACGGCGAGACGCACCGCTTCATGATGCGGGTCGCCTTCGAGCATCTCGCGGGGGCCCCGGCCGCAGCGGACCTCGCACGCGCCTTCGACCCGATCGCGGCAAGCCATGGCATGCAATGGGCTCTCCACGATGCGCACGCGCGGCCGCGGGTGCTGATCCTCGTATCGAAGTTCGACCATTGCCTCAACGACCTGCTGTACCGCTACCGGATCGGCGCGCTCGCCATGGACCCCGTGGCGATCGTGTCCAATCACCGCGACACGTATCGCCTTGCCGCCGCGCACGACGTGCCGTTCCATCACCTGCCGGTCACGCCGCAGACGCGCGCCGCCCAGGAAGCCAAGCTCTGGACGCTGATCGAGGAGACGGGTGCCGAGCTCGTCGTGCTGGCGCGCTACATGCAGATCCTGTCGAACGACCTGTGCCGCAAGCTCGAGGGCCGCGCCATCAACATCCACCACTCGTTCCTGCCGAGCTTCAAGGGAGCCAAGCCGTACCACCAGGCCTACCTGCGCGGCGTGAAGGTGATCGGCGCCACGGCGCACTACGTCACGACGGACCTGGACGAAGGGCCGATCATCGAGCAGGACGTCGCGCGGGTGGACTACATGATGGACGCCGATGCCATGGCGGCGCTCGGCCGCGACGTGGAGTGCGTCACGCTCGCCCGGGCGGTCAAATACCACGTCGAGCGCCGGGTGTTCCTCAACGGCAGCAAGACGGTAGTATTCCGCGGCTGATCGCGAAGGAGGCAACCATGCATCGACTGCTCGCACGGCTCGCCGTGCTGCTGTTGCTCGTCGGCGGCGCCGCGGTGGCCCAGGACTATCCCGCCCGGCCCGTGAAGATCGTGGTCCCGTTCGCCGCGGGGGGACCGGCCGACGTCTACGCGCGCTTCCTTGCGCAGCGGCTGCAGGAAAGCATGGGCCAGCCGTTCGTTGTCGAAGACCGCCCGGGCGGAGGGTCGGTGGTCGGCACGGACCTGGTCGCCAAGAGCGCGCCCGACGGCTACACGCTGCTGCTGATGTCGAACACGCACACCGTGAACGAGTCCCTGATGGCGAACAAGCCGTTCGCCCTGATGCGCGACTTCGTGGCCGTCGCGCCGATCAACTATTCGGATCTCGTGCTGGTCGTGAACCCGGCTGTCAAGGCCAACACGCTGCAGGAGCTGATCGCGCTGGCCAAGGCGAATCCCGGCAAGCTCAACTACGCCTCGTCGGGTCCGGGCACGCCGTATCACATGGCCGGCGAGCTGTTCAAGTCGATGGCGGGGCTCGACATCGTGCACGTCCCCTACAAGGAGAGCTCCGGTGCGCGCACCGGGGTGCTCGGCGGCCAGGTCGAGATGATGTTCGACGCGGTCACGGTGATGAGCGAGCACGTCAAGGCAGGGAAGGTCCGCGCCCTGGCCACGAGCGGCCTCCAGCGCTCGGCGGTCATGCCTGACGTGCCGACGTTGTCCGAAGCCGGCGTGCCGGGCTACGACGCGGTGATCTGGCTGGGCCTCATGGCGCCCAAGGGCACGCCTGCGCCCATCGTCGCGCGCCTCAACGCGGAGATCACGAAGATCGTCTCGCGCCCGGACGTCCAGGCCGAGTGGGCCAGGCAGGGGGCGGTCGCGATGGTCCAGACGCCCGACGCGTTCACCAAGTACCTGCAGGACGACATCGTGAAGTGGGAGAAGATCGTGCGCCTGTCGGGCGCCCGCGCCGATCGCTGAGATCGCCAGGGTCGCTCGCAGGCGACTTGTCGTCCTTTGGCATGGCTTTCGCGTTGAAGTGGCTCGCGTGAAGGAACCGACACGGGCTTGCGGCGTCTGTTCAACGCGCCTGCCGGGTTGGCGGGCAGCTTCAAGGATGTGGAGCACGAGATGATGATGCGGTTGCTGGCGTGGCTGCGGGCACGCTGGATGAAGGTCGGTGTGGTGCTCGGGGTCAGCGCCGCGCTGGCGGCCGCGGGCTGCGCGCAGCTCGCCGAAAAGGAGCGCGAGCTGACGTTTCGCGTCGTGCCCGGCGACGCCAGCTGGTTCAGCGGGTTGCCCGCCGGCGTCAACGAAATGGATCTCCCCGTGACCGTGGAGGGCAAGGTCCAGCGGGTGCACGCGTGGTGGTGGCCGGCCGAGCAGCGAGGCGCACCCGCGCTGCTCTACCTGCACGGGTCGCGCTGGAACCTCACGGGCCAGCTCTATCGCATCGAGCAGTTGCACGACTTCGGCTATTCGGTGCTCGCGATCGACTATCGCGGCTTCGGCCGCAGCGACGGCGGCATGCCGTCCGAGGCGACGGTCTACGAGGATGCGCGGGCGGGCTGGGAGCGCCTGACCGAGCTCGAGCCCGACCCGGCCAAGCGCTACATCTATGGCCATTCGCTTGGCGGCGCCATCGCCATCGATCTTGCCGCCTGGCTGTCCGCCCGCGAGGGCCCCGTGCCGGCACGCGGCCTCATCGTCGAATCCACCTTCACCTCGCTGGCCGACATCGCCCGCGCGCTGTCGTACGAATGGCTGCCGGTGCAATGGATCCTGTCGCAGAAGTTCGACTCGATCGACAAGATCGCCCAGGTGCGCCTGCCGGTGCTGGTCGTGCACGGCGAAGCCGACCGCTATGTGCCGGCGCGCTTCTCGAAGATGCTCTACGAAGCCGCGCGCGGTCCCAAGCAGCTGTTGCTCGTCGAAGGCGGCACCCACAACAACAGCATGCGCATGGGCAGCGACGACTATCGCCAGGCGCTTGGCGCCCTGTTCGACTGGCCCGGCAAGACGCCCACGACCCCGCGTGTGGCCAACGTGCCGGCGCGACGCGCGCGGCCCGGAGCGGGCTGAGCGCAGCCGTCCAGGCGCTGCGCCGCATGGAGCGCGGCCGCGGCGCATCGGTCGGCCGCGACGTCCCGCGGGCCGGCGCCCCCGGTCAGCCGTTCGGCTTCTGCGCCGCGATGAGCCGGCGAATCTCCCGCAGCTTGGCCTTCACCTTCGCCTCGTTCTCGGGTCCCATGCGGATCATCGTCTTCTGTCCCGCCGAAAGGGACTCGAGCGCGGGGTCGGCGAACTGGTAGAGCACTTTCGGCTGGGCCAGGGTCACCGGGCCGTCGATGGTCGGCGCGGCGAGCAGGTTGTCGATGACGTCGACCAGCCGGTCGTTGAAGTAGCCGTTCGGATAGCCCAGCTCGCGGTACGCCTGCTGGAGCAGCGGATAGAAATGCACGTAGGCGCCGACGAGCTGATGGCTGTCGACGCTCGTGAGCGCGCGCACGTACGGCGCATAGCGCTGCGCGTTGTCGAGCCCGATCTGCCGCGCGTCGTCCGGACCGATCACGGCCAGCGTGCCGGGCGCGGGACGGACCGGCCGCACGTCCGCCGAGATCGTCTGGCGCGGCAGGTTGTCCACCGTGGCGACGAAGCGGCGCGCGATCCGGTCGGGATAGAACAACGCGTCGAATGCGTTGCCCGCGACCAGCGGCGCGAGCGCATCGTGCAGCGCCGCGTCGCTTTCTCCGAGCGCGGGCAGGGGCTTCGTCTCCGCGGCGGGCGGCGCGATCGCCTCGACCGGATGGCGCACCGGCGGGGCCAGGTTCGGCTGCGGCGCAACCGCCGGCGCGCTCGGCGGCTCGACGGCGGCCTGTGGCGCGGGTGGCGCGGCGCGCCGCGTCCACGCATACCAGCCGCCGACAGCCACGCAGATGACCAGCGCCACCAGCAGGGCGCCGATCCATGCGGGGCGGCCCTGGCGCTCGCGCGGATCCACGGGACGCGTGAGCTCGCCTGCGTCGAAGCGTTCGGTTTCTTCCATGCCGTCTCCTGATACCGTCGATGAGTCACGGCTTGGACTGGGCGCGTGGCAAGGCGTTCGCAGGCAGCGCCGTGCGGCGCGTTCAGCGTGCCGGGCGGAACAGCAGCATGGAGTCGCCGAATTCGTGCGTCCGATAGCCGCGGGCCGCCATCGCGCGGTGCGCCCGGGCGAGCGTCTCGTCGGGCACGAATGCGCGCAGCAGCTCGAAATGGCTCGTCGCAGGCTCATGCGTGCCCGTCAGCAGCGCGTCGACCAGCGACAGCCGCGTCGAGGGTCCAATGCGCTGGCGCGCGATGCCGGCGCCCGCGTGGACGCTTGGCGTGCCCGCCGCAGCGTGCTCGAGTGCGCGCACGACGCTCGTTCCGATCGCCACGATGCGGCCCTGCCGTGCCTGCGCGCGCGCAATCGCCTGCGCCGTCGCAAGCGGGATCACGTACGGCTCGTCGAACGGCAGGCGCGCGTCCAGAGCTTCGTCTCCCGTGGATGACAACCCTGCCGCGTGCGTCAGCGTGGCGAATGCGATGCCGCGCACGCGCAGCGCGTGCACGCTGCGCCAGTCGAGTACGAACCCGGCGGACGGCGCCTCGAACGCGAACGGGCGGCTGGCGATCGGGGTGGCGACATCCCATGGCGCCAGCGCGCTGCGCAAGTGCGCGTATTGCACCGGATGGCCCGCGCGCGCCAGCAGACTCCAGGCGAGCGCGTCGTCGCGCGGGAAGCGCAGCAGGACCAGGCGCGGGTGGCCGAGCGAGGCTTCGACGACCAGGGTGACCTCGCCGCACGCCAGCACATCGTCGGACGCGAGCGCCGGTGGCTGGGCACGCTCTTCCGTCGGCGTGCGCCAGTCGCCCGCCCCGAAGATCAGGGCGGCAAACCGGAGTGCGCCGTCGACGGCTCGCGGCGCGTGGCCCGCAAGACGGATCTCGACGGCGCGGTTGGTCGGCACATGGCGCGCGAACAGGCTCGCCGGCAGCGTCGCCGCATCGTTGCCGATGACGACGTCCCCGGGTGCCAGGTGCGCGTACCACGTCGCCCGCGGCGCGTGCAGCTGCGTGCCGTCGGCATGCGCGACGAGCAGGCGCGCATCGGCGCGGCGCTGCTGCGGGTCGCGCGCCGGCTCGAGCGGCGGCAATCGCGCCGTGGTCGACGATGCAGCGTGCGGCACGCGCAGGGGTGCCGGTCGCGTCGCGGTTCTCATGCCGGTCCCCACGCTGCGTCGGCGTCGCCGCGCAGCCCGAACGTCGGCGCCGCATGACGATGACCCCGTGCCGCCGGCGGCCCCGGCAACGCGGCCGCGATGGCCTGCACGATCTCGGCGGCCGCGTGCGCCGGCGCCTTGAGGGTCGCGCGGTCGGCATCCGGCACGGCAAGCGCATGCAGCGGGGTATCCATGTCGCCCGGGTCGATGGACAGGAAGCGGATGCCGTCCTCGCGTGCTTCCTCATCCCAGATGCGTGTCATGTGCAGCAGTGCCGCCTTGCTCGCGCCGTACGCTCCCCAGCCGGGATAGGGCTGGCGTGCGGCGTCGCTGGAGACGTTGACCACGACTGCGCCACGTCCTTCGCGCGCCGAAGCGGCGAGCGCGCCCAGGAGCGCGCGGGTCAGTCGGAACGGCCCGAGCACGTTGGTGCCGAGCGCCTGCTCGAACGCCTCGCATTCGGTGTCGCCCAGCAGCGCGAGCGGGACCGGGCCGAGCGACGATGCGTTGTTGACCAGCACGTCGAGGCCGCCGAGCAGCCCCGTGATCTGCAGCGCTGCCGGATGGATGTCCTCCTTGCGCGCGACATCGGCGGCGATCGCGTGCGCACCGGGAAAGCGCGCCTGCGCGCGCTGCAGCGCCTCACGGTTGCGCGCGATGAAGGCGACGTGTGCACGATGCCCCACGAGCGCCGCGACCAGCGCGTGTCCGAGGCCGGAGGTGCCGCCCGTCACCGCGACGCGCAGGCCGGGCAGCAGGTCGAGGTTCGTGGTAGCGTCTGCGCCCTGTGCGGGTGAAAGACGGGATGCGTTCATGCGATGTTCTCCTTTCGTGCACCGATGGTAGGTGCGCGCATCCGCATTCCGAAGCGCGTTGTCCAATGCATTGGCGGAAAGTCAACCGATGGACGCTCCCGCGAACGTAGCCGCGCATCTGGCGCGCAATCTCGGCAGCCTGCGCCATGCGCGCGCGCTGACGCAGGACGCTCTGGCGCGCAGCGCCGGCGTGCCGCGCTCGACGATCGCGAACCTCGAATCAGGTGAAGGCAACCCGTCGCTTGCCGTGCTCGTGAAGGTGGCGGGCGCGCTTGGCGTGCCGATCGACGAGCTGCTCGGCGCGCCACGCGCGAAAGTCCGTCAATGGAGCGCGGCCGACATCGCGGCGCAGACGAAGGGGCGAGGCGTGACGCTGCGGCCGCTGGTGCCGGAGCCGGTGCCGGAGGAGATGTTGACGATCATGGACTTCGAGCCGCGCGCCTCGATGCGCGGCACGCCCCATTTGCCGGGCACCCGTGAGTTCTTCACCTGCCTCGCCGGTCGCGTGACGATCTTCGTGGCGGGCGACCGGCACGATCTCGTATCCGGCGACGTCCTCGCATTTCCAGGCAATGTCGCGCACTCGTATCAGAACGCGGATGACGGCGCGCCTGCGCAGGGCGTCTCCGTGGTGATCCTCGCCAAGGCCGGCGTTTGACGGGTGTGCAACTTGGTTGCGGGATTCGGCCTACAGGCAATTCGGACGTTCGCCGGTGCTGTCAGCGTGCGTGAATGGCGACAATGAGGGCTGCGGATTCTTCCGCGCAGATTGGAGACCACGCATGAACACGAACCAGGTGAAGGGTACGGCCAAGGACGTCACCGGCAAGGCGCAGGAGCAGTTCGGCAACGCGACCGGCGACACGACGCAGCAGGTCAAGGGCGTCGCGAAGCAGGTCGAAGGCAAGGTGCAGAAGGGCGTCGGCAACGTCGAGGATGCGGCCGACGACGCAGCGCGCAAGACGAACGACCGCTAGGTCGACGCGAGTGAGTCGAGAGCCCGGGCACGCCCGGGCTTTTTTCTTTACGGCCGCCACTGCGGATGCAACAGATGCCACGCCAGGTGCACGAGCCCCGCGCTGAACAGGATCAACCAGAGCCAGAGGAACAGGCGGATGATCGCCGACTCGGAGGCGTGAGCCGACGGAGCCGTGACGAGCACCGGGTACGGGTCCTGCGCTACGCCGCGCGCTTGCACGTACCGGTCGACCAGGCCCGCATCGCGGCGTGACAGCAGCCCGAACTGCTGCGTGTACGTGGAGAATGCGTTGTCGGTGTCGCGCTCACGCCACTCCTCCTCGATGAGCAGAAGTCGCGTGTTGGCCGTGTCGACGAAGGCGCGTCCGCGCGCATCGAGCCGCGTGAAGTAGAACGCGATCACCAGCGGCGCCACGGGGATCACGGCAAGCGCGGCCAGCGTGACGAGCGAGAACACGCCGATGGCTTCCTTCGCGAGCAGGCCGAAGATCGCGAGGAAGGCGGTCTGGATGCTGAGGAAATGCGCGAAGCGCTGCTGCTTGAGCGTTTCGTAGAATTTCAGCAGGTCCAGGTTGACCTTCCACTCTTCCAGCAGGCGCGTCTCCATGCTCGTCCTCCAGGCGTCCCGGCGACCAAAGCAACGATGATGCGCCCCGAATGCAGCGCCTGGGTGCCCGGCCGGGCGTGCGTCAGTCGTGCGCCAGCACCGCGCCGTGCTCGCGCGTGGCATGGAAGCCGATGCGCGGCCAGCGCTCCATCGTGACCTGCAGGTTGTACTTGTTGGGCGCGAGGTAGACGGGGTTGCCGTCGACGTCGGTGGCGAGCTGCCCGCCCTGCATGCGCTCGAACTCCTTGCGCATGCCTTCGTCGGGAAACGTCAGCCAGCGCGCGGTGGCGATGCCGGCCGACTCGAAGATCGCATCGGCCTTGTATTCCCGTGCGAGCCGGTCCGCGACCACCTCGAACTGCAACTGGCCGACCGCGCCGAGCAGCAGCGCGTGGTCGTACACCTTCTCGAAGACCTGGATCGCACCTTCCTCGCCGAGCTCCTGCAAGCCCTTGGACAGCTGCTTGGTCTTGAACGGGTCGCGCGGCCGCGCGACGTTGAACAGCTCCGGGGCGAAGTACGGTATGCCCTTGTAGGAGAGCGCTTCGCCTTCCGTGAGCGTGTCGCCGATCTGCAGCTGGCCGTGGTTGTGGATGCCGATGATGTCGCCCGCGACCGCTTCCTCGCTCATGACGCGCTCGTTCGCCATGAATGTCAGCGCGTTGGCGAGCTTCATCTCGCGCGCAGCGCGCAAGTGACGCACCTTCATCCCGGGCGTGTAGCGGCCCGAGCACACGCGGAAGAACGCGATGCGATCGCGGTGGCGCGGGTCCATGTTCGCCTGGATCTTGAACACGAAGCCCGAGAACGCCGCCTCGGCGGGCTCCACCACGCGGATGCTGCCGTCGCGCGATTGCGGCGGGGGCGCCCATTCGACCAGCGCCTGCAGGATCTCCTGCACGCCAAAATTGTTGATGCCCGAGCCGAAGAACACGGGTGTCTGGCGGCCCGCGAGGAACTCCGCCAGATCGAACGGCGGCGCGGCCCCGCGGATCAGATCGACGTCGCGATGCAGCGCCGTCATCTCGTCGGGGAACAGCTCACGCAGCCGGGGATTGTCGAGTCCCTGGATGAGCTCCGTCTCGTCGCTGCGCCGCTCTTCGCCGGGCGTGAAGCGCAGGAACCGGTCGGTGAGCAGGTGATAGACGCCGCGGAAAGCCTTGCCCATGCCGATCGGCCAGGTCACCGGCGCGCAATCGATGCGCAGCACCGATTCGATCTCCTCGAGCAGCGCCAGCGGCTCGCGCACCTCGCGGTCCATCTTGTTCACGAACGTGATGATCGGCGTGGCGCGCAGGCGGCACACTTCGAGGAGCTTGATCGTCTGCTCTTCAACCCCCTTCGCGGCGTCGATCACCATCACCGCGGCGTCGACGGCCGTGAGGACCCGGTACGTGTCCTCGGAGAAGTCCTGGTGGCCCGGCGTGTCGAGCAGGTTGATCGTATGGCCCGCGTACGGAAACTGCATCACCGAGCTCGTCACGGAGATGCCGCGCTGCTTTTCCACCTCCATCCAGTCGGACGTGGCGTGGCGCGCGCTCTTGCGCGACTTCACCGTGCCGGCGAGCTGGATCGCGCCGCCGAAGAGCAGCAGCTTTTCGGTGAGCGTGGTCTTGCCCGCATCCGGGTGGGAGATGATGGCGAACGTGCGCCGCGTGGCGACGTCGCGCGCAAGGTCGGGGGCGATTTCGGAGGCGGTCAAAACAAACGCCGCGGGCCCGTGGATGGCCGGCGGCGACGGGTGCAATTATAGCAAGGAGAACAGCATGTTGGGTTGGATGGCAGGAATCGCAATGGCGTTGATGCCGGTGGCGCACGCCGAAGAGGTCGGCTGCACGTCCACCACGTTCCGCCTGTTCGGCGCGAACGATCGCATCTGCGTCTATGCGTTCGACGATCCGCGGGTGCCGGGCGTGGCGTGCCACATCAGCCAGGCGCGCACGGGCGGCATCTCGGGCTCGCTGGGGCTCGCCGAAGACCCGTCGCGCTTTTCCATCGCGTGCCGCCAGGTCGGCCCGATCGCCTTGCCCGACAAGCTGCCCCACGAGGAGAACGTGTTCAGCGAAAGCACGTCGGTCTTCTTCAAGAACACCAAGGTGGTGCGCATCTTCGACGCCAAGCGCAACACGCTGGTGTACGTGGCCATCAGCCGCAAGGTGATCGAAGGATCGCCGATGAACGCGATCTCGACCGTGCCGGTGCAGCGCTGGTAATCGCTGGCGCCAAACGCGGGCCGCGAAGTCAGGTCGGCTGCGCCCGGCACGGGGGGGTGACCGGACGCAGCCTTCCTGGGTGTTGCGACTACCGTGCTGCGGGTCGAGGCATCCTTGCATCCATCAGGGGTTAGGACGCGCGAACCGGCTTTCGCCGCCCGCAAGCGGGGCCTCACGACGGTTTTCGACAGCCGGTGCCGGAACCTGAGCCCGCGCCGACGAACGGCGGCAGCCTCGACGGGGGCGCCGCTGCCACTGCACCATCGCTTACACTCGACGGCTGCCATGTCCGGTCCGCAGCGCCTCATCGCCCATCTCGACATGGACGCGTTCTATGCGTCGGTGGAGTTGCTGCGCTACCCGGAGCTCAGGGGCAAGGCGGTCGTGATCGGCGGCGGCCGGCGGCACCAGCCGGAAGCGCACGTCGATCCTGCGACCGGCGTCATCCACCGGCGCTTTTCCACGCTGCGGGGTTACGTCGGGCGCGGCGTGGCGACCACGGCGACCTACGAGGCACGTGCGTTCGGCTTGCGCTCGGCGATGAGCCTGATGAAGGCGGCCGCGCTCGCTCCCGACACGGTGCTGCTTCCGGTCGACTTCGATGAGTACCGGCGGTACTCGCGGCTATTCAAGGCGGCCGTGCGCACGCTCGCGCCGCTGGTCGAGGATCGGGGCATCGACGAGATCTACCTCGACCTGACGCACGTCGACCCTCCGGACCGCGCCGATACGGAGCACCCGGATCCATGGGACAAGGCGCGCAAGGTGGCACGGGCGCTCAAGCACGCGGTGCGCGCGGCCACGGGGCTCAGCTGCTCCATCGCGGTGGCGCCGAACAAGCTGCTCGCCAAGATCGCCTCGGAGCTCGACAAGCCCGACGGACTGACCATCGTGCGCCCCGGCGACGTGACCGAGCGGATCTGGCCCCTGCCGGCGCGGCGCATCAACGGCATCGGACCCAAATCCGCCGCGCGGCTCGAAGCACTGGGCATCCGCACGATCGGCGAGCTGGCCGCGGCCGACCGGGCGATGCTGGTCGAGCAGTTCGGAACGCACTACGGCGCCTGGCTCAACGACGCGGCGCACGGGCGCGACGAGCGGCCCGTGGTCACCTTCAGCGAGCCGAAGTCGATCAGCCGCGAGACCACGTTCGAGCGCGATCTTTCGGCCGGGCGCGATCGCGATGCGTTGTCGCGCATCTTCACCGAGCTTTGCGAAGGCGTCAGCGACGACCTGCGGCGCAAGGGCTACGTCGGCCGCACCATCGGCCTGAAGCTGCGCTACGACAACTTCAAGACGGTGACGCGCGACCAGACGATCGCGCAGCCGACGCACGATGCGCAGGCCATCCGCCGTGCGGCGGGCGAATGCCTCAAGCGTGTTCCGCTGACGCGCCGCATCCGGCTGCTCGGCGTGCGCGTGGGCGGCCTGATGCCCGAGGGCGAAGCGGCCGAAGCCGCCGCACCCGTGGTGCGCGAGCCGACCCCGTCGCTGTTCTGATCGCGGCATGACGCTCCTCGCCATCGCCGACGCCGAGCTTGCGTTCGGCCTGCACCCGCTGCTCGACCGTGCCTCGCTCGTCGTGCAGGAGGGCGAGCGCATCGGCCTGATCGGCCGCAACGGCACGGGCAAATCATCCCTGCTGCAGGCGATCGCCGGCAGGCTCGATCTCGATGACGGCGCGATCCAGCGCCGGGACGGGGCGAGCGTGGTGCTGGTCGAGCAGGAGCCCGTCTTGCCGCCGGCGTCCACGCTGCGCGAGAGCGCGGCGCTGCGGGGCGGCATCGCGGACGTGCACGACGAGCGCGACCGCTGGCGCGCCGAAGCGCGCCTGGTCGAATACCTGCACCGCTTCGGGCTCGACCAGGCGGCCGCACCGCAGTCGGCGTCGGGCGGCGAGCGCAAGCGTGCGGCGCTCGCGGCCGCGTTCGCGCTCGCGCCGGATCTGCTCCTGCTCGACGAGCCGACCAACCATCTGGACGTCGACGGCATCCTCCTGCTCGAGGACCTGGTGCGCCAGGCCCGCACGTCCATCGTGATCACGCACGATCGTGCATTCCTCGACCGGGTCGTGACGCGCATCGTCGAGCTCGACCGCGGGCTGTTGCGCTCGTACCCGGGCAATTTCGCGGCGTACGAGGCGCGCAAGTCCGACGAGCTCGCCGCCGAAGCCACGGCGAGCCGCAAGTTCGACAAGTTCTGGGCGCAGGAAGAAGCGTGGATCCGCAAGGGCGTCGAAGCGCGCCGCACGCGCAACGAGGGACGCGTGCGCAGGCTGGAGGCATTGCGCAGCGCGCGTGCCGCGCGGCGCGAGCGGCTGTCCTCCATCACGCTCGCACTCGACCCGGGCGAGCGGTCGGGCCGCCTGGTCGCCGAGCTCGAGCACGTGTCGAAGGCATTCGGCGCGCGCACCGTGGTGCGTGACTTGTCGCTGCGCCTGATGCGCGGCGATCGCCTCGGCCTCATCGGCCCCAACGGCGCGGGCAAGTCGACCCTGCTCAAGCTGATCCTGGGCACGCTCACGCCGGATGCGGGAGACGTGCGCCTGGGCACGCGGCTGTCGGTCGCGTACTTCGATCAGATGCGCGCGGCGCTCGACCCTGCGCGCACGCTGGTCGAGACGATCAGCCCCGGCTCCGAGTGGATCGAGACGACCGCCGGGCGCCAGCATGTGCTGTCGTATCTCGACGCATTCCTGTTCCCCGCGGCGCGTGCGCAGGCGCCGGTGAAGACGCTGTCGGGCGGCGAGCGCAATCGGCTGCTGCTCGCGCGGCTCTTCGCGCAGCCGGCCAACCTGCTGGTCATGGACGAGCCGACGAACGATCTCGACATCGAATCCCTCGAGCTGCTCGAATCCACGCTGCAGACGTACGAAGGCACGCTGTTGCTGGTGAGCCACGACCGGCGGTTCCTGGACAACGTCGTCACGCACACGCTTGCCGCCGAGGGCGACGGCATGTGGCGAGAATACGTGGGCGGCTACAGCGACTGGCTCGCGCAGCGGCCCGCTCCCGCTGCGGCGGCCGCTCCGGCCAAGGCTGTGGTGACAGCGCCACGCGTGCCGCGCACGAACGCGCGCAAGCGCCTGAGCACGTGGGAGCAGCGCGAGCTCGAAGCGCTGCCCGGCGAGCTCGAAGCGCTCGAGCGCGAGCAGCATGCCTTGAGCGAGCGCATGTGCAGCGCCGAGTACCACCGCGAGGATCCGGCCCGCATGAAAGCGGATCGCGCGCGTGCCGCCGAGCTGGAGCGCCTGCTCGCGGAGAAGTTCACCCGCTGGGGCGAGCTCGACGCACGGGCGTAGCGCCCATCCGCCTGCCTGGTATCGCGCTTGCTCCTGTTCAACGTCGGGCCGCGACCGCGGTCCGGCACGTCACATTCCGTTCGATCTGCAGGAGAACATCATGGCCAACGAATCATCGCGGCAGCAAAGCGGCGAGCGCGCGCAGGCGTTCGGCACGTCGCAACAAGGCTCGACCGGCGCACAACGCGGGCAAGGCAGCGAGCAGCAAGGCGGCTACGGCGCCCACGGCGCCTCCGGCCAGCAGAGCGCTTACGCGCAGGGCGGCTCGGGCCGCAGTGGTGGAGCGTTGCGCGCGGGCGGCCAGGACGAGCGCGAAGGCCGCGGCGGCTACGGCATGCCGGCGGCGCGTGGCGCATCGCGGATGCCCGCGCGCTCCGGCGGCGGCGCTCAGGCGCTCGGGCCGTTCTCGGCCATCCAGCGCATCACCGAGGAAATGGATCGGCTGTTCGAAAGTTTTGGCATGGGTCGGAATTTCTTTCCGGAAGAAATGAGCCGTGGCGCAGGCGCAGGCGCCGCGGGCGGTGCGCCGAGCCTGTGGTCGCCGCACATCGAGATTGCCGAGCGCAATGGCAAGCTCATGATCCAGGCCGACCTGCCGGGTGTCGATCGCAACGACGTCAACGTGGAGATCGAGCCCGAAGCGGTCATCATCCGCGGCGAGCGCACGCAGCAGTCGGAGCGGCGCGACCAGGGCTACTACCACAGCGAGCGCTCGTACGGCAGCTTCTACCGCACGATCCCGCTGCCCGAAGGCATCGACATCGATGCAGCCAACGCGACGTTCCGCAACGGCGTGCTGGAGATCGAGCTGCCGATGCCGCAGCGCCCGCAACGCGGACGCAGGCTCGAAGTGCGCGACGCCGGCAGCGGCAGCACGTATCAGGGCACGGTGAGCAGCGGCGGCGCCTCGGGCAGCGACGCGGCTGGCGCACCCAGCGGCGCGTCACGGGAAACGCGAGGCAGCGGCACGCAGGGGAGCAGCGGAAGCACGTCGACCTCGGGCACGGGCAGCCAGCACGGATCCGGCGGCACGCCCTAGCGCACGTCGCGCGTGCGGGCGCGTTTGCGCGCTCGCACGCTCGACGTGCCGCCAATGGCGAGCGTTCGATCGGCAGCGAGCTCGGCGAACAGCCAGGTGCGGAAGAGCGCGAGCTTGGGTGCCTGCGCCATGCGCGGCGGATAGACGAAGAAGAAGCGGCGCGGCGCGGGAATGCTGATGTCGAACAGCCGTACCAGCGCACCGGTGCGAAGGTCGTTGCCGAGCAGCGATTCACGCGCGAGCGCGATGCCCTGGCCCTCGGCCGCCGCCTGGACCATGTGCGACGAATCGTTGAACATCGCACCGCGGGTGGGCTCGGGCCAGTCGAGGCCTGCGGCCCGAAACCATGGCGTCCACGGCTCGCCCTCGCCGCGCAGCAGGACATGGTGCGCCAGATCCGCGGGCCTGGCCGGCAGCCGTCCGCCCGCGAGCCGCGGGCTGCACACCGGAAAGTAGGTTTCCTCGAACATCGGCTCGGCAACCACGCCGGGCCAGTCGCCGCGCCCGTGACGCACGGCGAAGTCCACGTCGTCCCGCTGGAAATCGACGAGCACGAGCGTCGCGCGCACGTCGAGGTCGATATCCGGGTGCGCTGCGATGAAGCGGCCGATGCGCGGCAACAGCCAGCGCGCGGCAAACGAGGGCACGACGCTCACGCGAATGCGGCGCGGATTGGACTTGTCGGTGACGTCGCGCACCGCTTCGGCGAGCCGGTCCAGCGCTTCGCGCACGCGTGCGGCGAAGCGCTCGCCCTCTTCGGTGAGCCGGATGCCGCGCCCGGCGCGCTCGACCAGCGCCACGCCGAGCTCGGCCTCGAGCGCCTTGATCTGGTGGCTGATCGCACCGTGCGTGAGGTGCAGGCTTTCGGCTGCGCGCGACAGGCTCGAGAGCCGCGCGGCGGCGTCGAAGGCGCGCAACGCCTGCATGGCCGGAAGGCGGGACATCGGCGAGCATGCTCCTGTGAATATTCCTCACAGTTTGCCCGAAAAGGAATCGATTGTCGCGCCGCCGTGGCCCTCCTAGACTGGCAACACTTCCGCACCAGCCTCAGGAGCAGGACATGACAATGCAGCTCGCATTCGAAGCCGTTTCGGCCGACGCCAACCGCCTTTCGTTCCGGGAGCGCGCCGCTCGCATGCGCGAGCCCGTGCGCCGCTCCGTGGGCAGCATGCCGCACGTGGACGACCTGCTGTTCGCGGTGGTGCTGGCAGCCTTGCTCGCGCTCACCGGTGCGCCGCTGCGCGATGGCATCGACTACGCGGTCGGCGCGACACCGCTTGCGCTCGCGGCGCCGGCGGCACACGTCGTGGGGTAGCAGGAGCGACGGGCCGTGCGTTGGCGATGGCAATGCGGCAGCGTCAACGGCCGCAGCACTGCTTGTGCTTGCGGCCGCTGCCGCATGGACACGGATCGTTGCGGCCGACCCGGGGACCCGCGAGCCGGACGGTCTGCGGCGGATTTCGCACGATGGCCCAGTAATCGCGCAGGCGGGCGATGCTGTCGTCGAGACCGGCTTCGGCATCGAGCACGAGCTTGCGCCACGCCGCCGGCGTGTAGCCGTTGCGCTCCTCGGGCGTCAGCTCGTCCGCGAGCACGACGATGGGGAACAGCAGCTCGTCGACTTCCTCCGGATCGGCGGCGTCGTACCAACCCGCTTCTGACAGCTCGACACCCGCCATGAACCCGCGACACCAGGTGGTGTAGTCGGGTCGTCCGCGGCGCAGCGAATACAGCAGCAGCGACAGCGAGCCGTCGTGCACGCGACGCGCGGTGTCCTCGCGAAAGCGCGTGAGCAAGCCGACCAGCTCGTCGCTGGCAGGCGCTGGCGCTGCATCCTCGTCGTCGCCGAGCGCAGCTTCGAGCCAGCGCGCGGGTGCCTGTTCGTCCGGGCCGATCGCGATCGCAACGAACATGCCTTGCAGCGCGTCCGCGGAGAGCGCCCGACCGGCGAGCGGTGGCGCGGACACCAACGCCTCGAGTCGCTCGACGTCGCCGTCGGCAAGCGGTGCGAGCGGTGTCTCGAAGCTCGTCATGGCCATGATTATAGAAGCCGTGCCGCCGACTGCCGCGCTCGGCTACCATCGCGGGATGAAACGATGGTGGCTCATCGTCCTGCTGCTGCTCCTCGCCATGGCGGACGCGTGTGCCCAGGCGCCGGCGTACTCGGCGAGCGACATTCCGCACTGGTTCGCCAACACGTTCCTCGATTTTCGCGAGGACGTGGCCGACGCCGCGCGCGATGGCAAGCGCCTCGTCGCCTATTTCGGCCAGGAAGGCTGCCCGTATTGCGGCAAGCTGATGGCGGACAACTTTTCCCAGCGCGACATCGTCGACACGATGCAGCGAAGCTTCGTGGCGGTTGCGCTCGACCTGTGGGGCGATCGCGAGACCACCTGGCTCGACGGCACGGTGCGCTCCGAGAAGGCGCTGGCCCGCACGCTGGGCATCCAGTTCACGCCGACGCTGCTGTTCTTCGACGAGCGCGGCAACGTCGTGGCGCGCCTCAACGGCTACGTGCCGCCTGCGCGGATGCGCCTGGTGCTGGCGTACGTCGCGGCGCATGGCGAAGCGCACCAGACGCTGGGCGATTACCTGGCCGCGCATGCTGCGCCCGCGACGCACGGCGCGCTGCACGACGAGCCCTTCCTGCTCCGGCCGCCATACGACCTGCGCCGCAAGGCGGGCGGCAAGCCGCTGGCGCTGCTGTTCGAGACGCCCGACTGCACCGCCTGCGACGAGATGCATCGCGAGGCGTTTCGCCGCGACGACGTGCGCGCGCTGCTCGCCCGCTTCGACGTCGTGCGACTTGCGCTGGGCGCCGCGACGCCGCTCGTCGCACCGGACGGGCGGCGCACCACGGCGCGCGCGCTCGGCAGCGCGCTCGGCATCGTCTACGCACCGACGCTCGTGTTCTTCGACGAGACCGCGCGCGAGGCTTTTCGCGTGGACACGTACGTGCGCCCGTTCCATCTCGCCTCGTCGCTCGACTACGTCGCGAGCGGCGCGTACCGCAACGAGCCTTCGTTCCAGCGCTTCATCCAGGCCCGCGCGGCGCGGTTGCGCGAGGAGGGCGGCAACGTCGACATCTGGCGCTAGCGCACGGGGCGCCGGCAGCCCTGGCGGACCGCCGCCCGGCCGCTTTGGCGCGCGTGGGGCACGCTGTCCCGTGCATGCAGCGTGCCCGCCATGGCACAATCCACGCATGGCTGCCCGCAATATCACGCTCGATTTCGCCCGTCCCGGCGATGCCAGCGCGCTCGCGGTCATGTCGCGCGACCTCATCGAGGCCGGCCTGGGATGGGTGTATCGCACCGAGCGCTTCGCGCGGCTCATCGCGCATGACGAAACGGTCGCGCTGGTCGCGCGCGCCAACGACCAGCCGGTCGGCTTCGCGATCATGGAATTCGGCGACGAGCGCGCCCACCTCGTGGTGCTGGCCGTGGATCCGCGTCACCAGCGCATGGGCATCGCGCGGCGCCTCATCGAATGGCTGCTCAAGTCGGCCGTCACCGCAGGGCTCACCTCGGTGCACGTGGAGCTTCGCGCCGACAACGAGCCGGCGTTCGCGCTGTATCGCTCGCTGGGCTTCAGCGAGACGCTGCGGGTGCCCGGCTACTACCGCGGCCGTGAGACCGCCATCCGCATGATCCGCATGCTGCGCGTCGCGCGCCTGGCGCTGCCGTACTGGCAGCCGCCGTCGCGGCCGCATTGAACGGCACCGGCCGCCAGCGCCCAGGAGATTGAGCAGCGTGGCTTCACCATCCGAGTACGCCCGCTTCGGCAGCGGACGATCCGTGCAGCGCGTCGAAGACGATGCGCTGTTGCGCGGCCAGGGCCGCTTCGCGGACGACGTATCGGTCGACGATGAGCTCTGCGTGCAGTTCGTGCGCTCGCCGCACCCGCACGCGCGCATCACCAGGATCGACGTCGCGACCGCGGCGGGCCTGCCTGGCGTGGTCAAGGTGCTCACCGGGCGCGACCTCGTTGCAGCGGGTGTGAAGCCGCTGCCCAACTCCGGTGATTTCAAGCGCGCCGACGGCTCGCCTACGGCATCGCCGCCGCATCACGCGCTGGCCGTGGAGACCGTGCGCTTCGTCGGCGAGGCGGTCGTCGCCGTGATCGCGCAATCCTCCGCCGCCGCGCGCGACGCCGTCGAAGCCATCATGGTCGATTACGAGCCGCTGCCCGCCGTGGTCGACGCCCGCGCCGCGGTCGAGCCGGGCGCGCCGCTCGTGTGCAAGGAAGCAGACCTGAACATCGCCTGCGAGAAGCGTCATGGCGATGTCGCCGCGGTCGATGCAGCCTTTGCGCGCGCAGCGCACGTGGTGTCGCTCGACCTCGTGAACCAGCGCTGCATCGCATGCCCCATCGAGCCGCGCTCGACCCTCGGCACGTTCGACGCTGCGACGGGGAAGTTGACGCTGCGCGCGAGCTGCCAGACGCCCACGGGCCTGCGTGACGAGCTGTGCGACGAGGTGCTCGGCATTCCAAAGGAGCAGGTGCGGGTCGTCGTCGGCGACGTCGGCGGCGGCTTCGGCATGAAGACCAATCTCTATCCCGAGGACGTCGTGGTCGCCGTCGCGGCACGCGAGCTGCGCCGCCCGGTGCGCTTCACGGCCGAGCGCATGGAGGAATTCCTCGCGGCGAGCCATGGACGCGACGTGCTCACACGCGCAGCACTGGCGCTCGACGCGGACGGCCGCATCCTCGCGCTGCGCGTCGATTCGCTCGCCAACGTCGGGGCGTACGCAACGCCGGCCGGCGTGGTGATCCAGCTCCTGATCGGGCCGTGGGTGTCGACGAGCATCTACGACGTGCAGACGGTCGACGTCGGCATCAAGGCGGTGCTGACGCACACCGCCCCCACGGGCGCCTATCGCGGCGCGGGGCGGCCCGAAGCGATCTACATCATCGAGCGGCTGATGGACGCCGCCGCGCGGCAGACGGGCATCGACCAGGTCGAATTGCGGCGGCGCAATCTCATTCGTCCGCAGCAGATGCCCTACCGCAATCCGCTCGACAAGACCTACGACACGGGACAGTTCGAGCTCGTGATGGACAAGGGGCTCGCGCACGCCGACTGGAAGGGCTTCGACGCGCGCGCCGCGCAATCGAAGGCGCGCGGGCGCCTGCGCGGCCGCGGCCTTGCGACGTTCCTCGAGTGGACCGGCGCCGACGTGTTCGAGGAGATGGTCGACGTCACCGTGAGCGCCGACGGCACCATCGAGATCTTCTCGGCGACGCAGCCGATGGGCACCAGCCTTGCCACCACGTTCACCCAGCTCGCGGTCGACGTGTTCGGCGTCCCGCCGGAGAAGATCCGCCTCGCGTTCGGCGACACCGATCGCGCCACGGGCTTCGGCAGCGCCGGATCGCGCTCGCTGTTCGTGGGCGGGTCCGCCGTGAAGGTCGCATCGGAGCGCACGGTTGCGCACGCGCAGGACCTCGCGGCGCAGGCGCTCGAGGCCGCGGTGTCGGACATCGAGTATCGCGACGGCGTTTTCGCGATCGCCGGCACCGACCGGCGCATCGGCTTGTTCGAGCTCGCCGCGCGGCAGGCGGATCGGCGCATCCTGGTGCAATCGAAGAGCAGCGTCGCCGACGCGACGTGGCCCAACGGCTGCCACGTGTGCGAAGTCGAGGTCGATCCCGATACCGGCGCCGTGCAGGTGGATCGTTACTGCTCCATGAACGACGTGGGCCGCGTGGTCAATCCGATGGTCGTGAAGGGCCAGCTCGAAGGCGGCGCCACGCAAGGCATCGGGCAGGCGCTGTGCGAGCAGTTCGTCTACGACCCGGATACCGGCCAGGCGCTCACCGCGAGCTTCATGGACTACGGCATCCCGCACACGCGCATGATCCGGCACTTCGACATGGAAATGGACGAGTCCACGCCCAGCATCAACAACCCGATGGGCGTGAAGGGCGTGGGCGAGCTCGGCACCATCGGCGCGACACCCGCGGTGGTCAACGCGGTGGTCGACGCGCTCGCACGCGCGGGCTACGAAAGCTCCGCGCTCGCGCTGCAGATGCCGCTGACCGCCGAGCGCGTCTGGCGCGCGATGCAACGGCCCGCGTGACTACTGCTTCAGCCGGTACCCGGTGCGGAACATCCAGGCGACGATGCCGAGGAACACCGCCAGGAAGATGAGCGTCATGGCGAGGCTCACGTCCACGCCCACGTCGGAGTGCCCGTAGAAGCTCCAGCGAAAGCCGCTCACGAGGTAGACGACCGGATTGAACAGCGTCACCGTGCGCCAGAACGGCGGCAGCATGTTCACGGAGTAGAAGCTGCCGCCCAGGAAGGTCAGCGGCGTGATGATGAGCAGCGGCACGAGCTGCAGCTTCTCGAAGCCGTCGGCCCAGATGCCGATGATGAACCCGAGCAGGCTGAACGTGACCGACGTCAGCACCAGGAACAGCACCATCCATACCGGATGCTCGATGCGGATGGGCACGAAGAGCCCGGCGGTCGCCAGGATGACGAGCCCCAGGATGATCGACTTGCTCGCCGCCGCGCCGACGTAGCTGGCGACGATCTCGAGCGTCGACACCGGTGCGGACAGCAGCTCGTAGATCGTGCCGGTGAACTTCGGGAAGTAGATGCCGAAGGATGCGTTCGACACGCTCTGCGTGAGCAGCGAGAGCATGATCAGTCCCGGCACGATGAACGCGCCATAGCTCGTGCCTTCGATGGTCGGGATGCGGGAGCCGATCGCCGAGCCGAACACGATGAAGTACAGCGACGTCGAGATCACCGGCGAGACGATGCTCTGCATCAGCGTGCGGCGGGTGCGCGCCATCTCGAAGCGGTAGATCGCCTGCATGGCATGCACGTTCATGCCGCGCTCCGCTCGGTGACGAGGTCGACGAAGATGTCCTCCAGCGACGTCTGCGTGGTGTGCAGGTCGGCGAATTCGACGCCGGCAGCGGCGAGATCGCGCAGCAGCCGTGCGATGTTGCCCTGCTCTTGCGCCGCGTCGTAATTGTAGACCAGGGCGGTCCCGTTCTGCGCGAGCTCCAGTCGATAGCCCGCGAGCTCGGGCGGCACGGCGGCAAGCGGCCGTTGCAGCTGCAGCGTCAGCTGCTTGCGCCCCAGCTTGCGCATGAGCTCCACCTTGTCCTCGACCAGGATGATCTCGCCCTTGCGGATGACGCCGATGCGATCGGCCATCTCCTCGGCTTCCTCGATGTAATGCGTCGTGAGGATGATCGTGACGCCCGCATCGCGGAGCGACCGGACCAGCTGCCACATGTCGCGGCGCAGCGAGACGTCGACGCCGGCTGTCGGCTCGTCGAGGAACAGGATCGACGGCTCGTGCGACAGCGCCTTGGCGATCATCAGCCGCCGCTTCATCCCGCCGGAGAGCGTCATGATCTTGCTGTCGCGCCGGTCCCACAGCGACAGGTCGCGCAGCACGCGCTCGATGAGCGCCGGGTTCGCCGCCTTGCCGAACAGGCCGCGGCTGAACGACACGGTGTTGAACACCGACTCGAAGGCATCGGTGGTGAGCTCCTGCGGCACGAGGCCGATGAGCGCGCGCGCGGCGCGATAATCGGTGACGATGTCGTGGCCGTCCACCCGCACGGTGCCCGTGCTGGCATTGACGATGCCGCAAATGGTGCTGATGAGCGTCGTCTTGCCGGCGCCGTTGGGTCCGAGCAGCCCGAAGATCTCGCCGCGCCGGATGCCGAGGTTGATGTCGCGAATGGCCGTGAGCCCTGACGCGTACGTCTTGGACAGGTTGGCGATCTCGATGATGTGCGGCATGGCGCGCACTCTAGCAGCCTCGTGCGGGGGACGTTCCGGACGCCGCTGCGATCGTGATAGGCTCCCCGGCTCTCGTGGGCGGCATGCGGCCGCGCGGCGACGCGACGGCGCAGCACCCCGATGCCGGAGGAACCGTCGTGCTCACCCATCGTCATCTGTCCGTCTGCGCGGCGCTCGTGCTCGCCGCCTGCCTCGCCGCCTGCGACAAGACACCGCCGCCTCCGCCGGCGCCGCCACCCCAGGCGAAGGCGCCCGCCCCTGTGCCGGCGGCGCCCACAGTGGACGAGCAGACCAAGCGCCTGGCGGCGGAGGTGTACATCTTCGCGTACCCGCTGGTGCTCACCGACGTCACGCGCCAGGCGCAGAGCGCACGCGCACCGGTCAACACGTTCGTGCATCGGCGCACGCTGATGGACTCGTCCGGCGCCAATGCGCAGAACCCGAACGCCGACGTGCTGTATTCCCAGGCGTGGCTCGACCTCGGCAAGGAGCCGATCGTGCTGTCCATCCCGGACATGAAGAACCACTATTACCTCATCGCGCTGCTCGACGCATGGAGCAACGTCGCCGGGTCGTTCGGCAAGCGCACCATCGGCACCGAGAAAACCGATCTCGCGATCGTCGGCCCGCGGTGGAAGGGACAGCTCCCGGCCGGTGTCTCGGAGGTCAAGTCGCCCACCGAGCTTGCGTGGCTGTTCGGTCGGGTGCGTCCCAACGATCGCAACGACCTGTCAGCCGCGAACAAGCTGCAGGACCAGATCCGGGTCGTGCCGCTGTCGCAATTCGGCAAGCGCGGCGGCAAGGCCGGCGCTGCCAGCACGGCCGCGGGCGCGGACACCAAGGGTGAGCCGCGCGACCAGGTGGCCGCGATGGACGCCGCCACGTACTTCTCGCGCGTCGCGATGCTGCTGCCCGCCAATCCGCCGAGCAAGGACGATGCACCCATGGTGGAGAAGATGAAGCGCCTCGGCATCGTGGCCGGCCAGCCCTTCGACGTCGCCAGGCTGGACGCCCTGAAGAAGGCCAGCGTCGAGGAAGGCGTGAAGTCGGCGCGCGATGCCATCACCACGGCAGGCAAGAGCGGCGGCAGCGCGGACGTGCGCAACGGCTGGAAGATCGACCGCGACCTGGGCCGCTGGGGTGTCGACTACGGCAAGCGCGCGGTCAGCGCCTGGCGCGGGCTGGGCGTCAATGCCCCCGAGGACGCCATCTTCATGTCGGCCACGTTCGACGGCGATGGCCACCGGCTCGACGGCGCCCATCGCTACGTGCTGCATTTCGACAAGGGGAACGCGCCGCCCACCGACGGGTTCTGGTCCGTGACCCTGTACGATCCGGCCGAGCACTTCGTTGCCAATCCGCAGAACAAGCACAACGTCGCGAGCGGCGAAGCGCATCCCAATCCCGACGGCTCGGTGGACGTCTACATCCAGAGCGCCGATCCGGGCAAGGACAAGGAAGCCAACTGGCTGCCCGCGCCCAAAGGTGCGTTCACGCTGATGCTGCGCGTGTACTGGCCGAAGCAGGAGCTGGTCGACGGCCGCTGGAACCCGCCCGGCATCCGCAAGGCGGCGTAGCGCAGGCGCGCCGAGCCGGAGCACCCGGATCGGCGCCTGGAACCGGATCGATGACGCTGACGCACCAAGACACCTTGCCGCGCGACGTGCTCACGGGGCTGCGCCGCGGCATCGAGAAGGAGAGCCTGCGCGTGCGCCCGGATGGTGCGCTGGCCGTGACGCCGCATCCCGCGCGGCTGGGCTCGGCGCTGACGCATCCGCACATCACCACGGATTTCAGCGAGTCGCAGCTCGAGCTCATCACTGGCGTTCACACGAGCGCGCAGACATGCCACGACGAGCTCGTCGCCATCCACCAGTTCGTCTATCGCGCGCTCGGTGACGAGCTGATGTGGGCGGGCAGCATGCCGTGCCGGCTGCCGCCGGACGACCAGATTCCGCTCGGCCGCTACGGCACCTCCAACGTCGGCCGGGCGAAGACGATCTACCGCATGGGCCTCGCGCATCGCTACGGCCGGCGCATGCAGACGATCTCCGGCATCCATTACAACTGGTCGTTGCCGGCGCCGCTCGACAACGACAGCTTCTTCGCGCTCATCCGCAACTTCCGTCGCCATTCGTGGCTGCTGCTGTACCTGTTCGGCGCTTCGCCGGCCGTGTGCTCGACGTTCGTCGCCGGTCGCGCGCACGAGCTGCAGCCGTTGTCGGGCGATACGCTCTACCTGCCCTACGCGACTTCGCTGCGCATGGGGCGCCTCGGCTACCAGAGCGACGCGCAGTCGTCGCTCGCGGTGAGCTACAACAGCCTCGAGAGCTACGCTGCGTCGCTGCAGGAAGCGCTCACCAAGCCGTATCCGGCGTACGAGAAGATCGGCTTGCGTGACGGCGACGACTACCGCCAGCTGGCCACCACGCTGCTGCAGATCGAGAACGAGTTCTACGGGACGATCCGCCCCAAGCGCGTGATCCGCCCGGGCGAGCGGCCGCTCCATGCGCTGCGCGACCGCGGCGTCGAATACGTGGAAGTGCGCCTCATGGACCTGGATCCGTTCGAGCCGGTCGGCATCGCCACCGACACCATGCGCCTCCTGGACGTGTTCCTGCTCCATTGCGCGGTCACGCAGAGCCCGCCCGACACGCCGCAGGAGCTGGCCGCGATCCTGCGCAACAAGCAGACGGTCGCCTCACGCGGGCGGGAGCCCGGGCTCATGCTCGTGCGGGAGGGCCGGGAGGTCGAGCTCGCGCGCTGGGGCGGCGAGGTGCTCGCGCAGTGCGCGCCGTTCGCAGCGGCACTCGACGCGGCGCAGGAAACGCAAGCGCATGCACGCGCGCTGCGCGCGGCCACGGCGGCGCTCGCCGATCCGCAGGTCACACCGTCGGCACGCGTGCTTGCCGCGATGCACGAGCACGGCGATTCCTACGTGAAATTCGTGCTCGCCCAATCGATCGCGCACAAGCGCACCCTGCTCGACGTGCCGCTGCCGCCTGCCGTCGAGGATCGCTTCGCCGCGCAGGCGCAGGCTTCGCTCGAAGAGCAGCGCCGCGTGGAAGCCGCCGACGTCGTGCCGTTCGAGACGTATCGCCAGAACTATCTCGCGCCGATCCGGCTGCGCAAGTAGTCCTCTCCCGTTCGCCACGCCGCGCTTGACAACGCAGCGTGCGTGCGCCAATACTTAACCATATGGTTCAGCATACGTCCGCGCATCGGCACCGGTCCGGCACGCTCGATGCGGTGTTCCACGCGCTGTCCGACGCGACGCGCCGCGCGGTGCTGGCGCAGCTGCGCACGGCACCCGCATCCGTGGGTGAGCTTGCGCAGCCGCATGGGCTCTCGCTCCCGGGCTTCATCAAGCACCTCGGCATCCTGGAAGACGCGGGGCTGATCGCGCGGCAGAAGGTCGGCCGCGTCGTCCATTGCCGGCTCACCGGCGTGGCGTTGCGCGACGCGCACGACTGGCTCGCCCGCTACGAGGATTTCTGGACCACCCGCCTCGACCGGCTCGAGGCGTTCCTGCAACGAAAGGAGAACGCAGCATGGCGATCGCACTCGACCAAACCACCCGGCTCGAAATCCGGCGGACCCTCCGCGCCCCCATCGACGCCGTCTGGGCGGCGTGGACGGACGCCGCGCAAGTGAGCCAGTGGATGGCGCCGTCCGACGACTTCGGTCCCACCGAGGCAACGATGGACGTGCGCGTCGGCGGACGTTACCGTATCGTGATGCGAAGCCCGGACGGCGAGATGCATCGCGTCACCGGCGTGTACGAGGAAGTCGTGCCGCAGCGCCGGCTCGTGTACACCTGGGCATGGGAGAGCACGCCAGAGCGCGTGTCGCGCGTCGCCGTCGACCTGCGGCCGGTCGATGGCGGCACGGAGCTCGCCCTCACGCACGACCGCTTCGCCGACACCGACGCCCGCGACAAGCACAACCACGGCTGGCAAGGCTGCCTCGCCCGCTTCACGCGCTACGTCGCATCCTGAACTTCACCAACCATCGGAGGGGCACCATGGCAAATCCGTTCGTGCATGTCGAGCTCGAAACCACCGACGTCGCCAAGGCCAAGGCGTTTTACGGCAAGCTGTTCGACTGGAAGCTCGAGGACGTGCAGATGGGCGACGGGAACACCTACACGCTGATCGGCGTGGGTGACGGCACCGGCGGCGGCATGATGAAGAATCCGATGCCCAATCCCTCGTCGTTCTGGCTGGCGTACGTACTGGTCGACGACATCAAGGCGGCGACGCAGAAGGCGCGCTCGCTCGGCGCCAACGTCATGAAGGACGTCACCGAAGTGACGGGCATGGGCTGGCTGTCGATCATCACCGATCCGACCGGGGCGATGCTCGGGTTCTGGCAGGCCGCGCCACGCAAGTAGCGCGCAGGCTCGTTCGGGGGGCGGGACAAGAAGGGCTGCGCGGCTTAAAGTGATGCACGGCGCGCCGCGCGCCGCGACCCGAAAGAAGGGTGGTGCCGCCGGCGAGCGCTGCATTCGATTGCTCGCACGGAGGACGCATGCCCGGTCATGACCAAGCCCTCGCCGCCACGATCCAGGCGCTCACGCGCCCGGGTCGCGGCATTCTCGCTGCCGACGAGAGCACGCCCACCATCACCAAGCGCTTCGGCGCGCTCGGCATCGAGTCGACCGAAGCGCTGCGGCGGCGCTACCGGCTGCTGCTGACCACCGCGCCCGGTGCCGAGACGCATCTGTCCGGGGTCATCCTGTTCGACGAAACCGCCGGCCAGCAGGCGGACGACGGGACGCCGCTGCCCGCCATGCTCGCCGCACGGGGCATCGTGCCGGGCATCAAGGTGGACAAGGGCACGACGCCGCTGCCCAATGCGCCGGGCGATCTGGTCACGCAGGGACTGGACGGCCTCGCCGAGCGGCTCGCGCGCTATCGCGAGCAGGGCCTGCGCTTCGCCAAGTGGCGCGAGGTGTACGCGGTCACCGGCCACAACCCGACGCGCCTTGGCGTGCGGGCCAATGCCGAAGTGCTCGCGCGCTACGCAGCGGCATGCCAGCAGGAGGGCATCGTGCCCATCGTCGAGCCCGAGGTGCTCATCGACGGCGAGCACACGATCGAGCGCTGCGAGACGGTGAGCGACGCGGTGCTGCATGCGGTCTTCGAGGCGCTGCACGCGCACGGCGTGCTGCTGGAAGCCATCGTGCTCAAGCCGAGCATGGTGCTCCCAGGCAACCGGAGCGGGCGCAAGGCCGGTCCCGAGCAGGTCGCCGCGGCGACATTGCGCGTCCTGCGGCGCAACGTGCCGTCTGCCGTGCCGACGATCAATTTCCTCTCCGGCGGCCAAACGCCCGAGGAGGCGACGGCCAATCTCAACGCCATGAACGTGGACCCCGGTCCGCGCCCCTGGATCCTGTCGTTCTCCTACGCCCGCGCGTTGCAGGATCCCGCCATGCGTGCGTGGGCCGGGCGCGACGAGAACGTCGCCGAGGCGCAGCGGATCTTCAGCCATCGCCTGCACATGAACGCGCTGGCGCGCGACGGGCGCTGGACCCCTGCGATGGAACGTCCGGCTTAGGCGCGCGCTGCTGCGGGCCGCTCCGCCGCGGCATCGCCCCACGCGGACATGATCTCGGTGCAGCCGGTGTTGAGCGCGCCGTCGCGCAGCACGCCGGCCGGCACCGCGAACGCGTAGGGAAACACCGTGCGACGCGCCGTGCGCACGGTGAACGACGCGCGCAACGCGGCGATGACCTCCTGCGGCAGCACGCTGTCGGCAATGACGGTGTCGCCGCCGCTCACGTCCAGGCGCGCCTGGTGGAACGCCTGCTCGAGCGTCATGCCGTGGTCGCTCAGGAACGACACGAGCTGGAGCACCGTGCCGATGATCTTGCGGCCGCCCGATGCCCCGAGCGCGTAGTGGCGGCCATCCTGCGTCGCGCCGACGACCGGACAATAGTTGCCGAGGCAGCGCTTGCCCGGACCGAGCGAATTGGGGCGCCCCTGCACCGGGTCGAACCACATGATGCCGTTGTTCATCAACACGCCGGTCGAGGGCGACACCACGCGCGAGCCGAAGATCGACAGCAGCGTCTGCGTCACCGCGCAGAGGTTGCCCGCGCGATCGACGACGCTGAAGTGCGTCGTGCACGAGGGGGCGTCGGGCGCATCGCGATCGCCCATGCCGGCGAAGCGCCGGCGAAATGCAGCGTCGAGCGCATGCGCATACGCGACGTAGCTCGCGGCATCGGGTCCGTTGCTCGACGGTGCGAGTCGCTGCGACAGCCCGGCGAGCGCGTGCGCGAGCGTCGGCCCGCCCGTCATGCCCGGCACTGCATATACGTGGCCGCCGCGATACGCAATGTCGAGCGGGTCGAGCCACTGCGCGCGGTATGCCGCGAGATCGGCGAGCGACAGGCAGCCGCCTTTGGCCTGCACGTCGTGCACCAGTGCATGCGCAACCTCGCCGGTGTACACCTCGGACGCGCCATGCCGTGCGACGCGCGCGAGCGTGGCGGCGAGCGCGCGCTGATCGAGCCGGCGCTCGGTGAGCGCGGTCCATGCGCCGAGCGGCGGCCATTGCCCGTCGTCGAGAAAGAGCGCCGCGGCGTGCGGGTCGGCCGACAGCGCGCGCGCAGTCGATGCGATGAGCAGGCCCGAGTACCAGTCGAGCAGCATGCCTTCGCGGGCGAGCGCGACGGCCGGGGCGACGAGATCGCGCCAGGGCAGGCGGCCGAAACGCTCGTGCGCCGACCCCATTCCGGCGACCACCCCCGGTACCGCGATGGCCGTGGCGCCCTGCACGTTGCGATCGCCGGCGACCGCATCCCAGGGAAACAGGTCCGACGCCTTGCCGGTTCCGGCGAGCGGATAGTCCGCGGGATCGAGCGCTTGCGGTGCGCGCATGCCGTAGTCGATCGCGTAGGCGCGCGCTTCGTCGGCCCGCCAGAGCGCCATGCACCCGCCGGCTGCGATGCCGCTCATCCACGGCTCGACCACCCCGAGCGCGAACGAGGTCGCGACGGCGGCGTCGATGGCGTCGCCGCCGGCTTCGAGGATGGCGGCGCCGGCTTGCGCAGCGCGCTTGTGCTGCGCGGCGACAACGCCCCCGCGCGTTGCAACGACCGTCTTGCGGACGACCTGCGAGTCCGAGAAGTTGTCGATCACGAGGCGGCGTGCGCCCTTGCGTGGCGCACGACGTCGGCATGCGTGGCGAACCACACGCCGGCATGCGACTTGATGTGGCGAATCAGCTGCTCGAGGATCCAGACGCGCGAGCGATAGCCGCTGATGTGCGGATGCATGGTGAGCTGGAACAGCCCGCCTTCGTGATGGGCGGCGTCGAACTCGCGCCGGAAGATGTCGAACACGTCGGCCGGCGGCGTGTAGGGCCGCAGCCCGGCGAAGCGGTTCATGTTGAAGTAGACGGCGTCGTCGCGGATCCACTCCACCGGCAGCTCCGTCACGCCGGTCGCCTCGCCGTCGAGCAGCAGCTCGTAGCAGTCGACGTCCGCCATCAGCGACGAGTCGTAGAGGAGGCCCATGTCGCGCGTGATGGCGAGCGTGTGCGGGCTGAAATCCCATGACGGCGTGCGGATGCCGACGGGCCGCACGCCGCAGATGCGCTCGAGCGTGTCGGCCGCGCGCATCTGGAGGTCGCGCTCGACGTCCGGCGGCAGGACGGAGTTGCGCTCGTGGATCCAGCCGTGGATGCCGATCTCGTGGCCTTCTTCGATCACGCGCCGCTGCTCGTCGGGATACAGCAGCGCGACCACCGCCGGCACGAAGAAGCTGGCCGTGACGCCGTGCGCTGCGAGGATCTCCAGGATGCGCGGCACGCCCTGGCGGTTGCCGTACTGGCCCTGCGAGAGCTTGCCGATCGACTCGCCGCCGTCACGCAGCTCGTTGGTCTCGTGATCCGAATCGAACGACAGCGCCACCGCGCACCGGGCGCCGCCCGGCCAGTGCGCCGGCCGCAGCGTGCGACCTGCGCGCACGTGCTGCACGATCGCGCGCCACTGTGCTTCGGCCCACTGCCACGGCTGCAGCGCGCCGGGTGCGTTCATTTCTTCTCCGCCGCCTTGATGCGCCGCGCAATCGCGTTGGTGGCGGCCGATTGCTGCGCGACGAACCGCGCGAAGTCGTCGGGGCTCGAGCCGACGGCCTCGAGGCCCTGGCTGTCGAACGACTTCTGCACGTCCGGCTCGTGCAGCGCCTTGACCATGGCGGCGTGGATCTTCTGCACCATTTCCGGCGGTGCGCCGGCCGGCAGCCACAAGCCGAACCAGTTGACCACGTCGAAGTCCTTGACGCCGGCTTCCTGCATCGTCGGCGTATCGGGCATGCCTTTCCAGCGCTTCGCGCCGGTGACCGCGAGCGCACGCAAGCTTCCATCCTTGACGTGCTGCACGGCGATCTGCGTGCCGACGAAGAACATGTCGATGCGTCCGGCGAGGAGATCGGTCATGGCCTCGGCCACGCCGCGATACGGCACCATGAGGATGTCCGTGCCCGTCGCGGCCTTCATCATCTCGGCCGGGATGTGGCTCGCCGTGCCGATGCCCGCCGAGCCGTACGTGAGCTTGCCCGGCTGCTTGCGCGCCAGCGCGATCAGCTCCTGCACGCTGGTGGCGGGCACGGACGGGTTGATCACCAGCGCCTGGCCGAAGTTCTGCACCGCGAGCGTGACGTGCGTGAAATCCTTCACCGGATCGTAGGGCACGTTCTCCGCGTTGAACGGCGGGATGTTGGTGTGCGACGCCGTAGTGAACAGCCACGTGTAGCCGTCGGGCGGCTGCTTCGCGACGTACGCGGTGCCGACGATGCCGCCTGCACCACCGCGATTGTCGATGACCACCGGCTGGCCGAGCGTTTCCTGCAGATGCGGCGCGAGCATGCGCATGATGAGATCGGGCGGCCCGCCGGGCGGCGAGGGCACCACGACGTGAATCGGCCGGTTCGGGTAGTCGCGCGGCATCGCCTGGGCATCGACCGCAAACGGGGTCGCGAGCGCGAGCAGCGCGAGCAGCAGGGTGGCAGCGTGCGCCCGCGCGCGGGCAGGGTGCGTGAACATCGGCATCTCCGGATGAAGGACGATGGCTAAGAGGCGACCGGCACGCGGACGTCGCGCGACGCCGACGCGACGATCGCTTCGAGCACCGCGGCGTTGTGCACTTCGTCGCTGTCCGGCGTGACGAGCGGCCGGCCTGCTGCGGCCGCAGCGGCGAAATGCTCGAGCTCCGCACGCTCGGTGCTCGTGGCGGGAAAGTCGAGCACCCGCGGTCGCTGCTTGGTCGTGATGGCGCTCGGATCGAGCGTGCAAAGGCGCAGCTGCCACGTGGTCAGGTGCTCGACATCGCCGACTTCCGCCCAGCCACGCGTGCCGAACGCCTGCAGGCGCCACGTCTCGGCGGTGGCGATGACCGTGCCGAGATAGCCCGTGGCGCCGCCCGCGAAGCCGAACAGCATCGAGGTGGTGTCGTCGACGCCGAAGTCCTGCGCGAGGCGGCGGCTTTGCGCCGTCACCGACGCAATGCGGCCGGCGAGGTACGCCATCGCGTCCACCACGTGCACGCCCCGGCCCGTCATGCCGCCCGCGGGTGCTTCGTCGCGATCGTGGCGCCAATGCTCGCGCTGGAATCGATAGGCGCTCGGGCCGCAGAAGTTGCCCTCGACGTGCAGCACCCGGCCGAGCGTTCCATCGTCGAACATGCGGCGCATCGCGCGAAGCGCCGGCTGGAACCGCCAGTTGTAGCCGACGGCCAGGGTCACCTGCGCCGCCGCGCATGCGGCAGCAGCGCGCAATGCGCCCGCGTGGTCGAGCGCCAAAGGCTTTTCCACGAATACGTGCTTGCCCGCGCGCGCCGCGGCCTCGATCTGCGCGACGTGCAGCGAGTGCGGCGTCGCCAGCACCACGGCGTCGACGGACGGGTCGGCCAGCAGCGCGTCGTACGAAGACGCCATGCTGATGCCGTGGCTTGCCGCGAACCCGGCGGCTGCATCCGGCGTGCGCGTCGCGCCCGCGATGAACTGGATGCTGTCGCTGCGGCCCTGCGCGCTCGCCACGAGGTTGCGGCCCCACGTGCCCATGCCGACGATGGCGGCGCGGATCATGCCCGCACCGGATTGCGATCGTTGCGCATGTCGCACATGGTATCAAACGGTTTGCGCTACATTGTCGGCGGGAGGACGCCATGGAACGTCGCACGCTGGGCAATACCGGGATCGCCGTCGCGCCGCTCGCCTTCGGCGGCAACGTCTTCGGCTGGACGGCGGACGAGCCGACATCCTTTCGCCTGCTCGACGCCTTCGTCGATGCCGGCTTCAACCTCATCGACACGGCGGACTCGTATTCGCGCTGGGTGCCCGGACACACGGGCGGTGAATCGGAGACCGTCATCGGCAACTGGATCGCGCGCCGCGGGCGGCACGACGACGTGGTGATCGCCACCAAGGTCGGCTCCGACATGGGCCTGGGCTACAAATGCCTGCGCAAGGATTACATCGTGCAGGCCGCCGAGCAGTCGCTGCGCCGGCTGCGCGTCGATGCGCTCGATTTGTACCAGTCGCACTGGGACGACGACAAGACGCCGCTCGACGAAACGCTGGAGGCGTATGCGCAGCTGCAGCGGCAGGGCAAGGTCAAGGCGATCGGCGCCTCGAACCTGACCGCCGCCCGCCTGGATGAAGCGCTAGGCGTGAGCCGCGCCAAGGGACTCCCGCGCTACGCGACGCTGCAGCCGCTGTACAACCTCTACGACCGCGACGCATTCGAGGGCGCGCTGCAGCAGTTGTGCCTGCGCGAGAACATCGGCGTGATCCCGTATTACGCCCTCGCGGCGGGCTTCCTGACCGGCAAGTACCGTTCGGAGGCCGATTTCGGCAAGAGCCCGCGTGGTCCGGGCATGAAGAAATACCTCAATGCGCGCGGTCAGCGCATCCTCGCGTCACTCGATGCCGCGGCCAGGCGGCTCAACGCCACGCCGGCGCAGATCGCGCTCGCGTGGCTCATGGTGCAGCCGGGCGTCACCGCGCCGATCGCGAGCGCGACCTCGCTCGCGCAGCTCGCGGAATTGCTGGCCGCGACGCGCCTGACGCTCGATCGCGATACGCTGCAGGCGCTCGACGGAGCCAGCGCGGCCTAGAGCGCCGGACGCCGCAGATGCCAATCGGTCGCGTGCTGGAACGCCCGGCCGATGCGCAGCACGGTGGCATCCGCGAAGGCGGCGCCGATGAGCTGCATGCCGATCGGCAATCCGGTGGGTGACGCGCCGGCAGGCAACGAAACGCCGCACGCGCCCAGATAGTTCACCGGACGCGTGAACAGCGCGAGCGGTGTGGTGGCCTCGTCGACTTCCTCGAGCGGCGTGGCCGTGATGGGCAACGTCGGCGTGAGCAGCGCGTCGCAGCCGCGCATCCACTCCGCGAAGGCCGCCATGGCGCGACGGCGCGCGGCGAGCGCGTCGACGTAGTCGGCCGCGCTGATCGTCTTGCCGGCGATGAGCCGCGAGCGCACCCAGGGGTCCACCGGCAGCGCCGCATCCTCGATATAGGCACGATGGAACGCATAGGCCTCGGCGGCAATCAACGTGCCGTTCGCCCGTGCGAGCGCGTCGAAGTCGAACGGCACCGCGCGCTCTTCGACGACTGCACCGAGCTCGCGCAGCGTTGCGATGGTGGCGTCGCGTGCCGCGGCAACGGCGGACTCGAGATAGGCCGGAAACTGCGTGGACGCCATGGCGACGATGCGGGTGCCGCGAATGTCCGGCGCGCCGGCCACGACCGCCCGGGCGTCGAAGCGTGGCGCCGCGAGCGTTGCCGCATCGTGCGCATCGCCGCCCGCCATCGCGCCGGTCAGCAGCGCGGCATCGTCGACGGTTCGCGTGAGCGGGCCGATGGAATCGAGCGTCGGCGACAGCGGCACGGCGCCGTGCAGGCTGATCAGCCCGTACGTCGGCTTGTGCCCGGTGATGCCGCACAGGGCGGCGGGAATGCGCACGGAGCCACCCGTGTCCGACCCGATCGCCGCCGGTGCAAGCGCTGCGGCTACGGCAACCGCGGAGCCGCTGGACGATCCGCCCGCCACGCGATGGCGCGCCATGTCCCAGGGATTCCATGGTGCGCCCATCGGCGCATTGCGACCCCAGCCGCCGAACGCGAACTCGACCATGTGCGTCTTGCCGAGCACGATCATGCCCGCGGCAAGCAGCTTCTCCACCACGGTCGCGGTGTGGTCGGAGATGCGGCCGCTCCACGATTTCGAGCCGGCCGTCGTGGCGCGGCCTTCGATGTGGAGCAGGTCCTTGAGCGCGATCGGCACGCCGTGCAGCGGGCTGCGCGGCATGCCCGCGCGGCGCTGCAGGTCTGCGGCGTCGGCGCAGGCGAGCGCTTCGCTGCGATAGACGTCCACGAATGCGTGCAGCTTGGCGTCGTGCGCGTCGATGCGCGCAAGGCAGGCTTCGACGAGCGCGCGCGAGGTGGTTTCACCGGCCGTGAGCTTTGCGGCCAGCGTAGCGAGCGGAAGAGCGGTCAGGTCGTCGGTCATGAGGGTCGGGAAGGACGTGGGTGTTCGGCGAGCAGGCCGGCTGCGCGCTCCATGCCGTCGCGCGGCGCGAGCAGGCGCGCCTGCCTGCGCGAGATCAGCGGATGATGACGCAAGTCGGCGAGCCGGTCGTGCACCTCGCGGCACTCGGCCCTGTGCGTCACCCAGGCGGCAGCGGGCACGCGGCGCAGGTCGAACACGCGCGAATAGCTGCGCAGCGTCTTGTGCCCGTCCTTGTCCGAATACTCGTGGAAGTACGACAGCGCAAGCTCCCGCAGGCTGCGGTACACCGGGTCGCGAAAGCGCAGCAGCGGACCGTTGCTCTTCGAGATCGCCCCATAGCAACCGTCGCGCCGATAAAGCGCCAGCACGTGCGGCCAGTCGCACGGGTCGCAATCGAGGTGCAGCAGGAGCGGCGGCTCGCCCTGCACCCACAGCGCGCAGGCGGCGACGAAGGCCCCTTCGATGCAGTGCGCGCGCTGCTGCCGCAGCACCTCGCGCACGGACAGGATCGTCTCGCCATCGAGCTCGTGGTTCGCGGGAATGGCGTTGACGAAGGCCTGGATGGATTGCGGGGTGCGCAACCGCGCGAGCGTCGCGTATTCGGCACGCGAGAGGCCGACGTCGGCACGCTGCACCCTGGGTACGTGCAACGGCGCCGCCACGTCAGCCCTGGCGCGCGAGGCGCAATCCAGCGGGCACGATGAGCCGGTCGCCGACGCGGAACAGCCCTTCGAGGACCAGCGCGAGCGCGGCCGCGGGAACCGCACCGGCGAGCAGCATCGCATGATCGTTCAGCGCAAGACCGGTCACGATGCGCTCGCCATAGCCGCCCGCGCCGATGAACGCGGCGATCGTCGCCGTGCCCACGTTGATCACGGCCGAGGTCTTGATGCCGGCCAGGATGGTGCGTGCGGCCAGCGGCAGCTCGATGCGGCGCAGGATGGTCGACGCTTCGAGCCCCAGCGATTGCGCCGCGGCGATCATCCCGCGTGGAATCTGCGTGAGCGCCGCATGCGTGTTGCGCACGATGGGCAGCAAGGCGTAGAGCGACAGCGCGATGAACGCCGGCACCGCGCCGATGCGCCCGGTCAGCGGGATCAGCGCGGCGAGCAGGGCAAGCGAGGGAATGGTCTGCACGACGCCGGTGACGCCGAGGATGACGCCCTCGCTCGCCGGCCGCCGCGCAGCGAGGATGCCGAGCGGCACGCCGATGAGGATGCTCGCGGCGAGCGAGACGAACACCAGCGCAAGATGCTCGGCCGTCAGGCGCGCGAAATCGGGTGCTGCGAGCTTCTGCCAGAAGTCGCCGCCGCGCCCGGCCCCCGGCGCCGCATGCCCGCTCGCGGCTGCGGCCGGGGCGCGATGCGCGAGGAAATCGGCAGCGATGCTCGCGAAGTCGCGCCCCTGCAGCTCGGCGGCCGCGTTCATGCGGATCATCGCGGCCTCGTCGATGGTGCCTTCGAGGGCGCGCAACGCAGCCCACGTCTTCGGCAGGCGCGCGGGCAGGTCGGCGCGATAAAGCAGCACCGCGTCGTAGCGGGGAAAATAATTGCGGTCGTCGGCGAGCACCGTGAGCCCGTATTGGCCGATCTTGGCGTCGGTGGAATAGATGTCGATGACGTCCACCTGGCCGCCTGCCAGCGCCTCGTACGCGATGCCGTGGTCGAGGCCGCGCGGCGCGGCGGCAGGCAGGTCGTATGCGCGCGCAAGACCGGGCCAGCCGTCGGCGCGGCCGATGAATTCCTGCGTGAGCCCGAAGCGCAGCTCGGGATGCGCGCGCAGGTCCGACAGCCGGCTGATGCCCTTGGCCTTGGCATCATCCCCGCGCATCGCGAGCGCGTAGGTGTCGTTGAATCCCAGCGGCACGGCTGCGGCCAGGCCGAGCGGTGCGAGCCGCTCGTTGATCTCGCGCAGCGGCGGCACCGCGTCGAGCTTGAGGATCTCGCGGGCGATGGTGCCGGTGTACTCGGCGTACACGTCGATGCTGCCCGAGGTGAGCGCATTGAGCACGATGGCGGTGTTGCCGAGGCCCTGGCTGTGGATCGCCCGGGTCTCGCCGGCGGCGAGCGCCGCCTGGCGGATGATCTCGCCGAGGATGTACGACTCGGTGAACCGCTTGGAGCCCACCTTCAACGGATCGGCTGCGTGCGCCCCCAGGGACACGAGCAGCAGCAAGGCGATCGCGGGCATGCGGACCGGCAAGGGGACGCTCCGATGCGATGGAGCCGCCAGTCTACCCGGCGGCAGTCCGTCGCGCCGCGCATTGACACCGGCGCCGCCGCATCACCAGAATGTCCGTTGCCGTGCCTTCATCAGGGGAAATCATGCGAAAGCTCGCGCTCGCCGGCCTGGCCGCCGTCCTGCTCAACCTCCTACCGGGGCTCGCGTGCGCGGGCGGCACGCCGATCTCCTGGTTCGAGCCGCGTCAATTCGCGCAGCTGCCCGAGGGCCTGCGCTATCCCGAGGGCATCACCGCGAACCCGGCCAACGGCGACATCGTGGTCGGCACGTTCGACTTCGGCCCCAACACCAATGCGCTCCTGCGCTATGACCGCGACGGCAACCTGGTCGCGCGGAAGGACATGGGCGCCATGCCGCTCCTCGGCCTGGGCTTCCTGCAGGGCAAGGTGTACGTGCTCAACATGGGCGCACAGAAAGTGCAGCGCATCGCCGCGGCGTTCGACGCCACGACGCCGCTGGAAGACGTCGCCGACGTGCCCAAGGTCGGCGCGCCGGCCGATCGCAGCGTCCCCAACCCGGATGGCAGCAGCGATACCATCCGCTTCGGATCGAACAGCTTCGCCGCGCCCAACGCCATGGCCTTCGACGCCGCCGGCAACCTCTACTTCTCCGACTCGTTCCAGGGTGCCATCTTCAAGGTGCCCGCTGTCGCGACCTGCTCGGTCACGTGCCCCGTCATCATGCTGAGCCATGACGGGCTGCTCGGCACGCCGGGCTTTCCGCCGTTCGGTGCCAACGGCCTTGCGATCAGCGCGGACGGGCTCACGATGTACATCGCCAACACCGGCGACAACCGCGTGCTCGCGATGGACATGCGCAACGGCAAGGTGAGCGTGTTCGCCGAAAGCGTGCACGGCGCGGACGGCCTGCTGTTCGACAACCAGGGCAACTTGTGGGTGGCCGCCAACCAGGGGGACCAGCTCGTCGCGCTCGACGGCAAGGGCAAGGCGATCGCCAAAGTCGGCGAATTCCTCGGCCTGCGCCGCGACGGCTCGCCCGCGGGCTTCCTGTTCCCGGCCAGCATGGTGATCTTCGACGGGGTCATGTACGTGACCAACACGGCATTGCCGCTCACCGATGCAAAGGGCGACGAGCCGGAAGAAGACGTGCGGCGCTGGAACATCGTGCGCCTGCGCGTCACGCGCCATTAGGCACAATGACGCCATTGCCTTTCGCGGAGAACCGCTTGACCTCTGTCGCACGCCTGCGCGGCGTCCTCGCGCCCGTCATCACGCCCTTCGACGCCGAGCTGCGGCCCGATGCCGCACGGCTAGCCCGCCATTGCCGCTGGCTGCTCGGCCAGGATGTCGGCCTTGCAGTCTTCGGCACCAATTCCGAAGCCAACTCGATGACGGTGCCGGAGAAGCGCGCGCTGCTCGAGCATCTGGCACAAGGTGGTGTTCCGGTCGCGCGCATGATGCCCGGCACGGGGTGCTGCGCGTTTCCGGACACCGTGGAGCTGACGCGCGCCGCGGTGCAGATGGGCTGCGGCGGCGTGCTCATGCTGCCGCCGTTCTATTACAAGGGTGTCTCCGACGACGGCCTGTTCGCGTCGTACGCCGAAGTGATCGAGCGGGTCGCCGATGCGCGCCTGCGGATCTACCTGTATCACATTCCGCCGGTGTCCCAGGTGCCGATCAGCCTCACGCTCATCGAGCGCCTGCTCGCGCGCTATCCGGGCACGATCGCGGGCGTCAAGGACAGCTCGGGCGTGTGGGCCAACACGCAGGCGATGCTCGAGCGCTTCCAGCCACAGGGGTTCGACGTATTCGCCGGCAGCGAGACGTTCCTGCTCGCGACCCTGCGCGCCGGTGGTGCCGGATGCATCAGCGCGACGGCCAACGTGAACCCTTATGCGATTGCCCGCCTTGCCGCGCAATGGCGCGACGCCGGCGCGGATGCCGCGCAGGCAGCGCTCGATGCCGTGCGCGCGACGTTCCAGAAATATCCGATGATCCCGGCCCTCAAGGCGGCCATCGCCCATTTCTCGGCCGACGAGGGTTACGCGCGCGTGCGTCCACCGCTCGTCCCGCTCGCGGCGGCCATGCGGCGCGATCTGGCGGGCGATCTTGCCTCGCTGCGCTTCGACATGCCGGGCATCGCGCTGACGGAGAGCGCCGCAGGCGTCGAAACGAGTCCGAGCCTCTAGGGCTGGTCGTCATGGGCCGAGCCTAGCTTGGACGCGAGCCTGCTCGTCGAGACGCTCAAGCGCATTCTCAAGGGGCAGGGCATCACCTACGCGCAGCTGGCGCCGCAGCTGCGCCTCAGCGAAGCCAGCGTCAAGCGCATGTTCTCGCGGCGCGACTTCACGCTGCAGCGCCTCGAGGACGTGTGCCGCGTCGCCGGCATCGACTTCGCCGACCTCGCGCGCGAGGCCGCAGGCGAAGGCGCGCGCGTGACGCAGCTTTCGGTCGAGCAGGAGCGCGAGATCGTCTCCGATCCCAAGATGCTCATGGTCGCGTTGTGCGCCGTCGGCAACTGGACCTTCGACGAGATCGTCGACACGTACGCGATCACGCCGCAGGAATGCGTGGGCTATCTCGCGCGCCTCGACCGCCATCGCATCATCGAGCTGCAGCCGGGCAATCGCATCCGGCCGCTCATCTCGCGCACGTTCGCCTGGCTGCCCGACGGGCCGATCCAGCGTTTCTTCCGCGAGCGCGTCGAGAACGAGTTCCTGAGCAGCGCATTCGATCGTCCCGGCGAAGTGTTCCTCTTCGTCAGCGGCATGCTGTCGCGCGACTCGATGACGGAGCTGTGCGCGCGCCTGCGTCGCGTCGCGCGGGAGTTCGCCGAGCTGCACCGCGACGACCTCACGCTGCCGCTCGCCTCGCGCTACGGCACCAGCCTGCTGCTCGCCACGCGCGCATGGGAGCCGCGCTTCTTCCGGCAGGTGCGCCGCGACGAGCCCGCGCCTGCGCAAGCGGCGCGCCTCGTCGAAGCGCCGCGCGCGCCTGCGCGCAAGCCGACCGGAGCATCGCGCAAGTAGCGTACCGCCGCACGGCAGGTAGCGTTGCGCGCCACTTTGCCGCCGACGATTGATCGTCCGCGCCGCCGGGCAGCACGCTGCCTTCCGCGGGCATGTGCCCGTACACGGGAGTAGCAGCAATGGGTTCATCGACGCGTCTTGCGATTGCCGCATCGGTTGTGTCGCTCACCCTGTCGGGTTGCTATGTCGTGCCGGTCGCGCCTGATGGCACGGCGTATCCGGCGGCGGTCGCGGTGCCGGCGCCCTACGCGGTGAATGCCGTTCCGCGTACAGCGGCGCCTGTCGTGCAGGCACCCGCCGCGCCTTCGGTCCTGCAGGCGCGGCTTTATCCGGCCAACGACGTCGCGACGCAAACCGGCATGCTCGCGGGCACCGTGACGAATTTCATGACGGGCAAAGGCCGCTTCCAGCTCGACGTTCGCGGCGAGACGCTCGTCGGCGAAGCGACCCGCGCGCCCGGTGAATCCACGGGCGGCGTGGCGAATGCGTATGGCGAGCGCGGCACGTACATGAGCTGCGCGTATCGCATGACGACGCCGTACCAGGGCACCGGAACCTGCAACCTGTCGAATGGCGCGCGCTACCAGGTGCACCTGGGCGGTTGACGACGCGCGTTCCGCGGGGAATCAATCGGCCGCACCGGTGTTAACCTCGGCATTCTCCGCTTCCCCAGGAGCGTCCCCATGTCGCTGCCCCGCGTTGCCGCAACCCTCGCCCTTGCCGCCGCACTTGCGGCTTCACATGGGGTACGCGCCGAGACGCACACCGTCGTCATCCAGTTCTTCCAGTTCAAGCCGCAAACCGTCGACGTGAAGCCCGGTGACGAGGTCGAATGGATCAACAAGGATTCGTTCGAGCACACCGCGACCGCGACCGGCAACGCGTTCGATTCCAAGGCGATCAAGGCCGGGCAGTCGTGGAAATGGAAGGCGGGCGAGCCCGGACAGTATCCTTACGCCTGCGCCTTCCACGGCAACATGAAGGGTGTGGTGAACGTCAAGCCGTAGCCGGGAACGCCACGGCAGGGCGCCGCATCTAATGGGCGCCATGACGAACGCCGCATCCCTTCCCGCCGTCGACGACGGCACCCCGGACGCCGAGCTCGCGGCCCGCGTCGCCGCACGCGACGGCGCCGCTTTCGAGGTGCTCATGCGCCGGCACAACCGCCGGCTCTTCCGGGTCGCGCGCGCCATCCTCCGGTCCGACCAGGACGCCGAGGATGCCTTGCAGGACGCCTATCTTGCTGCATACCGGGCGATCGGCCGCTTTCGCGGCGATTCGAAGCTCGCGACGTGGCTCACGCGCATCGTCATCAACGAGGCGTATGCGCGCCTGCGCAAGATGGGCGGCGCGACGGTCATCGCGCTGCCGGAGGGCCACGACATGACGGCCGAAATGGATCCCACGAGCACGGCCGCGCCGGCGGAAACGCCGGATCGTGCCGCGCTGCGCGCCGAGCTCCGTCAGCTGCTCGAGCGTCACATCGATGCGCTGCCGGAGCAGTTCCGCACCGCGTTCATGCTGCGCGAAGTCGAAGAGCTGACCGTCGAGGAGGCGGCCGAAGCGCTCGGCGTGCCCGAGGCGACGGTGCGCACGCGGGCCCATCGTGCCCGCGCGCTGCTCCGCGCGGCACTGGCGCATGACATCGACGTTGCAACGCTCGACGCGTTCGGCTTTGCCGGCGAGCGTTGCGATCGCATCGTGCAGGGCGTGCTGGCGCAATTGCCGGCCGCTGCAGCAGACCCAACCAACCAGGAGAACACATGATCAGGGCATTCACGAGCGTCATCCTCATGCTGGCGGCCGGATTCGCGTTCGCGCAGGAGGGTGCACCGAACGACGCGCAGATCGCGCAGATCGTCGTCACCGCCAACCAGGTGGACATCGACGCCGGCAAGCTCGCGCAGACCAAGGCCTCGAACACGGAAGTGAAGCAATTTGCGGAGACGATGATCAAGGACCACGGCGCCGTGAACAAGCAGGCCACCGATCTCGTCACGAAGCTCAAGGTGAAGCCGGAAGAGAACGCGACGAGCCGCAGCCTCGCGCAGGGCGGCCGCGACAACCTGGCGCATCTGAAGGAGCTCAAGAAGGGCGCCGAGTTCGACAAGGCGTACGTCGACCACGAGGTCGCGTATCACCAGGCCGTCATCGACGCACTCGACAAGACGCTCATTCCCAACGCCAAGAATGCGGAGCTGAAGGGACTGCTCGAAAAGTCGCGTCCGGCGTTCGTCGCGCACCTGGACCACGCGAAGATGTTGCAGTCCAAGCTCGGCAAGTAAGCGACGCAAGCGGCGGACGGGGTACACGGGGACGCCGCTGGCGTCTGGGCGCTGAGTTCGCGGGGCGGGGTGCCCCGCGCAGGCGCCTGATTCACGAAGCCGGAGCGGGGCACCCCGCCGCGCGAACGCCCCGCGAACTGCCTACGGCGTCCGACGTGCCGGCCGCTGCGCTGGCGTCTCGACGTCCAGGTACTTCCAGTAGTTGTCGAACCGATTGGCGCGAAAGCCCTTGAGCCAGGGCTGGACGAACCAGTTCTCCAGGCGGAACACGACCGGGATCGTGGGCACGTACGTCCGCTCGATCTCGGCCATCGTGCGGGCGGCGGCGAGCTGCCCTGCAGGATCGCGCGTGCTCATGAAGCGCTCGATCGCCGCGTCATAGTCCGGCCGGCCGAAGTGCGACAGGTTGATCTGCGGCGCCGCTTTGCTGTAGAGCTGCGAGAAGATGCCCACCGCCGTGGGCGTTCCGCCGAAGCCGCCGAACCACATCTGGTAATGGCCGCTGCTGATGTCCTTCACCGCGTCCTGGAATGGCGATAGCGTGAACGTCGTGCGCAGGCTCACCGCCTCGAAATTCTTCTTGAGCAGCGTCTGGATCTCGCGCGAGACTGCAGCCGAGCGCAGCAGGATGTTGAGGACGAGCGGCGCGCCGTCGGGCGCGGTTCGAAAGCCGTCTGCGCCGCGCCTGAAGCCATAGCGGTCGAGCAGCGCGCGCGCGGCCGCCGGGTCGTGCAGCACCTGCTTCGGCAGCGCCGGATCGTGGCCGACCACGCCGGGCGGTGCCATCTGGTTGGCCGGGAGCGCCTGTCCCGCATAGACCACCTTCACCAGGTCGCCGCGATCGAGCGCGAGCGCCATCGCGCGTCGCAAGGCAATGTGCGGAGGATCCATCCCGCCAACCTGCGGGTCGCGCAGGTTGATGTACAGCGACACCAGGTACGGCTCGGGCACGCGCTGCCAGCCGATGCCGCGGGCGGCGTACTCCGGGCGCAGGCGGTCACCATCGACCAGGCGCGTAGCCACTTCGCTGCGCAACACCATCGCGTCGATGTTCCCGCGGTCGAATTCGAGCAGGCGCGTGCCGTCCTCCTCGATGACCATGAGCTCGATCGAGCCGATGCGCGGGAATGGCGCATCGCCCACCGTGCGCGCAAGCGCCGGTTCGGCGCTCGCGGGAAAGCGGATCGCGCGATAGTCGGGATTGGCGTCGAGCGTCAGGCGCGTTCCGCGCTTCCACTCGCGCAGCTTGAAGGGTCCGGTGCCCACCGCGTACGCGCGCAAATCGCCGCCCCGTGCCTCGACCACTTCGCGTGCCACCGCGCCGAGCGTCACGTATCCCTCGATGATCGGGTAGTTGGCCTCGGTGAGCGTGAGCTGCACGGTATAGCGATCGAGCGCGCGAATGCCCTCGATCGGCCGGTCGAGATCGAAGCGACCGGACCGCGCCGCCTCGTCGAGCGCTTCGCGGCCGCCGACGATCAGCCCGGCAGTGATCGGGGCGCCGCCGCGCACGCTCGAAGGATCGAGCCATCGCTTGAGCGAATACACGTAATCGTCCGCCGTCAGCTCGCGGCGCCTGCCCTTGAACGCGGGATCGTCGGTGAAGTAGATGCCCGGCTGGAGCCGCATGATCCACGTGCGGCCGTCGGCGCTGATCTGTGGCGGTGCGCTCGCCGTGACCGGCACGAGGCGTGGTGGGTCGGCGAGGTAGTCGAACTGGTAGAGGCCCTCGTAGATGGCACGCAGGACGTCGTACGACGGGCTCTCCGCGTATTGCTGGGGATCGAGCGTCTCGAGCTCGTTGATCGCGAGGCGCAGGACCTTGTGCGCATCCGGTGCGCCACGCAGCGGCGCGCTGCCGACGCACAGTGCCATCGCGAGCGCGACAGCGAGCACCGGGCGCATGGTCAGGGCCTCGGGCCGCCCCGTCCTGCGAGACGATCGTCGAGCTCGCCGATCTGCGCGGCCAGGCCGTTGATCGACTGGTCGATGTGGGTGCGCAGCTCCGTGAAGCGCGACGATTCGGCCTGGTCCGCCAGCTGGCGCTGGGCCGCGAGCTCGCGATTGAGTCGGCGTGATTCGAGCAGCACGGAGGTCTGCAGCCAGACGATGTACGCGAGGAACACCACGCCGAGGAGCGCAGTGACCATCAGCATCAGGAGACCGAGCGGCGCGTCGACGGTGCCGACGAGCAGCGAAAGCGAAGTCGGCGTCGTGAACGCGGTCCAGTTGACGACCACGAACACCGCGAGGATCGCGACCAGCAGCACCAGCCCGACCGTGCGGATCGACATGGGCTTCCCCTATGAGCGACGCGCCATTGTGCGCCTGTTCGAAGGCGGCGGCTTGCCCGTGCTGCCGCGCCGCACGAGGGTGAAGGGCAGGCATTGGTGGAGCTCGGCCGGGCGCCCTTCCAGCCGTGCGACCAGCTGCAGGGCCGCCGCGGATCCGATCTCCATGATCGGCGTCTCGACGCTCGTCAGCGGAGGCGTTTGCGTGGCGCCCAGGTCCGTGTTGTCCACGCCGGTGATCGACACGTCGTCCGGCACGCGCAATGAAAGCTCGCGGCACGCCATCATCGCGCCGACGGCGAACACGTCGTTGGTCGCGATGACGGCGGTCGGCCGCGGCGTGCGCGCCATCAGCTTGCGCAGGCCCGTCGCGCCCGACGCCAGCGCGATCGGACCATGGAACACGTGCGCCTCGTCGAGGGCCAGCCCGGCGTCGGCGAGCGCGCGCCGCACGCCGGCGCCGCGCGCACGCGACCGGTCGTTGCCCTCCGTCGGTGCGCTGATCAGGCCGAAGCGGCGATGCCCGAGCCCGATCAGCCAGCGCGCGAGCGCATGCGTCGCCGCTTCGTTGTCGAACCCGATCGACGGATGCAGCCGCGACGGGTCGACGCCCCACGTCAGCACGTACGGACGCCCGTAGCGCGCGAGCAGGCCGTAGAGCGCCGGGTCATGGTCGAGCCCGACGAACGCGAAAGCGTCGACGCCGTGCTGGATCAGCTGCTCGGTGACGCGAACTTCGGTCGCAAGATCGTAGGAGTGCGTCGCGAGCACCAGCGAATAGCCGCGCGTGTCGAGCACGCGCTGCAGCGCGCTGGTGGTGCGGGCATACAGCGCATAGTCGAATGACGGCACGACCGCTCCGATCATGCGGCTGCGCTGGCTGCGCAACGCGCGCGCGGCGCCGTGCGGGACGTAGCCGAGCTTCGCGATCGCCGCGCGTACGCGCGCAAGCGTGCGCTCGTCCACCTGCGCGGGCGCGTTCTGCGCGCGCGATACGGTCGCCGTGGACACGCCGGCGAGGCGCGCGACGTCGCGGGCGCTGGCGCGCGCCGGTCGGGCCAGGGGGCGCTCGCGTCTCATGAGGCGTCGAGAATACCGCACGTGCAAACGATTTCAAGCAAGCCACCTGCTTGACAAGCGCGCGCCGCTGCGGCCACCATATGTAAACGAATACATGGAGGTCCATGCATGAGCGCACGCGCGCCCATCCGCCACGTCGTGCTGGTCATCTTCGACACGCTGCGGCGCGACGCCGTCGGCTGCTACGGCACGCCGCCACCGTGGGGCGCGATCGCCACGCCCAACCTCGATGCGTTCGCGCGCGAGTCGGTGCGCTTCACCCGCGCCTATCCTGAAGCGCTGCCGACGTTGTGCGCGCGGCGCACGATCTACACGGGGCTTCGGACCTATCCGTTCCACAACGGCGACTTTCGTCACATCAAGGGCGACTTCGTCGGCATCGCGCCCGGCTGGGGACCGATCCCCGAGAGCCAGACCACGCTCGCGGAGACGTTCGAGACCAGCGGCTTTCGCACGGGACTGATCTCGGACCTCTACCACGAGTTCAAGCCGTCGAAGAACTTCTGGCGCGGCTTCCACCAATGGACCTTCATCCGCGGCCAGGAAGCGGACGCCGCACGCAGCGGCCCGTGGCCATCGCAGGAGGAGATCGACTACTGGGTTCCGCGCGAGCTCCAGGAGCTGCGGGGCAAGGCGACGGGCCTCGAGCAGCCGGGCTTCGGCGCGGCCTGGTTCTCGAGCCGCATCCTGCTCAACATGCGCGAGCGCGTACGCGAGGACCAGTGGTTCAACGCGCAGGTCATGCAGGAAGCCGGCAAGTGGGTGGCGCAGAACGTAGACGCGAAGCGGCTGTTCCTCACGGTCGAATCGTTCGATCCGCACGAGCCCTGGTTCGTGCCGGATTACTACCGCAAGCGCTACGACGACAGCGACAGCCGCGAGCAGGTGATCTCCCCTTATGCGGAAATGCCATGGCTCGGTGAGGATCTCGTCAGGCGAACGCGCGCCAATTACGCCGGCCTGGTCGAGATGTGCGACCGTTGGTTCGGTCACCTGATGGAGCAGCTGCGGGTGACCGGCGTGCTCGACGAGGCGCTCGTCATCGTGACCTCCGACCACGGCCACAGCCTGTGGGAGCGCAACGGCTACATCGGCAAGCGCGGCTACCCGTCCGATCCGGAGAGCTACGAAGTGCCGCTGCTGGTGCGCCATCCGGACAAGCTGCGTGCGGGCTCGGTCTGCGACGGCTTCGTGCAGCACCACGACATTGCGGCCACCGTGCTCGACGCGACGGGTGTCGCGCCCGCGCAACCGATCGACGGCAGGTCGTTCTACGGCATGGCGTTCGAGGATGCAGCGCCCATTCGGGATCACGTGACGATCGGCTGGGGCAGCGCCATGACGGTGATCGACGACACGCACTGGCTCAACTGCAAGATCAACGGCCGCGGGCCGTTCCTGTACGACTCGCCGAGCCCCGCGCCCGACGCGCAGAATCGCGCCCACGACAACCCGCAGGTCGTCGAGCGGCTGTTCGAGCTCGGCAAGGCGGATGCTGCGGGCGGCTTTCCCGCTTACCTGCTCGCGCAGGCCGAGCAGGCGGGCGATGCGCCGGGCTGCAGCCCGTTCGCCGCGATTCGCGCGCTCGGCGCATCGGCGCAGCCGCACGACCCGATCGATCGCGAAGCGCTCGAGAAATAGGAACCGTCATCCCCGCGCAGGCGGGGATCCAGGGACGTTCAAACGACGCTGGATCGCTGCTTTCGCACGGACGACACAGAGGAGGAGTTGATGATGAGCACGAAAACGACCAAGGGTCCGCCGCGCCCGGCGCGCCGCCGTGTCATCCAGCAGGGCGCCGCGCTTGGCGTCGCGGCGGTCGCTGCGCCGTGGGTTGCGCGTCATGCGCACGCCCAGGCCGCCGACATCGGCCCGTACCAGGCTGCGAAGATCAACTGGCGGCAGACGGAGGGCGAGACGATTTCGGTGGCCGTCATCCCCGCGAGCTATTTCGACAACCTGATCGCCATCACGCCGACGTTCGAGGCGCTCACCGGCGTGAAGGTGCGCTACGAGAAGGTGCCGCCGGGCCAGATCCGCCAGAAGTCCATGCTCGACCTGTCGTCGAAGACGGCGACCTACGCGACGTCGGCCACCGATCCGATGTACTACCCGCTGTACGTGGCCAACAAGTGGGTGGATCCGCTCGACCGGTTCCTCAACGACGCGTCGCTGACCGATGTCGCGTGGTTCAACTACAACGACATCCTGAAGGCCTGGCGCGACGCCGACAGCATCGACGGCAAGCCCTATGCGATTCCCTACGACGGCGAAGTCACGGTGCAGGTGTATCGGAAGGATCTCTACGATGCCAAGGGACTCAAGCCCGCGGAGACCTTCGACGAGTTCCTCAGGAATGCAGCAGCGCTGAACGACCCGGCCAACCGGATGTACGGCATGGCGCTGCGCGGGTTCGCCGGCGCGGGCCAGAACATGTACATCTATCCGTCCATCTTCCGTGCGTTCGGCGGACAATGGTTCCAGGGCAGCCGCATCGTGGTCAACACGCCCGAGGCGGTGCGCGCGCTCGACTGGTACGTCGATGCCGAGAGCAAGTACGCGCCGCCCGCGGTGCGCAACTGGAACTGGCCGGACATCGCCGACGCCTTTTCGCAGGGCACGCTCGGTTGCTACATCGACGCGCATTCGTCGGCGGCGGTGCTCACCAATCCGGAGAAGTCCAAGGTGATCGGCAAGATCGCCTTTGCGCGCTGGCCGGCGGGCCCGACAGGCAAGCGCGTCACGTCGATCTGGAACTGGGGCTTTCCGATCAACGCCGCGTTGTCCGACAAGCAGAAGAAGGCCACCTGGCTGTTCATCCAGTGGGCTGCCGCCGCCGAAACGCAGGCGCGCACGTCGTGGAAATTCGCTGGACCGGCGAAGCGCTCGGGCATCAACCGCACGTCGCTGTGGCGCTCGGCCGACTTCCTCAACGCGATGAAGGACACTGGCCCGAACTTCGTCGAGGCTGCGCTCGCGTCGCTCGAGCAGGACACCGACGTCGACTGGCGCCCGCGCGTGCCGCAGTGGCCGGCGATCGGCGAGACGCTCGCCACGGCGGTTCAGTCGACGCTGGTCGGCCAGAAGAAATCCAGGGAAGCGCTCGACGAGGCGCAGGCGCGCATCGAACAGATCCTGAAGGGATGAGCCTCGTCGGTCGTCCCCGCGCAGGCGGAATCCAGTGACGTTGCAACGACACTGGACCCCTGCCCCCGAGTCGAGCACTCGAGGGCAAGCCTTCGCAGGAGCGACGTTTTGACGGTCGCTGTAACGGCGAGCCACGAGCGGCGCTTCGCGCTCGCGCTCTTCCTGCCGGCGCTCGTGGTGCTGGTCCTGACGACCACGGCGCCGCTCGTCTACCTCGCGTGGACGAGCCTCATGCGCATCGACCTGTCGATGCCGTTCCTCTCCGGCTTCGCGGGCGTCGCCAACTACGTCAAGATGGGCAGCGACCCGCGGTTCTGGAACTCGCTGGTGCTCACGGTCATCTACACCGCCTCCACGGTGGTCCTGCAAGTCGTCATCGGCGTGTCGCTGGCGCTCCTGGTGCTGCGCATCCCGAAAGGACAAGGCGTGGCGCGCGTTGCGGCGATCCTGCCGATCGTGCTGGCGCCCGTGGTCGTCGGGCTGTTCTGGCGCACGCTCGTCCTCGCGCCGGACGTCGGCCTGGTCGACGTGGGCTTGCGCGCGCTCGGTCTCGACAGCCGCAACTGGCTCGGTGATCCGCAGCTTGCGCTCGTGTCGGTCATCGCGATCCACACGTGGCAATGGACGCCGTTCGCGTTCCTGGTGATCCTCGCCAGCCTGTCGTCCTTGCCGCCCGACGTGTTCGAGGCTGCACGCATCGACCGGGCCAACGCGTGGCAGCGGTTCGTGCACATCACGCTGCCCTTGATCCGGCCGGCGGTGATCGTCGTGATCATCATGCGCATGATGGTGGCGTTGTCGGCGTTCGCCGCGATCTTCGCGGCAACCGGCGGCGGGCCGGGGACGGCGACCGAGATCCTCAACCTCTACGCGTATCGCACGTCGTTCTCCGAGTTGAACCTCGGCTACGGCGCGTCGCTGGCGATGGTGCTGCTCGCGATCACGGTCGCGGTGTCGTTCCTGCTGTTCCGCTTGCGTCGCGCGCGATGAGCCGGCGTCCGCTGCGCACGGCGGCATGGGCGATCCTGACCGCGTTGCTGCTCGCCGTGTGGGTCGTGCCGGTGGCCTGGGGCCTCCTCACGTCGCTCAAGACGGAGCGCGACGTGCTGGCGTATCCGCCGCGGGTGATCTTCGAGCCGACGCTCGCCAATTACCGCGACGTGCTGTTCGGCTCCGCGAGCATCCTGCCCAATCTGGCGTCCAGCCTGATCGTGACCATCGCGGCGACTGCAGCCACCATGCTGTTCGCCATTCCGGCTGCCTACGCGCTGGCGCGCCTGGATCTTCCCGGCAAGCGCAGCAGCGGGTTCTACGTGCTCGCGACGCAAATGCTGCCGCCGGTGGGGCTCATCATTCCGTACTACCTCATCCTGCAGAAGCTCGGCGGCCTCGACACCTATGCCGGCCTGTCGACGATCTACCTCACGTTCTCGCTGCCCTTCGCGATCTGGCTCATGGTGTCGTACTTCGAGGACATTCCGCGCGAGATGGAGGAGGCCGCGCTGCTCGACCGGGCCGGCCGGCTGCGTGCGCTGTGGCACGTCATCCTGCCGCAGGCGCGCGGCGGCATTGCGGTGACCACGATCTTCGTGTTCCTCAACGCATGGAACGAATTCCTCTTCGCGGTCGTGCTGGGCGGCAACCGCGTACGGCCGGTCACGGTGGCCATGTACAACTTCATCTCCGTCGAGCAGACGCTGTGGGCCAAGCTCGCTGCCGGCGCAATGGTCGCGATGGCGCCGGTCATCCTGCTCGGGCTCCTGGCCCAGCGCCATATCGTCAAGGGGCTGACCGTGGGCGCCGTGAAAGGCGGAGGCCGCACGTGACGGCTGCGGGCGACGCGGGCCACGTGCGCCTGGACGGCATCGTCAAGCGCCACGGCGCGTTCACCGCGTTGCACGGCATCGACCTGACCATTCGTCCGGGCGAGTTCTTCGCGTTGCTGGGACCCTCCGGCTCGGGCAAGACGACGACGCTGCGTGTCCTGGCCGGCCTCGAGCCGCATGACGAGGGCCGCGTCTTCCTCGACGGCGTGGACGTCACCGGCAAGGAGCCGGGCGAGCGGGACGTCGCGATGGTGTTCCAGAGCTACGCGCTCTATCCGCACATGAGCGTGGCCCAGAACATCGGGTTTCCGCTGCGGATGATCGGCATGGCAGCAGCGGACATCGCCCGCGCGGTGCACGACGCCGCAGCGCGCGTGCACATCGAGCATCTCCTCGAGCGCAAGCCCGGACAGCTGTCGGGCGGCCAGCAGCAGCGGTGCGCGCTCGCCCGCGCCATCGTGCGCAAGCCGCGCCTGTTCCTGCTCGACGAGCCGCTGTCGAACCTCGACGCGAAGCTGCGGCTCGAAACGCGCGTCGAGCTGCGCAAGCTGCAGCGCTCGCTCGGCGTGACGGCCGTCTACGTGACGCACGACCAGGAAGAGGCGATGACCATCGCCGATCGCCTGGCGGTCTTCATGGACGGACGCGTCGTCCAGGTCGGCACGCCGGCGGAGGTTTTCGCCCGGCCCGCGACGCTCGCCGTGGCCGGTTTCATCGGCAGCCCGCCGATGAACCTGCTCGCCGGACGCGTGGCGGGCGGTCACCTGTTCATCGGCACGACGGCCATCGCGGGGTTTGCAACCCAGGCTGCCGATGGCGAGGTGATAGTGGGAATCCGCCCGGCCGCGCTGCGCGTTGCGGAGGCCGGCGGACTGCCGGCGCGCCTGGAGCTCGTCGAAGACCTGGGCGACAGCACCATCGTGGATTTCACGGTGGGCGACACGCCGGTCAAGATGCGCACCGGCCGTCCACCCGCGGCGCGCGAGGGCGACATGGTGCAGCTGGCACTCGACCCGACTGCGCTGCACCTGTTCGATCCGCGCACGGGCGTGCGGCGCGCGGCATAGCGACCGACCGTTGCCGGCGGGCCCCGCAGCATGGGGCCCCACTTCTGCCGGCACGATTTCGCCTGCCGCACGCGTGCTGCTATCCTCGCCGGCCCATGGCAGCGCCGACCCCGTACCCCCATCTGCTCGCTCCGCTCGAGCTCGGCTTCATGACGCTGCCGAACCGCGTCCTGATGGGCTCGATGCACACGGGGCTCGAGGAAGCGCCGCAGGGCTTCGAGCGCCTCGCCGCGTTCTACGCCGCGCGGGCCCGCGGGGGCGTGGGGTTGATCGTGACGGGCGGCATCGCGCCCAATCTCGCCGGGCGCCTCGAGCCGCGCGCCTCGCAGCTCTCGCTGCCGTGGCAGGTCCGCCGCCATCGCGCGATCACCGAGGCCGTGCACGGCGCCGGCGGGCGCATCGCCCTGCAGATCCTGCACGCGGGCCGTTACGCGTATCACCCGCTGTCGGTCGCGCCGTCCGCGCTGCGCTCGCCCATCACGCCGTTTCGCCCGCGCGCGCTGACGCGCTGGGGCATCCGCCGGACCATCGCAGCCTACGTGCGCTGCGCGCGGCTTGCGCAGGAAGCGGGCTACGACGGCGTCGAGATCATGGGGTCCGAGGGCTACCTCATCAACCAGTTCATCGCGCCGCAGACCAACCGCCGGGACGACGAATGGGGCGGCCCGTTCGAGCAGCGCATCCGCTTTCCACTCGAGATCGTGCGGCGCACGCGCGAAGCGGTCGGCACGCGCTTCATCATCATCTATCGCCTGTCGATGCTGGACCTGGTCGACGGCGGCAGCACGTGGGACGAGGTCGTGGCGCTCGCCAAGGCCGTCGAGGCCGCTGGTGCGACGCTGATCAACACCGGCATCGGCTGGCACGAGGCGCGCATCCCGACCATTGCGACGATGGTGCCGCGCGGTGCGTTCGCGTGGGTGACGCGGCGGCTCAAGGGCGAGGTGCGCCTGCCGTTGATCACGACGAACCGCATCAACGATCCGGGCGTGGGCGAGGCGATCATCGCGCGCGGCGATGCGGACATGGTCTCGATGGCCCGTCCGTTCCTCGCGGATGCCGACTTCGTGCGCAAGGCCGCGGCCGGCCGCGCGGACGAGATCAACACCTGCATCGCGTGCAACCAGGCATGCCTCGATCACATCTTCGAGCGCAAGGTGGCGAGCTGCCTCGTCAATCCCTACGCGTGCCGCGAGACGGAGCTCGTCGCCACGCCGGCGGCGCAACCGCAGCACGTGGCCGTCGTGGGCGCCGGCCCCGCGGGCCTGGCCAGTGCCGTCACCCTGGCAGAGCGCGGCCACCGCGTCACGCTGTTCGACGCCGCGGACGACATCGGCGGCCAGTTCAACCTGGCGCGTCGCATTCCCGGCAAGGAAGAGTTCGCCGAGACGCTGCGCTATTACCGCACGCGGCTTGCACGGCTGGGCGTCGAGATTCGTCTGCGCACGATCGCCGATGCCGGTGCGCTGGCCGGCTTCGCGCACGTCATCGTCGCAACGGGCATCCGTCCCCGCGTGCCGGTCATCGAAGGCATCGGGCATCCCAAGGTCGCGGGCTATGCGGAAGTCGTGGAGGGCCGCCGCGCGGTGGGCGCGCGCGTCGCCATCGTCGGCGCAGGCGGCATCGGCTTCGACGTCGCCGAGCTGTTGAGCGCACGCGCGCCGCACGACGGTCACGCCAGCGACGGTGCGCAGGACGACCCGGCGATCGTCGAGTTTCGCGACGAGTGGGGCATCGACGCAAGGTACGCGGGCCGTGGCGGCGTTGCGGAGCCGCACGAGCCGGCGCCCGCACGCGAGCTGTGGCTCCTCCAGCGCAAGGCGTCGAAGGTGGGCGAGGGGCTCGCCAAGACCACCGGCTGGATCCGCCGGAGTCTCCTGCGCAAGCGCGGCGTGCGCATGCTTGCCGGCGTGGAATACGTGCGCATCGACGATGCGGGCCTGCACGTGCGCGTCGAGGGGCAGCCGCGCGTGCTCGACGTCGACACGATCGTCATCTGCGCCGGGCAGGAGCCGCGCCGCGAGCTGGCGTTCGAGCTCGACGCCCGGCGCATCGCGCACACGGTGGTGGGTGGCGCCGACGTCGCGCTCGAGCTCGACGCCAAGCGCGCGATCGAGCAGGGCACGCGCGTCGCCCTCGCGCTATAGCGCCGGGCGGTGATGAAAGCATCGGCGCCCCCGAAGCCGTCGAACCCGACCATCGCGGCCGTGGTGCGCCAGCAAACCGGTGTCCCGTGGTCGCGCGCGAGGTCGCTGTGCACGGAAGGCCGCGTGACCGTCAACGGCAAGCGCTGCCTCGATCCTGCGCTGCGCGTGACGCCCGAGATGGTGATCACGGTCGACCCGACCGCACGCAAGCTCGACACCGGTGCGCTGCCGCGCGGCGCGATCGTGTTCTACGACCGCGACGTGGTCGTGATCAACAAGCCGGCCGGCATGCTGAGCGTCGCCGACAAGCCGGGTAACAAGGACACGCTCGCCGATCATGCGCGCACGCTGCTGCGGCGCGTCGACCGGGGCGGCGCGGACGCACCGCTGGGCGTCGTGCATCGGCTGGACATGGACACGAGCGGCCTGATGGCCTTCGCGCGGACGGCGGCAGCGAAGCGGTGGCTCGCCGCGCAGTTCCGCGAGCACACGGTCGACCGCATCTACCACGCGATCGCCCATGGCGCCGTGCAGCCGGCGCGCGTGGACACGCACCTGGTGCTCGACCGGGGTGACGGCCTGCGCGGCTCGTACGGCCACTTCCGTGCCGCGCAGGGCGATCCTCCGGCAGGCGCCCGCCGCTCGATCACCGATGTGCAGCCCCTGACAGCGCTGGCGGGCGCAACGCTGGTCGAGTGCCGGCTCGAGACGGGGCGCCAGCACCAGATCCGCATTCACCTCGCCGAGCTCGGTCATCCGCTCGTCGGCGAGCGCGTCTACATCCGTGATTATCGCGGCGCCAGGATCGAAGCGGGCCGGCCGATGCTGCACGCGCGCACGCTCGGCTTCGCGCATCCGGGACGCACGCAGCGCCTCGTGTTCGAGGTGGGGCCGCCCGACGACTTCAATGCGATGGTGACTTACTTGCGCAAGGCGAGCCTGCCCAAGCTGCCTTGAGCAACGGACCGTTCGCCTGTCATGCCGCTACGGCAAACAGGCGCCAAGGCGTATCGACCCCCTTCAGCTCATGGAGGCCGCGGTCGACGAACCGCAGGCCCGAGCCGGCAACGAGATCGCGCACCGTGCTCGACACGACAGCCTCGCCGGCGCCGGCCGCGGCTGCAATGCGCGCACCGACGTGCACCGCGATGCCCGAGACGTCGGTGCCTACGCGCTCGCATTCGCCGGTATGCAGCCCCGCGCGCACCGGCAGTCCCAGCTCGCGCATGGCGTCGATCATGGCGATGGCGCACCGGATGGCGCGCGCGGGCCCATCGAACGTCGCCAGGATGCCGTCCCCGGTCGTGTTCACCTCGCCGTGCACCTGGTAGGCGATGTGGATGTCGCCGTTCCTGGCGTAGCGCGTGCGGGCCATGCGTCAAGCGTGCAGGACGCGGATGCGCGAGTCAATCCGGGGCTCGCAGCCGCTCGTGCGGCCAGCGGTGCACGGGTGGGCGCGCCTGCCGCCGGTCAACGCCTGGCCGTCCGCGTGCCGAAGCGATCGGTCGCGCGCTGCAGGTCGACGAGGTAATGCGGCGCCAGTTCGGCGTTGCGCGCGACGACCGCTCGCGCTTCGGTCAATGCGGCGCTGGCATCGGCGGTGCGTCCCGTCGCCATGGCAGCCTCGGCCCGCGCGACCTCCGCTTCGAGGCGCAGCGGGCTTCCCTGCGACAGCGCGCGGCGACGTACGTCTGCGGCGAAGGCGAGCAGGGGCATCGCGCCCTCCGCGTCGCCTTGCGCGAGCCGGGCGCGGCCTTCGTCGAACGCGGCGCGCGCCCTGATCCCTTCGAGATACGGCGCGATCGGGCTCGCGTCGGCGCGCGTGCGCACCGTGCCGGCAAGGCTCGTCGCGCGAGCGGCGTCACCCTGCGCGAGCGCAAGCTCGGCATATTGAAGATCACGCTCCGCCAAGGTGAGCGACAAGGTGTTGGGCACCGGCTCGACGGCAAAGAGCTCCGCCAGCGCATGCTCGGCTTCCGCCGGGTTGCCCTGCGCCAGCGCGAGCCGGGTGCGCAGCACGATGTTGTGGTTGAAGCCCCATGCCGGCGGCTTGTCGAACTTCAGCTTGATGGCGCGTGACTCGTCCAGATAGCGGCGCGCATCGGCGTACCGGCCGAGCTCGATCAGCGCGTACGCGGCGCAGTCGAGCATGTTGCCGAGATATTGCGTGCCCGGCCGATTGCGCCGTCGGTTCGCGATCGCCTGCTCCACGTATGCGAGGCCCTCGCGCAGGTCACCGTAGCGCTCGAGCCCCCAGCCGTACTCGAGCAGCGCCTGGGGCGTATGGAAAGGGTCGTCGGGCCCGCGCACCCGCAGCGCCAGCTCGCGCGCCGCCGCCAGCTCGGACAGTCCTTCGGACAAGCGACCGACGTCGAACAGGAAGCGTCCGAGCCGCATGCGCGTCTGCAGCGTGTCGACATGGTCCTCGCCGTTGACCGCCCGCGCGGCGGCCAGCGCGCGGCGAAAGCTCTCTTCCGCTTCAGGCAGGTACTGCAGCTCGAAGTCGATCTCGCCCTGATACGCGTAATACCGCGGGAGGATGGGATTGCGCTCCCCACCGATGCGTTGCGCGAGGGTGATCGCCTCCTGGATCGACGCGCGTGCCTCCGGCCAGCGCGCGAGGTATTGCTCGATCTGCGCCCTCGTGTAGAGCGCCGTCGCGAGCTCGCCCGGCGCCTCCTGCGTACGGTATACGGCGATCGCGCGCGCGACGTAGTCCAGCGCGCGCTTGCGGTCGGTGCTGTTGTAGTAGTCGGCGTAGCGCGTATAGAGATTGGCGCGCAGCTTCGACGACGTGTCGCCCGCGGCATCGAGGATGCGCGTCGCTTCGTCGAGCGTCGCCTTGCGCTCGTCCATCTTCGAAGCCGCATACATGGAGCCGTCGAGCAGGACGAGCTCGGTTGCGACGCGCGGACTGTCGCGCCCGTACAGCTTGCGCGCGAGGTCGACCGACTGGCGGCGCAAGGCCACCGCACGGTCGTTGACCTCGAGGTCGTCGTAGAGATCGGCCATGAGGTCGAGCGTCTCGAGCTTCGCGGCCGGCGCATCGGCAAGATCCGTGTCGATCTTGCGCGCGCCGAGGTCGAGGAGCTCGAGCGCGGTCGTCGCGCGGGCCTTCACGGGATCGGCCTGGCTGCTGCTGTTGGCGCGAAACAGGTCGGTGATGAAGCCCTGCACCGCGTTGGCCCGGCGCGCCTCGAGGGTTGCGACCTGCGCCTGGTGCACCGAGACGATCGTCGCGCCCACGAGCACGGCTGCGACCATGCCGGTCACCCCAAGGCTCGTGCGGTGGCGCCGCGCGAACTTGGCGGCGCGGTACAGCATGTCGTCCGGCTGCGCCAGCACGGGAAGACCGCTGCGGTAGCGCACGAGATCGTCGGCGAATGCGCGCGCGCTGTCGTAGCGATCCTTCGGCTCGCGGCGCAGCGCCTTCTGCACGATCGTGTCGAGATCTCCGCGCAGCGCACGGCGCAGGCGCGCCACGGTGGTGGCGCGTGCGCCCGCAGCGCGGATCGTGAGCGGCGAGCCGGAGGGCAGCGTGATGTCCGCCGCGGTGATCGCTTCCTCGAGCGCTGCGCGCGTACCGCGGCGCGGCCGATAGGGTCGTGCCCCGGTCAGCAGCTCGTAGAGCACCACGCCGAGGGAATACAGGTCGGCTGCGATCGTCAACGGGCCTTCGATGATCTGCTCGGGCGCCGCGTATTCCGGCGTGAGCACCCGGCCCGCCAGGCGCGTGAGCGCCGTGGCGCCGGCCGCGGCTTCCGGCAGCAACTTGGCAATGCCGAAGTCCAGCAGCTTCGCCTCGCCGGTGGCGGTCACGAGGATGTTCGACGGCTTCAGGTCGCGATGGAGCACCAGGTTCGCATGCGCGTAAGCGACGGCCGCGAGCACCTGCTCGAAGAGGCGCACGCGCTGCGCGACATCGAGCGCCGCGCCGTCGGCGTAGCGGTCGATCGGCACGCCGTCTACGTACTCGAGCGCGAGAAACGGCTGGCCGTCGGCGGTGACGCCGGCGTCGTACAGGCGCGCGATGTGCGGATGGTCGAGGGCCGCCAGGATGTCGCGCTCGCGCGCGAACCGCTCCGCGACCGCGCCGCGTGACAGCGCGACCAGCGGCAGCTTGAGTGCGACCGAGCGCTGCAGCGTGCCATCGGCCCGCTCGGCAAGCCAGACCTCGCCCATGCCGCCGGTGCCGACGAGGCGCACGAGGCGATAGGGGCCGATCGTTTGCCCGGTCAGGAATTCCGTGCGCGCGCCCGCTTCGTCGACCACGAGCTGCGGCAACTCTTCGAGGAACCGCGCCTGCTCCACGTGCTCGGCGGTGGCGAAGAGCTCGCGCAGCAGCGGCACGACCGGCGCGTCGGCGCCGGTCAGGCCGGCGAGCCAGGCGTCGCGCGCATCGGGAGGAAGATCGAGCCCCTCGTCGAGCAGCGCGGAGACGGCGCGCCAGTGGTCGGCATCGAGCGAGAGCGCCATCAGTCAATGTGCCGAAGAAGCAAGCTCGGCGAGATCGTTGCGCACGCGCGCGTGCCATGGGCTCACCGGCGGATCGATGCGCTCGAGCGCATCGCGCCCCTGCTCGAGCAGGCGCCGCGCGCGGGAACGATCGGCGTGCAAGGCGGCTTCGCCCGCGAGCACGAGGGCCTCGCCGCGCGCGTGCGCCGGCAACTCCACACCGGGGGGTGGATCCTGCAGCCATTCAGTGAGGCTCGTCTCCACATCGCCCCAGGCGCCGCGCAGCGCCGCAATCCGGGCTGCGGACAGGTCCGTGGTCAGGCGCGGCGCGCGCATGGCGGCAACCAGCGGGTAGCGCGTGCGCGCCGTGGCGAGGTCGTCCCACCCGCCCTGCGGGTCACCGCGCAGGGCCCGGATCTCCGCCAGCAGGGCCGCCACGCCGAGCGCGCGAAACGGCGGCGCGCCGCGCTCGCGCACGATCGCGTCGGCTTTGGCGGCGAGTTCGGAGGCGCGCGCGACGTTGCCGGCGAGCAGATGACCGCGGGCGAGCTGCTCCATCACGGCGAAGGTCGGAATGAGCGAGCGATCCGACACGCCGTCAGGCGCTGCGAGCACGGTTTCGAGCGTCTTCACGCTCCAGTCGACGTCGCCGATGCCGATCTCCAGCCCGGCGCGATACGCGCGCATCTGGAGCACGTTGGTGAACGGGCTGCCGTCGTGCGACTGCTGGGCACCGCGCTCGGCGAGGGCGAACTGCTCGCGCGCTTCGCCCAGTCGTCCGCGGGCCAGCAGGATCGCGCCGAGGTCGAGGCGGCGGTAGTACAGCACGCCCGTGCCGCCGGCGCTGCGGTCGTCGGCCGCCGCGAACGCTGCGCGCGTCTCCGCTTCGGCTTCGGCGAAGCGCAGCTGCATGCGATACAGCGCCGCGAGCTCCGTGCGCGTGTCGATGAGGTCCGCGAACGTCGGGCCGAAATCGCGCAGGTAATCCGCCCTGGCCGCCTCGTACCACCGTGTCGCAGCCTCGAGGTTGCCCTGCCAGCGATAAGCCTTGGCCAGCGCGCTCTTGGCGAACGTGGCGCGCCGTCCCGTCGCATGCAGCCGCTCCATGATGCGCACCGACTGCTCGCCGGCGGCGACCGCTTCGTCGGGCCGCGAGTAGTAGAGCATCTCGACCCGCATGTAGAGCGCCTCGGCGTAGTCTTCGCTGTCCGGCGCGACGCGGGCGAGGACCTCCCGGGCGCGGTCCATCTCGCCGAGCGGCTCCGGGCCGCTGACCAGCCGATGCCACACCCATGCGTGCTCGAGCAGCGCGAGCGCGTACTCGCGCGACACTTCTCCGTACACGGCACGGGTCTGCGCGACGCTGCGCTCGTGCATGGCCAGCGCTTGTGGATAGCGGTCGAGCTCCTCGTACATTTCGCCGAACAGCTTGAGCAGCGCGGCCTTCGCCTTCGGCGCGCCGTCGAGCTCGCGCTCGATCTTGGCCGCGCCGCGCTCGAGCAGCTGCTCGGCCGTCATCGAGCGCGTCTGCTCGAGCGATGCTGCGCCGGCCCCGTTGGCGCTGAACAGGTCCGAGAGGAACGTCTGCACCGCATGCGCCACCGCCGCTTCGGCACGCGCGCGCTCGGCTGCCTGGTCCGCGCGCTGCAGCAGCGAGAGCGACACGATGGTCGCCGCGATGAGCGCGACAGCCACGGTGCTGCCCGCTGCCACCGCGACGGCATGACGGCGCACGAAGCGCCTGAACGTGTACCACGCGGCTTGCCGGCGCGCGTCGATCGGCAGGTCGTCACGATGACGTGCGAGATCATCGGCGAGCGCGACGGCGCCGCCATACCGCGCGCCAGGCTCCTTGCGCAGGGCTTTCGCCACGATGGTGTCGAGATCACCTGCAAGACGGCGGCGCAGCTTGGCCACGCTCGTGCCGCGCGCGGTCGCGGCCGCCTCGCCGATGCGGGCGCGTGATGGCGCGAGGGGGTCCACCGTGGCGATCGCGTCCTCGAGCTCGCCCCGCGAGCCGCGGCGCAGCCGGTAGGGCCGTTCGCCGGTGAGCAGCTCGTAGAGCACCACGCCGAGCGCGTAGACATCGGCCGCCGTGGTGAGCGGCGCACCGGCGATCTGCTCGGGCGATGCATAGTCGAGCGTCAATGCGTTGCCGGCGACGCGCGTCAGCTCGGTCTCGCCGGCTTCGCCGTCGGTCAGCAGCTTGGCGATTCCGAAGTCGAGCAGCTTCACATCGCCTTGCGGCGTGACGAGGATGTTCGACGGCTTGAGGTCGCGATGAAGCACCAGCGTGGCATGCGCGTGCGCGACCGCGTCGAGCACCTGCGCGAACAGCGCAAGACGCGCATCGATGCCGAGCGCGTGCCCATCGGCGTACGTGGTGATCGGGACGCCGTCGACGTATTCGAGCGCCAGGTACGGCTGGCCGTCGGCGGCGAACCCGGCGTCGTACAGGCGGGCGATGTGCGCATGCGTGAGGCTCGCGAGCACGTCGCGCTCGCGGGCGAAGCGCTCGGCGAGCGCGCCACGCGACAACGCAAGGAGCGGCAGCTTGAGCGCGACCGGCCGGCGGAGCAGGCCATCGGCGCGCTCGGCCAGCCAGACCTCGCCCATGCCGCCGCGGCCGAGCACGCGCACCAGGCGATAAGGTCCAACCAGGCTGCCCGCCGTTTGCTCGGGTTGCGCCGGGTCGGGCAACGCGTCGAAGCGCGGGAGCGTGTCGATGAAATCGCCGGTCTCGGCCCGCGCGCGCTGGGCCAGCAGGTCGCTGAGCAGGGGTCGCAGCTCGGCGGCGTCGCCGGACAGGGTCGACAGCCAGGCCGCGCGCTCACCGTCCTCGAGGTCGAGGGCCTGGTCGAGCAGTTCGGACAGCGCGCGCCAGTGCGCGGGGTCGAGCTTCATCGGAAGATCTTACGCAGCCCGGCCGGCAAACCGGACAGGGCGGCCACCGTAGCGCAATTCGGCGGCGGCGGGAAGGGACGCGGCGGCGGCCCGCTATTTGAGCGCGATGGCGAGCAGCAGGCGCGCCTTCTCCCAGTCGCGCCGGACCGTGCGCTCCGTCACGCCGAGCGCCGCACCGATCTCGTCCTCGGTCAGGCCGCCGAAGTAGCGCATCTCCACCACCCGCACCAGCCGCTCGTCGACCTGTGCCAGCTCGATCAGCGCGTCGTGCACCCGCACGATCTCCTCCTCGGGAGCGCTGACGCTCGAGGCGATGCCCGTGTCGAGCACCAGGTCCTGCGCGCCGCCGCCGCGCCGCTCGGCCAGGCGCGCGCGCGCGAAATCGACGACGATCGAGCGCATGGTGCGCGCCGCGTACGCGAGGAAGTGCGCGCGGTTCTCGACCTTGAGCTCGCCCAGCTTGACGAGACGCAGGTACGACTCGTGGAGCAGCGCCGTGGTGTCGAGCAGCGTCAGGGGCGCGGCGCGGCGCAGGCGCGCGCGGGCGAGCTTGTGCAGCTCCGGATAGAGCGCGGCGAAGATGCGGTTCAGCGCATCGGCATCGCCCGAATTGGCGCGTGCGATGAGCAGCGTGATGGCCGGGTCCGGGGACGGCGCATCGGGCAGCGGCTCGTCGACCGTCATCGGGTTCCCATCACCGCATTGGCGAGCCCGGTCGCGATGCCGGGAAACACGCAGATCAGCACGATCGCCACGAACATCAGCGCGACGAACGGCAGCACGCCGAAGATCACGGCGCGCAACGGGATGTCCGGCGCGATGTTCTTGATGACGAACAGGTTGAGCCCGACCGGCGGGTGGATCAGCCCCATCTCCATCACGATCGTCATCAGCACGCCGAACCAGATCAGGTCGAAGCCCGCAGCGCGCAGCGGGGGCAGGATGATCGGCGCCGTCATGAGGATGATACTCACCGGCGGGAGGAAGAAGCCGAGCACGACGACGAGCAGCAGGATGGCCGCGAGCAGCAGCCACTTGGACAGGTTCAGCGCGACGATCCCTTCGGCGGCCGACTGGCTGATGTGCAGGTAGCTCATCACATAGGAATACAGCAGCGACATGCCGATGATCATCAAGAGCATGGTCGATTCCTTGATGGTCGAGCTGAGCATCGGCCCCAGGTCTTTCGGACGCCAGATGCCATACACGGCGGCGATCAGGACCAAGGCCAGCAAGGCACCCAGGCCGGCCGTTTCCGACGGCGTCGCATAGCCGCCGTAAAGCGCGACCATGA
>DATILY010000016.1:0-8662 GCA_035475895.1 Casimicrobiaceae bacterium | reverse complement strand
CTCTTGCGGCTCTGGCGCCGGTGGCTGCGCAACGGACGGCGGTGCAGTCGCGGGCGCCTCGACGGCCGGTGGCGCAGGCGCCGACTCGCCCGCCGGCGGCGTCGTGGGCAACGGCGCGCACGCAGCGAGCGCGACTGCAACCGTGACAATGATCCTGCGGGTCGTGCCGCGTGCAGATCGCCGCTGTATCATGCCTTTAGTCAGCGCGCGACGCCCGGAGTCATCATCATGTTTGGTCGGATACTGGGCAAGAACAAGGCAGGCCAGGAGCCCGAAGGGCCGCTACGCACGGACGAAGCGGACCCGGGTCGGGACACCCGGCCGCGCGTGCTCAATGTCGGGGGCGCCAGCAAGCAGGTTCCGATTCCATCTTACTACGCCGGATGGAACCATCTTCTGCTCGACATCGATCCCCGTGGGGACCCTGACGTGCTGTGCGACGCGCGCGAGCTCCACGCTCTCGAGCCGTCGCAATTCGACGCGGTCTATTGCTCGCACAACCTCGAGCATTACCACAAGCACGAGGGCGCCCTCGTTCTCGGCGGCTTCGCCCACGTGCTGAAGCCCGACGGTTTCGCCGACATCCGCGTGCCCGATATGACGTCGGTGATGCGCGCGTGCGTTGCGCGCAACATGGACATCGAGGACGTGCTTTACGAATCGGCCGCGGGGCCGATCACGGTCCGCGATGTCATCTACGGCTGGGGCGTCGAAATCGAGCGTACGGGGGACGACTTCTACGCCCACAAGACGGGATTCACCGGCGCGTCGTTACGTGCGGCGATGGAGCTCGCCGGATTCCGGGGCGTGCTGGTCGTCGTCGACGAGCACGCCTATGAGATCCGCGCGCTCGGCTTCAAGGATGAGCCCAACGCCGTTCAGCGCGCGATGCTCGGCCTTTCCGAAGCTGCGTTGCGATGAGCGACGGCGGCGTTGCGTTCTCAGGCTCTACGGAACCGGCGCGATTCGCGTGCGCGACCCGGCGGCAAGAACGGTTCACATGATCGGCAGCATCATGCCGATGACCGACTCGACGAAGTCCTTCGGATAGCCGGCTTCGCGCAGCAACCAGCGAACGGTGTTTCCGAATTTGGCCTTTTGATAGGTGTTGAGGCGATGCTGCTTGCTGAATTCGTGCACGCGCCGCAGCAGACGCTCCAGATTCTTCAGTTTTTTCGCGTAGTCCTTTTCCTTCAGCGCCTCGCCTTTCATCGGGATCAGCACCTGAACTTCGCGCGCGATCTCCGCTGCGAATGCGACGCTCGCTTCGGAATTGAACCACTTGAACGGGTTTACGTTCATATCTTCAGTCGCTTCCGCGCGGCATGCAGCTGTCCGAATAGCCCATGAGCATCTTACATTGGCTCGGTAAGAAGAAGAAAGCGCCGTTGGACGGCACTGTGTTGTCGGGGCACACCGGCGATGCGCGGCCGACCGCCGAAGCGCTGTTGCGCCTTGCGCGCGAGGCTCAGGAACAAGGCAACCTCGACGTCGCCCTCGATTACATCGCGCAGGCCATCCAGGCCGATCCTTCGGGGTCGGCCCATCTCGTCGACATGGCGGCCAACGCGCACAGGATGGATTTGTTTTCACGCGCCGCCCTCAATGCGGGCATCGCGTTGATCGACGCCAATCGTTGGGAAGACGCGCAGGCGGCGCTCTTGCTTGCCACCCGTATCGTTCCCGACTGGGCACCGCCCTACGTCAACCTGGCCTATCTCGAGCTCAGCCGCGGCAGAGCCCCCGCCGCCATCGCGCTTTACCGCAAAGCCATCGAGCTCGACCCGGCAGCGCCCGTTCCGCGGTCCTACCTGCTGTTTGCGCTCAACATGACCGACGAGATCGGCGCGGAGCAGAACTTCCTCGAGCACCGGCGATTTGGCGAATGGCTCGCTGCCACCAAGGCAGGCATTGTGCGCGATTACTCCAATGCGCGCGACCCGGAGCGAACGCTGCGCGTGGGCTACGTGTCGGGCGACTACCGCGTCCATCCGGTCGCGCAATTCCTCGAGCCGTTGCTGGGCGACCACGATCCGTCTCAGGTCACGTTCGTTTGCTACAGCAACACCAGCAAGCGCGACGAGCAGACGGCTGCGTTCGAACGGCTTTTCGCGCACCACTGGCGCGACATCTGCTCGCTGAGCGACGATGAAGTCGTCGATGTTGTCCTCGAGGACCAGATCGACATCCTCGTAGACCTGTCGGGGCATACCGGCGACAGTCGCCTGGGGGTCTTCGCGCGCAAGCCGGCGCCCGTTCAGGTGGCCTGGCTCGGTTACCTCAACACCACCGGCCTCCGCTCGATCGACTACCGCATCGTCGATTGGCACACCGATCCTGTCGGCGTCTCGGATGCCCGATCCGTCGAGCGGCTCGTGCGCCTGCCCGACAGCCAGTGGGCCTACTGGCCGGTGATCGAGATGCCGCTCCTTCCGCGCAAGAAAGTGCGCGAGGCGGGGCGCGTCGTCTTCGGCTCCCAGAACCAATACGCCAAGATCAGCGATGGCTGCATCGAGCTGTGGGCTCGCATCCTGGCACGACTTCCGGATGCACGGGTCCGGGTGGCGGGCCTGCCTCCGGCTATGCGTACCAAGGACGTCGTGGAGCGCTTCGAGCGCTTCGGCATAGGGCCGGATCGTGTCGACGCCGCACCCCGCGTGCCGATCAAGCAGTACCTCGAAGCGCTGAACGAGATCGACATCGCCCTCGATGCGATGCCGTACAGCGGCGCCACTACGGCGCTGGACACGTTGTGGATGGGCGTTCCAGTCGTTGCCTTGGCGGGCGACCGGTCGATCTCACGCAGCACCTACAGCATCCTGAAGACGCTGGGGAGGGACGATCTCATCGCGCGAACACCCGATGAGTACGTCGACCTCAACGTGCGGCTCGCGACGGACGTGGAGTGGCGCGGCGAATTGCATCGAACGCTGCGTGAGCAGGTGCGACGCTCTCCGCTGATGGATATCACGCGCTTCGCGGAAAACCTCGAGGCGGCGTACCGGACGATGTGGCGGGAGTGGTGCGCGACGTCCGGTCGCGGAGCGTGATCGTGCGCCTCAGCCGCCGACCTTGCGCCTGAGGATGGCGTTGACCTGCGCAGGATTGGCTTTGCCCCTCGACGCCGCCATCGCCTTGCCGACGAGCGCGTTGAACGCCCTTTCCTTGCCGGCACGCACTTCGGCGACGATCGCCGGATTGCCTGCCATCACCTCGTCGACCAGCTGCTCGATCGCACCCTCGTCGGAGATTTGCCGCAGGCCCTTGCGCTCGATGATGGCGTCCGCGTCGCCTTCACCGGCCCACATGGCGTCGAAGACGTCCTTGGCCGTCTTGCCGGATACCGTGCCGTCGTCGATGCGCGCAAGCAGCTTGCCGAGCGCCCCGGGCGCGACGGGTGCGTGCGCGATCGCGACGTCGTGCCGGTTCAGCGCGGCCGATACCTCGCCCAGAACCCAGCCTGCTGCAAGCTTGGCCGGCACGCCGGTCGCGAGCACCGCCTCGAAGTAGTCGGCCACGTCGCGTTGCGCGGTGAGCGTCGCCGCTTCGTAGGGCGTGATCCCGAGCGCGGTGATGAAGCGGGCGCGCATCGCCTGCGGCAGCTCCGGGAGCTCCGCGCGCACGCGCTCGATCCACGCGGCGTCGATGGCGAGCGGGGGCAGGTCGGGATCGGGAAAGTAGCGGTAGTCCTGTGCGTCTTCCTTGCTGCGCATCGAGCGTGTCTCGCCGCGGTCGGGGTCGTAGAGACGCGTCTCCTGCACCACGCGCCCTCCGTCCTCGATGAGCTCGACCTGGCGGCGCACCTCGAATTCGATCGCCTCCTTGAGGAAGCGGAAGCTGTTGAGGTTCTTGATCTCGCAGCGCGTGCCGAGCTTATGGTCGCCCATGGGCCGCACGGACACGTTGGCATCGCAGCGGAAGCTGCCTTCCTGCATGTTGCCGTCGCAGATGCCGATCCAGGTCACGAGGCCGTGCAGCGTCCTGGCATACGCCACGGCTTCGTCGGCGCTGCGCAGATCCGGCTCCGACACGATCTCGAGCAGCGGGGTGCCCGCGCGGTTGAGGTCGATGCCGGTCATGCCGTGCAGCGCCTCGTGCAGCGACTTGCCTGCGTCTTCCTCGAGGTGCGCGCGCGTGAGGCGCACGACTTTTTCGCCGTCGCCGCTCGGAATGGCCACGGTCCCGCCCTGCACGACGGGAATCTCGTACTGCGAGATCTGGTAGCCCTTCGGAAGGTCGGGGTAGAAGTAGTTCTTGCGCGCGAAGACGCTGCGCGGGTTGATCGTGCCGCCCACCGCCAGGCCGAAGCGGATGGCGCGCTCGACCGCGCCGCGATTGGGCACCGGCAGCGTGCCGGGCAACGCGATGTCGACCGCCGACGCCTGGCTGTTCGGCGGCGCACCGAAGCGCGTCGAGGCGCCCGAGAAGATCTTCGAGCGCGTGGACAGCTGCGTGTGTGTTTCGAGACCGATGACGACTTCCCAGGTCATCGGATTGCCCCTGGCATGGCGTGCGCCAGCGCCAACGCGCGCGCCGGACGGCGCCGGGCGCTCATGCGCTTGCCCCGGGCGAACGCGCATGGAAGTCGGTGACCTGCTGGAAGCGGTGCGCGATTTCGAGCAGGCGCGCTTCATCGAAGTGATTGGCCTGCAGCTGCAATCCGATCGGCAGGCCGGCGCGCGTGAAGCCGCATGGGATCGAAATGCCCGGCGTGCCGGTGAGGTTGCCGGCGATGGTGAAGATGTCGTTCAGGTACATCTGAACCGGATCCTCGGACATGGACCCGAGCTCGAACGCCGCCGTGGGCGCCGTGGGACCGACCATGACGTCGCATCGGGCGAACGCGCGCTGGAAGTCGTCGGCGATCAGGCGGCGCACTTGCTGGGCCTTGACGTAATACGCGTCGTAATACCCGTGCGACAACACGTACGTGCCGACGAGGATCCGCCGCTTGACCTCGGCGCCGAAGCCCTCGGCGCGCGACTTCTTGTACATGTCCATCAGGTCGGTGTAATCGGTCGCCCGATGGCCGTAGCGGACGCCGTCGAAGCGCGAGAGGTTCGACGACGCCTCCGCCGGCGCGATCACGTAGTAGACCGGCACCGAGTGTTTCACCGCGGGCAGCGTGATGTCGACGGTCGTTGCGCCGAGCGCGCGCAGCGTGCCGACGGCGTCGGCCACGGCAGCGGCGACGTCGGCTGCAATGCCTTCACCGAAGTACTCGCGGGGCAGCCCCACGCGCACGCCGTCGAGCGGTTTGGCCCCGGGAGGCTCGCGCAGGCGTTGCGCGTAGTCCTCCACCGGGCGATCGAGCGACGTGGCGTCGCGCGGGTCGTGTCCCGCCATCGCGTTGAGCAGCAGCGCGCAATCCTCCGCCGTCCGGCCGAACGGGCCGGGAGTGTCGAGGCTCGAGGCGAACGCGATGAGCCCGTATCGCGAGCATCGTCCATAGGTGGGCTTGAGGCCGCAGATGCCCGACAACGCGGCGGGTTGGCGGATCGAGCCGCCTGTGTCCGTGCCGGTGGCGGCCGGCACGAGCCGGGCCGCCACGGCCGCTGCCGAGCCGCCCGAGCTGCCGCCGGGGACGTACCGCGTGTCCCAGGGGTTGCGCACCGGGCCGAAATACGACGTTTCATTGGACGAGCCCATCGCGAACTCGTCCATGTTCGTCTTGCCGACCAGCACCGTCCCGGCGCGCTTGAGGCCTTCCACGACGTTCGCGTCGTACGGCGCCGTGAACCCTTCCAGCATGCGCGACCCGCACGTCGTGCGCAGGCCGGCCGTCATCAGCACGTCCTTGTGCGCGATCGGCACGCCCGTCAGCGCTCCGGCTTCACCGCGGGCGATGGCTGCATCCGCGGCGTGCGCGGCCGTGAGGGCGCCGTCCTCGTCGACGGTGATGAAGGCGTTGAGGCGCGGCTGCGCCTGCGCGATGCGGGCGAGCGCGTCCCGGGTGGCCTCCACGCTCGAGATCCGGCGCTCGTGCAGCGCGCGGGCGAGGCCGGCGACGGTGTCTTGCGGGGCTTCCATCTATTCGATGACGCGCGGCACGAGGTAGAGGTCGTCCTCGACGGCCGGCGCCAGCTTCTGGAACTCGGCGTGGCGGTCGTCTTCGGTCACCGCGTCGTCACGCAACGGGAGCGCGACGTCCTGCGCATGGGACATCGGCACGATGCCTTGCGTGTCGATCGCCTGCAGCTCGTTGATCAGCGCGAAGATGGTCGTGAGCTTGGCGTGCGCTGCCGCCGCCGCACGGGCATCGATCTCGATGCGGGCGAGGTGGGCGATGCGCTGAACGTCGTCGAGCGTGAGGGCCATGGCGGGCGAGCGGCGGTGGGGCGAACGGCCGGGGACGCTTCGGCACGCGGCGGCCAATGCGGCCCACTGCGGAATTGCGCCGAAAAAGCGCGTCAAATCAGTGCGGAAGCAGAGCGCGTTAGGTTATCATACGGGCCACTTCAAACGCTGCGGCGAACGCGCGATTCGATCGTTGCGCGCGCGTCGCCAGGCTCCCCGGCTGACCTAATGTTCGAGTTCTTCAAAGGCTACTTCGGCAGCGACCTCGCGATCGACCTCGGCACCGCCAACACCCTGATCTACGTGCGCGGCAAGGGGATCGTGCTGAACGAGCCCTCGGTCGTGGCGATCCGGCAGGAAGGCGGTCCCAACGGCAAGAAGGTCATCCAGGAAGTCGGCCTCGCCGCCAAGCAGATGCTCGGGCGCACGCCAGGCAACATCACGGCCATTCGCCCGATGAAGGACGGCGTGATCGCCGACTTCACGGTCACGGAGCAGATGCTGAAGCAGTTCATCAAGAAGGTGCTCGACTCGCGCCTGTTCTCGCCTTCCCCGCGCATCATCATCTGCGTGCCGTGCGGGTCCACGCAGGTCGAGCGGCGGGCGATCCGCGAGTCCGCGCTCGGCGCAGGCGCTTCGAAGGTGTATCTCATCGAGGAGCCGATGGCCGCGGCGATCGGCGCCGACCTGCCCGTCGGCGATGCCACGGGGTCCATGGTCGTCGACATCGGGGGCGGCACCACGGAAGTCGGCGTCATTTCGCTTGGCGGCATGGTGTATTCGGGCAGCGTGCGCGTCGGCGGCGACAAATTCGACGAGGCGATCGTCAACTACATCCGCCGCAACTACGGCATGCTGATCGGCGAGACGACCGCCGAGCAGATCAAGAAGACCATCGGCTCCGCGTTCCCCGGCTCCGAGGTCAAGGAAATGGAAGTGAAGGGCCGCAACCTCGCCGAGGGCATCCCGCGCAGCTTCACGGTGTCGAGCAACGAGATCCTCGAGGCGCTGACCGATCCGCTCAACAGCATCGTGTCGTCCGTGAAGAGCGCGCTCGAGCGCACGCCCCCTGAGCTCGGCGCCGACATCGCCGAGCGCGGCATGGTGTGCACCGGCGGCGGGGCGCTGCTGCGCGACCTCGACCGGCTGCTGATGGAAGAGACGGGCCTGCCGGTGATCGTCGCCGACGATCCGCTGACGTGCGTCGTGCGCGGCTGCGGCAAGGCGCTCGAGAACATGGAAAAGCTGCAGACGATCTTCACCAGCGATTGACGATGCCCGTCGCACACCGCGGTTCCGCGCGCGGCGGCACGCCGCGTGCTCGCAGTCGGGAGCGCCGGCCGCTCCACCGCGTTCCCCTCGCCTGACCGTCCCCGATGTCCACGCACCGAACCGCCTCCCTGACCCCGGCGGTTCGCCTGTCGCATCCGGCGGCCGCCTGACATGGCGATGCGTCCCATCCCGGTCGACGCGCCCGCGTTCTTCCACCGCGGCCCGAGCCCGCTCGCGCGCCTCGCGTTCTTCGGCCTGCTGTCGATCGCGCTGCTGTTCGCGGACACGCGCTACCGCTACCTCGAGGGGATCCGGCAGGTCGCCGGTACGGTGCTCTATCCGTTCCAGCGCGCGGTCGAGATGCCCGCCGAGGCGGTCGCCTGGGTCGGCCGCTACTTCGCCGACAAGGCTCACCTCGCGGACGAGAACGTCGAGCTGCGCCAGGCGCTGACCGCGCAGGCGCCGGTCGCGCAGGCGTTCCCGCAGCTGCGCGAGGAGAACGACCGGCTGAAGACCCTGCTCGACCTGCAGGCGCGCTATGGCAACACCGGCCGCGCGGTCGAGGTTCTCTACACCGGCCGCGATCCGTTCACGCAGAAGGTCTTCGTCAACAAGGGCATGCAGGCAGGTCTTGCGCCCGGCGAGGCGGTGCTGGACGATCGCGGCGTGGTCGGGCAGGTGACGCGCGTGTTTCCGTACATGGCCGAGGTGACGCTCGTCACCGACAAGGACCAGGCGGTGCCCGTCAAGGTCGAGCGCAGCGGCGTGCGCAGCGTGCTGTTCGGCAACGGCACCGGGCGCGCGCCGGACCTTCGCTTCACCGCGCCGTCGGCCGACGTGCGCGTCGGCGACCGGCTGCTCACGTCGGGCATCGACGGCACGTATCCGCCGAACCTGCCGGTGGCCGAGGTGATCGACATCGAGCGCGACACCGGCCAGATGTTCGCGCGCATCGCGACGCGGCCGCTGTCCGGCGTCGACCGCTCGCAGTACCTGCTCGTGCTCGGGCAGGCCGCCGCGGCGCCCGCGCGCCCCGAGGAGCCGGCCGACTCCGACGTGGTCAAGCGCGGTCGCGGCCGCGGCCGGCGCGGAT
>DATILY010000015.1:0-54232 GCA_035475895.1 Casimicrobiaceae bacterium | reverse complement strand
CGCCGCTGGTGACCGAAGTCGCGGCGCTGATGGAAGAACACCTGCTCGCGCACTACGCGTTCTACGGCGCCTACCTCGGCGTGCGCACTGCGCGCAAGCATATCGGCTGGTACGTCAGGTCGCTGCCCGGCGGCGAACCGTTCCGCCAGCAAATGAATCTGCTGGAAGACTGCGATGCCCAGCTGGCTGCGGTGCGGCGCTTCTTCGACGGCCAGCAGGCCTACGGCGAGCGGCTGCAATACGGGCTGGCTTGCGACCTGCTGGCGGCCTGACCTCCATAATAAAAATTATTCGATAACCAACATGAGCAAAGACAGCATCCAGGACGTCGTCAGGAAGAGCCTGGAAAAATATTTCAAGGACTTGGGCGAGCAGCAGCCTTCCAATGTGTATGAGATGGTGGTCTTCACCGTTGAAAAGCCGATACTCGAAGCAGTGATGGCGCGTGCCGAGGGCAACCAGTCCCATGCGGCCGAAATGCTGGGCATCAACCGCAATACCTTGCGCAAGAAATTGCAGCAGCACGGCCTGATTTAATTCCTTTCCTACCGGCGTTTTCCTACCATGATCAAACAAGCCCTGATTTCCGTTTCCGATAAAACCGGCGTGCTCGACCTTGCTCGCGCGCTTTCCGCCATGGGCGTCAACATCCTGTCGACCGGCGGCACCGCGAAACTGCTGGCCGATAACGGTGTTGCAGTGACCGAAGTCGCCGACTACACCGGTTTCCCGGAAATGCTGGACGGCCGGGTCAAGACCCTGCACCCGAAGGTGCACGGCGGCATCCTGGCCCGGCGTGACTTTCCCGAGCATGCGGCGGCGCTGGAGCAGCACGGCATTCCGACCATCGACATGGTCGTGGTCAACCTCTACCCCTTCGTGCAGACGGTGTCGCGCGACGACTGCTCGCTGGAAGACGCGATCGAGAATATCGACATCGGCGGCCCGGCAATGCTGCGTTCGTCGGCCAAGAACCACAAGGACGTGGTGGTGCTGTGCGACCCCGCCGACTACGCGCCGGTGCTGGCGCAGCTGCAGTCGGAATCCGGCGATGTCAGTTATGCGACGCGGTTTGCGCTGGCCAAGAAAGTGTTTGCCCATACCGCGCAATACGACAGTGCGATCACCAATTACTTCACGTCGCTGGGCGAGGATCTTGCGCACAGGAACCGCAGTGCCTACCCGGACACGCTGAACCTGCATTTCGAAAAAGTGCAGGAAATGCGCTACGGCGAAAACCCGCACCAGTCAGCCGCGTTCTATCGGGATCTCAACGTGCCGGATGGCGCATTGGCCAATTACCGCCAGTTGCAGGGCAAGGAACTGTCGTACAACAATATCGCCGACGCCGACGCCGCCTGGGAATGCGTGAAAACCTTCGAGGGCAGCGCCTGCGTGATCATCAAGCATGCAAATCCGTGCGGCGTGGCGGTAGGCGCGACCGCGCTGGAAGCGTATTCGAAGGCCCTGCAGACCGACCCGACCTCGGCATTCGGCGGCATCATCGCCTTCAACCAGCCGGTCGATGGCGCTGCCGCCGAAGCCGTGGCGAAGCAGTTCGTCGAAGTGCTGATTGCGCCATCGTTCGACGATGCCGCGCGCAAGGTCTTCGCCGCCAAGCAGAATGTGCGTTTGCTGGAAATCCCGCTGGGCCGAGGCATCAATCCGCACGACTTCAAGCGGGTTGGCGGCGGCCTGCTGGTGCAGTCGCCCGACGCGAAAAACGTCCTGGTGGCCGAGCTGAAAGTGGTCAGCAAGCGCCAGCCGACGCCGCAGCAACTGCAGGACCTGATGTTTGCATGGCGCGTGGCCAAGTTCGTCAAGTCGAACGCGATCGTGTTCTGCGGCAATGGCATGACGCTGGGCGTCGGCGCCGGGCAGATGAGCCGGGTCGACTCCGCCCGCATCGCATCGATCAAGGCGCAGAACGCCGGCCTCGCGCTGGCCGGTTCGGCGGTCGCGTCGGATGCGTTTTTCCCGTTCCGCGACGGCCTCGACGTGGTGGTCGCCGCCGGCGCCACTGCGGTGATACAACCGGGCGGCTCGATGCGCGACCAGGAAGTCATCGATGCCGCCGACGAGCAGGACGTGGTGATGGTGCTGACCGGAACGCGGCACTTCCGCCATTAATCAACATTGATCATCCAGAGAGGCCGCCTGCAACCGTCATGAGAATCCTCGGCATCGACCCCGGCCTGCGCGTCACCGGCTTCGGCGTGATCCACAAGCAGGGCAACAAGCTGGCCTACATCGCGTCGGGCACCATCAAGACCGCCGATGCCGACCTGCCGTCGCGGCTGAAGACGATCCTGGCCGGGGTGTCGGAAGTGGTGCGCACTTACCAGCCGGACTGCGCGGCGATCGAAAAGGTGTTCGTCAACGTCAATCCGCAATCGACGCTGTTGCTCGGGCAGGCGCGCGGCGCGGCGATTTGCGGGCTGGTCGACCATGGGCTGGCGGTATCGGAGTACACGGCGCTGCAGATCAAGCAGGCGGTGGTCGGCCATGGCCGCGCGGCCAAGCAGCAGATGCAGGACATGGTGCAGCGTCTGCTGCTGCTGCCCGGCCTGCCCGGTCCCGATGCCGCCGATGCCCTCGGCGTGGCGATCTGCCATGCGCATAGCGGCCAGCTGCTGGGCGAGCTGGATGCGCTGGCGCCAGGGCTGTCGCGACGCGGCGTGCGCCATCGCGGCGGACGGCTGGTTGGTTGATATTTCCGCGTTGCAGGACGCGAATCCTCAGGTGCGATGCCGCTCGGCCTTGCGGGCCTCGATCTCGAACACGTTGTTCCAGTAGGCATCCTGGCCACGCAGCAGCGCCCAGGCGCTGGCGCCGAGATACAGGAACGGAAACAGAGGCCCCCAGCAGGCAGCTTGGCGTACATGCGCCAGTTCATGGGTGAGGATGCGGGCAGTCAGGCTGCGGCGCTCGGCGATGACGACATGGCCTATGGCCATCGCGCTCATCGCGCCGAATGGATGGCGCTCGAGCAGATAATCGGCCAGCGGCCCGGAAAACAGCAGCGCCGGCGTGCGCGAACGCACCAGTCGCACTTCGCCGCGACGGCAGAGCACCGGCAGCGCCATGACCATGCCGAACAGCGTCAGCGGCAGCGCCCAGACGATGCCGAGCAGCATGGCCACGGCGCGCGCCGCGCGCTGCAGCAGCGACGGCGGCTGCGGCATCACGATGAAGTCGTTTCCGTCATCGAGCATGAAGGCATCCCGCGGTCCTGTATGATTCATCAATTTCATGAAAGCGACACCGAATGATAGGCCGTCTCTCCGGAACCCTGCTTGAAAAGAATCCGCCGCAGCTGCTCATCGATTGCCAGGGCGTCGGCTATGAAGTCGGCGTGCCGATGAGCACGTTCTACAATCTGCCGGGACTGGGCGAAAAGGTGGTGCTGCTGACGCATCTCGCCGTGCGGGAAGATGCGCATTTATTGTACGGTTTCGCCACTGCCGAAGAGCGGGAAGTGTTCCGGCAGTTGATCAAGATCGCAGGTGTTGGTGCGCGTACCGCATTGTCCATCCTGTCTGGCCTGTCGGTGTCCGAACTGTCGGCCGCTGTCACCCGGCAGGAAGCCGGGCGGCTGGTCAAGATTCCCGGCATCGGCAAGAAGACCGCCGAGCGCCTGCTCTTGGAGCTCAAGGGCAAGCTGGGCGCCGATCTCGGCATTCCCGGCGGCGCCGAGCAGGGCGATGCCACTTCCGATATCCTTAATGCCTTGCTGGCGCTCGGTTATTCGGACAAGGAAGCGGCGCTGGCCATTAAACAGGTGCCGTCCGGCACCGGTGTCTCCGAGGGCATCAAGCTGGCATTGAAAGCCCTTTCAAAAGGCTAGAAAAGCAGCTGTAACTCGGCGTTGCCGCGCTGTCGGACGCACGGAAAGGCAGTCATGAGCATCCAGACAGACAATTTCACCGAACAACGCATCATCGCGGCCACGCCCGCGTCGCCGAATGAAGAGGCAATCGAGCGGGCGCTGCGCCCCAAGCAGCTGGAAGAATACGTAGGTCAGGAAAAGATCCGCGACCAGCTGCAGATCTTCATTACCGCCGCCCGCCAGCGCCGGGAAGCGCTGGACCATACGCTGCTGTTCGGACCTCCGGGTCTGGGCAAAACCACGCTGGCGCACATCATCGCGCGCGAAATGGGCGTGAATCTGCGCCAGACTTCCGGCCCGGTGCTCGAACGCGCCGGCGACCTTGCCGCGCTGCTGACCAATCTCGAAGCCAACGATGTGCTGTTCATCGACGAGATCCACCGGCTTTCGCCCGTGGTCGAGGAAATCCTGTACCCGGCGCTGGAGGATTACCAGATCGACATCATGATCGGCGAAGGCCCCGCGGCGCGCAGCGTCAAGCTCGACCTTCCGCCGTTCACGCTGGTCGGCGCGACGACGCGCGCGGGCATGCTCACCAATCCCCTGCGCGACCGCTTCGGCATCGTCGCGCGGCTCGAGTTCTACACGCCCGAGGAGCTGACGCGCATCGTCGAGCGCTCCGCGGCCCTGCTCGAGATCCACGTCGAGCATGCGGGCGCGCTGGAGATCGCACGGCGCTCGCGCGGCACGCCGCGCATCGCCAACCGGCTGCTTCGCCGCGTCCGCGATTTCGCCGAGGTGCGCGCGCAGGGACAGGTCACGCGGGAGGTCGCGGACGCTGCGCTGTCGATGCTCGATGTGGACGCCTCCGGTCTCGACGTCATGGACCGCAAGCTCCTCGAGGCGGTCCTGACCAAGTTCGCCGGCGGGCCGGTGGGCCTCGACAACCTGGCAGCGGCGATCGGCGAAGAGCGCGACACCATCGAGGACGTGCTCGAGCCGTACCTCATCCAGCAGGGATTTCTCCAACGGACCTCGCGCGGACGCGTCGCAACGCCCCTTTCGTATCGCCATTTCGGGCTCGCGCACCCGAGTGGCGGCGCCGACCTGTTTCCCCATGACTGACGCGGCGCTGCGCGCGCCGCCGGTGACCGAGCCCTTCGCCTTCGCGGTGCGCGTCTACTACGAGGACACCGACGCCGGCGGGGTCGTGTATTACGCCAACTACCTGAAGTTCATGGAGCGTGCGCGCAGCGAATGGCTGGCGGCGCTCGGGCTGCCGCTCGCCGAGCTCGAGCGCACGCACGACGCGACGTTCGTGGTGCATCACGTCACCATCGACTTCCGGCGTCCGGCGCGGCTGAACGATGCGCTCCAGGCGACGGTCGAAGTGCTCGACCGCGGGGCGAGCCGCCTCGTGCTGCGGCAGGCGGTGCGGCGCGCGGACGACATCCTCACCGATGCGACCGTCAAGCTCGCGTGCGTCACGCGCAGCGGGCTGCGCCCCCGGCGAATGCCCGAGCCGCTTGCAGCGATCCTGGAGAACCTGCATTGAACGTCCACACCGACCTGTCGTTCCTCACGCTCGTCATCCACGCATCGGTGGTGGTGCAGGGCATCATGCTGCTGCTCGCCGCCGCATCGCTGTGGTCGTGGTGGCAGATCTTCCAGAAGCTCTTCCAGCTCCGCCGCACCTCGCGCGACACCGATCGCTTCGAGGACGAGTTCTGGAAGGGCGGCGACCTGAACGAGCTCTACCAGCGCGCGAGCCAGACGCGCGTCGGCGGCGGCATGGAGCACATCTTCACCGCCGGTTTTCGCGAATTCTCCAAGCATCGCCGCCAGGGCAGCACGTCGGTGGTGACGCTCGATTCGGCGCGCCGCGCCATGCGGGCCGCCTATCAACGCGAGATCGACGCGCTCGAGGCGCATCTCGCCGGACTGGCCACGGTCGGCTCGGTGTCCCCTTACGTCGGCCTGTTCGGGACGGTGTGGGGCATCATGAATGCCTTCCGCGGCCTGGCCAACGTCAGCCAGGCCACGCTCGCCAACGTCGCGCCAGGCATTGCCGAAGCGCTCATCGCCACGGCGATCGGCCTGTTCGCGGCGATCCCCGCCGTGGTCGCGTACAACCGCTTCACCCACGACGTCGATCGCCTCTCCGTGCGCTACGAGACCTTCATCGAGGAGTTCTCGAACATCCTCCAGAGGCAGGGCTAGCGTGCGCCGTCACCGTCCCATCGCGCAGATCAACGTCGTGCCGTACATCGACGTGATGCTCGTGCTGCTGGTGATCTTCATGATCACGGCGCCGCTCGTGGCACCCGGCGAGATCCAGCTGCCGACCGTCGGCAGCAAGCTCACGGTGCCGACGCAGCCGCTCGAGGTCACGCTGCGCAACGGCACGCTGTACCTGCGCGACCGCTCCGTGAACGCGCCGGAGCAGCGCGTGAGCCGCGAGGATCTCGTCGCACGGGTGCTCGCGCGCCAGCAGCAGCAGGACCAGCCGGTCGTCATCGCCGCGGACCGCAACGCGAAGTACGAAGACGTGCTCGGTGTCCTCGACGTGCTTCAGCGCAATGGCGTCAAGAAGGTCGGGCTGCTCGCCCGGCCGCCCGGCGTGTAGGTTCGCGTCCGATGGTCAGCTCCGATCGGCCGCTGCGTGCGCGACGCGCGCAAGGACGCTGGCTCGCGCTCGCGCTCGCCGTCGGCGTCAACCTGCTCTTCGTCGCGTTCCTGGTCTTTTCGGTCTCGTGGCAGAACCGCCCGCCCGAAGCCATCTCCGCGGAGCTGTACGCGCCCGTGCCGCCCACCCCGTCACCACCGCAGCCGCAGCCGCAACCGCAGCCCCGGCCGCTCCCACCGCCACCACCGCCTCCCCCGAAGCCCGAGCCCAAGGTCGAACCCAAGGTCGAGAAGCCCGACCCACGTGAAGCGGAGATCGCGCTCAAGGCGAAGCAGGCCGCGGAGCAGAAAGCGCGCGCGGAAGCCGAGCAGGAGCGGCTGCGCACGGAGGCGGCAAAGCGCGAGGAGGAGAAGAAGCAGGCGGAAGAAAAGCGCCAGGCCGAGCAGAAGGCGCGGCAGCAGCGCGATATCGACGCGATGCGGGCGCAGGCCGAGCGCGAGACGCAGCAGCGCGCCAAGGCCGAGCGCGAGGCGCAGCTGAAAGCCCAGGCCGAGCGCGAATCGCAGATGCGCGCAGCCGCGGAGCGCGAAAGCCAGGAGCGCGCGCGCGTGGCCGCCGAAGCGGGCGCGCGCAGCCGCGCGCAGGCCGAATGGCTCGATCGCATCCGCGCCAAGATCAAGGGCAACCTCACCTTGCCGCCCGACCTCGCCGGCAATCCGGAAGCCGTGTTCGAGGTCGTGCAGCTGCCGACGGGCGAGATCATCGACGTGCGCCTGCAGAAGTCCAGCGGCGTGCGCGCCTACGACGACGCCGTGCAGCGCGCGATCCTCAAGTCGACCCCGCTGCCGCGGCCCGATCGCGCCGACCTGTTCCAGCGCGCCTTGACCCTGCGGTTCAGGCCGGTGGATTAAGGGAGCGTCGCAAAGTTTCGCGACCGAAGTCCGCGTCGCTGCGCTCGCGGACAGCGGTCGCACGATACTTTGCGCCGATTGAAATGATCGCCGGGCTTGGGGCGGCCCGGCGCCCGGCTCACGATAAGAGCTACGAGGCGCGCGGATCAGGGTTTGCTGCGCAAACTCGTTCAGCAGCGCGCGGCGTGCGCGGCGACTGCATCTTCCGACCGGCTTCCCGGGCAAATCATTCCCGCGCTTTCTTCTCGACGATCTGGATCGCAGCCCAGCTCCAGTCGGCCCGCTGCTCCACCAGGTGCCGCAGCACGATCGTGTAGAGCGACCGGCCGGTCGTCAGCATGATGTGGCGACCTTCCATGTATTCCTGCGTGGGCACGATCAGGGTCTTCACGGACAGCGGCTTGTCGGGACGCGACGGCGGCGGCAGGTACAGGCCGTCGAAGCGCGCGCCCATGGTGGAGATGTCGATGCCGTTGACGACCATGCCGAGGTCGTCCTTGGACTCGCGCCTGGCGTTGAGCGTCACGGGCACGATACGCTCGGCGATGATCGACACGCCGGCTTCCACTTCGTCGTTCGTGACCTTGTTGAGGCGGCGCACCACGCCGACCACCCAATCGGACACGTCGGACTGGCGTACGGCAACGAGCGCGCCGAGCATCAACGCCTGGCCGATGCCACCGGCCGCGGAAATGCGCAGTCCGGCGAGGCTGCGATCCTTGACCTGCCACATCGGATCGGAGAATTGCGACAGGCTCATCGCCAGCGAGTCATGCTCGTCGGGGAGCTGGCGCTTGATGCGGGGACCGTCGGACACCGCATAGACTTCGATGTGCTCGGCGTGCCCGTGGTCGGGCATGGATTCGGCGGAGTCCTTGGCGATCAGCTGCTGCACGATGCGCGACAGGCCCACGCGCACGCGCGCGGCGACCGAGCACGCGATGCGCGGATCGCGGCGCAGATCCGCGTTGAGATTCGGCGCGACCGCAGGGCGCACTTTCTCGAGCACCGCCACGCGCTGCTGGTTGATCGGCGCAGCAGGACCCGAGTCGGTGTCCTGCGCCTGCCGCAGCGCGGCGACCGCGCGCTCCAGCTGCTCGGCCAAGGGCGTGGTGTCGAGATAGCGCAGCATCGATCCGGAATCCTGGCCGGTGCGCCGGATCATGCCGCTCTTGCCCGCGAGATCGACGAAAAAGCCTTCCATGGAGCGCGGCACGGCGTCGAGCGCGAGGCGCCGGCTCCAGGCGCGCAGCTGCGCGCTGGCCCAGTCGAGCTCGAGCGGCGACAGATTACCGGTGTTGAGCTGGTGCATCAGCAGCACGAACAGGTATTCCTGCTCGATGGTCCATTGCGTGGCATTGGGTCCGGCGTGACCGAGCGCGGTGGGCACGCGGTCGATCCCAAGCTCCGTTGCACGCAGGTACGTGCGATGCAGGTCCATCCACTTGCCCGGTATCCAGCGCTCCAGCCGCGACACGCGCAGCTTGGCGTCGGTGCCGTAATAGTGGACGAGCCGCGCGAACAGGATGGGCACCTGCGGCTTCCAGCGCGGATTGGAGGTTTGCCGCAGTGCCTCCTCGAGCGTGCTCTGGTAGGCGTAGATGAAACCCTGCGAGAGGTCGAAGACGGTCTGCCACAAGCGCTCGCTCAGCTTGGGCGCGCTGTCGACGTTCTCGACATATTGCTTGATGAGCTGGCGGCGGTCGGCGCCGAGCGCGGCGTCGAGCAGCTGGATCGCCTGCGCCCGTGACACGTCGACTGGACGACGCGACTGGCGCATCGCGTCGAACGCACGCATGACGCTCTGCTGGCGGCCGACCACGTCCTGTGCGGGCAGCTCGCGCAGCCACGCCGTCACGGACTTCGACGAAACCAGGGGATCGGCGATCTCCCGGGTTGGAGGGGTCAGGAAACCAAACATGTTCTACGGTCGAGCCTTGGCCGGCGCTCGCGGCGAGTGCGCGCGGGCGCGGCGGCGCCCGCCGTCACGCCATTCCGTTGTGCAGAGGGGCGACATTTATAGCCGATCCACCGTGGCCGCGCAAAAGTGTTTGGAGATGTCCGCTACAATCGAGCCGTTTTCGTTCCAATCGCTGCGCCGGCGCTCGCCCGCGCAACCATTCTCCCCGAGGCCCCAGGATGCGGAACCGTTTGCAGCGTTGCTTTTCGACCGTTCTTCAGCCGTTGCACTTTGCCGTTTGTGCAATGGTCATAATCGCAAGCTCGCATGGCGCAGCTGCGTTGGCGCAGAACGCCACTCCCACACCGGCCACCGGAGAGAGCAAGTTGAATGCCACGGTAACGACACTTCAGAAAACCGATAAGAAACAGGGAACTGGCGCTGAAGCGGTGCCCGGCAAAGCGGTGGTCGTGCACTACACCGGGTGGCTTTATGACCCTGCTGCGCCAGAGGGAAAGGGCACCAAATTCGATAGCTCGCTCGACCGGAAGGTGCCGTTCGGCTTCATCCTCGGCGCAGGAAAGGTGATCCGCGGCTGGGACGAAGGCGTGGCCGGCATGAAAGTGGGCGGACAGCGCACGCTGATCATTCCGCCCGACATGGGCTACGGCGCGCGCGGCGCGGGCGGCGTGATCCCGCCCAACGCGACGCTGATCTTCGACGTCGAGCTGCTCGAAGTGAAATAGGCCGAAGGTCGAGGAACGCCGCCGTGATGCTCCCGCGTGAAGGCCGGCCGCCGACCAAGCGGCGTGTCGATTACCGGCCGCCCGCGTTCTGCATCGACGCGCTGCACCTGACCTTCGATCTCGATCCCGACTCCACCGAGGTCACGGCGGTGCTCGCATTCCGCCGCAACCCCGACGCCGCCGCGCCGGACCGGCGCGCGCCGCTGGTGCTCGACGGCGAGCAGCAGAGCGACGTGCGCGTGGAGCTCGACGGCCAGCCGCTTCCGGCGGCGCGCGTGCAGGTCACGGCCACGCACCTGACGATCGACCACCCACCCGAGCGCGGCACGCTCACCGTGCGCTCGCGCATCGCGCCTGCGCGCAATATCGCGCTCGAAGGCCTGTACATCTCATCGGGCGTGTTCTGCACGCAATGCGAGCCGGAAGGCTTTCGCCGCATCACGTATTTCCCCGATCGGCCCGATGTCCTGACCGAGTTCGTGGTCACGCTGCGTGCCGAGCGCGCGCGCTATCCCGTGCTGCTCTCCAACGGCAACCGGGTCGAAGCCGGTCCTCTTCCGGGCGGGCGTCACTACGCGACGTGGCGCGACCCGTTCCCCAAGCCGTCGTACCTGTTCGCGCTCGTCGCGGGGGACCTCGCCGCGCTGACCGACACGTTCACGACGGGGTCCGGCCGCACGGTGGAGCTGCGCATCTATTCGACGCCGCGCAACCTGCCGCGCTGCGGGCACGCGATGGCGTCGCTCAAGCGTGCGATGCGCTGGGACGAGGAGCGCTTCGGCCGCGAGTACGACCTCGACACCTTCATGATCTTCTGCGCCGACGACTTCAACATGGGCGCGATGGAGAACAAGGGCCTCAACATCTTCAACAGCCGCCTCGTGCTCGCCGATCCCGAGGTCGCGACCGACGCCGACTACAACGCGATCGAAGGCGTGGTGGGCCACGAGTACTTCCACAACTGGACCGGCAATCGCGTGACGTGCCGCGACTGGTTCCAGCTGTCGCTCAAGGAAGGGCTGACGGTCTTTCGCGACCAGGAGTTCAGCAGCGACGTGGGCTCGCGCGCCGTCGAGCGCATCGCAGCCGTCGAGTACCTGCGCCGCGAGCAGTTCTCCGAGGACGCCGGTCCCATGGCGCACCCGGTGCGCCCGGACGAATACCAGGAGATCAACAACTTCTACACCTCGACGGTGTACGAAAAAGGCGCCGAGGTCATCCGCATGCAGCACACGCTGCTCGGCCCGGAGACCTTCCGCCGCGGCATGGACCTGTACTTCGAGCGCTTCGACGGCCGTGCGGTCACGTGCGACGATTTCGCGCAGGCGATGCAGGATGCCTCGGGCATCGACCTCGCGCAGTTCCGCCGCTGGTACGGCCAGGCCGGCACGCCGGTGGTGGCCGTGCGCGGCCGCTACGATGCGCGTGCGCGGAGCTACACGCTCGAGCTTGCGCAGCGCACCGCGCCCACACCGGGCCAGCCGCGCAAGCTGCCGTTCCACATTCCCGTACGGATCGGCCTCGTCGGTCCCGACGGCCGCGACATGCCGCTGCGCCTGCACGGCGAAGCAGCGCCAGCGGGCACCACGCGGGTGCTCAGCCTCACGCAGGCCGCGCAGGCGTTCCGCTTCGTCGACGTCCCGGCGCGGCCCGTGCCATCGCTCCTGCGCGGCTTCTCCGCGCCGGTGAAGCTGGAATTCGAATACACGGATGAGGACCTCGCGCTCCTGGCCGCGCACGACAGCGATGCGGTCAACCGCTGGGACGCTGCGCAACGGGCGTTCGCGCACGCGATCCTGCGCCTTGCGCGCGCCGCGCGCGCAGGACACGGCATGGCCGTGCCGGAGAGCATCACGATCCTCGTCGAGCGCCTGCTGGGCGATCACACGAGCGATCCGGCCCTCATCGCCCTTGCCCTCAGCCTGCCCGATCCCGCGTACGTCGCCGCGCTGGAGCCGGTGCTCGACGTCGACGCCGTGGCCGCGGCGTGGCACCTGCTGCAGCGCGACGTGGCGCGCCGGCATCGCGCGCTGTTCGAGCGGGTCGAGCAGACCCGCCGCCCCTCGGATCCGTACGCGCCCACACCCGTCCAGATGGGGCAGCGCAGCCTTGCGAACGTGTGCTTGCGCTACCTGGGCGCGCTCGACGATGCACCCGCTCGCACCCGCGCCATCCAGCGCTACGACCGCGCGGCCAACATGACCGACGCGATCGCCGCGCTGGCCGCGGTGAAGGACAGCGGCGCGCCGGACCGCGACGACCTGTTCGCGCGTTTCGAGGCGCGCTGGCGCGACGAGCCCCTGGTGCTGGACAAATGGTTCGCGCTGCAGGCGCGCAGCCAGCGTGACGACGCCCTCGCGCGGGTGAAGACCCTGCTGACGCATCCGCGCTTCAACGTCAAGAATCCGAACCGCGTGCGCTCGCTGGTGGGCGCATTCGCGCTCGGCAACTTCGTACGCTTCCACGCCGCCGATGGCAGCGGCTACGCCTTCACCGCCGACCAGGTGCTCGCGCTCGATCCGGCGAATCCGCAGCTCGCCTCGGCGCTCGCAGGCGCCTTCAACCTGTGGAAGCGCTTCGCCGAGCCGCGGCGCGGCGCCATGGAACGTGCGCTGGTCCGCATGGCCCGCGCGCCCGGGCTGTCACCCGACGTCCGCGAAGTCGTGACGCGTACGCTCGAGGATTGACGCCCTTTCGTGGGCAGCCGTCGCACGACGCGTTACCAGTACGTTTCCACGGTGATATGCCCGGGCTCCCGCCGCCGGTGGCGCCGCATCCCGCGCTGGGCGAGCACCTTCTGCGCCTCCTCGATCATCGCAGGATTGCCGCACAGCATGACGTGGGCGTTCTCGGCCCCGAGCGCGAGGCTGGCCCGCGCTTCGAGGCGCCCGTCCGCGATGGCGGCAGGAATCCGTCCCGCCAGTGCCGTCGCATGGGTCTCGCGCGTGACCATCGGGACGTAAGTGAACGCGCCCGCGCGCGCCGTGCGAATCTCCGCGATCGCGTCCTGGTACGTGAGCTCGCGCGCGTGGCGCACCCCGTGCACCAGCGCGACGCGACCGAACTTGTCCCAGGGCTCGTCGGTGCGCAGCATCGACAGGAAAGGCCCGATGCCGGTGCCGGTGGACAGGCACCACAGCGCCTCGCCCGCCGGTACCTCGGCGATCGTGAAGAACCCGTTGGCGCGCGGAAGCAGCCACACCGGGTCGCCGGGCGCAAGGGCGGCCAGGCGTGGCGACAACGGCCCGCCGGGCACCACGATGAAGTAGAACTCGTGCGGCGCGCGATGCGGCGGGTTGACGAAGGAATACGGACGTCCCAGCATGGGATCGCGGGCGCCTGCCGGGGCGGGCAACGCGAGCCGCGCGAACTGTCCGGCAGCGAACGTCACGGCGGGCGCGTCGACCATCAGCGAGCACAGCTCGTCGGTCCAGCGCCGTACCGCGGCCACGCGGCCTTCTACCCAGACGGTCATGAGTGTCCGTGCGATAAAATGCGATTATGCCAACCCGCCCGACGCAAGCCCTGCTGGTTGGCGAGCGCGTCGTCCTGCGCGCCCCCCGGCGCAGCGATGTCGAGCGCTTCATCGCGGCGGCAGCGGCGAGCCGGCGCCTGCACGCTTCCTGGGTTTCCGCGCCGACCACCCGCGAGGCGTTCAACGCCTACGTCGCACGCTTTGGCGCCCGGCGCGCGCGGGATCCTTCCCATGTCGGGTACGTGGCGCTGCGACGGGACGACGACTCGCTGGTAGGCGTGTTCAACCTCTCCGAAATCGTCCGCGGCGCTTTCCAGAGCGCCTACCTCGGCTACTACGGATTTCGCGCCAACGCGGGCCGCGGGCTCATGAAGGAAGGCATCGCGCTGGCGCTCGACGCGGCATTCGGCCGCCTGGCGCTGCATCGCGTCGAAGTGAACATCCAGCCCGGCAACACGCGCTCGATCGGACTCGTCACGACCGTCGGCTTCGCGCAGGAGGGCTTTTCGCGCCGGTACCTGCGCATCGCGGGACGCTGGCGCGATCACGTCCGCTTCGCCATGCTGGCCGAGGATTGGGGCGCGCAGCGGCGCAGCAGCCCCGGGCGCAGGGCTGCCAGGCGAGCGCCATGAGACGCTTGCTGTCCGCCGGCGCGTGGCTCCTGGTGGCCGGGTGTGCAAGCGGCCCGGCCAACCCGGATGCGCCACTGGAAGTGAATGGCCAGAACATCGCCCCGTACGCGTCGGTCGAGGAGTGCCGCACGCTCGCGCCCGGCGATCGGCTCGATTACCGCTTCACCAGTACGTCCCCCGTCGCCTTCAACATCCATTATCGGGAGAGCAACGCGGTGATCATGCCCATCGTGCGCGAAGGCGTCGTGGCCGACAGCGGCATCTTCCAGCCCATCGTCGCGCAGCGGTTCTGCGTCGCGTGGGAGGCAGGTGCCGTGCCCGTGGCCGTCAGCTATCGCATCGCAGTCCGCAGGCGCGCGCCGTGAGGCCGCGCGGCGGCCGATGACATCGCCTGGCGACCTGCTGTTCGATCTCGACGGAACGCTGACGGACAACTACGCCGGCATCGCGGCGTCGATCCGCCACGCGCTCGCGCGCCTGGACGCTCCTGCGCCCGACGACGCCGAGCTGCGCCAGTACGTCGGTCCGCCGCTTCGCGCCACGTTCGCGACGTTGCTTGCGACCGACGAGCGCGAGGTGGTGGAGCGCGCCATCGCACACTATCGCGAGCGCTTCGCCGACATAGGATGGCGCGAGAACACCGCCTACCCGGGCATCGAGGAGGCGCTGGGGCGCTTGCGTGCGGCGGGTGCACGCCTGTTCGTATGCACGGCCAAGCCGCAGATCTACGCCGAGCGGATCGTCGCGCATTTCGGCTTCGATGCCCACTTCGACGCCGTGTACGGCGCCGACCTCGACGGTCACTACGACGACAAGGCCAAGCTCATGGCGCACGTCGTCGCCCGTGAGGGCCTGACGACCGCCCGCGTGGTGATGATCGGCGATCGTGACCACGACCTGCGTGCCGCCCGCGCCAACGGCATTCGCGCGGTCGGCGTGCTGTGGGGTTACGGCAGCGCCGAAGAGCTCGCGCTCGCCGACGCCATCGTCGCGACGCCCGCGGAGCTGCCCGGCGTGCTGCTCGGGCTCACCGCTCAAAGCTCCGCGTAGCTGTACGTGCGGCCAGCCTCGATCGGTCCTTCGATGAGCCGCTCGATCGTCTTGCGCGCCACGGTCGCCGGCGCGACCAGCTGTCCGCTCGCGTGGAAGCCCTGGAACAGGTCGACGCTCGGCAGCACGTCGCTCGATTGCGAGCGCATGTAGACCTGCATCTCGGTGTCGATGATGCCCGGGCGCAGCGTGATCGCGCGCAGCGTTGCCGTCGCATGCTCGTCGGCGATCACGCGGGTGAGCATCTCCAGCCCCGCCTTGGCGGTGCAGTAGACCCCGCCGCCGGCGAGCGTGCGCACCGCCGCCCCGGACGACACGTTCACGATGCGCCGATCGCACGCGGCATCGACGAAGACACGGCAGAACAGGTTCGCGAGCACGGCCGGTGCGGCGAGATCGAGCGCGATGGACGCGGCGATGTCCGTGCCTTGCAACGCGCCGAAGACGCCCACGGGTCCTGCACCGGCGGCGTTGTTGACCAGGACCGCCGCGCTCGGCGCGCGTGCCGCCGCCGTGGCGAAGGCCGGCGCCAGGCGCGCGTCGAGGTCGTTCGCATCGGCAAGATCGGCGGACGCGAACGCGTAGCCCGCCTGCGCAAGCCGCGGCGAATCGTGCCGCCCGATGCCGAGCACGCGCCAGCCGCGCTGGAGCAGATCGGCGGCGAGAGCTTCGCCCAAACCACGCGACACACCGGTGACGATCGCGCAACGTTCCATCAGCGCCCCTGGGTTGAGATGACGATCAGAATGAGGATGATCACGGCCACCACGATGAGCGCGATCTTCCACGGGCTCTTCGGGTACTCGCCGCGAATGACGCCGGTCACGCCGTTCATGACGCACTGGAAGCTGCGAGCGCCGAACGTGTAGGTCAGCAGCCAGACCGGTACCAGGATATGCTTGAACGTCTGGCCGCTCCAGTCGGCCTGCACGTCGAGGTTGCGGTACGTGTCGCCGGGGATCTGCGCGGCGCACAGCGTGCGCAACTGCGCTTCCATCGCCTCGCGGGCACGCTGGGCTGCGCCGACGAGGTCGATCTGGTAGCGCTCGACCACCCAGCCAGCCACGAAGCCAGGGTCGTACGGCTTGAGCTCCTTGGTGGGGAACGGCTCCACGCCGCGCACGAGCTCGGGACGCACGCCCACGGATGCGCACACGAGGTCGTCGTCGAAGAAATGCGCGAGCGAGCCCGCCGCCGGCTCCCAGCGCACGTGCTGCACCTGCCGCGTGCGCGTCTGCCCGTTCTCGACGTACGACTCGGTGGTGTAGTAGTAGAAGCCCGCCTCGGCCGTCCAGTGCGCCGTCACCTGGGCGTCGAACGTCCAGTACGGCAGGTAGACGCCCTTGACCGTATCGGTGAGCGCGCGCCGCTTGAGCGCGCCGGGCGCGAGCCACAACTTGCCGTACCAGCTGCGAATGGCGTCGCGCGCGCCCTCGGCGCTGACGCGAAACGGCAGCACGGATTCGGGACTGAACGCCTGTTTCGTCTCGGCATAGGGCACGAGCTGCGCAGAGCCGCAAAAGGGACACGTCTGCGCCTGGCGTGCCGGATCGAGCACCGAGATGCCGTTGCAACTCTGGCAGCGCACCTCGCGCTTGTCGGCCTGCCATCCGCGCGCGGCAGCGGGAATGGCGCGCAGCGCGGTGGCGAGATCGTGCTCCACGATGGCGCCGCCGGTGCCGAGCGGCTTGTCCGACTCCGTGCCGCAGAACGGGCAGACGAGCTTCTGCCTGGCCGGATTCCACACCGCCTCGCCGCCGCATGAAGGGCAGGTGAACTTCTGCAGCGCGTCGGTTTCCGCCACGCGCGCGTGTCAGCGGATGAAGTAGCCGATGACGCGCCAGCGGCCGTCGCGCTCGCGCTCGAGCGTGACGGTTTCCTCGCCTTCGGTTTTCTTCTCGAACGCCGTGCGAAAGATGACGAGCGCGTAATCGCCGTCGGGAACGCCCGGGAATGCGCGCGTGAAATTGGTCTTCAGGACCGAGCGCTGCGCGACCGGACCGAGCGGGCCGCGTACGTTGCTCGCAGCTTCGCTCCATCGTTGTTCCGTGATCTCCGCCTGGAATTTGGCGCCCGCCGCCTTCCAGCTGGCCGCGTAGTCGCCGCGATCGATGTGCGCGAGCCATTCGCGCGCGGCGGCCTGCACGGTGGTCTCGCGTGCATCCTGCGCCAGGGCCGGCTGCAGCAAGGCCAGCCAAGCGACCAATGCGAGGAAGTTGCGGCGCATGAGCAAGCTGGCCCTCATGATTGCAGGAACGAGTCGACGGCCGCGCGCGTGATGCGCCACTGCGTGCCGATCTTCTTGCCCTTGAGGTCGCCCGCCTCGAGGCTTGCCAGCACGTCCGTTTCGGCAACGCCGAGAATTTGCGCGACTTGTGCAGGATTGAGGAGCTCCGTTGCCGCGTTGCCGTTGGCTGACCCGGCGCGCGCCGGCGCAGCGATGCCGGGCGTCGCTTGCGCGGTGATGCCGCCGGCCTGGTTCACCATCTGGTTGGCCATGGCCATGCCGACCGCCATTTCAGCGGCGACGCCGCCGGGCCCGCCCCCGCCGCCTTGCGCCATGCCCTGTCCCATCTGGTATTTGACGTAATCGTTGAGGTTGCCGACCGCCGCCATGCTCGAGCGCTTGTCGATCGCCTGCTCCACTTCCGGCGGCACCGACACGTTCTCCAGCACGAACGAGGTCATCGTCAGGCCGTACTTGTCGGACAGGATCGGATTGATGACCGGGAGCAGCGCGGCACCGAGCTCGCCATAACGCGCCGCAACGTCCAGCGCCGGCACCTTCGCCTGCGCGAGCGCGTCGGAGAACACGCTCACGATGCGCGAGCGCATGGTGTCGTTGAACTCGTCGAGCCGGAAGTGATCGTCGGTGCCCGCCACTTCCTTGAGGAATTTCTGCACGTCGCTGACGCGGAAGTCGTACGTTCCGTAGGCGCGCAGCCTGACGATGCCGAAGTCCTGGTCGCGCATCATCACCGGATTGGCCGTGCCCCACTTGTTGCCCGTGAACAGGCGGGTGACGACGTAGTAGACGTCCGCCTTGAACGGGCTCTCGAGGCCGTACTTCCAGCCCTTGAGGTCCGTGAGGATCGGGATGTTGGCGGTGGTGAGCGTGTGCTGGCCCGGCCCGAAGGCGTCGCCGAACTGGCCGAGATAGACGAACTGAGCAACCTGCGATTCGCGCACGATCAGTTGCGCGCCGTTCTTGATCTCGCGATCGTCATCGGGAAAGCGGTACGACAGCGTGTCGCGCGAGTCGTCCGTCCACTCGATGATGTCGATGAACTGCTTCTTGAGGAAATCGAGGATCGCCATGGCTTGTCTCCAATGAAAAGCGGCGACCCGCAGCCGGTGGCTGCGGCATCGCCGCGCGAATCCTGCTCGCGGGCCTCGCCCTCGAATCGACGAAGGCCGCTAGTTTACGGGACCTACTTCGTCTGGGCGGCTGCCAGCTTCTTGGCTTCGCTGGCGGCGTTGGCGAGCTCCTGCTCGAGCTGCGCCGCAGGCAGTGCGCCGGGCAGCAGCGAGCCGTCCTCGAACACGAGCGTCGGCGTGGCCGAGATCTTGAGCGTGGCGCCCAGCGCCTGCGTGGCCTGCACCGGATCGCCGCAGTTGCCCGGGTTGTCAGGCACCGCGCCGGTGGCGAAGAAATCGTCCCACGCCTTCTGGCGGTCGGGCGCGCACCAGATCTGCTTCGACTTGCGCGAGGCATCCGGATGCAGCTGGTCGATCGGGAACAGGAAGGTGTAGATCGTGACGTTGTCGACCGCCTTCATCTCGTCTTCGAGGCGATGGCAGAAGGGGCAGTCGGCGTCGGAGAAGATGATGAGCTTGCGCGAGCCGTCGCCCTTGACGCGCTTGAACGCGAGGTTCATCGGCAGCTTGTCGAGCGCGACGCGGTTGAGCTTGCGCTGGCGCGCTTCCGTGAGGTTGGTCTTGGTCGTCGTGTCGTACACCGAGCCCACCATCACGTACTTGGCGGTGACGTCGGTGTAGATCATCTTGTCCTCGAGCATCGCCTCGTAGAGCCCGAAGTACGGCGTCTTGGTGACGTTGGTGATGGTGGCGCCGGGGAACTTGTCCTCGAGCACTTTCTTCACCTTGGCCGCCTCGCCGGCGGGCGCTGCGGCCGGCTTGGCCGGAGCGGCGGTTTGCGCATGGGCGACGCCGAGCGCCAGCGCGCCCGCGAGCGTGAGGGCGATCGCGCCGCGGCGCAGGTGGTTGAACGTGAACGTCGACATCGCAAATCTCCAGGTTTCCGGCGGCCCGGGTTGGACCGCTCAACGCAAAGCAGGTTGCGCCAGCGCGCGCTTGACGAGCGGCAGCCGATCCACCGCCGACAGCCCGGCGTTGCGCAGCACGCGCAACCATGGCGCCGAGGCGCCGAAGAGGCGCGCCAATCCATCCGTGACGGCATGCATCGCGAGCACGGGCTCGGCGCGCCGGCGCGCATAGCGGGCGAGCAGCACGGGCGCGCCCGGGTCGGTCACCGGCCCGCGCCCGGCCATCACGCCGGCGAGCGCCTCGGCGTCACCGAACCCGAGGTTAACACCTTGTCCCGCAAGGGGGTGTACCCCATGGGCGGCGTCCCCGACGAGCGCCAGCCGATGGGCGACGGACGTGGGCAGGCGCAGCGAATGCAGTGGAAAACCCGCAGCCGGACCGAGCGGCGTCAGCGCGCCGAGCGCGTGGCCGCCCGCGCCCGCCACCCGTTCGGCCAAGGCGGCCGGCGGCAGGGACAGCAACTCCGTGGCAAGTGCATCCGGCGCGGACCATACGATCGAGATGCCGCGGCCGGGCAGCGGCAGCCATGCGAGCACGCCGCCATCGGCGTGGAACCACTGGCGCGCGCAACCATGATGCGGCGACGCACAGGCGAAATTGGCGACCACCGCGGTCTGCCCGTACGGCCTGGGCATGGCCACCAGACCAGCGGCCGCGCGCACCCAGGAGCGCACGCCGTCCGCCGCGATCACGAGGCGCGTCACGAGCGTGCTGGCGTCAGTGAGGCGCAGGGTCGCCTGGTCCGCGTCGAAGGCGAGCGAATCGAAGCCCGCATCGCCGTGCACCTCGACGCCCGCAGCATGCACTTGCGGCACGAGTGCTGCGCGCAGCGCGCGCTCCTCCACGATCCAGGCAAGCGCGCGCTCGCCGAGGTCGTACGCCGAGAACTGCAGCGAGCCCGAGGCGTCGCCTTCGATGCGCATGGTCTCGACGGCGGTCATCCGTTCCACCGGCAGCGCCTGCCAGGCGCCAAGACGCGCGAGAAACGCTGCGCTCCCCGGCGAAACGGCATACGTGCGCAGGTCGAAGCCATCGTCGGGCGGCACGGGTGCCGCGACAGGTGCGCGATCGACCAGCGCCACGCGCAGCCCCGTGCGCGCGAGCGCGGGCGCAAGCGCGAGGCCCGCAAGCCCGGCTCCGGCGACTACGACATCGACCGTGCTCATCGCGCGGGCTCCGCCTCGAGCGTCTCGACCACGATCTGCTGGTTCGTGTAGATGCAGATCTCGCCCGCGATGGATAGCGCCTGGCGCACGATCTCCGTGGCCGACAGCGTCGTATGCGAGAGCAGCGCGCGCGCCGCAGCGAGCGCATAGGGGCCACCCGAGCCGATGGCGACGACGCCGTGCTCGGGCTCGAGCACATCGCCGGTGCCGGTGATGACCAGCGAAGCGGTGCGATCGGACACGGCGAGCATCGCCTCGAGCCTTCGCAGCACCCGATCGGAGCGCCAGTCCTTGGCGAGCTCGACCGCCGAGCGCGTGAGATGGCCCTGGTGCTTCTCGAGCTTGGCTTCGAAGCGCTCGAACAGCGTGAAGGCATCGGCGGTGGCCCCCGCGAAGCCGGCGAGCACGCGCTCGTGATAGAGCCGGCGCACCTTGCGCGCCGTGGCCTTCATCACGACCTGCCCAAGCGTTACCTGACCGTCGCCCCCGAGCGCAACCCCGCCATCGCGGCGCACCGAGAGGATCGTCGTACCGTGGAAGGTTTCCATCACTGGGAATGCGGCAGCGCCAACGCGCGCAACGCGCGCAGGCGGGCGCTCAGGGAGCCTTGCGAACGAAATGCCGGGGCGAGATGCCGATCAGCAACAGGAGCGCGCGGATGATGGGCGACGCACCCGTGATCTGCACGGACTTGCGCTGGCCTTCGATCCGGTTGATGTGATTGAGCAGCGCGCCGGCGCATACGAAGTCGATCCGCTCGACGGCGCTGATGTCGATCGGGATGACATGGCGGCTCACCGCGAAATCGCCAAGCTCGACCAGCTCTCGCAGCGTCGGTCCCGCCAGGACGCCCGACCACACGAGACCGTGCGCGTCACGCGCCCGGTGCTTGGCGTCGTCGACCGGCATTGGTGGAATGGCCGGTGCATTGGCAGCCTTGGCCTCGGGCGGGGGCGCCGGCGGCGGCTCCCAGGACGGCGGCGACAGCTCGAAGGTGATCGCGAACTCGACGGCGCGATCGTCGAATGCGGCTTGGTCGTGCTGCCATTGCATGAGCTCGAGCGCCAGGAGCCACGCCGCCTCGCCGCCCTGCTTGCCCTGCTTCACCGCCGCTTCGACCATGTCGCGCAGCTTTTCGGGCCGCTGCAGCGTGAGGTCGAGCTTCTGCTTGCGTGCCTGCGCGAGCAGGTCGGCCAGCATGCGCGCGCCGCTGTCGTCGAATCCGGTCACCTGCGACAGGTCGACGCGCGCCTGCGCGGTGCGTTTTTCGATGGCGCGCTTCAGCCCTTCGAGCGGACTGGCCACTCCGCCGGTGACGGTGCCGGTCACCGCGACATACCCGCCGCTGGACGGGCGCGACAACAGCGTGCGCGCATCCGCGGCGTGGTGCGCGGGTTCCTCCCAAGCGGGGGCCGAGCGCTCGAACTGGACGACGAACTGGAGCGCCAACTGGTCGAAGGCGGCACGCTCGTTCGCCCGCTGCAATAGATCGAACAGCGCCAGCCAGGCGAGCGGCGAGCGCTTGGCGTCCTCGTCCGTCGCCACGCCTGCCTCGAGGAGCGCGCGGGCCTGCTTCGGCTGGGCGCTCGCATACATCAGGGCCGCGTTCTCGAGCACCGAGCAAAGCCCCGGGTTCGCCTGGGCCACTTCGATGGCCGGCTGGGCGGCGGCCGACCAGTCGACCAGACTTGCGCCCGTGACCGTGATGTCGCCGGTCGGCTCGGTGGCCGGCTTGGGCGGTGCCGCCTTGTGGCGTCCCGCCGCCTGTGCGGCGACCTCACGCGCGGACACCGGCCGCCGACTGGGGGACCGCGGCTCCGCCTTGGGCGGATCGGGCTTCTTGGCGGGAGGCTTGGAGAACAACGCCATGGGGTGACGACGGTCGCTCGGGCGGGAGATCGATTATCGACGCCGCCCGGACGACCGGCAAGGCGCGCCTGGCCGGGCCACGGAGGCAACGGCACGACGGGCCGCCGCGCGACAGCGGCCCATCGGCGCCTGGAGCGCGCTTTTGCCGCTCATGCGCCCGCCGTCGGCGGGCGGGCGGCCATCACGCCTTGGAGAGGTTGGCGTTCGCGAAGTCCCAATTGAGCAGCGAGTCGATGCAGGCGTTGAGATGGTCGGGACGCCGATTCTGGTAGTCGAGGTAGTACGCGTGCTCCCAGACGTCGAGGGTCAGGATGGGCGTCTGGCCCTTGGTCAGGGGATTGTCCGCATTGCCAGTCTTGACGATCTTGAGCTTGCCGCCCTCGGCTACCAGCCAGGCCCACCCCGAGCCGAATTGCGTGACGCCTGCCTGCGCGAAATCCTTCTTGAAGGCGTCGTAGCCGCCCAGGTCGGATTCGATCATCTGCGCGATCCGCCCGCTCGGCTTGCCGCCCCCGTTGGGCCGCAGCGAGCTCCAGTAGAACGTGTGATTCCAGGTTTGCGCGGCGTTGTTGAAGATGCCCGTCTTGTCGGCCTTGCCCGCAGTGTCGGTGATGATCTTCTCGAGCGTGGCACTTTCATGCTCGGTGCCCGCGATCATCTTGTTGAGGTTGTCGAGGTAGGTCTTGTGGTGCTTGCCGTAGTGGAAGCTCAGCGTGTTCGGGGAGATGACCGGCGCGAGCGCGTTCTCCGGATAGGGCAGCGGCGGCAGCGTGAACATGGCGGATCGTGCTCCTTCGAAAATGAAGATGACGGCCGCCGTCCGGGGCGTTCCGTTGGCGGCAGCGTGCTGCGTGGCTTCGCGGGTACGCGAAGGATCAGTCGCCGTAGAGCTTCTGGACGCGCTCGCGGCGCTCCTGCGCTTCGATCGAGAGCGTCGTCATCGGCCGCGCCAGCAGGCGCGGGATGCCGATGGGCTCGCCGGTTTCCTCGCAGTAGCCGTAGGAGCCGTCGTCGATCATGCGCAGCGACTTTTCGACCTTCTTGAGCAGCTTGCGTTCCCGGTCGCGCGTGCGCAGCTCGAGCGTGTACTCCTCTTCGAGCGTTGCGCGATCGGACGGGTCCGTGGTGATCTCGTTCTCGCGCAGATGCTCGCCCGTGTCGTCCGCGTTGCGCAGGATCTGGTCGCGCACTTCCAGCAGGCGCTTCTTGAAGAACGCCAGCTGCGCCTCGTTCATGTAGTCCTTCTCGGGCGCCTTGAGGATGTCCTCCTCCGTGAGCTCCCGGGGTTGCTGCTTCTTGACGGCGGTTGCTGTTTTAGAGGCCATGCCGATCTTTCGTCCGATTTTGTTCTTGGCGCTGCCCGCCTTCACCGTGCCGTTTGCAGCCGCTGTTTCCAGCGCCACCGTCTGAGCAGGTAAATTGCGGCTGCGCGAAGCGCACTAAATTGCACATTATAGCCTGCATGGCCATGCTTGAGCCAAGCGCCCGACCGGGCGAAACGCCGCGTCCGGATGACCCTTTGTCAGCGGCGCGCGGCCCCGATCATGCCCCATTCCGGAGCAATAACGAGGCCAGGGGGCGCGCTTCGTGGAGGTGGTGCGAGCTGCGCAGCGGCGCGCCCGACCAGTTGCGTACCATGGCGAACTCATGAGCGCCGCGCCTACCCCTGCCGAGCCGGTCACGCGGCTGACGCTGCGCCGGCCGGACGATTGGCACCTGCACCTGCGCGACGGCCCGCAGCTCGCGGCCGTGCTCACGTCGACCGCCCGCATCTTCGCGCGCGCCATCGTCATGCCGAACCTGCGCCCGCCCGTCACGAGCGTCGCCGCCGCGCGCGCGTATCGCGAGCGCATCATCGCGGCGCTGCCGGAGGGCGCGCGGTTCACGCCGCTGATGACGCTCTACCTCACCGATCGCACGACCGCCGCCGAGGTGGCCGCGGCGCGCGCATCGGGCATCGTGCACGCGATCAAGTATTACCCGGCGGGCGCGACCACCAACTCGGAGTCCGGCGTCACGGCGCTCGACCACGCGTATCCGGCGCTGGCCGCGATGGAGCACGAAGGCGTGGTGCTCGCGGTCCACGGCGAGGTCACGGATCCCGACGTGGACATGTTCGATCGCGAGCGGGTGTTCGTCGAGCGGCACCTCACGCGCCTGGTGCGCGACTTTCCCGCGCTGCGCATCGTCGTCGAGCACGTGACGACGCGCGAGGCGGCGCAGTTCGTCGCCGCGGCGCCAGCCACCGTCGCCGCCACCATCACGCCGCAGCATCTCGCGTGGTCGCGCAACGCGTTGTTCGCCGGTGGACTGCGGCCGCATTTCTATTGCCTGCCCATCCTCAAGCGCGAGGAGCATCGACGCGCGCTCGTTGCCGCCGCGACATCCGGCAGCCCGAAATTCTTCCTCGGCACCGATTCGGCGCCGCATCCGCGCCATGCCAAGGAAAGCGCGTGCTGCGGCGCCGGCTGCTATTCCGCGCCGCTCGCGCTCGACCTGTATGCCGAGATCTTCGAGTCGGCAGGCGCGCTCGCGCGACTCGAAGCCTTCGCGAGCGAGCACGGCGCGCGCTTCTACGGGCTGCCGCTCAACCAGGACAGCGTGACGCTCGAGCAGGCGGCATGGACGGTGCCTCCGACGTATGCGTTCGGCGACGATGTCGTCGTGCCGCTGCGCGCCGGCGAGGCGATGCGCTGGCGCACGCTGGCCTGACGCGCACCGGTGGGCGCTTTCGTGCAGGTGCTATCCTGCGCACCGAAGCCAGCCAGACCGCCGCTGCCCCGCAAGGGGGAGAGGAAAGTCCGGGCTCCACAGAGCAGGATGCCGGGTAACGCCCGGCCGCTATAAGCCGTCGCTCGCGCGCCGGCGAAGGCGAGGAACAGGGCCACAGAGACGAGTCGCTTCCGCGCAAGCGGAGGCGGGTGAAACGCGGCAACCTCCATCCGGAGCAACGCCAAATAGGCGGACGACGACGCTGCTCGCCGAGTCCGCGGGTAGGCGGCTCGAGCGCCGTGGCAACGCGGCGCCTAGACGAATGACGGTCATAGCGCAACGAAAGTTGCGCCGTAACAGAACCCGGCTTATCGGCTGAGCTTCGATTTATTCGTCGAAAAGCTTCGCGACCGAGGTTCGCATCGCGAACAACGGTCGCACGATACTTTTCGCCGGTTGGTCAGATCGCGGCGTCGACACTGGCGTGCACCAACCAGGCCGACGGGCCGCCTTCGGGCGGCCGCGCGTCGGCCCCCGACCAGCACGTCGCCCCGCGTGGCGCGACGTCATCACCTGCGCCGCCGGACGTCCCGCAAGATCTCGCGCGCCGCGTTGCGTCCTGGAATGCCGCTCACGCCACCACCCGGGTGCGCGCCCGATCCGCACAGGTACAGGCCGCGAATGGGCATGCGGTAATCGGCGTTGCCGAGCACCGGCCGCGTCGAGAACAGCTGATCGAGCGCAAGCGCGCCGTGGAAGATGTCGCCGCCGATCAACCCGAACTCGCGCTCGAGATCGAGCGGCGTCAATGCGCGGCGGCCGAGCACGCTGCGCTTGAAATTGGGCGCGACCGCATCGACGGTCGCGATCATCAGGTCGGCCACTTCGTCGCGGTGATCGTCCCAGGTCGAGCCCGGGCGCACCGTCGCGATGTCCGGCTGCACGTGCTGGCAGAACAGGCTCGCGACATGCTGTCCCGCAGGAGCGAGCGTGTCGTCGACCACCGACGGGATGAGCACCTCGACGATCGGCGCACGCGACCATCCGTGCATGCGCGCATCGAAGTACGCCTGCTCCATGTACTGCAACGAGGGCGCGACGATGATGCCGCTGGCATGGTGCGCTGCTGCGCGGGTGCCCGGCAGCGCGACGAAGTCCGGCAGCTCGCTGAGCGCGACGTTCATGCGGAAGGTGCCGGAGCCGCAACGATACGCGGCGATGCGGGCACGGAAATCAGGGTCCACGTCGCCCGGTGCGACCAGCTGCTCGAACAGCAGGCGCGGGTTCACGTTGGCGATGACGCGCCGCGCGCGCACGAGCTCGCCCGATGCGAGCGCCACGCCGCGCGCGCGGCCGCCTTCCACCGTGACGCGCGCGACCGCTGCGTTGGTGCGGATCGTCACGCCGCGCGCCTCGCATTCGCGCGCCATCGCCTGCGTGATCGCGCCCATGCCTCCGCGCGCATGACCCCACTGCCCGCGCTTGCCGTTGACTTCACCGAAGACGTGATGCAATAGGACGTAGGCCGAGCCCGGCGCGTACGGGCTCTGGAAGTTGCCCACGACCGCGTCGAACCCGAACGCCGCCTTGATCGGCGCAGATTCGAACCAGCGGTCGAGCACCTCACCGGCGCTCTTGGTGAACAGATCGACGACGTCGCGCCGTGCGGCAAGGCGCAGGCGGCGAAAGCGCCGCGACAGCTTCACCAGGTCCACCAGGGTCGCCACGTCGCGGCGGCCGTCGCGCACGTTGGGGGGCGTCACGTGCAGCACGTCGCGCAGCACATCGGCCACGCGGTCGAGCATGGCGTAATAGGCCGGAAGGCGCTCGGCGTCGGGCGCCGAGAACCGCGCCACTTCGGCTTGCGTGGCAGCCAGGCCACCACCGACCTTGAGGTGCGATGGTCCGGGCAAGGGCAGGAAGTTCGAGAACGGCCGCTCGACGATCGACAGCCCGTGCTGTGCGAGGCGCAGGTCGCGAATCACCAGCGGATCGAGCAGGCTGACGGTGTAGCTCGCGGTGGAGTTGCGAAAACCGGGATGGAATTCCTCGGTGACCGCTGCGCCGCCCACGACGTGCCGCTGCTCGAGCACGCATACCGCAAGCCTGCGCGCGGCCAGGTACGCTGCGCAGACGAGCCCGTTGTGGCCGCCGCCGATGATGACGGCGTCGTAGAGGCGCGCCGTCATGGGCGGCGGTTATTCGTCGAGACCCGCGGCAACCGTGTTGAAGCCCGCGTCGACGTACGTGACTTCACCGGTGATCGCGCTCGACAGGTCGGAAAAATAGAACGCGGCGACGTTGCCGACCTCGTCGATCGTCACGTTGCGACGCAACGGCGCGGTGCGCTCGACGTAATGCAGGATCTTCGAGAAGCCGCCGATGCCGGCCGCCGCGAGCGTCTTGATCGGGCCGGGTGACAGCGCGTTCACGCGCGTACCCTCGGGCCCGAGCGTCGCGGCGAGATAACGCACGGACGCCTCGAGGCTCGCCTTGGCGAGACCCATCACGTTGTAGTTGGCGAGCGCGCGCGTCGAGCCGAGGTAAGTGAGGGTGAGCAGCGACGCGTTGCGACCCTTGAGCAGCGGACGCGCGCCCGCGGCGAGCGCGGCGAAGCTGTAGCTCGAGATCTCGTGGGCCGTCGCGAACGCGGCGCGCGACATGCCGGCGAGGAAATCGCCTGCCAGCGCTTCGCGTGGCGCGAAGGCGATCGAATGCAGCAGGCCGTCGAGCGCGCCCCATTCGCGCCCGAGCGTGTCGAACAGCGCGGCGATCTGCTCGTCCGACGCCACGTCGCACCGCAGCACGGGACACGGGCCGAACTCGCCGGCGAGTCGGGCGACGCGGTCCTTGAGATCGTCGTTGACGTAGGTGAACGCGAGCGTCGCGCCTTCGCGCCGACACGCCTTCGCGATGCCGTACGCGATCGAGCGGTTGGACAGGAGGCCTGTGATCAGGAGCTTCTTGCCGGCGAGCAGGGGCATGGAAATCCTGGAGCGTAGGGGCGACGAAGTCGGCTGCGCGCCGCGCAGTCAGAACGCGAGCGGGGTGGCGGGCTGGAAGATGCCGCACGCGGCGCGGTTGTTGGGCACGTTCGGCACGGCATCGGTGATTTGCCTGCCCACGTAGACGACGACGCTGCGTCCCGCCAGGCCGTCCGGTCCGGTCGTGTGCACGCCGCGCACGAAGAACGACGCCTCCGAGTTGCCTTCCGGATTGGCGTTCAGCACAGGGCCGATGTCGCGCGCCCCGGCCGGCGCGCTGGCGGGCGCCCACGGGGGACCGGCTGAAAATCCGTTCGGCGAGCTGCAGTTGGGCACTTCGTTGAACCCGATGCGGTACGCGCCGTAAGGCACGTTGGCGAGAGAGGCGAGCACGGTCACGCCATCGTTACGATCGACCACGCGCACCTTGCCCGTCACGGCCGAGCCGACTGACCGCAGGTGCGCCTCCAGGCCGGCGGGCGGCCGCGGCGTCACTTCCACGTAAGGCGAGGTGGCCGGCGCCGACCCGCCGGTCGAACAGGCGGCGAGCACAACACCTGCCAGGACAAAAGGAATCGCGCGATGCAAGCGCATGGTCACGCCATGATACCGCGCAGCGCGCGCACGGGTCGCGCCGGATCGCGCACCGACCACGCGACGAGCATCCCGGCGTGTAGCCAACCAGCGGCGCAGTAGAATGCGGGATCGTGCACGGTTCCGGCACGGCCCTTCGTTCACCCTTCGCTTCTCTCGCCGCGCATGCCCGTCCCGATGACCCCCGAGGAGATCGTCTCCGAGCTCGACAAGCACATCGTCGGGCAGGACGCGGCCAAGCGGGCGGTCGCCATCGCGCTGCGCAACCGCTGGCGCCGCCAGCAGGTGCGCGAGCCGCTGCGCCAGGAGATCACGCCCAAGAACATCCTGCTGATCGGTCCCACTGGCGTTGGCAAGACCGAGATCGCGCGACGCCTTGCGCGCCTGGCGGATGCGCCGTTCGTCAAGGTCGAAGCGACCAAGTTCACCGAGGTCGGCTACGTCGGACGCGACGTCGACACGATCGTGCGCGACCTGGTCGAGGTGTCGATCAAGCAGACGCGCGAGGTGGAAGCGCGCAAGGTGCGCGACCGCGCGACGGATGCCGCCGAGGAGCGCATCCTTGACATCTTGCTGCCGCCTGCGCGCGAAGTGAACTTCAGCGACATGCAGCCCACCGACTCCGCCACGCGCCAGCGCTTCCGCAAGATGCTGCGCGAAGGCGCGCTCGACGACAAGGAGATCGACGTCGAGGTCACCGCCCTGCCGCCCCAGATGGAGATCATGGCGCCGCCCGGCATGGAAGACCTGACTTCGCAGATCCAGGGGATGTTCCAGCAGATGGGCGGCGGCCGGCGCAAGGTCAAGCGCATGACGGTGACCGAGGCGCTCAAGACGCTCACCGACGAGGAAGCCGGCAAGCTGGTCAACGACGACGAGATCAAGACGCGCGCGCTCGCCGCCGCCGAGCAGAACGGCATCGTCTTCATCGACGAGATCGACAAGATCGCCGCCCGCTCGGAGATGCAGGGGGCGGACGTATCGCGCCAGGGCGTGCAGCGCGACCTGCTCCCGCTCGTCGAAGGTACGACGGTCACCACGAAGTACGGCATGATCAAGACCGACCACATCCTGTTCATCGCCTCGGGCGCGTTCCACCTGTCCAAGCCGTCGGATCTCATTCCCGAGCTGCAGGGCCGCCTGCCGATCCGCGTCGAGCTCTCGCCGCTGTCGGTGGAGGACTTCGAGCGCATCCTCACGTCCACCGACGCGTGCCTGACGCGCCAGTACGAGGCGCTGCTCGAGACCGAGCAGGTGCACCTCGACTTCCGGCCCGACGGCATCCGCCGGCTTGCGGAGATCGCGCATGCCGTCAACGAAAAGCAGGAGAACATCGGCGCCCGGCGCCTGTACACGGTGATGGAGCGGCTGCTCGAGGACGTCTCGTTCCACGCCGCGCGCCGCACGGGCGACACCGTCTCGATCGACGCCCCGTTCGTCGACCAACGGCTTGCCGGGATCGCCGGCGACGATAATCTCGCCCGCTACATCCTGTAGTCAGGCGCTCCGCGCGAAAGCCGCCGCGTGATCGAGCGCATCGTCGGCATCTTCCTGCCGGTGCTCGCCATCGTCGTGGTTGGGTACGGCTATGCGCGGCGGGTGCGACCCGACATGACCTGGGTCAACCGCATCAGCATGCAGGTGCTCGCGCCCGCGCTCGTGTTCTCGGCACTGGCGAGCAAGAGCTTCGACGTGAGCTCGAGCCGACTGCTGATGGCCTCGACGGTCGGCGTGGTGCTCGGCTCGGGCCTGATCGCGTGGCCGATCGCCCGGGCGCTGCACGTGCAGGCGCGCACGTTCGTCCCGCCGATGATGTTCAACAATTGCGGCAACATGGGGCTGCCGCTCGCCGTGCTCGCGTTCGGCGAGGCGGGCTTTCCCGCCATGGTCGCGATGTTCTCCATCTCCAACCTGCTGCAGTTCACGCTCGGCCAGTGGATCATGGATCACCACGCGCGCATCGGTGCCCTCTTGCGCAGCCCGATCGTGCTCGCCACGCTGCTCGGCTTCGCGTTCGCGATCGCGCACCCGCCGATGCCCGAATGGCTCGGCACGGCGATCCGCATGGTCGGCGACGCGCTGGTGCCGATGATGCTGCTCTCGCTGGGCGTTCGCCTCGCACAGGTGCGCTGGACCGACTGGCGCATCGGCGTCATCGGTGGCGTCGTGTGCCCCGCCACCGGCATGGTGATGGCCTGGCTGCTGGCGCCCTTGCTCGGCCTCGACGACGTGCAGCGCGGCCTGCTGCTGCTGTTCGGCTGCCTGCCGCCGGCCGTGCTCAATTTCATGGTGGCGGAGCAGTTTCGCCAGGAGCCCGAGAAAGTGGCTTCCATCGTCCTGATCGGCAACCTGATGTCGCTCGTTTTCGTGCCGCTCGGGCTCGCGCTCGCCCTGCGCTAGGAGAGGCCGCATGAACCTGCATCGACTGCTGCTGCAGCGCGCCGCGGACGCCAGGCCGCTGCGCGTCGCCCTCGTGGGCGCGGGCAAGTTCGGCGCGATGTACCTGGCGCAGGCGAAGCACACGCCGGGCATTCACATCGTCGCGGTCGCGGATCTCGCGCCTGCGCGTGCGACGCTGACGCTCGGGCGCGTCGGCTGGAAGGCCGAGCGCTGCGCCGCGCGCACGCTGGCCGACGCCGCTGCCCGCGGGACGACGTTCGTCACCGACGATGCGCTGGCCGTGATTGCCAGCGACCATGTCGACATCGTCATCGACGCCACCGGCAATCCGCGTGCGGGGATTGCCCATGCGCTCGCCTGTTGCACGCACGGCAAGCACATCGTGATGGTCAACGTGGAGGCCGATGCGCTCGTCGGCCCGCTGCTCGCGCAGCGCGCGCGCCGTGCCGGCGTGGTGTATTCGCTGGCGTACGGCGATCAGCCGGCGCTGATCTGCGAGATGGTCGACTGGTGCCGCGCCGCGGGCTTCGAGGTCGTCGCCGCAGGCAAGGGCACGAAGTACCTGCCCGCATATCACGCGTCCACGCCGGACACCGTCTGGCCGCACTACGGCTTCACGCCCGAGATGGTCGCGGCGGGCGACTTCAACGCGCACATGTTCAACTCCTTCCTGGACGGCACCAAGAGCGCCATCGAGATGGCTGCGGTGTGCAACGCCACCGGCTTGACGCCCGCGCGCGGCGGGCTTGCGTTCCCGCCGTGCGGCGTGGACGACCTGCCGCGCATCCTGCGGCCAGCCGACGAGGGCGGCTTGCTCGAGCGCGCAGGGCAGGTCGAGGTGATCTCCAGCGTCGAGCGCGACGGCCGGCCGGTGTTTCGCGATCTGCGCTGGGGCGTGTACGTGACCTTCCGGGCCGGCGATGGCGCAGGCGAAGATTATGTGCGCCGCTGCTTTCGCGAATACGGCTTCTCGACCGATCCCTCCGGACGCTATGCCGCGATGTACAAGCCGTATCACGCGATCGGGCTCGAGCTCGGCATCAGCGTGGCTTGTGTCGGCTTGCGCGCAGAGCCGACCGGACAGGCGCAGGCGTTCCGCGCGGACGTCGTGGCGGCCGCCAAGCGCGCGCTGCGGCACGGCGAGACGCTCGACGGCGAAGGCGGCTATACGGTGTACGGACGCCTGATGCCCGCGGCCGAGTCCGTGGCAACGGGCGGCCTGCCGCTCGGACTCGCGCATGGCGTCAAGCTCACGCGTGCGATCAGCGCGCACGAGACGGTGCGTTGGCAGGACGTCGTCGCGGACGAGGCCGACCCGGCCATTCGCCTGCGGCGCGAAATGGAGGCCTGGCTCGACCGCCCGGCGGACGGCATGCAGGCGAGCAACCCCGGCTCCTAGAATGCGCCGGTGAGCGGGATCGACACGGATGCAGCCGACGCAGCAGCCGACGCGGATACCGCAGCCGCGGTGGCTCGTGATCCCACCCGTGCAGAGGTGCAGGCCGCGGCCATCGTCGACGGCGACGCGCCGGCGGCGCCTGGTTCGGCAGACCACCTGCACCCGTTCCAATTCACGGGGCGCACGTCCGTCTATTTCCGCATCTGGATCGTGAGCCTTGCACTGTCGGTGCTCACGCTGGGCATCTATTCGGCGTGGGGCAAGGTCCGCAAGAAACGCTACCTGTTCGATCACACGCGCGTCGACGGCTCGGGCTTCGAGTTTCGCGGCTCGCCCGCGGCCATCCTGCGCGGTCGCATCATCGCGCTGGTGCTCTTTGGCGGCATCGCGCTGGGTGGCCACGTGATGATCGAGCTGCGGCTCGCGCTGATCGCCGTGTTGATCCTCCTCACGCCCTGGATCGCCGTGGCCTCGGCGCGCTTCAATGCGCGCAACACCTTCTATCGCAACGTCGGCTTCGATTTCGACGGCACGCTGCGCGAGTCGATCAAGGTGTTCCTCGGCTTCGGCGCCATCGCACTGGTGACGCTAGGCCTTGCCTATCCCTGGTTTCGTGCACGACGCGCGCGTTTCATCGCCGGCCGGCATCGCTTCGGTGCGACACCGTTCACGAGCGACGTAGAGACCGGCGACTTCGTGCTGATGTACCTGTTCTCGGGCCTCGCGTTGGTCGCGTGCGTCGGCCTGTTCTTCGGGGCCATGGTGATCGCGGCCGTCATGGGCGGACGCGCCGAGCCCGACGCCGGCCCGCCGTTGCCCGCCTTCTATGCCGTCATCGTGCTGCTCTACGGGTCGTACCTCGTCATCTTCGCGTTCATGCGGGCACGCACGCAGAACCTGATCGCCAACGGGACGGTGATCGGTCCCTTGCGCCTGCGCAGCAAGTTGCGCACGCCGTGGCTCGCGTGGCTTTACCTCACGAACGTGCTGGCCGTCATCGGCTCGATTGGCCTCGCCACGCCATGGGCCGTCGTACGGCTCGCGCGGTATCGCGCGCGCACGCTCGTGCTCGTCGCGGCGGCGCCGCTGGGCACGTTGATGTCCGCGCCCCGGGGAAGCGCGTCGGCGACCGCGGCGGAGGTGAGCGACCTCTTCGACGTGGACGTGGCGCTATGACCATGCTTGCGGGTGTGCGCTACGATGGCCGCGCACCGGTGGGCGAACCGGTCACGCTGGCGGTCGAGGGCGACTCGGTCGCCGTCGTGCGGGAAGGCACGACCGATCGATTCCCGCGGGCCATGATCGCGCTCGACGCGCCGATCCCCGGCATCGCGGAGCGGCTGCGAACACCGGACGGCGCGATGATCGAGCTCGACGCCACCGCCGCGACACGCGACATGTTTGCCCCGCGCGGACGGCTGGCGCGCCTTGCGTGCATGCTCGAGACGCACTGGCTGCCCGCGCTGGCAGCCGCTGCGATCAGCGCCGTTGCCTTGTGGTTCGTCGTGACCGACCTGCTTCCGCTGGCCGCCGATCCGGTGGCCCGGCAGATCCAGCCGGAAATGCAGGAGATGCTCGGCCACCGTACGCTCGCATCCCTCGACCGTCTCATCGCCAAGCCGAGCCGGCTGCCCAAGGAGGAACGCGCGCGCATCGCCGAGGTGTTGTGGGGATTCATGGAACACGAGCCGGACGTCGCCGGCTACGAGCTCCAGTTTCGCCGGATGGGCGCACCGAACGCGTTCGCGCTGCCCGGCAACATCATCGTGGTCACCGACGAGCTCGTGAAGTTCGTCCACAGCGACGACGAGCTGCTCGCCGTGCTGGCGCACGAGATCGGGCATCTGCGCGCGCGGCACGCGTTGCGTCTGGTGCTCCAGCAGTCGGGCATTGCGGTGCTCGCCACCGTCGTGGCCGGCGATGCGGTCGGCGTGACGATCCTCGCCGCTGCCGTTCCCGCCATGCTGCTCGACGCCCGCTATTCGCGCGCCTTCGAAGCGGAAGCCGATGAGCTCGCGTTCGCGCACCTGGCCCGCCACGGCGTATCGCCGCGCGCCTTCGCAGCGGTCATGCGCCGGTTTGCCGACGATGCCCGACGCCGCGAACCGAACGACCCGCTGATGCGGTACTTGAGCTCGCACCCGCCCACGGAAGAGCGCATCCGCCGCGCGCTCGAAGCGGCGGGGAGCTCGAAGTAACGTCGCGTGGAAGAACGCGCTAGAGCGTGGCGAGCGCGTCGATCACGGTGCCCTTCTGGAGCACCTCGGGCAGCAGGAGCGGCGGCTTGCCGGGGCGATAGAGCACGTACACGGGCACGCCGTTGCGCCCAAGCGCGCCGAGTGCAGCCGTGATGGTCGGATCGCGGCGCGTCCAGTCGGCGCGAACGAGTGCGACGTCGTGCGCCGCGAAGGCTGCGCGCACGTCCGCGGTGTTGAGCACGAGGCGCTTGTTCACCTGGCACGTCACGCACCAGGCCGCCGTGAAGTCGACGAATACCGGGCGTCCGGCGTTCTCGAGCTCACCCAGCCTGGTGGTGGAGTACGGTTGCCACGCGGTCTCCGCCGCAGCGCCCGGCGCCCGTGCCGCGGCGGCTTCCGCGTCGCGAGCACCGTTGACGAGCGGCCAGCCGACCACGACCGCGCTGGCCAGGCCTGCCGCCGCGACGACGCTCCACCCGCGCGACCCGCCGCCGCGATAGGCACGCCACGCCCACAGCGCGAACGCCACGACCACGAGCGTGGCGAGCAGGCGCATCACGGCGTCGTTGTCGACCTGCGCGCCCAGCACCCACGCGAGCCAGGCGACCGTTGCATAGAGCGGAAACGCGAGCAGCTGCTTCAGGCGTACCATCCACGCGCCCGGGCGCGGCAGCACGCGCCGCCATTGCGGGAACACGCTCAACAGCAGGAAGGGCAGCGCCATGCCGAGCCCGAGGGCCACGAACACGGCCAGCGTTTCGGCGGGCGGCTGCGCAATCGCAAAGCCCAGCGCGGCACCCATGAACGGCGCGGTACAGGGAGAGGCGATCACGACGGCGAGCACGCCCGAGAGCAGGCCGTCGGCGTATGGATTGCGCACGGTCCATCCGGCGGCCGAGGACGGCACGAGCGACGCGAACTCGAACACGCCCGAAAGGTTGAGCGCCAGCACGAAGAACAGCACCGCGAGCGCGGTCACCACCGCGGGTGACTGCAGCTGGAAGCCCCAGCCCAGTTGCTCACCCGCCGCACGCAACGCGAGCAACAGGCCGGCGAGTGCGACGAATGTCCCGACGACGCCGACCGCGAAGGCCACGCCCTGCAGGCGGATGACGCGACGGCTGTCATGGCCGGCCGCAAGCGAAAGGGCCTTCAGCGAGAGCACTGGAAAGACGCACGGCATGAGGTTCAGGATGATGCCCCCCACGAATGCGAGCAGCGCCGCGGCGGCCAGTGAAAGGCCTGCGGTCGGTTGCGCCGCGGGCTCGAAGCTCACCGATGGCGCGTCGAGCTTCGGCTTGGGTCCTGCAACGATCATCCCTTCGAGCGGCACGTCGACCGTCGCGGCGCGCACGCCGCCAAAGCCTTTGTCCGCGGTGACCACCCCGGCCAGGCGCGTGAACGGCTTGAGATCGCTCGACACGGGCAGCGCGACGACGTACGAACCTGAGCTGTCGCGGGCCAGCGTTTGCGGCGCGGACGGCTCGACGCGCCCTTCTTCGTCGGCGAAGAAGCGCACCGCACCGGGGTCGGGTGCGCCCGCCGGTGGTGCGAGCGTCAGGGCAATGGTCGGGCCGTCACCTTTGGCGGAAACCATCCAGCCGCGCAACGGCTGCGGCAATGCGGCGCGCGTTGCCTCGATGGCCCGCGCCCATTTCGGATCCGGCGTGCCGGTTGCAGCAACCGGCAAGGCGAGCGTCAGGTCGGCGCCTTCGGGAATGCACGTTTCGCGGCACACCAGCCAGTCGGCGCGCGCGGCAAGCGTGGCGCGCGAGCCCGGCGCAGCATCCTTCGGCACGGTGACGTTCACGAGGTGCAGCACCTCGCCTTCGTACCCGTAATTGACCAGCGGCCCCGCCGGCAGCGCCTTGGGAGCCGGCCACTCGATGGGACCGGCCTGCCAGCCCGCGGGCAGCGTCCAGGCCAGCGTGGTCGGCAAACCGGAATCGCCCGGATTGCGCCAGTAGGTGTGCCACCCCGAACCGATGTGCAGCCGCAGCGCCGCGGTGAGCGTGTCACCCGGACCGACCGCGGCGTGGTCGGCCACGAGCTCCGCCTCCACGTGCTCGGTGCGCACCGGCGCGGCGACAGCGGCGAGCGCGAGCGCGCCCAGCGCGCAGGCAGCCAGCGCGCGCAGGACAACGGCAACGAAGGCGAAAGAGCGCATCAGGGGCAGACCATGGAATCTCGAATTATCCCACGCAGGGGGTCACGATCCTCGATCCTTGCCAACAGGCGGCGCCGGGCGCCTGTTCCCGTCCGATGGACGGATCCCAGGTCGTGGCCAATGACGCTCAGCGACATGCGGAGCGAGGCCGGGCAGGCGAGCGACCGATTGGTACAATCCGCCTTCCCTTGGGGAGTAGCCGCCCTCGCCCGCAACCGGCCGAGGGGGATCCGTCAACAGGCTTGGCCCATGCGACCTGCGTGCGGCCATGGCGGGTCCGGCTCCGGAACGACGGACCTGGCGAGACCATCGGCGCGCGCCCTGACCGGTCGGCATGGCGCGGCGGCCGATGCTCGCGTCCGACCACCCCCATGGAAGCCCTCCTCCTCTCCACCCTCGCGATCACGCTCGCCGAGATCGGCGACAAGACGCAGCTCCTCGCGCTCGTGCTCGCGGCCCGCTATCGGCGGCCCTGGCCCATCGTGGCCGGCATCGCGGTCGCCACGCTGTTCAACCACACGCTCGCAGCTGCGCTCGGCAGCTGGATCCGCACGGTGGTCGCCCCCGATGTGCTCAGGTGGATCGTCGCGGTGTCCTTCTTCGGCGTGGCGATCTGGACGCTGATCCCCGACAAGCTCGACGAGCGCCCCGACGACCGGCGCGACACGCATCTGGGCGTCTTCGGCGTCACGGCGCTCGCGTTCTTCCTGGCCGAGATGGGCGACAAGACGCAGATCGCGACCGCGGTGCTGGGTGCCCGCTACGACAACCTGGTCGCCGTCGTCACGGGGACGACGCTCGGCATGCTGATCGCCGACGTTCCGGTCGTGTTCGCAGGGCACCTCGCGGCGCATCGCATTCCGGTGCGCGTCGTGCACGTCATTGCCGCGATCCTGTTTGCGGCGTTCGGCGTTGCGATGTTGGTGGGCTTCTAGCCGCGCGCGGGTCGATCGCGACTAGCATGCTGCGATCGGCACAAGGAACGACCATGACTCGACGGCTCGCATCCCTTGCTGCTTGCGCCATGCTGCTCACGGTGTCGATGGCCCGAGGCGTGCAGTTGTCCGCCAATGGTCAGGGACAGGTGCTGATCTACCCGTACTACACGGTGCGCGATGCGCCGGATACGGGAACGCCGTTCAACACGCTCGTTTCGGTCGTCAACGGCACGCTGGAAGGCAAGGTGGTGCGCGTGCGCTTCCGCGAGGCGCGTCGCGGGGCGCCTGTCTTCGAAGCCAATGTCTTCCTGTCGCCACGCGACGTGTGGACGGCGGCCGTGATCCCCTGGCAAGGAGGCGCCGCGCTCGTATCGACCGACAATACCTGCACGCAGCCTTCGATCAAGGTCGCATCGGGTTCCCCGCCGTCCGCCGTGTTCTATCCCGATCGTTACCTCACCGATGGTGGAGGAACCACGATCGGTCGCACGCGCGATGGCTACATCGAAGTGCTGGAAATGGGAACGGTTCGCAATCCCAGTGCCTTGTATTCAGCAACCGTGCATATCCTCGGAGTCGCTTCCTGCCTGCTCCCAGGCCAGGAACAGATCCCGTCGAATCTCGACCCGCCATCAGGGGGCCTGTACGGCACCGGCACGCTCATCAACGTGCTCGAAGGTGCGGCGTATGCATACGATGCGGTAGCGCTCGAGCGCTGGAGCGCCGTGCAGACATACACGGTGCCTGGCGACGGCTCACCGAGCCTTGCGGACGCCAATCCTTTCGACAGCACCGTGATCGCAGGCCGATTTGCGTATCTCAGCCGTTGGAATTCCGGCCTCGACGCGGTCAGCGCGGCACTCATGACGAGCCGGGTAGAGGCTGAGTTCATGCGCGAACCGCAGGTCCTGGGGGCCACCGACATCGTCATGACATTTCCCACCTGGCCGCTCGCCCATCCGGCGGCAGGCCCGATCCGGCCGTTTCGCGCACCTTCTCCTGTCAATGCGCCCTGCGAATTCGGAACCGACGCGTCGTTCGGGCGCGACGAGCAGGTCTTCTCGGCGCAAGACGGTTTCAACACCGTGCAGACGGCGTTCTGCTGGGCAAGCAACGTGTTCTCGATGGAGGCGACATACCCGGCGCCATCGTCAGTGGTTGGAGGGACGACCGGCCAGCAATTCATCGATTCGCGCGGCAATCCGTTTGCTTCGCCGCCGACCGCCTACGCCGCCGGCGTCACGGCGTATTCGTTGGGAACCTATGTCGACAACTCGCTCACGGCAATTGGTGATTCGAGTGTCATCGACCTGGGTTCGGGGCTGACGACCATCGTCCCCGGTCTCAAGTACGTCGGTCTGCCCATCATTGGCGTTTCGCTCGTTCGCTTCGTGAACGGAACCATTGCCAGTCCGTCGGGCCCCGTGCTCTCGACGTATGGAGCAGTCTCGGCCTTGCGTACCGTCCGAACGCTTTCATTCCCGTGACACTGGCGCGGCGAATCGCCCGGAGCCGCCGAGCCACACACCTGATGCCGTCGATGTGCCCGGTATAATCGACGATCCCCCGCTTCGCGCGCTCATGCAGCCCTTCGATCACACCGCCATCGAATCCACCGCCCGCGCGGCATGGCAGGCGGGTGACGTCTATCGCACGGTGGAGAACGACGCCCGCCATCCGAAGGGCAAGTACTACTGCGTGTCCATGCTGCCCTATCCCTCGGGCAAGCTGCACATGGGCCACGTGCGCAACTACACCATCAACGACGTGATGGCGCGCCATCTGCGCATGCGCGGTTACAACGTCCTCATGCCGATGGGGTGGGACGCGTTCGGTCTGCCCGCCGAGAATGCCGCGATGAAGAGCGGCCAGCCGCCCGCGCAATGGACCCGCACCAACATCGCGTCGATGAAGCGTCAGATGCAGGCGATGGGCCTGGCCATCGACTGGTCACGCGAGATCGCTGCGTGCGACCCTGCGTACTATCGCTGGAACCAATGGCTGTTCCTGCGCATGCTCGAAAAGGGCATCGCGTACCGCAAGACCCAGGTCGTGAACTGGGATCCGGTCGACCAGACCGTGCTCGCCAACGAGCAGGTGATCGACGGTCGCGGCTGGCGCACGGGCGCGGTGGTCGAGAAGCGCGAGATCCCCGGATACTACCTGCGCATCACGGAGTACGCGGAGGAGCTGCTCGCGTATCTGGACAAGATGGACGGCTGGCCCGAGCGCGTGAAGACGATGCAGGCCAACTGGATCGGCCGCTCGGTGGGCGTGCGGTTCGCATTTCCGCACGACATCCGCGACACCGATGGCAACCTCATCGGAGACGGCAAGCTGTGGGTGTTCACCACGCGCGCCGACACGATCATGGGTGTCACCTTCTGCGCCGTGGCGCCCGAGCATCCGCTGGCGACCCACGCGGCGTTCCTTTCCGCGCACGTGCGCGACTTCGTCCACGAGGCGCGTCGCGGCAGCGTGGCCGAAGCCGACATGGCGACGATGGAAAAGAAAGGCGTGCCGACGGGGCTGTACGTCACGCATCCGCTCACCGGCGAGCAGGTCGAGGTCTGGGTCGGCAATTACGTGCTGATGGCGTACGGCGAGGGCGCGGTGATGGGCGTGCCGGCGCACGACGAGCGCGACTTCGCGTTCGCCCGCAAGTACGGCCTGCGCATCCTCCCGGTGATCGAGATCGACGGCGAGACCTTCGACCACGAGCGCTGGCAGCCGTGGTACGAGGACAAGGGCCGCGGCCACTGCGTCAACTCCGGCAAGTACGACGGCCTCGCGTACGACGCGGCCGTCGATGCGATCGCCGCCGATCTGGCATTCAAGGGGCTTGGCGAGAAACGGACGACGTATCGCCTGCGCGACTGGGGCGTCTCACGGCAGCGCTATTGGGGCACGCCGATTCCCATCGTCCATTGCGCCGAGCACGGTGCCGTTCCGGTGCCGGACGATCAGCTGCCGGTGATCCTGCCGGAAGACTGCATCCCGGACGGCAGCGGCAATCCGCTGAACCAGCGCGAAGACTTTCTGCGTACGACCTGCCCGCGCTGCGGCGGACCGGCGCGGCGCGAAACGGACACGCTCGACACCTTCGTCGATTCGTCCTGGTACTACATGCGCTACACCTGTCCGGATGCGCCCACCATGGTGGACGCGCGCAACGATTACTGGATGCCGATGGACCAGTACATCGGCGGCATCGAGCATGCGATCCTGCACCTGCTCTACGCGCGCTTCTGGACCAAGGTCATGCGCGACATGGGGCTGCTGCACTTCGACGAGCCCTTCACGCGCCTCATGACGCAAGGCATGGTGCTCAACCACGTGTGGTTCACGCGCAACGACAAGGGCGGCAGGGAATATCACCCGCCCGAGGACGTGACACCCGTCATGGGCGACGACGGGCGCGTGGCGAGCGGCAAGCTGGCGGACGGCAGCGCGGTCCAGTACGGCGGCGTATCGAAGATGTCGAAGTCCGAGCGCAACGGCGTCGATCCCGAGGACATCATCGCGCGCTACGGCGCCGATACCGCGCGCCATTTCGTGATGTTCGCAGCGCCGCCGGAGGCCACGCTCGAGTGGTCGGACGCCGGTGTCGAAGGCAGCTATCGCTTCCTGCGGCGCCTGTGGACGTATGCGCAAGGCCAGATCGGTGCGGCGGCATCCTCGTCGGGCCAGGACAGCGACATCGCCCTGCGCACGCGCCGCGAGATCCACCTCGCCCTTCGGCAGGCCGACTACGACTACGGCCGCGTGCAATACAACACGGTCGTTTCCGCCGGCTACAAGATGCTCAATGCGCTCGAGGCGCTCGCTGCCGCGTCGCCGGGTCGCGATGCGGTCGCGCGCGAAGGCTTGTCGATCCTGTTGCGGGTGCTCTACCCCGTGATCCCGCACACCGCCTGGGTGCTCTGGCGCGATGCCGGCTATGCGGAGGACATGGGCAATCTGCTGGACGCGCCGTGGCCGCAGGTCGACGAGGCCGCGCTCGCGCAGGAGGAGATCGAGCTCGTGCTCCAGGTGAACGGCAAGGTGCGCGGCAAGATCACCGTGCCGGTCACGGCCGACCGGGCCACGATCGAGGGCGCCGCGCGCAACGCACCGGAGGTCGAGAAGCACGCGAACGGCGCGCCCGTCAAACGGGTGATCGTGGTTCCGAAGGCGCCGGCCACGCCAACCCTGGTGAACGTGGTGGTGTGATGGCAAGCGAGTCAACCACACCGGGTCCGCGCCTGCACCGAGACGACCGCTGTGCGCTGCGAAGCCGTGGCTTGCGCGGGGACGACTCATGGGCGGCCAGCCGCTTTGCCAGGCCGTTTGCCGTCATCGTTGCGCTTGCGCTGCTCGCAAGCTGCGGGTTCCATCTGCGCGGCGCGGCCACCTACACCTTCGACACCATCTTCGTGAATGCCAGCGGCTCGCCGGTGCTGGGCGTGCTGCTCTCGCGCGCGCTGACCGACACGGGCAGCGCAAAAGTCGTCGCCGATCCGAAGGCTGCGCAAGTCATCATCGACGTTCCGACGGTGGTCGACGACAAGCAGGTGCTCTCGTTGTCGCAAAGCGGCGCGGTGCGGGAATACGAGCTGGTCAAGCGCGTGACTTTCCGCCTGCACGATGCCGACGGCAACGACTGGCTTCCGCCCGGCGAGCTGACGGTGCGGCGCACGTACACGTTCAACGAGACCGAGGTGCTCGCGCGCGACGCGCAGGAGCAGCGGCTGCTGCGCGAGATGCAGCAGGACGTCGTGCAGCAGCTCGTCCGGCGCTTCGAGGCGGCGCGCAAGCCGTAACGTACTCGTCCATGCAGCTGCGGCCCGAAGAGCTGTCGGCGCACCTCGCGCGCGGCATCGCCCCGCTGTACGTCATTCACGGCGACGAGCCGCTGCTCGCCCTCGAAGCCGGTGACGCGATTCGCACGGCCGCGCGCAAGGCGGGCAGCGCCGAGCGCGAGGTGCTGGTGGTCGAGCCGGGGTTCAAGTGGGACGCGTTTCTCGGCGCCCACGCGAACATGGGCCTCTTCGGCGAGCGCAAGCTCATCGACTTGCGCATCCCGACAGGCAAGCCGGGTGCCGAAGGGGCAAAGGCGCTCGAGCGCTATGCCGTGAGCCCCAATCCGGACAACGTGACGGTCATCACGCTGCCGCGCGTCGACCGCGCGACCCAGTCGTCGGCGTGGTTCACCGCGCTCGCCGACGCCGGTGTGGTGATCGAGGTCCGCCCGGTCGAGCGCGACGCGCTGCCGCGCTGGCTGGCCGCACGCCTTGGCGCACAAGGCCAGCAGGCGAGCCGCGAAACGCTCGCGTTCCTGGCCGACTGCTGCGAGGGCAACCTGCTCGCGGCGCGGCAGGAGATCGACAAGCTCGCGCTGCTGCTGCCCAAGGGTCCGCTCGATGCCGCTGCCGTGGAGCGCGTGGTGGCCGACGTCGCGCGCTACGACGTCTTCCAGCTCTCCGAAGCCTGGCTGGTCGGCGACGGCGCGCGCGCATTGCGCATCCTGGCCGCGCTCGAGTCCGAGGGCGAGGCGGTGACCCTCGCGGTATGGCAGTTGAGCGAGGACCTGCATGCGCTTGCCGGGGTGCAGCGCGCGGTCGAATCGGGTACGCCACTCGGCGTGGCGGTGCGCAACGCACGCGTGTGGGGCCGGCGGCAGAACGCGCTCGAGCGTGCGGCGCGGCGCGTCAAGGCAGATACGCTGACGCCGCTGATCCACGGCCTCGCACGGCTCGACGGCCTTGCCAAGGGCATCGGCATCGGCAGCGCATGGCAGTCGCTGCAACGCGTCGCGCTCGCGCTGTGCGGCGCAACCCCCGCACCCGATCCGCGCACGCTGTAGCAGCGCCCGACGCGCCGGCGGGCACAATGCAGCATGATCCCGCAAGGCCGCACGAATGGTGAGTCGCCTGCGAAGCGCGCCGCGCAGGGTGGTGCAATGAGCCGCACCGACGCGCCCGGGCACGTTGCACCCGGTGCGCGCGAGCGGGTCCTCGTGGTCGCAACCGTGCTGGTCGGCTCGGTGTCGACACTGCTCGCGTCCACCATCGTCAACGTCGCGTTTCCCGCGCTGATGCGCGAGCTGCACGTCGGGCACGACAGCGTGCAATGGGTGGCAACGGGCTTCCTGGCCGCCACGACCGCGACAATGCTGGCCACCGCCTGGGGCATCGAGCGCCATGGTGAACGCTGGACGTTCATCGCGGCGCTCGCCTGCTTTGCGGCCGGATCGGTGCTCGGCGCGTTGGCCTCCAGCATCGAATGGCTGATCGCCGCGCGCGTGCTGCAGGGCGCCGCGGCGGGCGTCGTGCAGCCGCTGTCGATGGTCGCGTTGTTTCGCGTGTATCCGCCGGACGAGCGCGGGCGCGCCATGGGCTTGTTCGGATTCGGCATCGTGCTCGCCCCGGCCGTCGGGCCCGCGCTCGGTGGCGCGCTGGTCGACCTGTTCGGCTGGCGGTCGATCTTCCTCATGCCGCTGCCGTTCGCGGTGATCGCCGTGGTGCTGGGCGCGCGCGCACTGTCCAATGCGCGCAGCGAGACGGCGCGTCCGTTCGACGTCGTCGGCACGCTGCTGCTGATCGCGGGTCTCGTGGCGTTGCTCAATGTGCCGGTGGCCGGACATCGGGCGGGATGGGCGGCGCCGCTCACGCTCGCCGTTGCGGCGGCCGGCATCGTGCTGGCCGTCTCGTTCGTGGCATGGGAGCGACGCACGCCGCGCGCGCTGTTGCGCGTCGAGCTCTTCGCGCACCGCGGCTTCGTCGGTGCCGCCCTGGTGGCGTTCGCCTACGGGGCCGGATTGTTCGGCACGACCTACCTGTTGCCGGTGTTCGTCGAGCAGGTCGCACAGTTCACTGCGCAGCAAGCCGGCCTCCTGCTTGCGCCGGCAGGCGTCGTTCTTGCCGTCGCCATCACGGTGGGCGGCCGGATGACCGACCGTTTTCCGCCGAGCCGGGTGGTCATCGCCGGTCTGGTGCTCTTCGCATTGTCGAGCGTGCTGTTCACGCGCGCCGCTGCAGCAACGGGCTTCCTGGCGCTCGCGCTATGGCTCTCGCTCGGCCGAGTCGGCCTGGGCTTGATCATTCCTGCGCTCAACGTCGGAGCCGTGCAGTCGCTCGCCGGCGCCGAGCTGGCCTACGCTTCGGCGGGCGTGAATTTCATCCGTCAGCTCGGCGGCGCGGTGGGGGTGAACGTCCTGGCGGTCGTGCTTGAATGGCGTCTCGTGACGGCGCCCGCCGATCCGGCAGGTGCCTTTCACGTGTGCTTTGCGCTCGTGACGCTGGCGTTCGTCCTCGCGGTGCTGCCGGCGCGCTGGATGAAGCACCGGTGACGCGGTCGCCCCGCTGCCCGCGAGGGCCGGTTGGGGCTATGCTTGCGTCCGCAGGAAACCCATTGGGAGGCCGCCCATGTACCGCAGGATCCTCGTAGCCTTCGACGGGTCGCCGGAAAGCCGGCTGGCCGTGGACGAGTGCGCCCACCTCATCACCGTGTCGGGTCGGGAGATGCATCTCGTCTGCGTGGTGCACGATCCGTCTCCGTATCTGCTCGCCGGCGAGTTCGTGCCAGAACCCGCCCTCGCGGTCGATCGCTCGCGCATGGAAGCCGATCTGAAGGAAGCGGCGGCGCGGCTGACCGAGCGCGGCTTCAGCGTCACCACGCACCTGGAGGACGGCGAGCCGGTCGAGGTGATCAGCCGCATGTGCCAGACGCTCGGCATCGACCTGCTGATCGTCGGTCACCGGCGCAGCAAGAAATTCGCGTTCCGCTGGTGGCGCGGCTCGGTCGATTCGATGCTGATCGAGCGCGTGCGCTGCAGCATCCTGATCGCGGGCGAGAACACGCCGCCCAGCTGACTTCGCCCAAAGCTCAGCAGGCGCGGCCCGGAGCCGCGTTCAGCGTCGCCAACGCGGCCACAGCGGCCGTGTCGGCACGGAGCACGCGGGCGCCGAGATGCGCGCCGCGGGCGTGCGCCGCAATGCACGCTGCCACCTCAGCCGGCGTAAAACCGCCTTCGGGACCGATCAGCACCGTTCGCACGTGCGGCGCAACGCTGGCAAGCGAAACCGACGCGTGCGGCTCGAGCACCGCGACCCCATCCAGGCTGCCGCGCGCATGCATCCAGTCGATCAATGCCAACGGCGGTTCGATCGCTGGTATGCGGTTACCGCCGCATTGCTCACATGCGCCGATGGCGATCTGCCGCCATCGCTCGCTGCGGCGCTCGAGGCGCTCCGCCGGACCGCGCTGGCTGCGCTCGGCCACGACCGGCTGGATCGTCGCAACGCCCAGCTCGACCGCCTTGCGCACGATGGCATCCATGACATCCGCGGCGACGAGCGCCTGCACCAGCGTGACCGCCACCGATGATTCGCGCTCGACCGCGCTGTGGCGACGCACGTGCGCGCGGGCACCCCGATCCGCCGTTGCGAGAGTCGCCTCGAATTCGCCGCCGCCGCCATCGAACAGCGTGATGGCATCGCCGTCGCGCAAGCGGAGCACGCGAGTTGCGTGGCGCGCAACCGGTTCGGGCAGGTCGATCGTCGCATCGACGGCGAGCGCCACGTCTTCGGGCGCCACGTAGAAACGCGGCGCGCTCATGCGGGCGCTGCCAGCAAGTCGTACCGAACGGTGTCGCTCGACGGCTCGAACCCGATGCGCGCGTACAACGCATTCGAGGTCGGGTTGTCCAGGTCGGTCACCAGAAACACGCGGCGCACGCCGGCCGCCAGACGCTCGCGCACGATCGACAGCGGACCTTCGCGCTGCAAGGCGAATCCTGCGGCGTCGCCCGCGCGATAGGTCGCGGCGCAGGACGGTGCCATCCGACCCGCGCGCCAACCGTCGACCCACGACTGCACGAGCGCGCGAACGGCCGCATTGCGTGCGACGACCGGCGCCGCGGCAGCCACGAATGCGTCCGGGTCGCGACGGCGTGCGAGCGTCACGCGCGCTGCGGGAGGAAATCGCGCAGCGCATCGAGCACTGCGTCGGGTTGCTCGGCCATCATCGCGTGGCCGGCGCCCGGGATCGCCACCCGGTGCACGTCGTGCAGCGCGCTCTCCAGAGCGACGGCCGCGCGCGCCGGCGCCATGAGGTCGCGCTCGCCCACGAGGACATGCGCCGGGCATCGCACAGCGGCGGCAGCCGCAAGCCCGTTGGCGTAATCGCGGCATGCGAGCAGGTCGATGTGCAGCACGTCACGCGCGGTGCGCTCGAGCAGGCGCAGCGTCTGGCCGGCCATCCACACGCCAGGCAGGCGATTGCCGCCGAGCTGCCCGGCCGGACTGTGCGACCAGGCGGTGATCATCGCATGGGCTGCCGGATCGTTGCGTCGCGCAGCGTCGAGCAGCGCGTCGCTCACGGCCATCGGAACCGCGGCACCGAGCAGCGCGATCCGCTCGACGCGATCCGCGCACCGCGCCGCATGCTCGAGGCACACCAGCGCACCCATCGAATGGCCGCACAACGCATAACGCGCGAGGCCGGCCGCGGCCATCACGTCGGCGAGCCAGTCGGCCATCGAGCGCACGCTTGCCAGCGCCTCACCTTCCGAGCGGCCGTGCGCCGGCAGGTCGACGGCGATGGCGTTGTAGCCATGCCATGCGAAATAACGCGACTGCAGCGACCACACGCTGTGATCGTTCGCGGCGCCGTGAACGAACACGACGCTCGGTTGCGCGGGCACGAGCGCTCGCGCGCCGGTGTACGCGTAGACCGTGCGCCCGTCGACGCGAAGACGCATCACGCCTTGCCTGCCGCGTGCAGCGCGCGGCTCAGGTCTTCGCACAGGTCCTGCGCATCTTCGAGCCCCACGGACAGCCGGATCGTGCCTTCGGTGATGCCCGCGCCCAGCAGGTCGTCCGCCGACATGCGGAAGTGCGTGGTCGACGCCGGATGGATCACGAGCGACTTGGCATCGCCCACGTTGGCGAGGTGCGAGAACAGGCGCAGGCTCTCGATGAAGCGGCGGCCCTGCGCGCGCGTGCCGCGCAGGTCGAACGTGAACACGGCGCCGCAACCGCGCGGCAGCAGGCGCGCCGCAAGCGCGTGGTCCGGATGCCCGGGCAGCTCCGGGTAGCCGATGTGCTCCACCATCGGGTGGGCGCGCAGGAACGCCACGATCGCACGCGTGTTCTCGACATGCCGCGCCATGCGCAGCGGCAGCGTCTCGATGCCCTGCAGGATCTGGAACGCGGTGAAGGGCGCCATGCAGGCGCCGAAGTCGCGCACGCCCTCGCGCCGCGCGCGCAGCAGGAATGCCGCCGTGGTGGACTCTTCGGTGAACACCATGTCATGGAAGCCGCGGTACGGCGCGGTAAGCGTGTCGAAGCGATCGCGCGCGGCCGGCGCGTCCCAGTCGAAGCTGCCGGAATCGACGAGCACGCCGCCGATCACCACGCCATGGCCCGACAGGAATTTGGTGGCCGAATGCAGCACCAGGTCGGCGCCGAGCTCGAACGGCCGCATGAGCCAGGGTGTCGTGAACGTCGAATCGACGAGGAGCGGAACGCCGTGCTCGTGCGCCACGGCTGCGACGCGCGGGATGTCGAGCACGTCGAGCCGCGGATTGCCGAGCGTCTCCCCGAACAGCAGGCGTGTCTGCGGACGGATGGCCGCGCGCCAGGCGTCGACGTCGCGCGGGTCGACGAAGCTGGTGGTGATCCCGAAGCGCGGCAGCGTGTAGTCGAGGAGGTTGTGCGAGCCGCCGTACAGCGCCCGCGACGCCACGATGTGACCGCCCGCGCCCATGAGCGTCGCGATCGCAAGATGAAGCGCCGCCTGCCCGCTCGCCGTGGCGATGCCGCCTACCCCGCCCTCGAGGGCAGCGACGCGCTCCTCGAGCACCGCGCACGTCGGGTTCGACAGCCGCGAATACACGTGGCCCGCGCGCTCCATGTTGAACAGCGCCGCCGCGTGATCCGTGTCGGGAAAGACGAACGACGTCGTCTGGTAGATGGGCGTCGCGCGCGCACCGGTGGCCGGATCGGGCTGCGCGCCGGCATGCAGGGCCAGCGTGTCGAACTGGTGGGTCTTCGGCGTGGTCATGCGACGCCCGGGCTCGATCGGGGCGGTCATGGTAGCGCACAAGTCAAGGGCAGGCGTGCCGTGCCGCCCGCCCGGGCATAGACTGTACGATCCGCAACCGACAGGAGAACCGCATGCAACGCAAGGCGAATGCCCGCTGGCAGGGCACGGCGAAGGAAGGCAGCGGCACCCTGTCGGTGCAAAGCGGCACGCTCAACGAGGTGCCCTATACGTTCAAGGCACGCTTCGGTGACGGCAAGGGCACCAATCCCGAGGAGCTCATCGCTGCCGCGCACGCCGGCTGCTTCACCATGGCACTGTCGTTCGCGCTCAACAACGCCGGGTTCACCGCCGACGCGATCGACACGGAAGCGCAGCTCACGCTCGACCAGGTGCCCGGCGGCTTCGCCATCACGGCGATCCACCTCACCACGCGCGCACGGGTGAACGGCATCGAGACCGCGAAGTTCAGCGAGATCGCGGCGGCTGCCAAGGCGAACTGTCCGGTGTCCAAGGTCCTCAACGCCACCATCACCCTGGACGCCACGCTCGCGAACTGACGTTTCCGATGTCCACTTCGCCGCCGATCAAGGGCCGCGGCGCGACGTTCAATCCGGCCAACCGGTATCGCCGCGACGCGCGCGAGCCGTACGACGACGGCTGGGCTGCCGACGTTGCCGACGACGATGCGCCGCCGCGTCCGCGCACGATCGTGACCATCCAGCCGGCGCGCTCGATCCTCGCGCACAACGACTCGCCCGACGTGCCGTTCGACACGTCCCTCAACGCCTACCAGGGCTGCGAGCACGGCTGCATCTATTGCTTCGCGCGGCCGACGCATGCGTACCACGACCTGTCGCCGGGCATCGATTTCGAGACGCGCATCCTCGCCAAGCCCAACGCAGCGGCGCTGCTGCGCAGCGCGCTCGCCAAGCCGGGCTATCGCTGCTCGCCCATCGCGATGGGCACCAACACCGACCCCTACCAGCCGATCGAGCGCGAGTGGAAGGTCACGCGCTCGGTGCTCGAGGTGCTGTGCGAATGCGAGCACCCGTTCACCATCGTGACGAAGTCGGCGATGATCGAGCGCGACATCGACCTGATCGCGCCGATGGCAGCCAGGAACATGGCGCGGGTGGCGTTGTCGATCACCACGCTCGACCGCGAGCTGGCCCGCCGCATGGAGCCGCGCGCGGCGGCCCCGCAACGCAGGCTCGAAACGCTGCGGCGCCTGTCCGACGCCGGCATTCCCGTCGGCGTCATGACCGCGCCCGTCATTCCCCAGCTCAACGATTGCGATCTCGAAGCGATCCTGGAGGCGGCGGCGGCGCATGGCGCGACGACGGCCGGATGGGTGATGCTGCGGCTGCCGCTCGAAGTGGCGCCGCTGTTTCGCGATTGGCTGCAGGCGCACTATCCCCTGCGCGCCGCGCATGTCATGAGCGTGATGCAGCAGCTGCGCGGCGGTCGCGATTACCGCTCGGATTTCGGCACGCGCATGCGCGGCGAAGGTCAGTTCGCGGCGCTGATCGAAAAGCGCTTCGAGCTCGCGTGCCGGCGCTTCGGCCTCAATCGCGACAGCGATACCAGCAACGACGATCGCTCGCACGTGCGCGCGCACGGTGGACTGGACGTCACGCGCTTCCGTCCGCCGCGCGAGAACACGGCGCAGCTCGATCTCTTCGCATAGAACGCTGTAGGACCCTTCCGACGTGCGTTTCACCCGTCGCCGGACACGCGCGCCCGGAACACGGCATGCACGCTCCAGTCGTACAGACTGCGGCGCAGCAAGGCTGTGCGCCGTGCATCGACGAAAGGATCCTGTTATGCGCAAATCGTTCAAACCCGCAATCCTCGCGGCGCTGGTAGCAGCCGCCGCGGCAGGTCCCGCGTTCGCCACGGGCGACGGCGGCGACAACGGCATGACGCCGTGGTATGGCGACTCGTGGACCAACATGCAATCGCATGCGCCCGAGGCCACCGCGGTGCCTTCGTTGCAGGCACAGGAAGAAAAAGCACCCGCGACCGAAGCATGGGGTCATGCGCGCGACAACATGCGCGCCCGGACGGCGCGCGTGCGTGAATCGACCTCCAATGCGCTTCATCGCTTGACCGGCACGGCGACGCGCGGCAGCGATGTCGGCACTGCCGGCGCCGGCGCGACGACCTACGGCAGCAGCACGACGACCAGCACGACGAGCGGCGGCACGATGTCCAACGACGCGACGACTTCGCATGGTGCGGCCATGTCGAGCGGGGCGGCCAGCGCGCCCGACCCGCAGGCCGCGCCCGCGGCCTACTCGAACCGTGGCGTGGCGCCCGGACCTGCCGCCATCGACGAAGGCATCCGCGCACAGCGCAACGGCCAGGTGACCGGCACGGCGCGTGACCAGGCGGGCCCGCTCGGCTCCGGCTCGAACACCGGCACGGTGGACCCCACCGGCGTGGGTGCTGCGACGATGGGTGGCTCGCCGTATGGCGGCAACCAGGACCCGGCGCGGCTGCCGTCCTCGGGCTCGAGCGACGTGGCGCCGACGACACGCTGACCGACCGTACGGGCAATGAAAACGGGGGCCGCGGCCCCCGTTTTTTTGCGTGATGCCTTTTAGTGGAAGCTGTACGTCACCTTCGCGTACACGAAACGTGCACGCGGATCGTAGTACGACGGGTCGTAGCCGCTCTGGAACGTCAGGTTCGAGTTGGTGAGCGGAGGATTGGTGTCGAACAGGTTCTTCACGCCGAGCGTGAGCCCCCAGTTCTTGAATCCCGTGTACGACGTCTGCAGGTCCCACAGGCTCATGCTGCCGACGCGCCGAGTGTTGCCGTTCGGGTCGAGCTGCACGTCGATGTACGAGCTCTGGAATTCCTGTCCCAGCGTGGTCGACCACGGGCCGTAATCCCACGTCGCCGACGCATAGTGCTTCCAGCGCGGCGTGACGCCCGTCGCGACCGCCTGGTAGTTGTTGGACACGAAGCCCGCGAAGCTGCCGTCCGGCTGGCTGGCGTCGTACTTGATGTAGTACGTGCCGTTGATGGAAGCGCGCACCCGGCCCCATGCCGTCGCGGGCGACGTGTAGCGTCCGTCCACGTCGATGCCCGTGATCTTCACTTCGCCGAGGTTCACGAAGATCTGGTCGATCGCCGTGATCGGGCAGGCCGCGCCCGGCACGAACTGCGACGGCGGGCAACTCGCCTGGCGCGTCACCAGGTTGGCGTATTGCGCCTGCAGCGTGGGATCGAGGATCGTGCCGATCGGAACGCCGTTGGTGACGAGGTCCTTGAGGTCGATCTTGAAGAAGTCGAGGCCGAGCGATGTGCCGCTGACCGGCTCGAACACGAAGCCGAGCGTGGTTTGCTGCGACTTCTCCGGCTTGAGGCTGGGATTGCCACCGAAGGTCACGGTGTATTGCGTGTTGCAGTCCGGATTGTTGGCCGCGTTGGGATCGTTCGGGTTCGGGCAGCGCAACGGATCGCTCACGCCTGCCTGCGACAAGCCAGGCGTCTGCGGATTGAACAGCTGGTAGAGCGACGGCGCGAGGAAGCCCGTGCCCCACGAGGCACGCAGCAGGAGCTGGCGCATGGGCTGCCAGCGCAGGCTCACCTTCGGATTGGTGGTGCTGCCGAAATCGTCGTAGTGGTCCCAGCGCACCGCGACGTTGCCTTCCAGGTTCTGCACGATCGGCACGTTGAGCTCGCCGAACAGCGCGTAGACGGTGCGCGAGTGGTCGATGTTCTGCAGGTTCCCGCCGTAGTGCGACGCGTTGCCGTTCTGCAGCGGCTCGGCCGGGTTCTGCGTCAGGTTCTCCTTGAACCACTGCGTGCCGAGCGCGAGCGCGAGGGGGCCGGCCGGCAGCTTGTAGATCTCGCTCGATCCCTTGAGGTCGAGGCCGTAGCCGTAGAGCTTCGCGTGGAACGCCTCGTCGGTGTAGTCGGTGGCCCGCACCTCCTGGCTGATCTCCGGCGTGTTCGGCCCGAACAGGTTGACGCGTCCGCTGTTGAGCAGCGGCAGGATGCGCGAATACAGCGGGATGCCCGACGTCGGCCGCTCCTTCGCCGTGTTCTGGCTGTAGTTGAACGAGCCGTCGAAGTCCCAGTTCCACGCCGTGCCGCGCGCACCGAGGACCGTCTGCCAGGCTTCGTTGGTGTCCGTCCACTTGCGGTTGCCGCACTCCACGCAGCGATAGCGGACGTTGAGCGGCTCGCCGTCCACGCCCGCCGCCGCGGCGAGGCCGTGCGGATAGAACGGGCTGCTCGGGGGCAGCAGGATCTCGGATGCGCCCGACGGCGTGAACGTCGTCGGGATCTGGTCGGAGATCGGGAGCGGCTGGATCTCGACGTTCACTTCCTGGTGCGAGTAGAGGCCCGTCGCATACGCCTGCCAGTCCGAGTTGATCTGGAAGCGCGCCGAGCCGAACAGGTTGAGCTGCTTGGTGTTCGGGATCGACTGGACGCCCGGCACCGCGGACGGATCGAAGCGGCAGCGTGCGCCGATCGCGATGGATCCGGGATACGGGCCGCAGTCCGGGAAGCCGGGATTGCCGATCCCGCCGGTCGAGATGAAGCCGGGGAAGCTCTGGCCCGACGTCGTGTTGAGGCCGATGTCGGGCAGGTAGCTCGTGCGCGAGAACTCGCGGTCGCGCTGGTCGAGCGACTTCTGCTCCTGGTAGTTGACGGAGAAGAACGCGTTGTAGCGGTCCTTCGCGAGATCGCCCATGCCGAACGTGCCGGAGAGCTCGTACTGGTCGCCGCCGCCCCCGCGGGTCGGCGACCCGTAGTACGCGTGCGCCGTCACGCCGGTGAAGTCCGATCGCATGATGAAGTTGATCACGCCGGCGACGGCGTCGCTGCCGTACACCGCCGACGCGCCGTCCTTGAGCACCTCGACGCGCTCGACCGCGGCGAAGGGGATCGCGGCGAGGTTCACGCCTTCCGCGCCCGAGATGCCGCCGGAGAACGTGCCGAGCCGCTTGCCGTTCACGAGCACCAGCGTGGCGGGGCCGCCGAGGCCGCGCCGCGAGGCCGTCTGGTTCGCGAACGTCGTCGACCCGATGATGTTGCCGATCGTGACGCTGCCGGCACTGTTGTTCGCCGAGATCAGGTTCATCAGCTCGACCGCGTTGGTCGCGCCGCTGCGGTCGATGTCCTCGCGCGTGATCGTCTGCACGGGCAGCGCGCCCTCGCCCTCGATGCGACGGATGTTCGAGCCGGTCACTTCCACCCGGATGTCCGCGGCCTGCGCCGTTGCCGCACCGAGCGCGGCGATCGCGGCCGCGACGCCGGCGGCCAGCTCGACATGCTTGCGACGCACCCTCAATCGATTCATG
>DATILY010000014.1:0-4654 GCA_035475895.1 Casimicrobiaceae bacterium | reverse complement strand
ATCAGGAACGACAGCAGCACCGCGGGGCCCGCGAGGTTGGCGCCGACGCCGATCAGAGTGTAGATGCCGGTACCGACGATCGCGCCGATGCCGAGCGCGACCAGGTGCGGCCAGCTCAGGGTCGGCACCAGGCGCCGCCCCTCCTCATGGATACAGACCTTGTCGATATCCTTGCGGCGAAGCCAAGTCTGCATGCGACCCTCGGGCGGCGGAATTCGGGAGCACATAGTGAGCGATCGAGCTGGCCAAAGCGAAGTCCCCGGCGCTGCGATCCGCGCCCATGCCGGCGGTTGCCATTGCGGTGCCCTGCGCTGGGAGTTCGAGGGCGACCAGGACTTGTCCGCGCTGGTACCCCGCGCCTGCGACTGCGAGTTGTGCATGCGCCATCGCGCCGCCTGGGTTTCGGATCCGGGTGGCCGCCTGCGGATCCGGGCCGCGGACCCCGCGCTGCAACGTTATCGCCAAGGCTCGGGCCAGGCCGAGTTCCTGCTGTGCCGCATCTGCGGGGTGCTGGTCGCGGTCATCGCGCGAGCCGACGACGGACGCCTGCTGGGCGCGGCCAACCGCAACGCCTTCGATGCACCTGTGCGATTCGGCGATGAGGCCGTCGTATCGCCACGAGTGCTCGCGCCCGAGGCCAAGCTCGCTCGCTGGACGCAGGTCTGGATGCCGGTGGAACTGTCGCTCGAGTGAAGCGCTAGTCGTCGTCCGGCCAGCGGATCGACGGTGCTGCGTCCTTGCGCGGCATCGGTATCCCAGCCACCGCATTCCAGACCTTGAGCGCATCGACGGTCGCGGCGACATCGTGCACGCGCAGCAGGCGCGCCCCGCGCTGGGCAGCGATCAATGCGGCGGCGACGGAGCCGTGGACGCGCTCGTGCGGATCATCGCGCCCGGTCAGGTCACCTATCGTTTTCTTGCGCGACATGCCGGCCAAGACCGGCACGCCGAGCTCGGTGATGCGCCCGAGCTGCGCCAGCAGCAGCAGGTTGTGCGCCGAGGTCTTGCCGAAGCCGAAACCGGGGTCGACGACGATGTCCTTCTTTGCGATTCCGGCCATCTCCGCCGCGAAGATGCGCTCGGCGAGGAAGCGATGGACTTCGGCGACGACATCGTCGTACTGCGGCGCGTCCTGCATCGAGCGCGGCTCGCCCTGCATGTGCATGAGCACCACGGGAACGCCGAGTGATGCGGCGGCATCGAGCGCGCCATCGCGGCGCAGGGCATAGATGTCGTTGATCATCCCGGCGCCAGCGGCGGCCGCGGCGCGCATCACCTCCGGCTTCGAGGTGTCGATGCTGATCGGCAAGGATGTCTGCTTGGCCAATGCTTCGATCACCGGAATCACACGGCGCAGTTCTTCGTCAACGGAGACGTCCTGCGCACCCGGACGGGTGGATTCGCCGCCGATGTCGAGCAGGTCGGCGCCCTCTTCCACCAGCTTCATTCCATGCGCGATCGCGGTTTGAGTGCTTGCGTGCTCGCCGCCATCGGCGAACGAATCGGGAGTGACGTTGACGATCCCGATGACCCGTGGGCGATCCAGCACAAGCACGCGCCCCGCGCAATCGAGTCGTGGCGACAGGTCGAACATCAGCGCGGTCCCGTTCGAAAGAACATTGCCCGGATGATCGCGGCCAATGTCGGCCTCATGCCTGCGGGGCCGTCGAGGCGTCGAGCCGCGAAAGGATCGCCTGGAACCGGGGCAGCTTGCGGATTCCGACGAAATCGTGGTCGTGCTCGATCCAACTGCGGAAGCCCTGGCCGGTGTCCACGGCCCGGTCGAGCATGTCGAGCGCCCGATCCGCATCGCCGATCTGCGCATAGAAGCATGCGGCGTTGTAAAGCGTGCCGAATTCGTTCGGCTGCAGTCGCAGCGCCGCGTCAATGTTGCGCCGCCCGCCTTCGATGTCCCCGAGCCGCGCCTGGAGCCCGGCGGCGAGGTAACGCGCTCGGCCATTTTCCGGGTCGAGGTCGGCTTCGACCAGCGCCAGCTTCAACGCGCGCCGTGCCATCGATTGCCCTTCCTGGACACTGCCCAATGCATCGGCGGCATTCATGCCGAGCGTCAGTGCCTGGAACTCGTCGGGCCGCGTGCGATGCGCCGCCTCGAATTCATCCACCGCCCGCTGGAACTGCCCCTGCGCATAGCAATGCCGGGCGAAGTAGTAATGCGCCTCGTACAGCTCGCCGTTGAGCGCGATGGCACGCTCGAATGCCGCGGTCGCTTCGTCATTGCTTCCGGCCAGCGAGAGCGTGTTGGCATGCGCGACGTGCGCCTCCGCGAGATCCGGTGCCAGCTCCAGCGCGCGCCTGGCGGCGGCGGACGCTTCGTCCAGCACGTCCTCGGGACGTACCAGGCGCCATATCAACAGTCCGGTCAACGCGTCCGCCAGCCCCGCGTGGGCCTGCGCGTACGTCGGGTCCAGCTCGATCGCACGACGGAACATCTCCGGTGCGCTCTGCCAGTTGTTGGTGCTCTTCATCGCCTGGATCTGCCGGCCGCGCAGGTAGAACTCGTATGCGCGCACGTCACGCGGAGCGTTGCGCTCAAGGTCGAGCACTTCCGGCTTCTGCAGCGAGACGCGCAGGGCCTGTGCCACGCTGCGCGCGATCTCCTCCTGGATCGCGAAGATGTCCTCGAGCTTGCGGTCGAAGTTTTCCGACCACAGGTGGTAGCCGTTGCCGGCATCGATCAACTGGGCCGTGACGCGCACCTTCTCGCCTGACTTGCGCACGCTGCCTTCCATGATCGAGGCGACATTGAGCGCCCGGCCGATGTCGCGCGCGTCGGTGTCTCCGCCGCGGAAGCGGAACGACGATGTCCGCGATGCGACGCGCATGCCGCTGATCGACGCCAGTGCGTTGAGGATTTCCTCGGCGAGTCCTTCGCAGAAATAATCCTGGTCATGCGCTTCGCTCAGGTCGGTGAAGGGCAGGATCGCGACCGACGCCTCCGGCGCCTGCACGGGGGCCGGCGTGGCGACCGCGGTGGCAGGGGGCGTGCGTTCGATACCGCGCGTGGTGAAGTCGTAGGTCCAGGCCAGCGCGCACGCGAGCACGAAGCTCAGCACCACCAACATGATCACCAGCTTCAGCGACCAGTCCGGCAGGCCCAGTGGGCCGAAGGTCGCGCCGGCGACCTGGATCACGATCCAGCCCACGACGAGGAACACCACCGCCACGCGGAACACGCGTCGACGGCGGACTTCCTCGAGGAAACGGCTCAGCGATCCCGCCCAGTCGCGCATTGATGCCTCCGTGCCGCCGGCCGCGCCGGTGCCACTGAATCCTACACGCGCATCCCGCTGTCCCGGAACGAACGAAGCCCCCGCCTTTCGGCGAGGGCTCCTGGTTCCAACGCTGGCAGCGGACCCGAGCGGCCGCGTCAGGTTTGCGGCGCGGGACCGCCGATGGTGAACGGCTTGGGCTGCTCGCGCACCGGACCGCCCTTGCTCCAGTTGGTCGGCGGCGGGGGTTCGCGGTTGGTCATCACCGCCTCGATCTGCGGCGCGTCGATGGTCTCGTACTGCAGCAGCAGCTTGGCCATCGTGTGCAGCTTGTCGAGGTTCTCGGTGAGCATCGTGCGCGAGCGTTCGTAGGCGCGATCGAGGATGCCTCGGACCACTTCATCGATCTTGCGCGCGGTCTCGTCCGACACGTTCTTGTGCTGGGTCACCGAGCGGCCGAGGAAAACTTCGTCCTCCTCTTCGCCGAAGGTGATCGGACCGAGTTCCGACAGACCCCACTTGGTGACCATGTTGCGCGCCATCTTGGTGGCGCGTTCGATGTCGTTGGACGCGCCGGTGGTGACCTTGTCGTCGCCGAAGACCAGCTCCTCGGCCACGCGCCCGCCGTACAGCGAACACAGCTGCGATTCGATCGCGGTGCGGTTGTAGCTGTACTTGTCGCCTTCGGGCAGGTACATGGTCACGCCGAGCGCGCGGCCGCGCGGAATGATCGTGACCTTGTAGACCGGGTCGTGCTCGGGCATCAGGCGGCCGACGATCGCGTGGCCGGCTTCGTGGTAGGCGGTGAGCGTCTTTTCCTGCTCGCTCATCGCCATCGAACGGCGCTCGGTGCCCATCAGGATCTTGTCGCGGGCGCGGTCGAAATGATCCATGCGCACGTCCTTGCCGTTCTCGCGCGCCGCGAACAGCGCCGCCTCGTTGACGAGGTTGGCAAGATCGGCGCCGCTGAAACCCGGCGTGCCGCGCGCGACCACCATCGGCTCGACGTCGTCGGCCAGCGGCACCTTGCGCATGTGCACCTTGAGGATCTGCTCGCGACCCTTGACGTCGGGCAGGCCGACGGTGACCTGGCGGTCGAAGCGGCCCGGGCGCAGCAACGCGGGGTCGAGCACGTCCGGACGGTTCGTCGCGGCGACCACGATCACGCCCTCGCCGCCCTCGAAGCCGTCCATCTCCACCAGCAGCTGGTTGAGCGTCTGCTCGCGCTCGTCGTGCCCACCGCCCAGGCCGGCACCGCGATGGCGGCCGACCGCGTCGATCTCGTCGATGAAGATGATGCACGGCGCGTGCTTCTTCGCCTGCTCGAACATGTCGCGCACGCGGCTGGCGCCGACGCCGACGAACATCTCGACGAAGTCGGAACCGGAGATCGAGAAGAACGGCACCTTGGCCTCGCCGGCGAT
>DATILY010000013.1:0-64849 GCA_035475895.1 Casimicrobiaceae bacterium | reverse complement strand
CGCTTCGTCGGCGCGTCAGAGCGGCTCGCCCTCGTCGAGCACGCCGGCTGCGCGCAGTGCGGGCTCGAGCCATCCCGGCGTGGCGGCGTTGCCTTGCTTGATGCTCGCGATGCGCTTGGTCTCGTCGTCGAGCTTGGCCTGCACGAGCGGGATCAGCGACGCTGCGCGCTCGCGCTCGACGATCACCACGCCGTCGGCGTCGCCGACGACCAGGTCGCCCGGTTGCACGGCGACCCCGCCGATCGAGATCGGCCAGTTGACGCGACCGGGCTGGTACTTGGTTGGTCCGTTCGGATTGGCGCCGGCGCAGAAGACCGGAAAGCCCAGCTCGAGGAGCTCCTCGACGTCGCGCACCGCACCGTCGATCACGACACCGGCAAGCTCGCGCGCCTTGCACTGGTTCATCATGATCGCGCCCATCAGCGCGCAGGAAAGGTCGGCCTTGCCGTCGATGACCAGCACGTCGCCGGGGCGCGCGAAGGTGAGCGCGGCGTGGATCATCAGGTTGTCGCCGGGCCGCACTTCGATCGTGAGCGCCGGACCGGCGCAGCGCATGCTGCGATCGAGCGGCTGGATGCGGCCGTTGAGCGTGCCGCGCCGGCCTGCGACGTCGGCGAGCAGCGCGGCCTGGTAGCGCGCGGCGTCGCGCACCGTGGCAGCGGCGATGCGCGTGAAGTCGCGCCGAAAATCGGGATTCATGTCGAGCGCTCCGTCTGGGGATTCGTCAATCGTCGGCGGCGCGGGCGACGCGCGCGTCGATCAAGCCCGCGTGCACCGCCAGGCGCCGGATCTCTGCACGCTCCGCGTCGTCCACGCCAAGCTGCGGCTGGCGCACGGTTGCATGCGGGATCAATCCCTGCAGCTTCAGTACTTCCTTCATGCGCGGCCGATAGTCGCGGATGGGCGCGCGCCAGCAGTAGCGGGCGAGGGGGCCGAGGCGCGCCCAGATGTCGAACGCGGCGGTGTAGTCGCGTCGCTCGACGGCAGCGTGCATCGCGATGAGCTCGGCGGTCGCGGTGCCCGCGAAGCCGATCAGCGCGCCGTCGCATCCCATCACCATCGCCTCGCAGATGAACGTGTCGCTGCCCGTGAGGATGCCGATCTTGCGCGGAAGCGCCGCCGCCGCGGCGATCGTTTCGACGGTCTTGGGCGTGTCGAACGACGCTTCCTTGAGTCCCGCGAGCTGCGGGATCGACGCGAGGCGCGCCAGCGTCTCCGGCGGAAAGTCGGGCCCGAATGCCTTCGGGAACTGGAAGGCGATGAGCGGCACGTCCACGGCCTCGGCGATGGCTGCGTGGTAGCGGACGATCATCTCGGCCGGCACGGGGTTGCCGAGAAAGGTCGGGAAGGGCGGAAAGATGGCGAGGCCTTCGGCGCCGGCCTCGCGCAGCGTGCGCGCCCATCGCACGGCGTCGCGGGTGGACCCCGCGATGAGGCCCGATAACAGCGGCATGCGGCCCCCGATCTCCGCTTTGCAGACGCGCAGCACCTCCAGCTGCTCGTCGCGGTCGAGCGCCGGACCTTCGCTCGCATCCATGTTCATGGCGATCGCCGTCGGCTGCTGCGCGGCGATCCAGGCGATGTAGCTGCGCAGCGACGACCAATCGATCGACTCGTCGGGCAGCATCGGAAGGAAGGGGGCGGCAACGATGCCGCGTGCGGTGAACGTCATGATCGGGCTCCGTGCAGCACGCCTTGTTCGAGGAATATACCCGTGATCCGTTCCGTCGCCTCGACGAACGCCGGGGCCCGCCGCGCCGCGAGACCGCGCGGGCGAGCGAGGTGGATTTCGAGCGTGTGCGCGATGCGGCCGGGCCGTGCGGACATCACGATCACGCGGTCGGCGAGCAGCACCGCCTCGTCGATGCTGTGCGTGATGAACACGACCGTCTTGCGTGTCGCGAGCCACAGCGCCTCGAGGTCGACGCGCATCTGCTCGCGCGTGAGCGCATCGAGGGCGCCGAACGGCTCGTCCATGAGCAGAAGGGGCGGGTCGTGGATCAGCGCGCGCACGATGGACGCTCGCTGGCGCATGCCGCCGGACAATTCGCGCGGATAGCGGTCGGCAAATTCGGCCAGCCCGACGCTTGCAAGAAGCTCCAGCGCGCGCGCACGGTGAGGCCGCGGATCGATGCCGCGCAGCTCGAGCTGCAGCAGCACGTTGGCGAGCACCGTGCGCCATTCGAGCAGCACCGGGCTCTGGAACACGATGCCCAGGCGCGTCTGGGGTCGCGTCACGTCGGTACCGTCGAGGGCCACGCGCCCCGTGGTGGGCGACAGCAGGCCCGCCACGAGCCGCAGCAGCGTGCTCTTGCCGCAGCCCGACGGCCCCACGATGGCGACGAATTCACCTGGCGCCACCGTGAGATCGAGCGGATCGAGCGCGCGCACCGGCTGCGCGCGCGCGCCGGCGCGGCGAAACGTCTTGGACGCGGCGCTGATGCGGATCGCGGGCTCGCGATCCGGCGGGCCCGCGCCCGTCGCAATGCCGTCGGCCGCGCCGGTCACGTGCGCGCGCAACGGCCGCTGCACCGCGGTGTCACGGCTGCGCGACGAACTCGTTCGTGTGGAACGCGGTCCACGGCTGATTGGTGGACAGGTCGCGATACTTCTTCAGCAGGTCGATGGTCTGGTCCCAGTCGGCTTGCGCGCCCCAGCCGATGCGTCCCTTGGAGTTGGGCGAGTCGAGCAGGTCGATGTCGACCAACAGCTGGTCGAGCGTCGACTGGCGGTTCAGGTCCGGCTTGACCTTGAGCGCCGCATCGACGGCGGCGCCGGGGTTCTTCTTCGCCTCCTCCCACGAGCGCGCGGTGGCGCGCACGAAGCGCCGCACCAGGTCCGGCTTGGTCTTGATGAGCTCGGTGCGGGTGACGATCGTCATGCCCACGATGTTGGCCCCGTTGTCCGCATAGCGCAGCGCCGCCGGCTGCAGCCCGCGCTGCTTGATCAGGAAGTACTGGTCGTCCGCGCCGCCGAGCAGCGCATCGGCGCGCTTCTCGAGCACGGCCACGACCTTCGCGGCGGGATCCACCTGGACCAGGCTGATCTTGCTCATGTCGAGCTTGTTGGCCGCGGCGAGCGCCTGGAAGAGCTGACCGAGCGGATCGCCCGGCGACACGGCAAGGCGCTTGCCTTCGAGATCCTTCGGCGTGCGGATGCCGGTCTCCGCGAGCGACACCACCGCGAAGCCCGTGGAGTTGAGCAGCGACATGACCGACTTGATGTCCGCGCCCTTGGCCGCGGTTGCGATGACGCTCGACGAATCGGCGAGGCCGAACGTGTCGGACCCTGCCGCGACGACCTGCACCGTATTGGCCGAGCCGCGTCCCTCGTTGATCGTCAGGTCGATGCCTTCGGCGGCGTAGATCCCTTTCTCCTTGCCGTAATAGAACGGCACGTGCAGGCCGCCGAGATACCAGTTGAGCCGCAGCGACACGGCGTCGGCGGCGCGCACGGGTGCGGCAGCGAGCGCGGCAAGCGCCACGAGCGCCAGGGCAATGGTCTTGGTCATGCGCATGGTTCCTCCAGGATGCGGCCTCGCACGGGCCGTCGTGATCATACGAGCGTGTCCTCGGCCGCCTGGCGGCGCGACACGTGCCACGGAATGGTGAAGCGCTCCAGCAGCTCCACCACGTAGTACACGATCAGGCCGATCACCGACAGCAGGATGATGACTGCGAACACCATCGGTGTCTCGAGCTGGCCGTTGTATTGCAGGAGCAGATAGCCGAGCCCCTTGTCCGACGCCACGAATTCGGCGACGACCGCGGCGGTGGCGGCGAGCGCGGCGCCGACCTTGAGGCCGGTGAAGATCTGCGGGAGCGCCTGCGGCAGGCGGATCTTGGTGAACAGCCGCCAGGCGCCCGCGCCGGTGGTGCGCGCGAAGTCCATGATGTCCGGGTCCACCGACTTGAAGCCCGCGATGCTCGCGACGACGATCGGGAAGAACGACAGCAGGAACACGACGAGCAGCTTGGGCGTGAACCCGAAGCCGAACCAGATGATGAACAGCGGCGCGACGGCGATCTTCGGGATGATCTGGAGGAAGACGATCACCGGATAGACAGCCTCTTCCATGAAGCGCGAATACGCGATCCACAACGCGAGCGGGATGCTGACCGCGACGGCCAGCAGGTAGCCTGCGACGATCTCGTGCGTGGTGACCCACACGCTTGCCATGACGGGATCGATGCGCTTGACCGCTTCGGCCCACACGCGCGACGGTGGTGGCAGCAGGTATTCCTTGATGCCGAGCGCGCGCACCGCGACTTCCCAGGCGACGAACAGTGCCGCGAACACCAGCATCGCGCTGCCGCGCCGGCGCAGCCAGCCGCGCAGCGCGGCTGCGCGATCGCCGGGGACGGGCGCGTCCACCGCGGCGACGCCGTCACCCACGCGCGTCTCCCGGGGCGTGCGCGAGGTCGAAGGTCCCGTACTGCGCCGGCACGTTGATCTCGAGGACTTCGAGGTCGTCCGAGCGCGCCACGACGTTGTGCGCAACGCCCGCCGGCTGCGACAGTCCGGAGCCGGCGTGCACCGTCACCGCGTCGGCCACCCCATCGAAACGGAACGTGATCCAGCCCTTGAGCACGTACACGAAGTGGGCCGTCATGTCGTGCCAGTGCCAGCCGGTGGGCGCGGGCAGCGGCATCACCGCGCGAATGTGCTTGATGCCGATGCGGCCAGCGGTGGCATCGGCCAGCCCGAGGTCGCGGTACTCGACGTCCGCGCGCGGACCGTCGCGCGTGAACGATGCCTGCGCGCCGCTCGCCAGCGCGAACGCGGAAAGCGAGCGCGCGAGGTCGAGCGGGCCGGCGTAGCGGGGAGCGGTGGATTCGGTCATTGGCCTAGTATTCCACGGGAACGGGATCGAGCGAGCGCCACAGGTACCAGGTGGCGACGCTGCGATACGGCCGCCAGCGGCGCCCGAGGCGCTCGAGCGTGCTGCGCGCGCGGCGCTTGCCGGCGAAATAATGCAGCGCGATCGCCTTCTGGAGCCCGATGTCGTCGAGGGGCAGGATGTCCGGGCGCAGCTCGTGGAAGATGAGGAACATCTCCGCCGTCCAGCGCCCGATGCCCTTGACGTCCACCAGCGCCTCGACGAGCGCTTCGTCGTCGAGCGCCGGCCATTGTGCCGGGTCGAGCCGTCCGGTCGTGAAGTGGCGCGCGAGATCGCGCAGGTACTCGGCCTTGCGGCCCGACAGGCCGACCCGCACCAACGAGGGCAAGCGCATCCGGCCGATGCGCACCGGATCGAGCCGGACGGGAGACCCGGTGCCGCCGCTCGCGGCGACGAAGCGGTCCCAGATCGATTGCGCCGCCTTGACGGAGATCTGCTGGCCGACGATCGCGCGGGCCAGCGTGGTGAACGGGTCCGAACGCCGGGTGAGATGGATGCCCGGGACGGTGGCGATCAGCCGTGCGAGCACCGGATCGGCGCTGCTCAACTGCGCGGCAGCAGCGTCCCAGTAAGGCGGCTTGATCGTCTCGGTCATCGGGGAACGGCGAGGCGGCGTTGAGGTCGGATGGGAGCCCGTGGCGCCGCATGGTGGCATGCGATTCGGCGCGCCCCCCGGACCTCCCGGCTGCGCTGCGAAAATGTTACATTACGCGGCTTTTTTCAATTCGATCCGCCTCCTCCACGGGTTCTCGATGTCGAGCCTTCCGCGCCGCGCGCTTGCCACGGTGTGCCTGCTCGCCGGTCTGTGCGCAGCCTTCGGCGCCGTCGCCGCCGACCCGAACAAGGTGCTCCGCGTGGCGTGGCCCACGTCCGAAACGGGGTTCGATCCCGTGCGCGTGTCCGATCTCTATTCCAACGAGATCAACGAGGCGATCTTCGACCGGCTGCTGACGTACGACTACCTCGCGCGGCCGGCCAGGCTGATTCCCATGGCCGCCGAGGCGATGCCCGAGGTGACCGACGGCGGGCGCACGTACACCTTCCACCTCAAGCGCGGCATCTACTTCACGCCCGATCCGGCGTTCAACGGCAAGAAGCGCGAGCTCACCGCCGAGGACTTCGTCTACAGCTACAAGCGCTTCGTCGACCCGAAGAACCGCTCGCCATGGGCCAACATGGTCGAAAACATCGAGGGTCTCACCGACTGGGCCAAGCGCGGGGACAAGGCCGGGGAGATGGATTACGGGGCCGTCGTGCCGGGACTGGTGGCGCTCGACAAATACACGCTGCGCATCAAGCTCACCAATCCCGACTACCTCTTCCCGTACACCGCGGCCCACGTGCCGTTCGGCGCCGTCGCGCGCGAAGTGATCGAGGCCTACGGCGACCAGACCGATGCCCATCCGGTCGGTACCGGCCCGTACATGCTGAAGGAGTGGAAGCGCGCGTCGAAGATCGTGCTCGTGGCCAATCCCGATTACCGCCAGGAGACGTGGAACTTCGCCGCATCCGAGCCCGCATGGGACGACGGCGTCATCAAGGCGATGAAGGGCAAGGCGATCCCGCAGATCGGCCGCGTCGAGATCTCCGTCATGGAGGAAGACCAGTCGCGCTGGCTGGCTTTCCAGCAGAAGGAGCTCGATCTCCTCGCCGTGCCGGGCACGTTCCGCGCGCAGGCGCTGGGTGCCGACGGCAAGATCCTCCCGGCGCTCGCGAAGCGCGGCATGACGCTCTACAAGACGATCGATCCTGACCTGACGTACGTCATGCTCAATACGCGCGATCCGCTGCTTGGCGGGTTCACCAGGGAGAAGATCGCCCTGCGCCGCGCGATCATCATGGGCTACAACGTCGACGAGGAGATCGAGGTGATCCGCCGCGGCCAGGCGGTGAAGGCGCAGATGCCCATCCCGTACGGCGTCGTCGGCTTCGATCCCGCGTACCACACGATCAACCCGTACGACCCGGTGCTCGCCAACAAGCTGCTCGACCACTTCGGGTACAAGCGCGCGGCCGACGGCTATCGCACGCTGCCCGACGGCAAGCCGCTGGTGCTGCGGTATGCGTCCGAGAGCTCGCAGATCTACCGGCAGTACGCGGAGCTGTGGAAGAAGTCGATGGACGGCATCGGGCTCCACATCGAGTTCGACATCGGGAAGTTTCCCGATCACCTGAAGCAGGCGAAGGCATGCCAGCTCATGATGTGGGGCGCGGCATGGACCGCCGACTATCCCGACGGCCAGAATTTCCTGCAGCTGCTCTATGGCCCGAACATCGGCCAGATCAACTACAGCTGCTACGACTCCAAGGCGTACAACGCGTTCTTCGAGAAGGCGCGGCTGCTGCCCGACTCGCCCGAGCGCAACCATCTCTATCTCGAGATGACGCGCCAGATGGAGGTCGATGCGGCGTGGAACATGAACGTGTCGCGCGAGCGCGACGAGCTGATCCAGCCGGGCGTGCTCGGCTACAAGAAGCATCCCATCCTGCAGGCCGAATTCGTGTACATGGATGTCGAGCCGAAGAGCTGATGTCATGACCCTTGCGATGCCCTTTTCCACCGCGCTGCGCCGCACGCTCGCCGTGCTCGCGCTGTGCTCGCCGCTTGCAGTGCCCGTGCACGCCGCAGACATGTCGAAGGTCGTTCGGCAGGTCTTCCCGGCGGCGGAGACCGGCTTCGACCCTGCCGGCGCGCAGGACCTCTACTCGGGGACCATCGAGCAGGCCATCTTCGAGACGCTGCTCACGTACGACTACCTCGCGCGGCCGGCCAAGCTGGTCCCGCTCACCGCGGACGGCATGCCGCAGGTCACGGAAGGCGGCAAGGTCTATACGCTCAAGCTGAAGAAGGGCATCCACTTCTCGCCGGATCCCGCGTTCAAGGGCAAGAAGCGCGAGCTCGTCGCCGACGACTATGTCTACGCGCTGAAGCGGCTCATCGATCCGAAGCTCGCGTCGCCCTGGGCCTGGCTCGTCGAAGGCAAGATCCAGGGGCTCGACGAGCTCGCCGAAGCCGCGAAGAAGAGCGGCAAGTTCGATTACGACGCCAAGATCGCCGGCTTCGAGACGCCGGACAAGTACACGCTTCGCATCAAGCTCAAGCAGCCGGACTGGAACCTGCCCTACATCCTGGCGCACGAGCCGACGTCCGGCGTCGCGCGCGAGGTCATCGAAGCGTATCGCGACGAGAGCGGGCGCGCGATGGGCAATCCCGTGGGCACCGGCCCCTACGTGCTGAAGCAGTGGATCCGCAGCAACAAGATCATCCTCGAGGCGAATCCGGACTTCCGCGGCTTCACGTGGGATTTCCGCTCCAACGACCCCGCCGACGCGCCGCTGATTGCCGAGATGAAGGGCAAGAGGATGCCGCAGGTCGGCCGCGTCGAGGTGAGCATCATGGAGGAGGACCAGGCGCGCCTCCTCGCATTCCAGAAGGGCGAGCTCGACATCATGAACATGGAGGGCCCGCTCGCGCCCAAGGTCTTCGAGGGCGACAGCGGCCGCCTCAACGCGGACTTCCGCCAGAAGGGCGTGAAGCTGTCGCGCTACGTGGACGTCGAGATCAGCTACATGTTCTGGAACATGCAGGACCCGGTCGTGGGCGGCCTCAGCAAGGAGAAGGTCGCGCTGCGCCGCGCGATGGCGATGGCGTACAACGTCGACGAGGAGATCCGCATCGTGCGCAACGGCCAGGCGGTCGAGGCGCAATTCCCGATCCCCCCGGGCGTGGTCGGACACGATCCCAAATACCGTACGAGCGTGAAGTTCGATCCGGCGGGCGCCAATGCGCTGCTCGATCGCTTCGGCTACAGGAAGGGTCCCGACGGGTACCGCACGCTGCCGGATGGCAAGCCGCTCACCGTCAAGTACTACACGCGGCCCGACTCGCTGGGGCGGCAGCAGGAAGAGATGTGGCAGAAGGCCTTCGCCCTGATCAACGTGCGCATGGAAGGCGTGAAGGAGAAGTTTCCCGAGCAGATCAAGCTCGAGAAGCAGTGCAAGCTCATGATGCGCACGGCGTCGTGGATCGCCGACTGGCCCGACGGCGACAATTTCATGCAGCTGCTCTACAGCAAGAACATCCACCAGAACAACAATGCGTGCGCGAGCATCCCCGAGTACGACAAGCTCTACGAGCAGTCGCTGCGGCTCGAGCCCGATTCGCCGGAGCGCGATCGCCTGTACAAGGAGATGGCCAGGCTCATCGAGGCGTACGCGCCGTGGCGCCTGGACATCTCGCGTTACCGCAACCAGCTCGTGCAGCCGCGGGTGCTCGGCTACAAGAAGCACCCCATCCTGCACTCGGAATGGCAATACATCGACGTGGCGGATAAAAACCGGTAATGTGCCGCCCGGAGCGGGCCGGCCCGCCAGCAATGTTCGGCAGGGCCGGATCCGCGCAGGAATGTAGGAGGAGGAGGGCAGTTGGCAGTGGCAGTAGCGCAGGTGCAGTGAGCAGCAGAGGAGAAATGACAACAATGGTCGGCTACCCGGCAACCCCGGGAACAGGCCGCCACCGCCGCACCGCAGCCAGGTTCCAAAAGGACCGGCCGCGGGGCGTTGCGGCCGCCCACGCGGCCGGCCGGCCTTCGGCGCCGCACCGGCCGGCGGTCCCCGAGCAACCCCTTCCACGCGACACCCGCGGCGGAATTGGCAACAGGCGAGCGTCATGACCGCCTACATCGTACGGCGCATCTGGCAGATGATCCCGACCATGCTCGGCGTCGTGCTGCTGGTGTTCTTCCTGTTCAACTGGGTAGGCGGCGATCCGGCCTACGTGCTGGCCGGCAAGATCAGCAACCAGGAGCAGATCGACAACATCCGCCGGCAGCTGGGTGTCGACCAGCCGTTCTACGTCCAGCTCGGCATCTTCATCAAGCAGATCGTCACGGCGGACTTCGGCGCGAGCTGGAGCACCAACGAGCGCGTGTCGCACATCCTCGCCACGCGCCTGGGGCCCTCGCTCACGGTGCTGGTGCCGCTGCTGATCCTCGACACGATCCTGTCGATCACGCTCGCGCTGGCCGTCGCGTACGTGCGCGGATCGCTCACCGACCGCCTGGTGATGATCATCTGCACCGTCGCGCTGTCGGTCTCCATCCTGGTCTACATCATCGTCTTCCAGTACTTCTTCGCCTACAAGCTCGGGTGGTTCCCCGTGCAGGGGTGGGGCGACAGCTTCGTCGAGAACCTCGTCGTCTATTCGTCGCTGCCGATCCTGATCGGCCTCGCGGTGAGCATCGCGCCCAACCTGCGGCTCTACCGCACGTTCGTGCTCGACGAGATCAACCAGGATTACGTGCGCACCGCCCGCGCCAAGGGCGTGTCGGAGAACCGGGTGATGATGGTGCACGTGCTGCGCAATGCGTCCATCCCGATCATCACCAACCTCATGTCGATCCTGCCGGGCCTCCTGCTCGGCTCGTTCCTCATCGAGCGCTTCTTCTCGATTCCGGGGATCGGCCGCGAGGTCATCCTGGCGGTCGAGCGCTCGGATTTCCCGGTCATCAAGGCGATCACCGTGTACGTCGCGTTCGCCACCATCGCCACCAACCTGCTCGCGGACCTGACCTACAAGGCAGTCGATCCGCGCGTGCAGCTCAAGTAGGCCGGGAGGACGCCGTGGCGACCGATCTTGCGACATTGCGCACCGGCGCGCCGCTCACGCCGCGCGACGTTCCCCATACCGTCTCTCCGGGGCTGTGGACGCTCGCCTGGCGGCGCCTGCGCTCCGACCGCGTCGGCATGGTTTCGCTCGCGATCGTCGTGCTGTTCATCGTGATGATGATCCTGTCGGGCACGGGACTCGTTGCGCGCGACTGGGCGCGCGAGGTCGGGATCAACTACGCGCCGCCCTCGTTCGCGGCCGGCGAAGCGCCGGGCCAGCAGGCGCCCGCGGCCGGTGTGCCCGACGCCACCGTGCCGCAAGGCGGCGCACCGGCCAGCGAATTCAAGTCGAGCGTGGTGGATCCGATCGGCGACGTCATCGCCGAGCTCAAGGGGCAAAAGCCCGTGCCGGCTGCGCCGGGCGCGGCTGGCGCGCCGCCCGCCGCCGAGGAGGAGAAGAGCGTCGATCCGCTGGCGGACGTCATGGCGGACATCCGCAAAGCCGAAAAGGCGCCGGCCGCAGCCGTGGAGGAACGCCGCGCCACGCTGCCCTTCGGGGGCGACAAGTGGGGCCGCGACGTGTTGAAGAAGACGATCAAGGGCTCCGAGACGTCGATCTTCGTCGGCATCGCGGCCGCGTTCGTCGCCACGTTCCTCGGCACGCTGTTCGGCGCGCTGGCCGGGTACTACGGCAAGTGGGTGGACGATTTCTTCAACTGGTTCTACAGCGTCTTCAGCTCGATTCCCTATCTGCTGCTGATCCTTGCGGTGGCCGCCGTGCTGCAGCAGAAAGGCACGATGACCATCGTGCTCATCCTCGGCCTCACCGGGTGGACGGGCGTCTTTCGCCTGATTCGCGCCGAATACCTCAAGCACAAGGCGCGCGAGTACGTGCAGGCTGCCGACGCCATCGGCGCGTCGCACGCGCGGCGCATGTTCACGCACATCTTCCCGAACGTGTCGCACGTCGTGCTGGTCCAGCTGTCGATCCTCGTGGTCGCATTCATCAAGTCCGAAGTGATCCTCTCCTTCCTCGGCTTCGGCGTCCCCGTCGACGTCGTGTCATGGGGCTCGATGCTCAACGAAGCGCAGAACGAGCTGATCCTCGGCAAGTGGTGGCAGCTGGCGGCGGCGGGAACGGCGATGGCGATCCTCGTCACCGCCTTCTCGCTGTTCACCGATGCGCTGCGCGATGCGCTCGATCCCAAGCTGAAGGGCCGCGCCGGCGCATGACGCCGCGCGTGCGACACACCGCATGAACGATACGACCCATCCAGCCGTCGCGCGCGCGCCGCACCTGGCGCAGGGCGAGCCGCTGATCCAGGTGCGCGACCTGCGGGTGAGCTTCCGCCTCGACCGGCACAACACCTTCGATGCGGTGAAGGGCATCTCGTTCGACATCCCGCGCAACAGCACGGTGGCCCTGGTCGGCGAGTCGGGCTCGGGCAAGTCGGTCACGTCGCTCGCGATCCTGGGCCTGCTGCCGCCGGAGAACTCGATCATTGCGCCGGGCAGCAAGATCCTCTACGGCGGTCGCAACCTGGTCGAGCTGCCGATGTCCGAGCTGCGCGCGCTGCGTGGCGCGGACATCTCGATGATCTTCCAGGAGCCGATGACCTCGCTGAACCCGGTGTTCACGGTGGGCTACCAGCTCGAGGAAGTGCTGCAGCTCCACATGAACCTGCGCGGGCGTGCCGCGCGCAAGCGCGCGATCGACCTGCTGCGCGAGACGGGCATCCCGGAGCCCGAGCGGCGCATCGACGCGTATCCGTCGCAGCTTTCCGGCGGCCAGCAGCAGCGCGTCATGATCGCCATGGCGATCGCCTGCGAGCCCAAGCTGCTCATCGCCGACGAGCCCACCACGGCGCTCGACGTGACGATCCAGAAGCAGATCCTCGAGCTCATCGCCGACCTGCAGAAGCGCCATCAGATGTCCGTGCTGTTCATCACGCACGATCTCGCGGTGGTGGGCGAGATCGCGGACTACGTGGTGGTGATGCGCCACGGCGAGATCCGCGAGCAGGGCCCCGCGCGCCGCGTGTTCGAGGCGCCGCAGGACACCTACACCAAGGCGCTGCTGCAATGCCGTCCGCAGCTCGATCGGCGCCCGGTGCGGCTGCCGGTGATCGACGACTTCATCCAGGGCACGGGCCCGCAGCACATGGAGGAGCGCCACCGCGGCGTGGCGCCGTCGGATCCCATCGTGCTCGACGTGCGCAACCTCGGGAAGAGCTTCTATTCGCGCGAAGGCTTGTTCGGCAAGCGCGAGTTCAAGGCGGTGAAGGACGTCTCGTTCCGCCTGCCCAAGGGCAAGACGCTCGGGCTGGTCGGTGAGTCGGGCTCGGGCAAGACCACCGTGGGCCTCACGCTCATGCGCCTGCACGAAGCCACGACCGGCGAAGCGATCTTCGAGGGCCGCGACCTGCTGTCGATGTCGACGCACGAGTTCATGCAGTACAAGCGGCGCATCCAGATCATCTTCCAGAATCCGTACGCGTCGCTCAATCCGCGCTTCACGGTGGGTGCCATCATCACCGAGCCGATGCAGATCCACGGCATCGGCGCGAACGCGCAGGAGCGCACCGACATGGCGTTCGAGCTGCTGAGCCGCGTGGGCCTGCCCGAAACGTCGTTCTACAAATATCCGCACGAGTTCTCGGGCGGCCAGCGCCAGCGCATCGCGATTGCGCGCTGCCTCACCATGCGGCCGGACATCCTCATCTGCGACGAATCCGTGTCGGCGCTCGACGTGTCGGTGCAGGCGCAGGTGCTGAACCTGCTGCAGGACCTGCAGGACGAGTTCGGGCTCTCCTACATCTTCATCTCGCACGACCTCGCCGTCGTGAAGTACATCTCCGACCAGGTGATGGTGATGAACAACGGAGAGATCGTCGAGATCGCCGATTCCGACGAGATCTATCGACACCCGCACCAGCCGTACACCAAGCGGCTGCTCGCCTCGATCCCGAAAGGGTGGCAGGGCTGAAGCAACCGCCGCGTGGATTTGCCTCCGCGCTCCGCCCTTCGGGCTCATGCGCTCCCGCGCCTGACGAGCTCGTAGCCCGCATCGACCACGCGCGTGCGCACCCTCCGCCCTTCCAGGCGTGCCCGGATCATCTCGCCCGCCTGCTGGCCGATGGCGTAGCGCGGCACGCGCAGCGTGGTGAGGCCGGGCACGACCTGGCCTGCCAGCGGAATGTCGTCGAAGCCCGCGATCGCGATGCGCTCGGGCACCGCGAGGCCGCGCCGATGGCACTCGAACAGCGCGCCGACGGCGATGGCGTCGGCCGAGCAGAACACCGCGCCCACGTCGGGACGGCGGGCGAGCAGCGCGGCCATCGCCTGTGCGCCGGCGTCGATGTCGAGCGTCGTCTCGATGCATAGCGTGGCGTCGGGCTGGCGACGCGCCGCGCGCAGCGCCGCTTCGTAGCCTTCGCGCCGGTCGCGAGCGCGGTCGTTGTCCCGCGGATGCGCGCCGATGTAGCCGACGGGCCAGTGGCCTGCGTCGAGCAGGTGCCGCGTCACGGTCCGCGCGGCGCGCACGTTCGAATAGCCGACGACCATGTCGATCGGCGTAGCGGTGAGATTGCCGCCTTCGACGACCGGAATGCCGGCGCGCTCGAGCATGCGCACGGTCTCGCCGGAATGGATGACGCCGGTCAGGTACAACGCATCGATGCGGCGCGACAGGAACGCGCGGACCAGCACCTCCTCCTCGTGCGCCGAGAAGCCGCTCGCGCCCAGCAGGAGATGCAGGCCGGCCGGGGCGAGCGCGTCCGTGAGCCCCTGCATGATTTCGGCGATCAGCGAATTGGTCAGCACCGGGATGATCGCCGCGACGAGCCCCGAGCGGTTCGATGCAAGCCCGCGCGCGATCAGGTCGGGCGTGTACGCCGTGTCGGCGAGCACCTGCTCGACGCGCGTACGCGTCGTGGCCGCCACCTTGTGCGGCTCGCGCAGCACGCGCACGACGGTCATGGTGGACACACCGGCCGCGCGCGCGACGTCGAGCAGCCGCGGACGCGCGTCCTTGCGATAGCCGGCGCCCGTGCGCGTCCGTCGCGCGGGTTGCGCGGGCTTTCGAGCCGGTTGGCGGGGATGGTTTGACATGCGCGATGAAAACGCTAACATGTAAGCGCTAACATAACAACGCCCGGGCGCGCTGCACGGGTGCGGAGGCGTTTTCTTGGCGGATGCTGCGGCGACCACTTTCGCAGGCTACCGGCGGCCCGACGGCCGCTACGGCGTGCGCAATCACGTGCTCGTGCTGGGGCAGAATGGCCTCGTCGCCCGCGCGGCCGCGCGCATCGCGCAGGCCGTCCAGGGCACGGTGCTGTTCGCGTCGAGCTATGGCCGCGGGCAGTTCGGCGACGACAAGGCGGCGCATGCGGCGCAGCTCACCGGCCTCGGGCGCAATCCGAATGTCGCCGCAACCCTCGTGGTAGGCGCTGATCGTCCGGTCACCGATGCGCTCGTCGACGCGATCGCGCAGGCCGGCAAGCCCGTGCATGGCGTGGCGCTCGACGACGTGCACGAAGACGCGTTCGCCTTGACCGCGCGGGGCACCGATCTCGCGGCCCGCCTGGTGCGTGACGCCTCGAGGCAGCGGCGCGAGACCGCGTCGCTTTCGCAGCTCTTCCTCGCGGTGGAATGCGGCCACTCCGACGCCACGTCGGGCCTCGTCGCGAACCCGCTCGCCGGCCGGGTGGTCGATCGTGTGGTGGACGCGGGCGGCACGGCGGTCTTCGGCGAGACGATCGAATGGCTCGGCGCGGAGCACCTGCTCGCGCGGCGCGCACGCTCTGCCGACGTTGGCGATGCCATCGTGGCCGCCGTGCGCCGCCGCGAAGCGGCGGTCGCTGCCACGGGCTACGACCTCACCGGCAACAACCCGGGCGCGGAGAACATCCGCGGCGGCTTGAGCTCCATCGAGGAGAAATCGCTCGGCGCGATCGCCAAGGGCGGCTCACGATCCATTGCCGGCGTGCTCGCGCTCGCGCAGGCGCCCGACCGGCCGGGGATCTTCGTGATGGACGGACCCGCGTTCTCGCCGGAGTCGATGACCGGTTTCGCGGCGGCGGGCGCGCAGGCGATGCTCTTCACGACCGGCGCGGGCAACAGCTATTGCAGCGCGCTCGCGCCGACGATCAAGATCAGCGCGCGGCCCGATACGGTGCAGCACCTGCCCACCCAGATCGACTTCGATGCAAGCGCCGTGTTCGCCGGGCGCGAGGACCTCGACACGGCGGCGCAGCGGCTCTTCGCGCTGCTCGTCGACGTGTGCTCGGGCTCGCGCACGTGGGGCGAGGTCCTCGGTGAAGGCGGCGAATCGGTGATCCGCACGGGCGGCTCGCTGTGAACCGCCAACGCAGCCCGTTGCGGCGCCCGCGCCGTGGCTGACGCTGCCGCTGTCACGGCCGCGGTCGACGCACCGCGCCGGCGCCTGGCGTCGGCGGCCGTGTACCTGCGCACCATGCTCGTGTTCGTGCTGCTGTGGTGGGCGCTTGCTGCATGGACCGCCAATCCGGCGTTGCTGCCGACGCCCCGCGCCGTCGCCGAGGCGCTGGTCGAGCTGATCGGCGACCGTGAAGTGTTCATGCACGCAGGGATCAGCCTGGGTCGCATGCTGATCGCGCTCGTGGTCGCATGCGCGCTCGCAGTTCCGCTCGGACTTTTGATGGGCACGAGCCCGCTCCTCGATGCGATCATCGATCCGACGGTCGAGATGCTGCGTCCGATCTCGGGCATCGCCTGGATTCCGCTCGCGCTTTTCATCTTCGGCATCGGCAATGCGCTGCCGCTGTTCATCATGACGTACGCCGCGTTCTTTCCGATCCTGCTCGGTACGATCGCCGGCGTGCGGCAGGTCGATCGGCGGCTCGTCGACGCAGCACGCACGATGGGCGTGCCCCAGCGCACGATCCTGACGCGCGTCGTCGTGCCGGCCGCGCTGCCGGCGTTGCTCGTCGCGCTGCGCCTCGGTGTCGCATCCGCCTGGACGGCAGTCGTTGCGGCAGAGCTCATCGGTGCGCCGAGCGGACTCGGCTACGCCGTCGAGTGGTACCGCGAGCTGCTCATGACGCCGCAAGTCATGGTGTTCATCGGCGTGATCGGCCTGCTGGGGTACGCGTGCGACCGCGCCGTACGCGAGGTCGCCGCCCGCTACACCCCGTGGGCCGCCGAAACCCGGGCCATGGCGTGAGCGCGCTTTCCCTTCATCGCTGGCGTGGCGCGCTGTTGCCGCTCACGGTCATCTGCATCTGGCAGGCGTGGGGCATGGCGACGTCCAATCCGCGCACGCCGCTGCCCAGCCGCATCGTGATGGCAGCGATCGACATGAGCGTGTCGGGCGACCTGCCGCTCGGAATCGCCACCAGCCTTGGGCGCGTGTTCGCCGGCTTTGCCTTTGCCGCGGCGATCGCCGTCCCGCTTGGCCTCGCCATGGGCGCCGCGCGCGCGGTGGAGCGCAACGTCGATCCGCTCATCGAGACGTTCCGTCCCATCGCGGCGATCGCCATCCTGCCGCTGGCCATCCTGTGGCTCGGCACCGGAACGGCCGCCGCCGTGCTCATCGTCGCCTATGCCGCGTTCTTCCCGATCGTCGTCAACACGCTCGCAGGCGCCAAGCGCATCCCGCCGACGCTGCTGCGCGCGGCGGCGACGATGGGCCTGAGTCGCTTCACCACGATCCGCACGATCATCGTGCCCGGTGCGTTGCCGGCGATCGGCGTCGGCCTGCGCATCGGCATGGGTGTCGCGTGGACGGCCATCGTGGCCGCGGAGCTTGCCGTCGGCGCGAAGGCGGGCGGCGGCGGCTCCGGCGGCATCGGCCAGATGATGTTCATCTTCTACGCCTACAGCATCGAGCTCAATCGCATCATCGTATGCATGATCGCGGTGGGCCTCGTCGCGCTGTTGCTCGACCGCGGAATCCGCACCGGCATGCGGCTGCTCATGCCATGGGGCGTGGCATGAGCGCGCAAGCCAGTGCCGTGCCCGATGACATCAAGCTGCGCCTGGTCAATGCGGGCAAGCGCTTCGGCGGCAGCGCCGGCACGCAAACGATTGCCGTGCGCGATTTCACGCTCGACGTGCGGCGCGGCGAATTCCTGGTCATCGTCGGCCCGTCCGGCTGCGGCAAGACCACGGTGCTCAATCTGCTGGCCGGCCTCGAGCGCGCGACCGAAGGCAGCGTCACGATCGACGGCCGCCCGATCGACGCGCCGGGTCCGGATCGCGGCGTCATGTTCCAGGACTACGCGCTGTTTCCATGGCAGACGGTGTGGGGCAACGTCGGCTTCGGCCTGGCGCACGGCCCCGCGGGGGCCGGCCTCGACGCCGCGGCGCGCGAGCGGCGCGTGCGCGACTGCGTGGAGCTCGTGGGGCTCGCCGGTGCCGAGGCCAAGTATCCGCATCAACTCTCCGGCGGCATGCGCCAGCGTGTGGCGCTCGCGCGCCTCATGGCCAACGGGCCCGACGTGCTGCTCATGGACGAGCCGCTTGCGGCGCTCGATGCGCAGACGCGCATGATCATGCAGGACGAGCTGTTGCGCATCTGGGGACAGGACCGCCCGGCCGCGCAGCGGCGCACGGTGGTGTTCATCACGCATGCGATCGACGAGGCCGTGTTCCTCGCCGACCGGGTTGCGGTGATGACGACGCATCCGGGCCGGCTCAAGGCCGTGGTCGACATTCCGTTGTCGCGTCCGCGCGGCGACGCGACGCGCGGCCATCCGCAATTCCAGGCGTTGTCGCAGCACATCTGGAGCCTGATCCGTGACGAGGCGCAGCGCGCCGCGGTCACCTGACGTTCCACTCGAGGAGGAAGACGCACATGACCACACGAAACGATCGCCAGGGTGCCTCGCGGCGCCGCTTCATCGCCGCCGCGGGCGCTGCTTCGCTCACGCTTGCCGCCCCCGCCATCGTGCGCGCGCAAGGCCGGCAGGCGCTCAAGGTATCGGTCGGCCGCCAGCCGTTCGCCGCCGGCAACTCGCCCGTGACGCAATACATGATCGCCAACAAGACGTTCGAGCGCTTCGCCGCCGACGCGGGCTACGACGTCACGCCCGACTACCGCGACTATCCGTCCGCGCTGCCGATGGTCGAGGCGTTCGTGTCGGGCAATCTGGACTTCGGCATGTGGGGCAACACGCCGATCGTGCGGCTGATCGCGCAGAACCAGCCGATCCAGCTCGTCACGGTGGGCGAAGGTCACTTCCGGTTCGTGCTGGCCACGCGCAAGGATTCGCCGATCCGCAACATCGCCGATCTGAAGGGCAAGACGGTCGGGGCGCTGCTGGGCGGCGACCCGTACAACGTGCTGACGCAGTGGCTGCGCTTCGAGCTCGGCAACGCGGATCCGCGCGCATTCAACATCAACATCGTGAACACGCCGACGCAGGCGCAGGCGGCGACGATTCCGAGCGGCATGGACGCCGCGGTGCTGATCTATCCGGCGTTCCTCAAGGCGCAGGCGGAGATCGGCACCGTCGGGATCATGAACTCGTTCGGCTACACCGAAAGCCACTACAAGGGGCCGGCCGGCGAAGGCGCCGGTCACCTGCTCGAATCGGTGAAGAAGTCGCCGTTCTATCCCGACGGCTACTACCTGCATCGCTCGTTCTGGATCGGTCACTCCAACATCGTCAAGAGCCATCCCGCGGTCGTGACCGCGTTCGTGCAGGCGCAGCAGGATGCGGTGGCCAAGCTCTCCACGATGGACCCGGGCCAGGTGTCGGAGCTGTCGCGCAAGTACTGGGAGCTGCCACCCGAGCTCGGAGCCAAGGTCGTCAAGGACGAAGTGCTGTTCGCGCGCGGCTGGTGCTGGCCGACGGAAGGCGATGCGCTTGCGCTGCTCGAGACCTCGAAGTACATGGTCGAAGGCCGCATGATCCCGAAGCCGCTCGCGTGGTCGCAGGTGCGCGACGCCTTCGCCGCCGCTGCGCCCGCCGTGCGCGCCGCGTACGACAAGACCGGCCGCAAGCCGGATGCCGCAGCGTTCGAGGCCAAGGACGCGCCCGACCTGCGCGGCGCGCCCGTGTGGGACCTCGCCAAGTGGCGCGAGCGCACGTGACATCCCCATTCACCGTCAAGAAAGAATCACCATGAACGTCGGCTTCATCGGACTGGGCACGATGGGCGCGCCCATGGCCCGCAACCTTCTCACCAAGGGCCATCGGCTGGTCGTGCTCGACATGCAGCCGGCCGCGGTGCGCACGCTCGTCGCGGCCGGCGCAGCGGCGGCTGCAACGCCACGCGAGACCGCAGCTGCAAGCGACATCGTCATCACCATGCTGCCCGATGCACCCGACGTCGAGCGCGTCGCGCTCGGGCCGGACGGCGTGGTCGCGGGCCTGAAGCCGGGCAGCGTGTACATCGACATGAGCACGATCGATCCTGCGACCACGCGCAAGGTCGGCGCGGCGGTGGCTGCGCGCGGCGCTGCGATGATCGACAGTCCCGTCGGCAAGACCGCGGATGCTGCGGTTGCGGGAACGCTCACGCTGATGGTGGGCGGCCCGGCCGACGTGGTGGCGCGCTGCCGTCCCGTCCTCGACTGCATGGGCACCGATTTCTTCCATTGCGGCGATCTCGGCGCGGGGCAGACGATGAAGCTCATCAACAATCTGCTCGCCACCGCCGTCGCGGAAGCGTCGATCGAGGCGCTGGTCAGCGGCACGAAAGCCGGCCTCACGCTCGACACGATGCTCTCGGTATTGCGCACGACGATGGCGTGGAACAACGCGCTCGCGATCTCGATGCCCAAGCGGCCGCTCGCGGGCGATTTCTCTCCGGGCTTCATGATGAAGCTCGCGCACAAGGACTGCCGGCTCGCATTGCAGATGATCGACGCGCTCGGCGTCGCGGCGCCCGTGGGTCATGCCGCGCTGGCGAGCGTCGAAGAGGGCCTCGAGCGCGGCCTGCAGGACGACGACGTCGGCGCGCTGCTCAAGCTGCGCGAGGAGCCCGCCGGCGTGAAGGTGCGCCTGGCGCGATCGGGCACGTGAGTGGCCCGACGCGCAAGGCGCAGGACGCTCCGGTGACCGGAGCGGTGCAGGGCTGGGCGGCGCTGGCGATCCATCGCGACGACGACGTCGCCGTCGCGCTGCGCGATCTTGCGGCCGGTGAAGCGGTCGTCGTGCGGCGTGGCGGGACGCTCAGCGAAGTGCGCGCGGTCGATGCGATTCCGCTCGGTCACAAGATCGCGCTGCGTCCGCTCGCCGAAGGCGCGCCCATCCGCAAGTACGGCGAATGCATCGGCGTCGCCACCCGCCCCATCGGGCAAGGCGCCCACGTGCACGTGCACAACCTCGTGAGCGTGCGCGGGCGCGCGTCGGCATGAGCTTCGATCCCGCTCGACGGCGGCGCGTAGGCCGCCGCGATCTCACGGTGTCGCAGCTGGGTGTGGGGACGGCGCCTTTCGGCGGGAGCACGATGCCCGAGGCCGACGCGGCAGCGCTTGCGACGTTCACGCGCCTGCACGAGTCGGGCTTGCGCTATTTCGACACCGCGCCGTTCTACGGGCTCGCCCTCGCCGAGCATCGGCTCGGGGCCTGCCTGCGCACCATCGACCGCCGCGAGGTCGTCCTGTCGAGCAAGGTGGGGCGCCTGATGAAGCCGGTGCAAGGCACGGCGCCCGGCTACGCGAGCGGCAAGTCGCCGTTCGAAGTCGCGTTCGACTACAGCTACGACGGTACGCTGCGCTCACTCGAGCACAGCCTCCAGCGCCTCGGCACCAACGCGCTCGACATCGTGCTGATCCACGACGTCAACCGCCGCTGGCAAGGCGACCTCGTCGAGCAGCGCTATCGCGAAGCCATGGAAGGCGCGCATCGCGCGCTCGTCGAGCTGCGTGCTGACGGGGTGATCAGGGCGTTCGGCGTCGGCGTGAACGACTGGAGCATCCTCGAGCGGTTCGCCGCCGACGGCGACTTCGATTGCTTCATGCTGGCCGGGCGCTACACGCTGCTCGATCACACCGCGCTCGATTCCTTCCTGCCCGATTGCGAGCGGCGCGGCATCTCGGTGCTGATGGCCGCACCGTTCAACTCGGGCATCCTGGCCACCGGTGCGCGTCCGGGGGCCACTTTTTTCTACGTCGAGGCCGAGGCGGCCATCGTGGAGCGCACGCGGAGGATCGAGGCGGTATGCGCGCGCCATGGCGTTGCACTGCCCGCAGCGGCACTTCAGTTTCCGCTGGCGCATCCGGTCGTCGCGAGCGTGGTGACCGGCATGCGCAGCGCCGCCGAAGCGGCGGCCAATGTCGCGCACTGCCGTGCTGCCATCCCGCCCGCGTTCTGGGCCGAGCTCAAGCACGAGCGCCTCATTGCGGCGGCAGCGCCCGTTCCCACCGGCCCATGAGCCAGGAGACCCTATCGTGATCCGTCGTCTGCTTGCCATCGCATTGCTCGTCCTGCCCGCCGTTGCGCTGCCCGTGCACGCGCAGCCTGCGTGGCCCGCGCATCCGATCAAGGTCGTGGTGCCGTTTCCGGCCGGGGGCCAGCTCGACGTCGTGGTGCGCATGATCGCGGAGAAGATCGCGCCGGCGCTCGGCCAGCCGATCGTCATCGAGACGCGGCTGGGCGCCGACGGCAACATCGGCGCCGAAGCGGTCGCCCGCAGCGCGCCCGACGGCTACACCTGGCTTGCGACCAGCGTGCCGTTCGCGACCCAGGTCAGCTTGCAACCCGGCAAGCTCAAGTACGATCCGGTGAAGGATTTCGTGCCGGTCGCCAATCTCGGCACGGCGTCGTTCGTGCTCGTCGTGCCGACCACCGTTCCGGTCAACACGCTGCGCGAGTTCGTCGAGTACGCGAAGGCGCGCCCGGGACAGCTGTCCTATGCGGGCACGTCGGTCGGCTCGGTGACGCATCTTTCGACGGAGCTCTTCGAGCGCGCCGCGGGCCTGCGGATGGAGATGATCCCGTACGCCGGCATTCCGGCCGCCATGTCCGACCTCGTCAGCGGCCGCACGCAATTCATGTCCACCGGGGTGATCGCGGCGCTGCCTCAGATCAAGGGCGGCAAGCTGAAGCCGCTCGCGATCCTCGCGGCGACACGCCATCCCCAGCTGCCCGACGTGCCGACCATTGCCGAGGCCGGGTATCCGGGCCTCACGGTGGAGACATGGTTCGGCCTGCTCATGCCGGCCGGAACGCCGCGCGCCGTGGTCGAGCGGGTCAATGCCGAGATCATGCGGGCGCTCGCCGCGCCGGACGTGCTGGCGAAATACCAGACGATCGGGGTCGATGCCGTGCCGGCGCACGCGCCCGAGGCCTTTGGCGCGCTCCTGCAAAGCGAGATCGCGCGCTGGGGCAGGGTGATCCGCGAGGCCAACGTCAAGGTGGACTAGAGTAGCGACACACCGAGGAGCGGACGATGACCTCATCCACCCGACGCTGGACCGGCGTGTTCCCGATCGCGCCGACGCCTTTCACGCCGCAGGGCGAGCTCGACCTGCACGGGCAGCGGCGCGTGCTCGACTGCATGGTCGACCAGGGTGTCGACGCGATCTGCATCCTGGCCAACTATTCGGAGCAATTCCTGCTCGCGGACCGCGAGCGCGACGTGCTGCTCGCCACCTGCCTCGAGCACGTCGCCGGCCGCGTGCCGGTGATCGTGACGTGCAGCCATTTCAGCACGCGCATCGCGCTCGAGCGGGCCCAGGCAGCGAAAGCTGCGGGTGCGGCGATGCTGATGCTCATGCCGCCGTATCACGGCACCGCCCTGCGTGCCGACGATGCGGGCATCGTGGAGCATTTCGCCGCGGTGGCGCAGGCGTGCGGGCTGCCGATCATGGTCCAGGACGCGCCGCTGTCGGGCGTCACGTTGTCGGTGCCGCTGCTTGCACGCCTTGCGCGCGAGGTTCCCTGCGTGCGGTATTTCAAGGTCGAGGTCGCACAGGCGGCCGCCAAGCTGCGCGCGCTCATCGAAGCGGGTGGCGACACGATCGAAGCGCCGTTCGACGGCGAGGAATCGATCACGCTCATGGCCGACCTCGAAGCGGGCGCGACCGGCACGATGCCAAGCGCGCTGCTGCCCGACCTGATCAAGCCCGTGGTCACCGAATTCCTGGCCGGCCGGCATGATGCTGCGGCACAGGCGTACGCGCGCGTCCTGCCGCTCATCAACTACGAGAACCGGCAGTGCGGCTTGCGCGCGACCAAGGCGGTGATGATGGAAGGCGGCGTCATCGCGTCGGATGCCGTGCGCCATCCGCTGACGCCCCTGCATCCGGCCACCCGCGCCGGACTGCTCGCGCTCGCGCGTGCGGCCGACCCGCTCGCGCTGCGCTGGGGTCGCTGATCGGCTACGGCTTGCGCACGTAGGCGCCGAACAGCTCGTCCTGCTGTGCCTTGGTGAGCGGCGCCGGCAGGAACTTGGCACCCATGGCATCCGCCATCGCTTCGTCGACACCGGACAAGCGCTCGAGGCGCAGGTTGTCGAGCGGGTAGAACCGGTCGCGCACTTCCTTCGCCAGCGCCTCCGACACGTTGACCCATTCGGCGTAGGACTTGAGCGCCGCGGGGTCGCTGTACATCCAGTCGAGCGTCTCGCGATAGGCCGCGAAGAAGCGCTGCAGCGCATCGCGCTTTTGCGCGACGGTCTGCGTAGTCGCGATCATCACGCGCACGGTCTGGTTGCGAAACGACGGCACGTCGCTTTCCTTGGCGACCATGCGAATGCGTCCCTGCTGCAGCGCTTCCACCGCGAACGGCGGCGACGACCAGCCGATGTCGACCTGGCCGGACATGACCTGCGTGAACGTGGAAGGCGGACTGCCGGTGGCGACCGGCTTCATGGGCGTGTCGAAGTGCTTGATGAAGGCGAGCACGGCCAGGTTGGTGGACGAGCCCGTCGTCGAGTACGCGATCGTCTTGCCTGCGGCGTCCTTGAGCGACTTGATCGGCGAATTGGCGGGCACGTACCAGAACAGATCGTCCGCGCCCGTCGTCGAGTTGGCGATTGCCCGCACGGGCGCGCCCTTGGCAAAGGCACCCATCGTGCCGGCCATGCCGACGCCGACGCCGATGTCGACGCTGCCGGACAGCACGGCCTGCAGCGTCTCGCCGCCGCCTTGCGTGTACAGGATCTCGAGCGTCAGGCCGTGCTTCCTGAAGATGCCGGCCTTCTGGCCCAGCTCGGCGGGCGCGTTCTCCCAGTTGCCGCGTTGCCCGATGGCGAGCTTGAGCGAGTCCTGGGCCGACGCGGTGCCGAACACGAGCGCCGCGCAGCAGGCGACGAGGGCGACGAACGGATGCATTTTCATAACGTGAACGCCATCTCCTTGACCAGTGCGCCAGGGAGCGTCGCGCTGGTCAGCATGCGTGCGCCGTACGTGTTGGGATCGAGCAGCAGCTCGGTCTCCTGCGTGAGCGACTCCAGGTTGTCCCCGAGCATGCGGTAGATCGTGTCGTCGAAGCGCAGCACGTCGACCGGCGCCACCACCTTGCCGTTCTCGACCCAGAAGGTCGCGAAGCGCGTCATGCCGGTCATGCGGCAATTGGGCCGGTCGGAATAGTTGAGATACCACAGGTTGCCGATGGCGAGGCCCGTGTCGAGCGCTGCGAGCGCATCGCGCGCCGCGAGGTCGCCGCCGCGCATCGACAGCGACTCGGGCATCTCCGCGCCGTTCGCGCCGTTGGCGGCAAGATTGAACTCGCGCGCGGTGCGCGGCGACACCAGCGAGCCGACCAGCGCGCCTTCATCGACGAGCGCGACACGCCCGGGCCGATCGAAGCCTTCGCCCTGGAAGCCGGGCGCGACGCCGTGCGCCGTGTCTTCGGAAAGCACGATGCGCGGATCGAGCCGTGTGCCCGCCTGCATGCGCGCCAGCGCGCTTTGCTGGGTGGCCAGCGCGCGCCCGGAGAACCCGCCCCAGGCGAGCAGCCCGGCGATTTCCTCCATGGCGCTTGGCGCGAGATACGCACGATAGCGGCCGGGCGCGAGCGACTTGGCCGGCCGGCTGATGAGCGCGAGCCGCTCGCGCGCGTCGTCCATGCGTGCAGCGAACGTCGCGTCGTCCCACGTGAAGCCCGCATACGCCGACTTCACGGCCTTGTCGGCCTTGTAGTACAGGCTCCATTGCAGATTGAAGGTGACCGCCTCGTGCCAGTTGCGCTGCCCTTCCGAGTTCGCGAATGCACGCTGCACCGGTCCGGCGGCGAGGATGCCGACGAGGTCCTGGCCGGCGGCTGCATCGAGGATCGCGTCGACCAGTGCAGCGGCCGGCGGCAGCGGCCCGCCGCGCGTGCTGCGGCTCGACGCGACGCTGGTCGGCAGCATCAGGTGCGGATCGTCGGCGAGCTCGGGGATGACGCTGCGCAGGCCGCCGAGCGCGTCGCGCAACGCGGCGGCGTCATGCGCATGCGCGCCCGTGAGCGCGAGCGTATGCGAGGCGTGACGCGCGCCGCGCACGAGCTGCACGGTGATGTGCTGCTGCGTCACGTGCCCCGGCTGGCGCACCTTGCCGCGATTCATCCGCACGAAGTCGGTGGTCTCGGCGCACAACGAGGCCGTGTAACGCTCGCCGGCGCCGAGCGACGCGTCGAGCACGCCGGCGAGCTCGTTGAAATACTGCTCGGTGGCATTCATCGGCGCGCTCGCGTTCATACCGTTCCCCCGAACACGTCGACGGCGCGGAACACGCATGCCGGCGAGGCATGCCCCACGCGGATGATCTGGGACGGCTCGCCCTTGCCGCAGTACGGCGTACCGAGCACCTTCAGCGTGCTCGCGTCGCCGACTTTGGCCAGGCTGCGCCAGAAGCTCGCGCTGATGCCGCGATAGTTCGGGTTCTTGACCACGTGCCCGAGCTTGCCGTTCGCGATGATGCGACCGCGCTCGCAGCCGAACTGGAACTTGTTGCGCGAGTCGTCGATCGACCACGAGCGGTTGGTCTCCATCAACACGCCATGGTCGATGCTCTCGACCAGCGCGTCGAACGTCGCGTCGCCGGGCTCGAGGTTGAGATTGGCCATGCGATCGATCGGCGGGCGGTTCCAGTTGTCGGCGCGCGCGTTGGCCACCCCGGGCAGCCCTGCGCGCGCCTGCGAAATGGCGCCGCCGAGCGGCCGCTCCAGGATGCCGTTGCGGATGAGGTGCACCTTTTCCGCGCGGGTGCCGTCGTCGTCGTACGCGTAGCTCGCGAGCTCCTCGGGCCGGGTGGGGTCGAACGTGATGTTCAGCAGCTCGGAGCCGTAGCGGTAGCTGCCGAACATGTCCGGCGTGACGAAGCTCGTACCCGCGAAGTTGCGCTCGTCACCCAGGATGCGGTCGAGCTCGAGCGGATGCCCGATCGACTCGTGGATCTGCAGGATCATCTGGTCCGGCGCGAGCAGGACGTCCATCCGCCCTGCCGGGCAATTGGGCGCGGTGACGAGCTCGAGCGCCTCTTCCGCGATGCGCCGGGCACCGCCGACGAAGCCGAAGCGGTCCAGCACTTCCATGCCGCCCTGCTGGCAGATGCCGCGATAACCGTTGAGCGAGCGCTGCTGCGTGTCGCCGTCGGCGTGCGCCGTCACCTGCGCGGACGGATACATGAATCGATACCGTTGCACGACGTCGCCGCCTTCGCTGGTGACCAGCCGATGCGTCGCGGTGCGCACGTCGCACGAGACCTCCCAGTCGACGATGCGCGCGTCGAGCGCGGCTTCACGCGATTGCGCCGTGAGCATCTCGAACCATTCACGTGGCGACGGCAGCGGCGCGTCGATGCCGGGCGAGGCGTAGCTCCCTTGTGGCGCCGGACGCGGGAGCGTCGCCGCGTCGAACAGCGCGCGCGGCGCGGTGGCCTGCGCCCATTGGAGCGCGCGTTCGAGCGCTGCGCGCAACCCGGCGGGCGACAGGTCGGCCGTTGCAGCGTAACCGTAACCGCCGTTGGCATAGACGGTGGCCATGACGCCCGTGTCGCTGGCCACGGAGAACGGCAGGGGCACGTTCTTGCGCACCGCGTAGGAGTCGCACGTCTCGCGCACGAAGCGCAGCGACCAGAAGTCGGCGGCGATGTCGAGCGTTGGCAGGGGTCCGTCGAAGGGCATCGGGTGTACGGGCCGTGGCGCCAAGCGCGGGGATCGCCCGCGCGGCGCTCGCCCGCCTCTCGTGAAGGGGCAATCGTCGATTATCGCAGAGACGGGCCGCTTGTCCCCGAGGTCGCAAGCCGCTCCAGGGCGGCGCCGGTGACGCGGCAGATGCGCCAGTCGGGGAGCACGTCCGCGCCGAGCGCCGCGTAGAAGCGGATCGCGGGCTCGTTCCAGTCGAGGACCGTCCATTCGAAGCGGCCGCAGCCGCGCTCCTGTGCGATGCGCGCGAGCGCCTGCAGGAGACCACGGCCGATGCCGGCCCCCCGGTGCTCCGGCCGCACGAAAAGATCCTCGAGCCAAAGGCTGCGGCGGCCGAGGAAGGTGGAGAAAGAGTGGAAAAAAAGCGCGAAACCGACGGCTTTGCCCGGTGGTGCTGCCTCGCGCGCGACCAGGACCTCGGCCGCCGGGCGCGTGCCGAAGAGCGCGGCGGCCAGGTCGGCCTCGGTCGACACGCACAGATGCGACAGCCGCTCATAGTCGGCCAAGGCGCGGATCAGCTCGACGATCGCGGGAATGTCGGCCGCGGTGGCGGGGACGATCGCAAACGAACGATCGTTCACGCCGGGCACGCTGCCTGGCGCGGCGCGAGTACCGTTCGCAGGCCACGCAGGCCGCATGCTCGGCGCCACGTTGCCGCGTTGTAGAGCGCAACTGCGCACATCGAATCAGTCCCTTGCGTGTACCGAGGCCGCCTGTTTGGCGGATTTGCAACACACCCGTCAGTGATTCTAGCAACCGCAGGGGTTTTCATTGCTGCTCAATTCCGCGCTGTTGTAACGTTGCTACTGTGTGCCGAAAGGCCGACATAACGTCCCTTTTCGTACCACTTTCTCTGGGGGTTTCATAATGAATTTCCAACGCAAGAAGGTCGCGACGGCGCTCGCCTATACGCTGGGCGTCAGCGGCGCGTTGACGCTATCCGCGGCATACGCGCAGACGTCGTCACCTGACATTCGCGTCGAAGTCACGGGCTCCAACATCAAGCGCGTCGAGGGCGAAGGCGCATTGCCCGTGACGGTCATCACACGAGAGGAGATCAACCGCACGGGCGCGCAAACCGCCTACGACATGCTGCAGCTCATTTCCAGCAACACGAGCGGCGGCAACGTCTCGTTCGGCAACGTGATCGGCGCCACGACATTCAGCGCGCAGACCGCGTCGCTGCGCGGCCTGGGCGGCCAGGCAACGCTCATCCTGATCAACGGCAAGCGGGTGTCGAGCTTCTCGGGCGAGGTGCAGGGCGTGTATGGCGTCAACCTCGACGTCATCCCGTTCTCGGCCATCGAGCGCATCGAAGTGCTGAAGGATGGCGCGTCCGCGGTGTACGGCAGCGACGCCATCGGCGGCGTCATCAACTTCATCCTGCGCCAGGACTACCGCGGCTACGAGGCAACCGCCTTTGCCGGCGTTCCGACGCGCGGCGGTGGCGGCGGCGAGATCTACAACATCAAGGGCACGGCCGGCTGGGGCGATCTTGGCAAGGACCGCTGGAATGCCTTCATCTCGGCGTCCTATAACGAACAGCGGCCGCTCGAGCAGCGCGCCCGCAGCTTCTCGAACACGTCGTACATTCCGTCGGAAGGCGTCAACGCCACGTCCGGCAACACGTTCCCGGGCTTCATCTCCACCGGCGGCATCGGCAATCCGGGCTTCCCGAACTGCGAGCCGTCCACGGCCATCGGCACGCGCTGCCGCTACGACCCCAATCGGCAGCCGGGCGTCGAGAGCATCCCGGAGACCAAGACCACCAACGTGTTCGGCTCCGGCCGCTTCCAGATCAACAACGACTGGCAGGCGTACCTGTGGGGCTTCTACACGCGGGAAGAGAACCGCTTCATCATCCAGCCGACGCCGCTGTCCGACGCCATCTTCTACGGCCCGAACGGCGACATCCCGGCGACCATCACGGTCAGCCCGACCAGCCCGTACTACCCGACGGCCGCGGCAGCTGCCGCGGGCGTAGCCGGCGAGACGCTCAACGTGCGTTATCGCTGCGTGGTCTGCGGCAACCGCGACACCACGGACACCAACGAAGGGTGGCAGGGCGTTGCCGGGGTCAAGGGCACGATCGGCAACTGGGACACGGATTTCGATTTCTTCTACAGCCAGAACAAGAACAAGGAGCACCTGAACGGCGGCTTCGTCAAGTATTCCGAAGCGTTGCCGCTCCTGTCCGGTGGCACGATCAACCTGTTCGGACCCACGCCGGATGCCGCGCTGCAGGCGTTCCAGCAGACGGCGTTCACGCAGGATACGTTCCACGGCGAATCGAAGAACTACGGTGTCCAGGGCAAGGCGTCCGCCGAGATCTACAAGATGCCGGCGGGCCCGCTCGGCTTTGCCGTCGGCTTCGAGGCGCGCAAGGAGACTCTGGAGCAAAGCTCCAACCCGGCCCTTGCCGAGGGTGACGTGTCCGGCTACGGCGGCAACTTCCTGCCGATCTCGGCCGACCGCCGCGACGAATCGCTGTTCGCGGAGTTCAACATCCCGATCGTCAAGACCGTCGAGGTGAACGCCGCGGTTCGCTATGACCACTACAGCGACTTCGGCAACACCACCAACCCGAAGCTGTCCGTGCGCTGGCAGCCGGTGCAGCAGCTGCTGCTGCGTGGATCGTGGGGCACGGGCTTCATCGCCCCCACGCTGACCCAGCTGTTCGGCCAGCAGACGTCCGGCCTCACGCAGGCGGGCATCAGCGACCCCGTCCGCTGCCCGGTCACGCAGGGCACGGCGATCGGCCAGCTCGACTGCGACACGCAGTTCACGCTGCTGTTCGGCGGCAATCCGGCCCTGGCGCCGGAAAAGGCCAACCAGTGGCAGGTCGGCTTCGTGCTCGAGCCGAGCCAGTACTTCTCGATCGGCATCGACTATTTCAACATCGACCTGAAGAACCTGTTCGTCAACGGCATCGACTACAACACGGTCCTCGCGGACCAGGCGCAGTTCGGCTCGCTGATCACGCGCGCCGCGCCGGATCCGCAGTTCCCGAACCTGCCGGGCCGCATCGTTCGCATCGACCAGACGTTCATCAACCTGGGCGACGTGAAGATCGCCGGCTTCGACGTCGACGCGCGCCTGCGCTTCCCCGCTACCGCATGGGGCCGCGTGACCGCGTCGCTGAACGGGACCTACTTCCAGAAGTACGACGTCGAGCAGCAGGACGGGTCGTTCGCCGGCTTCGTGGCGAACGGATTCGGTGGCGTGACGCCGGGGATCAACCCGCGCTGGAAGCACTACGCATCGGTGAACTGGCAGTATGGTCCGTGGTCGACGACGCTGGCGAACAACTTCCAGACCGGCTACATCGACTTCAACACCGACGTGAACGACAACCTGCGTCGCGTGTCTTCGATGTCGCTGTGGGACATCCAAACGGCGTACACCGGGTTCAAGAACTGGACGCTGACGGCTGGCGTGCGCAACCTGTTCGACACCAACCCGCCGTTCACCAACCAGACCACCACGTTCCAGACGGGCTACGATCCGTCGTACTACGATCCGCGTGCGCGCTTCGTGTACGCGAGCGTGGGATTCGCGTTCAAGTAAGCGCAATCGCACCACAAGAAGAAGGGGGCCTCGGCCCCCTTTTTCTTTGGCGCCGCCGCTTCGGCGGTGCGCCTCCCGTTGCGTCCTGTGCTTCCGTATGCGGCCTTACCTGACGAGCGGCAGCGCCTCCGCGATCTCGTACGCCTCGACGGCGCGGATCTTCGCTTCGAGCTGCAGGTAGCGCGCAGCCTTGCGCGGCGGCAGTGCGCGCATGAGCTTGTTCTGCAGCGTGCGCCGGGCCTTGATCTCCGATTCGTCGGCCTGGATGAGCTCGGTTGCGAGGTTCCTGGCATACAGGTCGGACATCGGGCGATCCATGCCGACGATGTCGATCACGGCCTTGTTGCGGCGCCGGTCTGCGGCGTCGAGCGTGCGCTGGTACGCGTCGTAGATCGGCCAGAACTTCTTGCCCTCGGCGTCGGTGAGCTGCAGCGTGGACGCCACGAACGATTTCTTGTCCTGCTGCACGGCGGTGCGCAGCATCTTCATGTCCGTCAGGTCCGCCGCCTTGTCGGCGGGCTTTGCCGACGCCGCCTTGTCGGGCGCTGCTGCGCCCTTGTCTGCCGCCTGCGCAGCGGGGACGCCGCCCAGCGCGGCGGCGAGCATTGCGGCTGCGAGAAGTCGTGTCATCGTGTCTCCGGAAAAGATCGGGAAGGCGCATGCGGCAGGCGCGCGGTCCGCCTTTTTATCACGCCGGCAGCATGCCTGGATGACGGGGGGTGCTCCGCACGTGCCGGCTGATGCGCGCATGCAACGTCCGCGCGGCGGCCCGCGTGCGGCGGTCCGACGCCGCGCGACGGCGGCATACACCGCCCCGGAAGCGGGGCACCGTGTTCCAAAGCCGCCTGACTGCGTTGCGCGACCGCCAAAACCGCACGTTCGGGTGCCAGCGCGGTCGAAACGCGGCCCCCGCGCCGGGCGGCTCGGCCGCAACCTATTACATTTTTTTGATTTTTGGCGTGCGGGCCATTAGGATTCGCCCCCTGCGCCGGGGAAAGGCGGATCGCCGCCCGGCAGCCCGCCCGGGCTGTCCGGCATTGACTCCCTTGAAGCCTCGTCACGAGCGAGGCTGGCCATCTCCTTCATCGAACAACCATTGTCTGGAGACACCATGAACGTCTGGATTCCGACCCGCCGGGTCGCCATCGCCGCGATGCTCGTCGCCGTCGCAGTCGCTGCGACGCCGCTCGGTGCGTTTGCGCAAGGCACGCCATCGGCGACCCCGGCAGCTCCCGCTGCGGCAGGCAGCACGGCGGAGCCGAGCGCACCGGCCGCGGCGCCTGCGGCCAACATCGCCAATTCGGCTCCGGCCAAGCAGATGGAAGTGGTCGACAATCCGTACGGCCTCGAGGCGATGTGGCGGGGCGGCGACATCGTTCTCAAGATCACGCTCGGAATCCTCGTGTTCATGTCGGTGGGCAGCTGGTACGTCATCATCACCAAGTTCTACGAGCAGGCGAAGCTGCGCGGCCAGGCCCGCGTCGCCAATCGCACGTTCTGGGATGCCGAGAGCGTGCAGTCGGGTGCGGCGAGCCTCAAGAGCGGCAGCCCGTTCCGCTTCATCGCCGAATCGGGGATGGAAGCCACCAAGAAGCACGGCGGGCTGCTCGGCAAGGTCAATCTCAACGACTGGATCTCGATGTCGATCCAGCGCGCGATCGAGAACGTGCAGAGCCGACTGCAGGACGGCCTCGCATTCCTCGCCACCGTAGGCTCGACCGCGCCGTTCGTGGGCCTGTTCGGCACGGTGTGGGGCATCTATCACGCGCTCACCGCCATCGGCATCGCGGGGCAGGCCTCCATCGACAAGGTGGCCGGGCCCGTGGGTGAAGCGTTGATCATGACGGCCATCGGCCTGGCGGTCGCGGTGCCCGCGGTGCTCGGATACAACTGGCTCGTCCGGCGCAACAAGTCGGCGATGGAGGAGGTGCGCGGCTTCGGCGCGGACCTGCATGCCGTGCTGCTGAGCTCCGCCGTCGCTGCACCCGCGAGGGCCTGATCATGGCGATGTCCGTCGGCCCTTCCGAAGACGACGAAGAGGAAGCGATCTCGACGATCAACACGACGCCCCTGGTCGACGTCATGCTGGTGCTGCTGATCATCTTCCTGATCACGGTGCCGGTGGTGACGACGTCGATTCCCGTGCAGCTGCCCAAGGAGCGCAACGAGATCCGCGAGACCAAGCCCGAGAACATCACGATCTCGGTGGACAAGCAGAGCCGCATCTACTGGAACGACCTGCGCATGGCGAACGTCGAGCAGCTGGTCGACCGGCTGAAGCGCGTGTCGCGCCTGACGCCGCAGCCCGAGGTGCAGATCCGCGGCGACGGCAACGCCAACTACGAAGGGGTGGGCAAGGTGATCTATGCGGTGCAGCGCGCCGGCATCACGAAGGTCGCGTTCATCACCGAGCCACCCGCGCGCGGCGGTTGATCCCGCCTGAAGCGCACAGCGAGGACGCAACATGGCCATGAACGTTGGCTCGGCACGTCCGGGCGCCGACCCGGACGTGATGATGGACATCAACACGACGCCGCTCATCGACGTCATGCTGGTGCTGCTCGTGATGCTGATCATCACGATCCCCATCCAGCTCCATTCGGTGAACCTCAACATGCCGGTGGGCAATCCGCCGCCGCCGCTGATCGAGCCGGTCGTGCTCAAGATCGACATCGACGACGCCAGCCGCATCTTCTGGAACGGCGAGCTCGTCAACGACCGCGCCGATCTCGAGTCGCGCCTCACGCAAGCGGCCGCGCAGCAGCCACAGCCGGAAATGCACCTGCGGCCCGACCGTGCGGCCAAGTACGAGGTGGTCGCGGCGGTGATGGCGTCGGCCCAGCGCATCGGCATGACGAAGATCGGCATCGTCGGCAGCGAGCAGTTCATCGAGTAGCGGCGGGACACGAGCCTGCCGCTACGGAGTCGAAGCCATGGATTTCGCGAGACAACAACGAGACCCGAAGAAGCACCTGATCGGCCTCACGGCGGTCATCCTGCTGCACGTGATCATCATCTATGGCCTGATGACGGGGCTTGCCCGCAAGGCCATCGAGGTGATCAAGAAGCCCGTGTCGGCCACGGTGGTGGAGGAGATCAAGAAGCCGCCACCGCCGCCGCCGCCGCCGCCGCCCAAGCGGATCGAGCCGCCGAAGGTGACGCCGCCGATCCAGACGTACGTCCCGCCGCCGGACATCCCGCCGCCGCCGCAGATCGTCGAGCAGCCGACGATCACGGCGATCGCGCCGGAGCCGCCCAAGGAGCCGTACATCATCGCGCCGCCCGCCCCGCCCGTGGTCGAGGCGCCGCCGCCGAAGCCCGCGATCCAGGCTGCCGCGGTCGTGTGCCCGTCGCAGGAGAAGCCGTCCTATCCGCGCGAGGCCATCAGGGCGAACATCGAGCGGGGTGAAGTCACCGCGACGCTGTCGATCGATGCGAGCGGCAACGTGACGAGCGTCGAGATCAACCAGTCGTCGCCGCCGCGGGTGTTCGACCGCGTCGTGCGCGACACCCTGGGCAGCTGGAAATGCGTCGGCCAGGGGCAGGCGGTCAAGGCGCGCGCCATCATCACGTTCAAGCTGGCCGACTGAGCGCCGCGCGAAAAGCGTCACGCATGCAAAAGGCCGCCCGCGGGCGGCCTTTTGTTTTCGACTGGTGAAGGATCAGTCGCGGCGCAGCGCCCAGGCGGTGCCGGTCCACGTCACGACACCGACCGCCACCAGCGCAGCCGCGATGCCGGACAGCGACAAGGGCTGCGCGGCGAGCAGCCGGAATGCTTCACGCGTCACGTCGAGCACGGCACCGGGCAGCGCGAAAGCAGCGCCGATTCCGGCCGTCGCCCACAACGCCGTGACCGCCGGCTTGCGCCAGCGTGGGAGGGCGGCGGGCGCCGGCAGATCGCTCATGACCTGCGCAGTGAAGCCGGCGTCGTCGACGTAGTCGTTGCGATGCTGCGCGGCATCGTCGGCGAGCAGCCGGTCGAGCCAGGCATCGGCCGGATCGGTGCGAACGTCGGGATCGGTATGAGGCATGCGGATCAGCCCGCCGGATTCCACGCCGCGAGTACGTGCTTGAGCTTCTGGCGCGCGCGAAAGATGTGCGTCTTCACGGTTCCCACCGGGCAGTCGAGGACGTAGGCGGCTTCCTCGTGCGAGAGGTCGTTATGGTAGCACTGCACGATCGCTGCGCGCTCCGCTTCGGTGAGGCTGCCGAGCGCGCGCTCCATGTCGATGCGCAGCGATGCGGCCCGCGCATGGTCGGTGTGCGTCGAGTCGCCGCCGTCGGCGTCGTCGTCGTCCGCAACGACGTCCGCGTCGCGATCACCGAGCAGCTCCTCGCGCCGTTTGCGCGCATGCGCGAGCCAGCAATTGGTCGCGATGCGGTAGAGCCACGTGGAGAACCGCGCGTCCTGGCGGAAGCCGCGCAGGTTGCGCCAGGCGAGCAGGAAGGTCTCCTGGGCGAGATCGTCGGCGAGGGCATGGTTGCCGGCCGTGAGCTTGCGCAGGCACGCGCGCACGGCGGATTGATGACGGCGCACGAGCTCGGCGAACGCATGACGATCGTCGGCGACCTGGCAGCGTGCGATGAGCTGCGCATCGGTGACAGCAGGCGGCGACGCCATCGGCGCGCTACGCAGGCGTGAGCGGTCGCGCTCACGCGCTTCCGGCGGGCGGCACACCCGCGTCGCGCTGCGCCGGCGTCACGTGGCGATCCTCGAAGAACCACAGCAGGCAGTAGCCGATTCCCAGGAAGAAGCAGATGAGGCCGATCCAGTTGGGTTCGCCATCGCCGATCATGGAATAGAAGATGAATGCGAGGCCGACGGCGATGAGCACCACGCCCCGCCGCAAGTCGGACCAGGCGGCACGCCGGCGCAGCTGGCGGGCCTGCTCGTAGAGCGGCGCAGCGCTGGGCGGAACGCCGCCCGGAGGTGGCTGCCCGGCGAGGGTCTGCATCGCTTCGGACGGCGGCACGACGCCCTTCTCCGCGAGCTTCAGCATGGTCTCGTTCTGCATGCGCGCCTTGCGCATCTTGTACCAGATGACCAGCACGAGGATGAGCAGCGGCGTGAGGAAGAACAGCAGGACCAGCATGAAGACGAGCGCGGCGAGCCACGGTGCGTCGTTGACGAAGTCGCGGAACGAGTCGTACTCGCGGTCGGCGCCGAGCCCGCCGATGCGCACGTGCTTGCCACCCTTGTTGATCACGATGCCCCGGTGATCGATGGTCACCTCGGAGTCCGCCGACGCATCGGGTGCATCCACCGCCTGGTCGTCCGGGGCCTCGTCGGCCGGGGTGTCGGCCTTGGGCGCCGCAGCGCCTTTGGCGGCCTTGGTCGCTGGTGCCACGGGCGCCTTGGCCGCCGGATCGGTGGCCGCGGCCGCCTTGCCAGCTGCGGGCGCGGAGGCAGGCGCGCTCGCCGTCTCGGCGGCCATGGCCGGAGCCACGGGTGTTGGGGCATGGCCCAGGCCGACCGCGAGCGCCAGCGTGAGCGCCACGCCGAAGACGATGCGGCGCAGCCACGGCTGGCGGGCGGGGTCGAGCGGTTGCCTCATGGCGTCTCCCTGACGGTCGTATCCCCGGTTGGATGCGCAGTCCGGGTCGTTCGGATTCACGCGCCGGTGGAAGGCGGGTAAGGGCGTTGTGTCTCCGCTGCACGGCGGGAAGCGGGGCCCCGGCGGCATCAGGGTGCAGCGCGACCCCATGCTATCATCGCCGACGGTTTTTCCGCGCGGCGCACGCTGCACCTTCATCCTTCGATGCCCGTCGCTCACGCCCGCGCCCGCGCGCAACACCCGGCCCGGGCGCACGATTGCCGACGGCGTACGGATGGTCCGCGTCTGTGGCCGCTGATATGGGTTTGTGCAGTGGTCGCAGGCACCACGCTTGCGCAGCCTGCCCAGCCACCTGCGGCCGCGGTGCAGGCCGCAGCGCCGCCCGGTACGTCCGGCACGCCACCCGCGGTGGCGGTATCGCCCGACGCCGACGCCGTCACGCTGAACTTCGTCAACGCCGACATCGACGCGGTCGTCAAGGCGGTCGCCGACATCACCGGGCGCAACTTCCTCGTCGACCCGCGCGTGAAAGGCACGGTGAACATCGTGTCGGCCCGGCCGGTGCCGCGCTCGCTCGTGTTCCCGACCCTGCTGTCTGCGTTGCGCATGCAGGGGTTCACGGCGGTCGACAGCGGCAGCGTGGTCAAGATCGTTCCCGAAGCCGAAGCCAAGCAGCAGGGCGGGCCGGTGGTGAGCGGGCAGGTCGGCGCGGGCGGTGACCGCCTGGTCACGCAGGTCATCGTGCTGCGCAACGAGTCCGCGGCGCAGCTCGTCAACGTGCTGCGGCCGCTGATCTCGCCGAACAACACGATCGCCGCGTATCCCGCCAGCAACGCGCTCGTCATCACCGATTACGCGGACAATCTCACGCGGCTGTCGCGCATCATCGCGTCGCTCGACCAGCCCGCGGGCGAGCCGCTCGTGGTGCCGGTGAAGAACGCCTCGGCGCTCGATCTGGCGAACCTCGTGTCTCGCTTCATCGGCGAAAGCGCGCCCGGCGCGCCGGGCGGCGCCGCCCCGGACTTGCAGCAACGCGTCACGCTGCTGGCGGACCCCCGCTCCAACAGCATCCTCATCCGCTCGGACAACGCGGCCCGCGCACAGCGCACCCGTCACCTGATCGAGCAGCTCGACACGCCGCAGCGCGCGGGCAGCAACGTGTTCATCGTGTATCTGCGCAACGCCGACGCGACTCGTGTCGCGGAGACGCTGCGCGGCCTGTATGGCGGCGCGACGAGCGACCGCGGCCTTCCTGCAAGCGCCGCGCCGGCCCCGGCGACGGCCACCGTGACCGCGAGCGCGCCCACCTCGGTTGCAACGACCACCACGATGACGGCGCTCGGCGCCTCGCCCGCCGCGACTGCGCCGCTCGCGAGCGGCAGCGCGCAAGGCAACCCGCCCGCGTTTGTCGCCAACGGCGCCACGATCCAGGCCGACGTCGCGAACAACGCCCTGGTGATCCTCGCGCCCGAAGCGGTCTACAACAACCTGCGCGCCGTCATCGACAAGCTCGACCTGCGTCGCGCCCAGGTCTACATCGAGGCGCTGATCGTCGAGGTCACCTCCGACAAGGCCGCCGAGTTCGGCATCCAGTGGCAGGTGCTCACCGGCGCCGGCGTCAACAAGAATGGCGTGCAGGGTGTAGGCGGGACGAACTTCGGCACGCGCGGCGGCGGCACGAACATCATCGATGCGTCGCTGAGCCTCGGCAGCCTGGGGCAGGGCCTCAACCTCGGCGTCATCAACGGCAGCATCACGATTCCCGGGCTCGGCATCATCAGCAACCTCGGGCTGCTGATCCGCGCGCTGGATACCGACAACCGCGCCAACATCCTGTCAACGCCGACGCTGCTGACGATGGACAACGAGGAAGCCCGCATCATCGTCGGCCAGAACGTGCCCTTCATCACGGGCCAGTACGCCACCACGGGCAACACCAACACCGCCACGCCGTTCCAGACCATCGAGCGGCGCGACGTCGGCATCGTGCTGCGCGTGAAGCCGCAGATCACGGAGGGCGGCACGGTGCACCTGGGCATCTACCAGGAAGTCTCGCGCGTGCAGGAGAACAGCGCGGCGGGGCCCATCCTGTCGAAGCGCGCGCTCGAGTCGTCGGTCGCCGTCGACGACCAGCAGATCGTGGTGCTCGGCGGGCTGATCCAGGACACATCGACCACCGACGCGGAGAAGATTCCGTATGCCGGCGACGTGCCGGTGTTCGGCACCCTGTTCCGCTACGACAATCGCAGCCGCTCCAAGACCAACCTGCTGATCTTCCTCAAGCCCACGGTGATCCGCAGCGACGCCGAAGGCCGGGCCATCACCACCGAGCGCTACGATTACCTGCGCGGCGAGCAGGAGCGGATGCGCCCGGGTGAGCAATGGTTCTGGCCCGATCCGACGTACCCGAAGCTGCCGGCGACGCCGGCCATGCCCGGCGCACCGGGAGGCGAGACGTCCACCGTGCGTCCGGCGCCACCCACGCCTGCGCCGGCGGCGCCGCCGCCGCGGTAGCGCATCGCCGGTCGCACATGGCCGCCCGCATGCCCGTCGCCCAGCAGCCCGACACCGCGCTCACCGCGGCGATCCCCTATGCGTTCGCGCGTGCGCACGGCGTGCTGGCATGGGGCCGGCAGGGCGATGCGGCCGTCGTGTGGCTGCGGCCGGACGCCACGCTCGAAGGCATTGCCGAAGTGCGCCGCGTGCTGAACCTGCCGCTCGTCACGCGCGCCGTGACGCCGGATGCGTTCGCCTCCGAGCTCGCCCGCGCGTACAACCAGGGCGCTGCGGCCAGCGCATTGAACGATGGCCTGACCAGCGAGGCCGATCTTGCACGGCTCATGCAGGACCTGCCGCCGGGCGAGGACCTGCTCGACACGGGCGCGCAGGCGCCGGTGATCCGCATGATCAACGCGCTGCTCCTGCAGGCCCTGCGCGAGCGCGCCTCGGACCTGCACTTCGAGCCGTACGAGTCGCGCTCGGTGGTGCGCTTTCGCGTCGACGGCGTGCTGCACGACGTGGTGGAGCCGCCGCGCGCGCTGCACGCGGCGCTGGTGTCACGGCTCAAGATCATGGCGAGCCTCGACATCGCCGAGAAGCGCCTGCCGCAGGATGGCCGCATCGCCCTCAAGCTCGGCGACAAGCAGGTCGACGTGCGCATGTCGACGCTACCCACGGGCGCAGGCGAGCGCGTGGTGCTGCGCCTGCTCGACAAGGATTCCGCGCGCCTCGATCTCGCCGCGCTCGGCATGAGCGACGCCACGCTGGCGCAGGTCGATGCGCTGATCCGCGAGCCGCACGGCATCCTGCTGGTGACGGGCCCGACGGGCTCAGGTAAGACGACCACGCTGTATGCGGCGTTGTCGCGCCTGCCGCGCGGCACCACCAACATGATGACGGTCGAGGATCCGATCGAGTACGCGCTCGACGGCGTCGCGCAGACGCAGGTGAATGCGCGCATCGAGCTGGGCTTCGCACGCGCGCTACGCTCCATCCTGCGCCAGGATCCGGACGTCATCATGATCGGCGAGATCCGCGACCTGGAGACCGCGCAGATCGCCGTGCAGGCCTCGCTCACCGGTCATCTCGTGCTCGCGACGCTGCACACCAATGACGCTGCCAGTGCCGTGACCCGTTTGGCGGACATGGGCGTCGAGCCGTACCTGCTCGCCTCGAGCCTGCTCGGCGTGCTTGCGCAGCGCCTCGTGCGCACGCTGTGTCCCGTGTGCCGGGTGGCCGCCGTGCCGAGCGACGGCGAGGCGCGTCTGGTCGCCGACCTGGGACTCCATCCCGCGACGCCCATCGCCACCGCGCCGGGCTGCGATGCGTGCAACGACAGCGGCTTCCGCGGCCGCACCGGCATCTACGAGCTGCTGCGCGTGGACGACGCGATGCGCCGCCTGATCCACGACCGCGCCGGCGAGCTCGAGCTGCGCGAAGCCGCGCTGCGCGGCGGCATGCGCACGCTGCGCACCGACGGTGCCCGCCTCGTCGCGGCGCAAGCGACCTCGCTTGCCGAGCTCGTGCGCGTGACGCGCGAAGGTTAGCCGTGCCGGCGTTTCGCTGGGAAGCCGTCGATGCGCGGGGCGCCGTGCGCCACGGCCTGCTCGAAGCCGACACGCCGCGCGCGGCGCGCGACCAGCTGCGCGCGGGTGGCTTGACCCCTACCGCGGTGCAAGACGCGCCTGTGCGGGGCGAGCCGCTCGCTCGCGCGCGCTTGCCGGCGCCCGCCGTATCCCTGTTCACACGTCAGCTGGCGACGCTGACCGCGGCCGGCATGCCGCTCGACCAGGCCCTCGCCGCGCTGGTGGAGCAAGCCGACGACGCGCGGGTTGCCGCCATCACCGCGGCGCTGCGCAGCCATCTTGCGGCGGGCGAGCCGTTGCCGGTTGCGCTGGCGCGGTTTCCGCGCACGTTCTCCCCTCTGTATCGCGGCCTCGTGAGCGCCGGCGCGGAAACGGGACGCCTCGCCGATGTGCTCGCACGGCTCGCCGACTACCTCGAAGCGCGCGCGGCGCTGCGGCAGAAGTTCGTGGTGGCGATGATCTATCCCGTGCTCGTCACGGTCATCGCGCTGGGTGTCATCGCGGTGTTGCTCACGTATGTCGTGCCGCAGGTCGTGTCGGTGTATCAGCAGAGCCGCCAGACGCTCCCGTTCCTCACGCAGGCGCTGATCGCCACCAGCGGCTTCTTTCGCGCGACCGGCTGGCTGTGGCTCCTCGGCATCGCGGCGGCGATCGCCGGGTTCGCACTGGCCAATCGCCGCGAGGCCTTTCGCGCGCGGTGGCACGAGAGCCTGCTGCGCGCGCCTGGCATCGGACGCCTGCTCCAGAGCCTCGACTCGGCGCGGTTCGCGAGCACGCTGGCCATCCTGGTCGCGAGCGGTGCGCCGCTGTTGCGCGCGCTCGATGCCGCCGCCGAGGTGATCCGCATGCGACCGCTCGCGGCTGCGGCGCGCACCGCGGGAACCCTCGTTCGCCAGGGGGTGTCCCTTGGGAGGGCACTGCGCGAGCAAAAGGTGTTTCCGGCCGTCCTCGTGCACCTGGTGGTCAACGGCGAGCAGAGCGGCGCCCTGGCGCCGATGCTCGAGCGCGCGGCCGCCGAGCTCGAGCGCGAGGCGGAGCGCAGGCTCACGTTCGTTGCGGCACTGATCCAGCCCGCGCTCATTGTCGCGATGGGCGCCATCGTGCTCGTGCTCGTGCTCGCGGTGATGCTGCCGATCGTGACGATGAACCAACTGATCCGGTGAAACGATGAACGCTTACGTGCCGCTCGTCCGTTGCGTCGTCACGCTGTTGTTGCTCGTCGGCGCGGCCGCGACCGCAGCCGGCCTGGCCGATCGCTTCGATCCGGCACGCGATCCGGCGAAGGACGTCGCCGCCGCGGTGGCGCAGGCCAGGGACGAGGGCAAGCGCGTTCTGGTGGACGTCGGTGGCGAATGGTGCAGCTGGTGCCACATCATGGACCGCTTCTTCGCCGCGGACGACGAAGCGCGGGAGATGCGCGATCGCGGTTTCGTCGTCGTCAAGGTGAACTATTCGCCGCAGAACAAGAACCAGGCGTTCCTCTCCCGCTATCCCCGCATCGCGGGTTACCCGCACCTGTTCGTGCTCGGGCCGGACGGCAAGCTGCTCCACTCGCAGGACACCGGCGAGCTGGAGGCAGGCAAGGGCTACGACCGCGACAAGATGCTGGGCTTCCTGCGCAACTGGACGCCCTGACGGTTCAGGCGGCCTCGACGCGCCGCGCCTGCAGGCGCGCGAGCGCCCAGGCGACATGCTCGCGCACCAGCGGCGAAGGATCGTCGGCGCGGCGCGCGAGTGCTGCGATGGCTTCTTCGGAGGCCGGTCCGTTGCCGAGCGCCACCGCGATGTTGCGCAGCCAGCGCTCGTAACCGATGCGGCGAATGGCGCTGCCTTCCATGCGGCGCAGGAACTCGTCCCCGGTCCAGCCGAAGAGGTCCACGAGCGCACGCGCGTCGAGTCCATGACGCACCGCTGCGAAGTCCGGCGCCGCCGCGGCCTGCGCAAAGCGGTTCCACGGGCACGCGAGCTGGCAATCGTCGCAGCCGTAGATGCGGTTGCCCATGAGCGGCCGCAGCGCCTCCGGAATGCTGCCCGGGTGCTCGATGGTGAGATAGGAAATGCAGCGGCGCGCGTCGAGCTCGTAGGGCGCGACGATCGCGCCGGTGGGACATGCCGCGATGCACGCGGTGCAGCTGCCGCAATGCGCGCTCGTGGCGGGCGTCACGGGCAGCGGCAGGTCCGTGTAGATCTCGCCCAGGAAGAACGTCGAGCCCGCTTCACGGTTCAACAGCAACGTGTGCTTGCCGCGCCAGCCAAGGCCCGCATGCGTGGCGAGCGCGACCTCGAGCACCGGTGCGCTGTCGGTGAACACGCGGTGACCGAAGGGACCGACTTCGCCTTCGATGCGTCGTGCGAGCTGCGCGAGCTTCGCCCGCACGACCTTGTGGTAATCGCGTCCGGTGGCATAGCGCGACACGTATGCGAGGGTTGGATCCGCGAGCACGGCATCAGCGTCGCGCGCCGTGGCGGGCCAGTAATTGACGCGCGTGGTGATCACGCGCACGGTGCCCGGCACGAGCGCCGCCGGCCGGGCGCGCTTCACGCCATGCCGCGCCATATAATCCATCTCGCCATGTCGACCTGCGTCGAGCCAGCTCAACAGGCGTGCCTCTTCCTCGCCAAGGTCGATGTCGCTGATGCCGATGGCGTCGAAGCCGAGCGCGCGTCCCCACTCCGCGATGCGCTGCGCCAGGGCCGGCCAGTCCCGCGCTGCGATGAGGTCCACGTCGCTCATGTCACTCGCACGCGGGCCATCGCGACGACGCGCAACGTGTCCCGCCGATGATGGACCGGTGCCTGCGCGACGAGGCACAGACGCTGCACGCTGGCGCACTGGTCGCGCCGCACGTCGCGCCCGGCATGGTGATCACGTTGTCCGGTGACCTCGGTGCGGGCAAGACGACGCTCGCGCGCGGCCTGTTGCGCGCAGCCGGTGTGGAGGGGCCGATCAAGAGTCCGACCTACGATCTGGTTGAACAGTATTCGATTTCGAGCATATACTTCTATCACATTGATTTGTATCGCTTCACCGATGCGCGCGAATGGGATGCCTCGGGCCTCGCCGAATGCTTTCGCAACGACGCGGTATGCCTCGTCGAGTGGCCGTCGCGTTTGCCCGGCATCCTGCCCACGCCCGATGTTGCGCTCGACCTCGCGTTTCCTGCGCAAGGCGACGGACGCATCCTGCGCGTGCACGCGCACGGCGCTCGCGGTGAGCGATGCCGCGTAGCGCTCGCCGTGCTTCCGCCCGCTTGACGCACGTCTCGTACGAGCGCCGCCGGGCGCTGCGCTGGATCGTGCTGCCGGCCGCGCTCGCGAATTGGCCGCTGGCTTGGGCCAGCGCGGCTCGCGTCGCTTCGGCCCGCCTGTGGCCGGCACAGGAATACACGCGGCTGATCCTCGAGTCGCCGGCGCCGCTCGACTACGAGCTCATCACGCTGGCGCAACCCGATCGCCTGGTGATCGACCTGCCCGGTGTCGATGCCACGGGCGATCTCGCGCTGCTGCCCACGCGCGTGCATGCGACCGATCCGTACGTGGGGCGCATTCGCTTCGGCCGCAAATCACCCGACGTGCTGCGCGTGGTCCTCGACCTCAAGACGCCAGTCAACCCGCAGATCTTCGCCTTGCCGCCCGTGGCGGAGTTCGGCCACCGCCTGGTGCTCGACCTGTATCCGCCGACGCCGCTCGACCCACTCATGGCGCTGCTCGAAAGCGAGCGGCGCAAGGATGCGCGCGAGGCAGCGGCGCCGCCCGCGGCAGCGCCTCCTGCGCGCAGCGTGCCCGACCGCATCGCCACCGCGCCTGCGGCACGCGCCCCCGAGCCGTCGCGCGGAGCGGCACGCCGGCTGACCATCGCCATCGACCCGGGTCACGGCGGCGAGGATCCCGGTGCCATCGGACGGCGGGGCACGCAGGAGAAGCAGGTGGTGCTCGCCATCGCGCGCAAGCTCAAGAACGTCCTCGACGCGGATCGCGACACGCGGGTGTTCCTCACGCGCGACGACGATTACTTCGTTCCGCTGGCGGTGCGCGTGCAGAAGGCCCGACGCGTGCAGGCAGACCTGTTCGTCTCGATTCATGCGGATGCCTTCCGCGAGCCCCAGGCGCGCGGATCGTCGGTGTTCGCGCTGTCGGACAACGGCGCCAGCAGCGCGGCGGCCAAATGGCTCGCGCAGCGCGAGAACGCGGCCGACCTCATCGGTGGCGTGAACCTCGACGGGCGCGATCCCGTCCTCGCGCGTACGCTGCTCGACCTGTCGCAGACTGCGCAGATCAGCGACAGCCTCAAGGTCGGCCAGCAGGTGCTGAACGGAATCGGTGCGCACAACGCGCTGCACAAGGGCACGGTGGAGCAAGCCGGGTTCGCCGTGCTGAAAGCGCCGGACATTCCGTCGATCCTGGTGGAAACGGCCTTCATTTCGAATCCGGACGAGGAGCAGAAGCTGCGCAGCCCGGTGCACCAGCAGCGCTTCGCCGATTCGATCGCCGCCGGCATTCGCCGCTACTTCGCGCAGAGCCCGGCGCTGGCGCGGGCGTGACGGCTGCTACCATCACGCCCATCGCGCCGCGTCTTCACGCATGATCCGCTTCTTCGTGCTCTTCCTCGTCCTGCTCGCCGTGCTGTTCGGGCTCGAGCTGACGCCACCGGTCCAGGCATGGTTCGTCGAGCCGTGGACCAACACGCTCGCGCGCCTGTCCGCCGGTCTCGTGACGCTGTTCGATCCGGACGTCGTGTCCACCGGCAAGGTGCTGCGCTCCACCAGCAACGCGTTCGCGGTGTCCATCGAGGCCGGCTGCAACGGCGTCGAAGCGACTCTCGTGCTGCTCGCCGCCATGCTCGCGTTTCCCGCGTCCTGGCAGCGCAAGGCGCTCGGCCTCGTTGCCGGCATTGCCGCCGTGCAGGGCCTCAACGTCGTGCGCGTGATCAGCCTGTTCTACCTCGGCCAGTGGAATCGCGACGTGTTCGAGTGGGCGCATCTTTACGTGTGGCAGGCGCTCATCATGCTGGATGTGCTGATCGTCTGGCTGCTGTGGGTGCGCACGTTGCCGCGCGCAGAAGCGCCGCGGCCTCCGCCGCCGCCCGCTGGCGCAGTCGCGTCCGCATGACGCCCGCGGCCGCGCGCGACCTGCGCCCGCCGCGATTTTCCGCGTTCGTGCTCGCGGTGCTCGCGTGGCTGCCGTTGACGTTCGCCGTGTGGTATTTCGGCGCCCCGTTGCTGCTCTGGCCGGCCGTGCTGATCATCGAGGCGATTGCGCATGGCGCCTTTGGCGCGCTGGTCACGGCCGTCGAGCAGGCGGGCGCGCTCGTCAGCTTCACCACGTCGCTGCGTCCGGGCACCGGCCTCCCCGGCGGGTTCGTCAGCGTGGATGTGAACCTGCTGCTCTATTCCTTCGGCATGCCGATGCTCGCCGCGCTGGTCCTGGCTGCACGCGAGACTGCGTGGAAGCGGCATCTCGTCGTCGGTTATCTCGTGCTGGCGCCGTTCATCGCCTGGGGCGGCCTCGCCGATTTCCTGAAGAACGTGGCAATCACCGCGGGCCCGCAGGTGGCGTCGCAGACCGGGTTCTCATCGGCGCAGCGCGAGGCGATCGCATTCGCGTTCCAGTTCGGCTCGTTGATCCTGCCCGCGATCGTGCCCGCGATCGTGTGGGTGCTCATGCACCGTCGCTTCCTCGAGCGATTGCGCGGCACGACGAGCGCGTGAAGAAAGGCTGGTCTATGCCCATTGATTCCGCATGGCAGGACGCCGAGCCCGGCGTGCGCCGGCGCATCCTGCGCGCCGAAGGCCGTCTCATGCTGATGGAAGTGCAGTTCGCCGCCGGCGCCGCGGGCTACGAGCACCGGCACGTGCACGAGCAGGTGAGCTATTGCACCGCCGGGCGCTTCGAGTACAGCCTCGACGGCCGCACCAGCCTGCTCGCGGCGGGGGACTCCATCTACGTGCCGAGCAATGCGCTGCACGGCGCGCGTGCACTCGAGGCGGGCAGCCTGCTCGACGTGTTCACGCCCGTGCGCGAGGACCTGCTGGCCACGTAGCGCCGCCGCAGGTCACCCGCCGCCGGCCGCCTTGCGCGCGCGCTCGCGCTCCCGCAGCACCTTGCGCCGCACCTTGCCCGTCGTGGTCATGGGCAGCGCGTCGATGAACTCGATCTCCTTCGGATACTCGTACGGCGCGAGATACCGCCGCACGTGCTGCTGGATGTCGTCCTCGAGCGCCTTCGTCGGCGCATGCCCCGGCGCCAGCACGATGAACGCCTTCACCACGTTGCCGCGCGTCTCGTCCGGTGACGGCACCACGGCGGCGTTGGCGACGGCGGCATGCTTGACCAGGCAATTCTCGATCTCGGACGGGCCGATGCGATAGCCCGCCGCCTTGAACATGTCGTCCGCGCGGCCCTGATACCAGAAGTACCCTTCCTCGTCGACCGTGACGACGTCTCCCGTGCGACACCATTGGCCGCTGTACTTGGCGCGCGTGCCGTCCGGATTCTTGAAGTACTCGAGGAAGAACACCGGGTCGGGCGTGCCGTCGGGCGCGATGCGATGCACGGCGACCTCGCCTGCTTCGCCCGCGGCAACGGGCTCGCCGTCCTCGTCGAGCGCCGCGATGCGATGGCCCGGATACGGGCGCCCCATCGACCCTGGCTTGACCGGCCACAGCGTGTGCGAGTTGCCGACGATGTAGTTCATCTCCGTCTGGCCGAACATCTCGTTGATCGTCACGCCGAGCGCTTCGCGTGCCCAGTCGAACACCGTCGTGCCGACCGCCTCTCCGGCGCTCATGACGCTGCGCAGGTCGACGTCGAAGTGGTCCCGCGGACGCGGAAAGGCCTTCATCATCATCTTGAGCGCGGTGGGGAACAGGAACGTGTTGCGCACGCCGTAGCGCGCCATGAGGTCGAGCGCTCGCGCGGGATCGAAGCGGCCGCGATAGCCCAGGATAGGCTGCCCGAAGTAGAGGGTGGGCAGCAGCGCATCCATCAGGCCGCCTGTCCACGCCCAATCGGCCGGAGACCAGAAGACGTCGCCCGGCTGCGGAAAGCCGTCGTGCGAATGCACGAAGCCCGGCAGGTTGCCCAGCAGGCATGCATGCGGCATCAGCGCGCCTTTGGGTGGACCCGTCGTGCCGCTGGTGTAGACGAGGAGCGCCGGATCGAGCGCGGCGGTTTCCACTGGCGTGAATGCGACGCTGCCGGTGGCGACGATCTCTTCGTAGGGCGTCACGCCGGCACCGCCGGCGCCCGCTACGCCGATGACCAGCGCGACGCCCGGCGTGCGCGCACGGATCGGCAGAAGATTGGGCAGCGACTGGCTGTCGACGAACGCGCATTTCGCTTCGCTGTTGACGAGGCGGTATTCCAGCGCTTCGGGGCCGAACAGGAACGACAGCGGCACCGCGACTGCGCCGAGCTGGTACACCGCAAGGTGCGCCACGACCGTCTCGGGCCGCTGCGGGAGGATGAGCGCGACCTTGTCGCCGCGGCCGATGCCGCGGGCGGCGAGCGCGCCCGACAGGCGGTTGGCGGCGCGCTGGAGATCCCAATAGGTGAACGCCGCGCGCGCGCCGTCCTCGTCTTCCCAGTACAGGCCGAAGCGCGTGCGATCCTTCGCCCAGCGGCCGCAGCAGGCGGCCGCGATGTTGAAGCGCGCAGGAACGTTCCAGCGATGCGCCGCGCACAGTTCCGCGTAGGGGTCGACCACGTCCGTGCTCATTGCGGTGCCTCAGTCGCTCCCCAGGATCCTTGGAGGATACGCCGCGCCGCGCATGCCGCTCACGCCCCGCGATTGCGCTGGATCGTGGGCGTCACGACGAGGTTGGCGCCAAGCTCGAGCGGCTCGACGGCGGTCCATACCCACTCGGGCTGCTGCTCGATCAGCCGGCCGAACCGGACTGGCGACGATGAGCGCGACGTCACGAGCCTGAAGCGCTTCGACGCCTGGTACTCCACCGCCGGCACGACCAGCGACTGCACCGGCGTGTCACCCTCGCGCTTGCGCAGCGCCAGGAACAGCGCGCCGAACGAGCGGCCGTTGATGGTGATGGCTTCGCCGTCGACGGAGTAATCGTCGTCGACGTTCTTGCGCTGCTCCTTCAGCTCCACGCCGAGCAGCGTGGTCGCGACGATCTGCAGCCCGATCTCGGCGCGGTCGGACGTCAGGCGCTTCATGCGCCGCACGATCCCGAGCGTCCAGTTGCTCTGTCCGTGCGGGCGGATCGCGGCGAGCGTGTTGAGCGTCACTGCGTTGGCGACGCTCATCGGCGCGATCAGGCGAAAGCCCGTTTGCGAGACGTCCTTCACTTCCCACGGGCCGCCCGCAGGCGCGAAATTGGCGAGGCGGCGGCGCGCGAGCTCCATGCGCCGGTCGAGCTCGTTGCGCGCTCGGCCGAACACCGCGAGCTCCATCGTGCCACCGAAGCTGTCGCCCGGCTCGATCTGCGGAACCGGATTGCGCTCCTCTTCCTTGAGATAGCCGGCGATCTTCGAGAAGCCGACGATCGCGTCGACCGTACCGGCCGCAGCGGTGCGCTCGCCGCGGCGCGCGAACGGACGGAACTCCGGATCGACTTGCGCGGCGAGCTTGTGCAGCAGGTTCAGCTGCTCGGTGCGCCGCGGCGTGCGCTCGGACAACGGCTGGTTGCGGATCTTCTGCTCCACCATCACCGCGTTCTGCATGAGCGTCGCATGCAGCGTGCGCGTATCGAGGAACAGCACGCGGCCTTCCAGGGGCCCGGCCGGCCGGCGCTTGAGGCCTTCGCGGCTCGCGAGGTCGACGTAGAACGACGTGACCGACGACGGCTCGAGCGTGAGCCGCAACGACGCGCACCACTCGATCATCTCCTCGGAGATCCACTCGAGGTGCCGGGCGGTGAGGTTGCCGGCATCCATGAGCTGCATGAGCAGCACCACGAGATATTGATGCTCGATCGTCGTCGTGACGCCGTTCTTTTCCAGCGCGAGCGGCGCACGCTCGATCTGGCGCGAGCAGGCGAGCGAGAACAGCGCGTGCACTTCCGCCCACTTCGCCGGAATCCATTGCTCGAAGCGGTACAGCCGCGTCTTGCCGTCGAGGCCGAGGTGCACGATCTGCCGCCCCACGAGCTCGGGCAGCAGCGCCTGCCATTTCGCGCTGTGTACATGGTCGGACACCTCGCGCGCGAACGCCTGGTACGCAAGCAGGAACGCCTGCGTGAGGTCGAACAGCGCCGACCAGAGCTGATGCTCGATCTTGGAGCTGCGACTGGCGTGCTCGATGTATTGCGCGGTGAGCGCGGCGCGCAGCGCCCCGGTGTGCGCATCCAGCTCGAAGATCGCTTCGAGGCGCTGCGGCGTGCGCCGCGCGTGACGCTCGGCGATGCGCGCGAGCTCGGCAAGCACCTCGCCGTGCACCGCCAGCGGATCGCCCGGAGGAAAGGACGCGAGCCACCGCGCCACGGTCTTGCCGTCGGCCAGTGGATCACGCGTTGGCTTGCCGAACCCTAACATGGACCTCGCTGTCTAGCCCGGCCTTCGTTGCGCCGCGCCTGATGGCATCGGTCGGTGGCGGGCGGCACTCCAACGAGCGCCTCGGATGGTCCGCGATCATGGCCCAACAGGGCCAGGGAGGGCAAGCACGCTCGTCCTGATTGGCATGTATCGTGCATGCCAGTGTCGTGCAGCACAGCTCCAGAGGAACCAAGGCCGCTTGGAATGACCACGGGGGGATGCCGGTCCGGCGGCTATACTTGTGCAGGACAGCCTGCGCAGCGGAAGTGACGCAAATCGCTCAAGGAACGACGCAGATGGGCATCCTCATCAAAGCACCGACGCGCCGCCGCGAAGGCGGGCTGAACCCGATTGCCGCAGTCGAGGGCAATGCCGATTCATCCGACGCGCTGCACATCCGCGAGGTGGTCCGCATCACAGGGCTTCGGCGCGAGCAACTGTACATGTGGCAGCGCCGTTACGGTTTTCCCGCGCCGCTGCGCGATTCCTTCGGCGACCGGGTGTATCCGCCCGATCAGGTCGGCCGGCTCAAGCTCATCAAGCAGCTGCTCTCCGAAGGCTGGCGCGCCGGCGCGGTCGTACCGCTCGCCGAAACCGCGCTGCAATCGATGCTCGGGCTCACGGTGGCCGATGCGCCGCCCCTGCCGGCGGAGATCGACACGGCCGTGCGGCTGCTCGGCACGCATCGCATCGGCGAGCTGCAGAATCACCTGTCCAAGCTGCTCGTCGGGCAAGGCTTGCGCAAGTTCCTCGAGCAAACCCTCATCCCGCTCAACGAGGCCGTCCACGAGCGGGTGGTGCGCGGCGAGATGCAGACGTACCAGGAGCTGCGCTTCGCCGATCTCGCGCAGCGGCTCCTGCGCGACGTCACGCGGCTGGTGCGTCCGACGCGCGATGCCCGCCAGATCCTGCTCGCCACGCCGCCCAACGATCCCAATCAGCTGGGCCTGGCGATCCTCGAGTTGCTCCTGTTCACCGAAGGCGCCAACTGCCTGACGCTCGGCGCGGGGGTGCCCGCGCAGGAAATCGCAGGCGCCACCAAGGCTTACAAGCCGGCGCTGGTCGTATTGCTGTTCGACCGCGGCATCTCCGGCAAGATCGCCGGCCAGGAGATCCGCAGCCTGCGCCAGGCGCTGCCGGCGGATACGCCGCTGATCGTGTCAGGCCGCGCCGTGAACCTGCTGGCCAAGCCGATCGAGAACGCGCAAGTGGCTGCCGACTTCAATTCCGTGATGGCACGCATGCGCGCGCAAGGCCTGCTGGCGCAGGCGGCCGTCGCACGCCTCGACAGCCTGCCCGAGGAGCCCCAGCGCGCATAATGGGCGGCGTGGAAAACGCCACGCCGGTCAGCTCTCCGTCCAACCGCCGCACCGGCCTGCGCCGCGCAGGCTGGCATGCGCTCGGTCTCGTCATCGCTGCGCTCCTCGCCTGGCTGATCCTGCGCGGCTACCGGCAGCCCGAATTCCTGCTCGACCTCGCGAACATGCGGCTCTGCTGAGCCGGCGCACGGCGACCCGTTTGCCGTTGGCAGGGCGAGCGTGCCGCGGGAAACCTTGCCGCTGCGACGCCTTCTAACCGTCGACGCGCTGATTTCCCGTGGGAATCGGCCCATCCAACCCGTTGGAGGCGGCATGAACACACATCGATGGACGTTGGCCCTGCTACGGGCGGGCGTCGCGCTTGCCTGCGCGGCGGGCTTGTCCGGCGCGGCGCTGGCCGCGCGTGGCGGCGGTGGCGGCAGCGGCGGCGACAGCAGCATGAATCCGTACACCGGCGACTCGTATGCGTATTTTCACGGCGGTCACAACCTGGGCGAGCCGGGCACCATCCGGCCTGGCGGCACGCCGCCGCCAACCGGCTATCAGCTGTGGCCGCCGCGCGGCGCCCCCGCCGACGCGCCGCGCGCGAGCGCACCGCAACCGGCCTTCCAACCGGCGCCCGATCCCAATGCCACGCGCGACGCGCCGGTTCGGCGCCAGCCGTGACACCGGCCGGGCCGCTGCAGATCACGGCTCGTTGAGGAAGTCCTCGAGCTTGCGCCGATCGCGCTTGGTGGGGCGGCCAGGCACCCGGGCGGCCGCATTCGCGGCGCGCTCCGCAATGGCGGCTGCGCGCGCCGCGGCGCTTTCGTCCGTTTCACGGTAGAGCAGGGCGGCGTCCCTGGCGCTGCCGCGGCGATCCGCGAGCGCGGTCACGACGACGATCCAGGCCAGGCCCTGGCGCCGCACCTCGACGCTGGCACCCGCGGTGACCGCATGCGCGGGCTTCACGCGCTCGCCGTTCACGCGCACCTGTCCCGCTTCGACCGCCGCCGAGGCGAGCGTGCGCGTGCGGTAGAACCGCGCCGCCCACAGCCATTTGTCCACTCGCAGCCGCGCGAGTGCGGCGTCCGGCGCTGCGCTAGCGCCGCTCATCGTTTCCCGGTGGAGCGGCGTACGCGCGCATCCACGCGGCCGTTGCGTGGGCATCGGCGTAGGGCTCCGCATCCAACGCTGCAATGACGCGCCCGCGGTCTTCTGCGCTGCGGTTCTGCGACAGCTTGAACTTCGCCTCGAGCCGCTTGACGCGCAGCCGGAACGCAACGATGGCGCCAACCAGTGCATCGCGCTCGCGCTCGGGCATGCCGAACCGCCACGGCGCGGGACGGCCGGTCTCGAAGCGCTGCACGAGCGTGTCGAGGACGCCGCGTTTTTGCGCGGGATCCTCGATGATCTCGAGCGTGCCGTGCGCGTGGACGGTGGCGTAGTTCCAGGTCGGCACCGCTTTCGCCGGCTCGCCGTACCAGGAAGGCGAGACGTACGCGTGCGGTCCGTGGAAAACGGCGATCGACTCGACGCCCGCGGCGTTTCGCCAATGCGGATTCGCGCGCGCGACGTGGCCGATGAGCGTGCCATGCGGCTCGCAATCGGGCAGGAGCAGCAACGGCAGGTGCGTCACGTGAGGCTCACCGGCGATCGGCGTGACCAGCGTGGCGAACGGATGATCGTGCATCAGCCGCGAGATGGCGGCGCGATCGCGGGCGTCGAACAGCGGCGGCGTATAGAGCGTCATGACGTGGGACCGCTGCCGCCCGGCAGGGCAGCGAACAGCGCCCGGGCGGCGACCGGATCGAAGCGGTAGACGCGGCCACAATACTCGCATGTGACCTCGACCGTGCCGGCGTCCGCAAGCGCGGCTTCGACCTCGTCGCGCCCGGCGATGCGCAGGGCGTTCTCGGCGCGCGCCTGCGAGCACTTGCACGCGAAGCGCGCCCCGCGCGCGGGAAACACGCGCAGGTCGTCGCTTGCAAAGAGCGCGTGCAGCAGGTCGAGCGGTGCAGCAGCGTGCAGCACCTGCAGCTCAGCATCGTCGAGGCTCGTCGTGGCGCGGCGCCACACCGCTTCGTCGTCCGCAGTCGATGCGGGCAGCCGCTGCAGCAGCACGCCGGCCGCTTCGCCCTCGCGCACGTCGAGGCGCAATCGGCTCTGCAGTTGCTCGGAGGTGGTGAGGTAGTGCTCGATGGAGCGGGCGACCGAATCGCCGTCGAGTGCGACGATGCCTTGATACAGGCTGCCGCTGGTGCGCGGGTCGAGCGTGATGACGAGCCGCGCGGCCGCCGGCGATCCGGCCAGCGCGGCCAGTGACGCATCCGCGCCGAGCGCGGCCACCTGTTCTTCAGACCATTGCGCGGTTGCGCGCAATGCCAGCGTGCCGTCGCACTCCACGACGAGCAGTCGCAGCGGTCCATTGCCGCTCAACTGCGCGATGAGGCTGCCGTCGAGCTTGAGCGTGGACGCCAGCAGCGCGGTGGCGGCCAGCAGCTCGCCGAGCGCACGTGCCACCGGCGCGGGATAGGCATGGCACGCGAGGATGGCGCGCGTCGCGCCCGTGAGCCGCACCACCGCGCCGCGGATGGCGGCGTGCTCGAACACGAACGGCGTGAGCGCGTCGGCCGCAGCGGGCGCCGCGGGAGGAAGGGCGGTTGCCACGACTTACCCTGCGCGACGCGCGAGCAGCGGCAGCGTGTAGAGCGTGAGCGGCAGCGCGGAATTCTTGTCGAACAGGGCACCGGCCTCGACGCCGGCCTTCGCGACGGCGTCGGGCGTGCGCAACCGCTGATACAGCGCCTGCATGGCGCCGAGCGCGAACTCGCGGCCCGAGCCCGCGGCCCAGAACTGCGTGTACTCGAACACCTCGCGCATCGAATACACGCCGAAGATGCCGTGGCCGTTGGCGATCAGCGCGGTGATTTGCGTCGACTCGTACGGATCGTCCTCTTCTTCCTTCGGGTTCAGGAAGTGCTGCTCCTTGAGGATCGGATGCAGCTTGCGGAAGGTCTCGAAGATGGCGGCCTTGTTCGAGAAGTCGAGGTCGCCGTTCTTGGCGAGCAGGCTCTCGAACACCAGCTGGTGCGCGGCGGAGCCGCACAGGCCGATGTAGGTGTCGCGGTGGCGCACGATCTTGTCGTACGTGGCGTCGTGCTCGGCCGCAAGACGCGTGTCTCCGAAGGTCGTCAGTGAATCGGCAGCGATGGCAACGGAGTCGCCCTTGCGGACGACGACCAGCGTAGTCATACGGAATGAAGGCGCGGCGGGCGGCGCAATGCGACGTCCGCACGGGCAAAGCGGAGGATGGCGCGCATTATACGGCAGCGATGCAATGCCTCGCTCCACCGATTGGACGAGACCATGCCGTACCGCGACCCTGATGCGAACTGCGTGCGCTCAACGCGGCATGGGCAGCATGGCAACGGGCGGCAGGCGCGAAGGCGTCCACGCGCGGAGCGCATGCGCCCAGAACTGCGCGGGATGCGCAGGCGGCCGCGGCGGTGGCGGCTGGTCGAGGAAGCGCCACGCTCGCAGCAGCGCAGCACATGCGTCGCCGCCGACCGGATCGGCCCTCGTCTGCTTGGACAGCTTCTGTCCCGCGCGATCGAGCACCACCGGCACGTGAAGGTACGAAGGCGTCGGCATGCCGAGCGCACGCTGCAGGAAGATCTGGCGCGGCGTCGATGCGAGCAAATCCGCACCGCGCACCACGCTCGTCACGCCCTGCGCAGCGTCGTCGACGACGACGGCCAGCTGGTAAGCGAACAGGCCATCGGCGCGCCGCACCACGAAGTCGCCCACGTCGCGCTGCAGCGCCTGGGCCTGCGGACCTTGCAGGCGATCGACGAACGCGATGGTTTCGTCGGGCACGCGCACGCGCAGGCTGCGTTGCGTGCGATGCGCATGCGCGGGCGGGATCCCGGCGTGGCAGGTGCCCGGATACACGCGCTCGCCGTTCACGAGCGGCGCGCCTTCCAGGTCGCGCCGCGTGCACGCGCACTCGTAGACGAGCCCTTGCGCGCGCAGGCGGGACAGCGCCTGCTCGTACGCCGCCGTGCGCGCCGATTGGCGCATCACATCGCCATCCCATGCAAAGCCGAACGCGCGCAGGATCGCGACGATGGCTGCCTCGGCGCCTTCGACGCTGCGTGGCGTGTCGACGTCTTCGATCCGCAGCAGCCAGCGGCCTGCCGCAGCACGCGCGTCGGCGAAGCTCGCGAGCGCTGCCACGAGCGAGCCGAAATGCAAGGGACCCGTGGGCGACGGCGCGAAGCGCCCGCACGGCGCGGCGCTGGCGCGCATCACGAGCCGTTGGATCAGCGCGCCGGTGCGGCGCTGACGTTACGCAGGGCGAACTGCGGCTGCTCGGGGATGGTGGCGCGCGCGACGTCCGTTTGCATGGGCACGGTACGATAGCGTGACAACGCCGTCATGACGGCCGTCGGATATTCGGCGCGGCCGAGACTGCCGTTGTAGCGGCCGAGCGCGCGATAGACGTCGCCGTTCTCGATGCCGAGATAGTGCCGCAGGATCGTGCACCCGTAGCGTAGATTGGTGCGCAGGTGAAACAGGTTCTGCCCGGCCGTGCCGATGAGGCGGGTCCAGAACGGCATGACCTGCATGTAGCCGCGCGCGTCCGCCGGCGACACTGCATATTTGTGGAAGCCGCTCTCGTGATGGATCACCGCGAGCACGAGCTCGGGATCGAGCCCCGCGCGCGTGGCCTCGTAGTACACGGTTGCGAGGAAATCCGTCCGCTCCGCCGTGTTGGCCAGGCGCGGCGCCAGGCGCTGCGACATCGCATCGATCCATGGCTTGACGTCGGGGCGGCGCGCGTAGTCCACGGGTACCGGCTGGTCTGCCACGGCAGCCGCGAGCCCGGCGACCACGGAAGGCGCCAGGACTTCTTCGGCCTGCGCGCCGGCGAAGGCGGATCGCGGCGCCCCGAGCGCGAACGCTGTCACGAGCACCAGCGTGCCCAGTCGAAGTGCCGCCAGGGGGCGGGATCCAGCCAAAGACGTCATGTCGATCGTAGGCGTTCGAGAACGAAGCGTGCGATGTCCTGCACCGGCACTGCGGTAGGCGCGGTATCGCGCCGCGCCTGGTATTCCACCTTCTGCTCCTTCAGGCCCCGCTCGCCGATGGTGACCCGGTGCGGGATGCCGATCAGCTCCAGGTCAGCAAACATCACACCAGGCCGCTCACCCCGGTCGTCGAGCAGCACCTCGACGCCGGCCTGCGTGAGCTCCTCGTGCAGGCGGTCGGCCAATGTCCGTACGGCGTCGCTGCGTTCGTAGCCTACAGGCGCCACCGCGACCGCGAACGGCGCCATCGCAGGGGGCCAGATTATGCCACGAGCATCATGGTTCTGCTCGATGGCGGCGGCCACCACGCGGGTGACTCCGATGCCGTAGCAGCCCATCTGGATCATCTGCGCCTGCCCGCTCGCATCGAGGTACGTGGCGCCCATGGCGCGCGAGTAGACGTCGCCCAGCGCGAACACGTGGCCGACCTCGATGCCGCGCACGATGGACAGCCGCCCCTTGCCGTCGGGCGAGGGGTCGCCTTCGGCGACGTTGCGGATATCGGCGATGCGGTCGGGCTCGCGGGCGTCGCGGCCGAAGTTGACGCCGCGCAGGTGGAAATCTGCCTCGTTCGCGCCGCACACGAAATCGGCCATTGCGCCGACCTCACGATCGGCGATGAGCGGCATGTCTTGCGGGATGCCGACAGGACCGAGGTAGCCGGGCGCGCAGCCCGTCGCCGCGACGATCTCGGCATCGGTGGCCCAGCGCCAGCCCTCGAGGCCGTCCAGCTTGCCCACTTTGACTTCGTTGAGCATGCGATCGCCCCGCAGGAGGAGCATGTGCACGCGCTCGCCGGCGAACGCCATGATGCACTTGACGGTGCGCGTGAGCGGCAGGCCGAGCAGCGCAGCGACGTCCTCGCACGTCGACTTGCCCGGCGTCGGCACCTTCTGCATCGGCTCGCCGGGCGCGGGCCGTGGCGTAGCGGGCGCGAGCGCTTCGGCCTGCTCGACGTTGGCCGCATAACCCGAGTCGGGATCGAAGGCGATCGCATCCTCGCCCGAATCGGCGAGCACCTGGAATTCGTGCGACGCGAAGCCGCCGATCGCGCCCGTGTCGGCCTCCACCGCGCGAAAGCGCAGCCCCAGGCGCGTGAAGATGCGCTCGTAGGCCCCATACATCGCGCGATAGCTCGTCATGAGCGCATCGCGATCCACGTCGAACGAGTACGCGTCCTTCATCAGGAACTCGCGGCTGCGCATGACGCCGAAGCGGGGCCGGATCTCGTCGCGGAACTTCGCCTGGATCTGGTAGAGATTAAGCGGCAGCTGGCGATAGCTGCGCACGTCCTTGCGCACGATGTCGGTGACGATTTCCTCGTGCGTCGGGCCGAACAGGAAGTCGCGCTGGTGGCGATCCTTGATCTTCAGCAACAGCGGACCGAACTTGTCCCACCGGCCGGTTTCCTCCCACAGCTCGGCAGGCAGCACGTGCGGCAGGTAGGTCTCGAGCGCGCCGGCGCGATTCATCTCCTCGCGCACGACCTGCTCCACCTTGCGCAGCGTGCGCAGGCCCAGCGGCAGCCAGGAGTAGATCCCCGCCGTGACTTTCTTGATGAGGCCCGCGCGCAGCATGAGCTGCTGGCTCACGACATCGGCCTCGGCAGGCGCCTCCTTCAGCGTGACGAGATAGAACTGGGAGACGCGCACGACGCTGTTCCGCGGTCGGAAAGGAGCCGCATTGTAGCGTTCGTCCCGCATGCGTCCGCGGACGCGATGCGACAATCGGTGCCGACCGCCATGACCATGCCGTTCGAACTGCCCGATCCACGCCGCTGGCCCACGGCCGCTGCCGCCCCTGCGGCGGCGCAGGCGATCTACGCGCGGGTCATCGAACGACTCGCGCTGACGGGCGTCGAGGCGGGCGAGCGCATCGATGCGAGCATCGACGAAGCGTTGGGTGCGCACGTTCGGGCAGGCGATGGTGCAGGGTTGACGGGCTTGCTCGCGGGCGCGCCCGCCGCGGATGTCTACCGGCATCTGTGGCGCCGGCTGGGCGTCACCGAGGCTGCCGTGCTGACGCAGCGCAATCTGTCGATCGTGCTCTTCGCCTTGCCCTTGGTCGTCGTTGCAGCGCGCGACGCCGAAGGCGAACCGGCATTGCTGCCTGCAACGGTCGATGCGCCCGCAATCAGCGCCGCGCTGCGTGACAACGGCCTGGTCGCCGGGGACGCGCACGTCGCGGTGTCCGCGACACTGGCGGGCAGCGAGTCGCTCGACGCGGCGGCGCTCCCCGGGCTGTGCGTGCAGGCGCGCGCGCTGCTCGACGGCCTGTCCACGCATGCGCTGGAGCTGCCGGCTGCACCGATCCTGGTCGATGCGGCGCACGAAGCGGCGCATTTGCGCTTCATCGTGGGGTATGCGCTGTGTGCGCCCCACGCCGATCCATTGCGCGCCGTCGCGCAAAAGGCCAATGCGCTCGTGCTGAGCCGCCGGTTGTCGAGCGCGCTTGCCACCCCCCGCACCACCGTTCTTGCGTTACCCGGTACGCCGAGCCGCCTGGTTCCCGCGCTCGCCGCCGGCCGAAGCGCGCAACGCCAGGTGGCCCTCGAGCTGTTCGCCGGCAATGCGTTGCGGGCATTGCGCGCGCGCTACGGCGAGCCCACCGCCGTCATCAGTGCGCACGAGGCGCCGGACGCAAGGGGCGGAGGCGAGATCCGCCTCGGCCTGTCGTCACCGTTCTCGCCGCGCGATGCCGAAGGCTTCCGCTATCCGGTCGAGCCCTACGAGCGCATTCCGGACGCCGTGCACGCCATCACGACGCTCCTCGCCGATTGCCGCGTGCTGGACGTACGCGCCATGCCGGGCATCCAGCCCGATCGCGATGCCGCAACCGGGCTGCGGCGATTCTGCCGCGGCGACGACGTCGAGCGCACGGTGCATTGAGGATCGGGCAACGACTCCGCTGCCCGCGGGAGCTCAGGCAGCCTGCGCTATATGCGCGCAGGAGCCGCGCGCGTGCCACGCCGCGACATGCCAGCGCGGCGGCTCGGACATCCGCGCTTCGCGCCGGCGCACACGGCCGACTCCGCTCACGTGCTCCTTGACCTGCGGGTTGCCGTAGTACTCGATGCTGCCCGCGCCGGAAATCGAAGCTGCGAGCGTCTTGTCGACGCGCACGATCACGTGCCCGACGCCGCTCACGTTCACCTTCGCGTCGATGCTTGCCAGGCGCTCTGCGTTGTACTCGCCCGCGCCCGAGATCGACACGGTCTGCTCCGCCGCTTCGCCGGTCACGTCCGCCTTGAGGGCGCCCGAGCCGTTGACGCGCAGGCGCGCGGTGCGCAGGCCGTCGAGGCGCACGGAGCTGCCGCCGCTTGCCTCCAGGCGCAGCTCGGGCGTATCGAGGCCGGTCGCCTGCAGCTTGACGGCGCCCGATAACGTCACGGCGTCGAGCGTGCGGTACGTCACCGTAACGCGCGCCGTGCGGGCGCCTCCGCGGCCGAAGATCGACGACCACCAGCGCCGGTTATCCCGTGATTCGATGAAGAGCGTCGGGCCACGCACCTGCGCGACGAGACGCGACCCGCGCGCGGGCGTCTCGACGCTGACGTGCTCGGTCGCGCCTTTCTGCAGCACCACGTCGGCCGCTCCGCTCACCTCGATGCGGTGGAACGGCCCGACGTCCTGGTCGGCGACCGCGATGTCGGCGCTGGTGCGCCCGAGCGTGAGCCACGTGAGCGTCAACGCGACGACAACCACCGCCAGGATCAGCATCGGAAGGACATAGCGGGGCATGGCAGGTGGCTCCTCGGCGCCAAGGCGACGAGTTTAGATGGACCGGGGCGCCTTGGCGGATTCGCGGCTCGTCGCACACCCTATCGGCAGGCTGGTAGGGCCTTCCACGGATGCCCGCGGCCCGCGCGCCGGCGCGTGGCGCGCGGTGTACGCTTGACATCGCATACGCCGATGAATACCGTATACAGTATTCAAAACGGAGGAATCGTGGAGAGCGCCCCGGAACGCATCCGCGTGCTCATCGCCAAGGTCGGGCTCGACGGCCATGACCGCGGCGTCAAGATCGTCGCACGCACCCTGCGCGATGCGGGGATGGACGTCATCTATACGGGCCTGCATCGCACGCCCGACCAGGTCGTCGAGGCCGCCGTGCAGGAAGATGCCGACGTGATCGGCGTGTCGATTCTCTCCGGCGCGCACATGACCGTGTTCCCCCGGATCGTCGAACAGCTGAAGGCGCGCGGCGCCGACGACATCCTGGTCGTGGGCGGCGGTGTCATTCCCGACGAGGACTTGCCGAAGCTCAGGGCCATCGGCGTGCGCGAGATCATGCTGCAGGACACGCCGCCCGACGCGATCGTCGCGATGATCCGTCGCGTGGTGCAGGAGCGGGGGCCGCGGTGATGGAAGCGTGGTCTTTCCCGCCGCGCTACGACGACGACTATTTCCCTCCGCGTGACGCGCGCTACTGGTTCACGCGCCGTGAAACGATGCCGGCCGCCGAGCGCGACGCCGCGATCCTCGCGCGCCTGCAGGCGCTGACGCGGTATGCATGGGACCACGCGCCGTTCTACCGGCGCAAATGGGACGAGGCGGGGTTCCATCCCGACCATCTGCGCACGCTCGAGGACTTCGAGGCGCGGGTGCCCGTCATCAGCAAGCAGGACCTGCGCGTCGCGCAGGGCGGCCATCCGCCGTTCGGCGATTACCTGTGCGTGCCGGAGAGCGAGATACATCACGTGCACGGCACGTCCGGCACGACCGGACGGCCGACCGCATTCGGCATCTCGCGCGCCGACTGGGACGCGATCGCGAACGCGCATGCCCGCATCATGTGGGGCATGGGCATCCGTCCGGGCGACGCGGTGTTCATCGCCGCGATCTTCAGCCTCTACATGGGGTCCTGGGGCACGCTCGCGGGCGCCGAGCGGCTGCACGCGAAGGCCTTCCCGTTCGGCGCCGGTGCGCCGGGCATGACCGCACGCGCGGCCATGTGGCTCGACCTCATGAAGCCCGACGCGTTCTATGGCACGCCGTCGTTCGCGCTGCACCTGGCCGACGTGGCGCGCGCCGAAGGCTACGATCCGCGCCGCTTCGGCATCAAGACGATGTTCTTCTCCGGCGAGCCCGGCGCCTCCGTGCCGGGCGTGCGCGACCGCATCGCGACGAGCTACGACGCGCGGGTGATCGACTGCGGCTCCATGGCCGAGATGACGCCGTTCATGAACATCGCGGGCAGCGCCGAGACCGATGGCATGCTGTTGTGGCAGGACGTCGTCTACACCGAGGTATGCGATCCGCGCACGTTCACGCGCGTGCCGTACGGCCAGCGCGGAACGCCCGTGTACACGCATCTCGAGCGCACGTCGCAGCCGATGATCCGCCTCATGTCCGGCGACCTCACGCTGTGGGAGAACGAGCCGAATCCGTGCGGGCGCACGTATCCGCGCCTGCCGCAAGGCGTGTTCGGACGCATCGACGACATGTTCACCATCCGCGGCGAGAACGTGTATCCGAGCGAGGTGGATGCCGTCGTCAACCAGCTCACCGGCTACGGGGGCGAGCATCGCATCATCATCACCCGCGAAGGCGCCATGGATGAGCTGCTCATCCGCATCGAGGCGGACGCGACCGCGATGGTCATGCCGGAAACGATGCGCGACGAAGCGCTGCGCCACCTCCATCGCCTGCTCGGCCTGCGCGCCAAGGTGGAGATCGTTCCGCCCGGGACGTTTCCGCGCACCGATTTCAAGGCACGGCGGGTGATCGACGATCGCGAGGTGTTTCGCGAGATGAACGCCCGGCTGAAGGGCTGAAGCGGCATGGCGTACGTCGCCTCGCACGAGCTCGTCCCGCGCGTCCTCGCGGGCGACGTGCGCGCGATCGCGCGCCTGCTCACGCGGGCCGAATCCGGGGTCGCCGAAGCACGGCCCGCGCTCGATGCGCTCTTCGCCCGCGCGGGCAAGGCGCACGTCGTGGGCATCACGGGTGTGCCAGGCAGCGGCAAGTCAACGCTCGTCGCACGCCTCGCGGCCGAAGTGCGCCGCTCCGGACGCCGGATCGCGATCGTTGCGATCGATCCCTCGAGCCCGTTTTCGGGCGGCGCCATCCTGGGCGATCGTATCCGCATGGGCGATCTCGGGGGCGACCCGGGCGTGTTCGTCCGCAGCATGGCGACGCGCGGATCGCTCGGCGGGCTCGCCCGCGGCACGCTCGAAGCCGTCGACGTGCTCGACGCCGCCGGATACGACATGGTGATGATCGAGACCGTCGGGGTCGGGCAGGATGAAGTCGACGTCGCGCGCGCGGCGCACACGACCGTCGTCGTCTCCGCGCCGGGCCTGGGCGACGACATCCAGGCGATCAAGGCCGGCATCCTCGAGATCGCCGACGTCCACGTCGTGAGCAAGTGCGACAACCCCGAATCGAATCGCACCATCGCCGACCTCAAGGGCATGCTCGGACTCGGCCTCGCCATCGGGCACGCCAGCGCGTGGCGCGCGCCGATCGTGCCGACGAGCGCGCTGCGCCAGGAAGGCATCGGCGACGTCTTGGCGGCCATCGACCGGCACCGGGCGAGCCTCGATGAGACCGGTGAGATCGAGCGGCGGCGCGCGCAGATCGCCGAGCGTCGCCTGCTCAAGGCCGGTGAGGACTTGCTGCGTGAGCGCTTCGAGCGCGAGCGCACCGGTCACCTGCAAACCCTGCTCGAGGAGATCGGACGCCGCGTCCTGTCTCCCCATTCGGCGGCGCTGCGGCTGCTCGCCGGGCATTCCTTCGGAGGCGACGCATGAACGACCCGGTGTTTCGCGGCAAGTCCGCATTCGATCCCGACGCACTGCAGCGGCTCGCGGGCGAGGTGGCGGACTGGGAGCGCGGCGATGTCGCGCGGTTCGTCGCGCGCGCACCCGAGCGCAAGGCGGAATTCCGCACGATCGGCGGCTTCCCGGTCAAGCGCACATACACCGCGCTCGACGTGGCCGACACGCCGCTCGAGGACATCGGGTTGCCCGGCCGCTATCCCTTCACGCGCGGCCCGTATCCGACGATGTATCGCGGCCGGCTGTGGACCATGCGCCAGATCGCCGGGTTCGGCACGGCCGAGGACACCAATCAGCGGTTCAAGTACCTCATCGCGAACGGGCAGACGGGTCTTTCCACCGACTTCGACATGCCGACCCTGATGGGCTACGACAGCGATCATGCGATGAGCGAAGGCGAGGTCGGCCGCGAAGGGGTCGCCATCGACACGCTCGCCGACATGGAGCATCTGTTCGACGGCATCGACCTCGAGTCGATCTCCGTGTCGCTCACGATCAATCCGAGCGCGTGGATCCTGCTCGCGATGTACGTCGCACTGGCGCAAAAGCGAGGGCTCGACCTCCACAAGCTGTCCGGCACCATCCAGGCCGACATCCTGAAGGAATACCAGGCGCAGAAGGAATGGATCTTCCCGATCGCGCCCTCGGTGCGCATCGTGCGTGACTGCATCACGTACTGCGCGCGCAACATGAAGCGCTACAACCCGATCAACATCTCGGGCTATCACATCTCGGAGGCCGGCAGCTCGCCGCTCGACGAAGTCGCCTTCACGATGTGCAACCTGATTACCTACGTGGAGGAGGTGCGCAAGACCGGCATGGGCGTGGACGACTTCGCGCCGCGGCTCGCCTTCTTCTACGTGTGCCAGGCGGACTTTTTCGAGGAGATCGCGAAGTTCCGCGCCGTGCGCCGCGTGTACGCCAAGCTCATGAAGGAGCGCTTCGGCGCGCGCAATCCCGAATCGATGCGGCTGCGCTTCCACTGCCAGACGGCCGCCGCCTCGCTCACCAAGCCGCAGTACGAGATCAACGTCGTGCGCACGGGCCTGCAGGCGCTTGCAGCCGTGCTCGGTGGCGCGCAGAGCCTGCACACCAACGGCATGGACGAGGCGTTCGCCATCCCGACCGAGGACGCGATGCGCATCGCCCTGCGCACGCAGCAGATCATCGCCGAGGAATCGGGCGCTGCCGACGTGGTCGATCCGCTCGGGGGCTCCTATTACGTGGAGAGCCTGACGACGCAATACGAGCGCGAGATCTTCAAGGTGATCGACTACGTCGACCAGAACGGCGGCACCGTCAAGCTGACCGAGGACGGCTGGTTCCAGCGCCGCATCGCCGACTTCGCCTACGAGACGGCACTCAAGAAGGCCAACGGCGAAAAGCCCGTGGTCGGCGTGAACAAGTACGT